>NZ_CP088247.1:2839700-3477050 GCF_021117295.1 Methylorubrum sp. B1-46 | reverse complement strand
TGGCAGCGATAGGCGATCATCAGCTTGACGCCGGCTTTGGCGCAGGCCTCGACCATCTCCTGCGCCTCGGCCGAGCTGTTCGCCATCGGCTTCTCGCACAGCACATGCTTGCCCGCGCCCGCGGCGGCCAGGACGTTGTCCCGGTGCAGGCCGTTCGGGGTGACGATGTAGACCGCCTTGACCGCCGGGTTGGCCTTCAGCCGGTCCCACTGGTCGTAGCTGTAGACCGCGTCGGCCGGGATGCCGTACTGCGCCGCCGTCAGCTTCGCCTTGTCGGCCGAGCCGGACATCAGGGCCACGACCCGCGCCTTCTTGGCCTCGCCAAAGGCCGGCAGGATTTCCTCGAGGCTCAGCCGCCCGAGCCCGACGATGGCGAAGCCGACCCGTTCGGAGGGCGGCATCGGCGCAGGCGGTGGTGGGGGTGGGGCGTCGCCGTCATCGCGCCAGTTCGGAAAGACGATCCGCCCGTCCTGGACCGCGCCGGTATCGGCGGGCACCGAAGGCGCCGGCGGCCCGGAGGCGGCCCGCGCATTCCCGCCGAGGCCCAGTGCCGCGCCGGTCAGGCCGGCGCCCCCCGCGAGGAGGAGGCGCCGGGATAGTCGGAGATCGTCACTCATGAAGGGCGTCCGGCCTCTCTGAAACACGAGGCCGGAACGCGTCAGCCCGTCGAGGTGGTTCCCTTGATCTGACCGGGGCCGGTCGACGCGGGGGTGGGGTCGGGGTCCTCCACCTCGCCCCGGCGCTGGAGCTGAAGCGCGACGAACCAGCACAGGGCGGCCCAGGCGGCGCCCACGCACCAGCCGGCCAGCACGTCGCTCGGCCAGTGCACGCCGAGATAGACCCGGCTCACGCCGACCAGGACCGTCATGGCGATGCCGAGCGCCAGCAGCAGGGCCTTGACGCTGCGCCGGCGCTCGACGCGGGCGAGCAGCGTCGCGAGCGTCAGGTAGGCGATGGCCGACATCATCGCGTGGCCGGAGGGGAAGCTCGCCGTGAACACCTCCATGCCGTGCGGCACGAGGTCGGGCCGCGGGCGGTGATAGAAGAGCTTGAGCACGGTCGAGACCGCCTCGCCGCCGCCGACCGCGGCGAGCACGAACACCGCGACCCGCTGCCGTCCTGCCAGGGCGAGATAGATCACCGCGGCCGCCGTGAGGAACACGATGGTGACGACGCTGCCCCAGCCGGTGATGTCGCGCATCGCCTCCTCCAGCCAAGCCGGCCCGAGCGGGTCGGAGATGTCGGCGGGGTTGCGCAGTCCCAGCAGGATCTTGCGGTCGAGGGCGGCGGTCGAGCCTTCGCCGACCTCGCGGGCCAGCGCGAAGAAGCCGTAGCCGAGGGTGCTGACGAGAAGCAGCGAGACCAGCGGCCCGACCTCGTTGAGGTGCAGCCGAAGCCATACGGCGGACGAGCCGCGCCACAAGGCGCCGCCGCCGCTGCGCGCGAAACCAGGCAGTCTCATGCCGCATCCCCGAATGCGATGGTCGCGACCCGCTCCCACGGGCCGCCGAGGTAACGCCATAGCAGCACGCCCGGTGCGTGGAAGTGCGACGGCGCGAAATCCTGGGCGAGCGCGGCGTGCAGCGCGCGGGCTGTCTCGGGCGCCACCTTGTTCTGCACCGTGACGTGCGGACGCCAGCCCTGCCGGTCCTGCGCCGTGAGGTGCTCGCGGAACGCCGCCGCGACCCGCCCGCGGAAAGCCGACAGAGCCTCCGATTCCAGCACGTAGGCGACGCCGCGCCCGGTGAAGCGGACGCCCGTCACCGCCACCTCCGGCGCATTCTGCGTGCGGGCGAGCGCGGCGACCGTCTCCGTCACGCCCGCCTCGTCCTCCCCCGGAAGGTGGTGGAACAGCGTGGCGTGGGCGGGGATGTGGTTCAGCGCTTGCGGGAAGTGCCGCCGCCTCAGGCCGTCGAAGGTGGCAAAGGCCGCCTTGTCCATCTGCAGCGTCAGGATCAGCGGGGCGGGCTCGGGCGACGCGGGCTCTGGCAAGCCTTGCACTCTCTCTGGATCGGGGCCGGCCGTCCGGCGCAATTCGAGCAAGATGGAGCGGCGGGATCGCGGTTCCAGCCGGCGGGCTGTGGTGCGGCTGCGCTGTTCAGCCGGCATCGCACCGTCTAGGAAGCAGCCATGGCCCGCAGGAACAGAGAGATCATCCACCGGGGGCGCGACGGGTGGCTGTTCCTGATCGGGGGCACCAACGGGGTGCTCCTGCAGTACCGGCGCTCGCTCGCCGGCTGGTGGCACCTGCGCCGCTGGGCGCGGCTGATCGAGGCCCGCGCCGCCCGCGCTCAGGCGCTCGGCATCCGCTACGTCCACACCGTCGTGCCGGAAAAGCTCTCGGTCTACGACGACCGCACCCTCGACCTCGACTACGACCCGCGCCTGTCGCCGGCCCGCCGGCTTGCCCGGCGGCTCGCCCGGATGGGCGGCTACGTCGATCTCGTCGCCCCCTTGCGCGCGGCCCGCGATGACGGGGCGCCGCTCTATCGCCGCACCGATTCCCACTGGACCTACGAGGGCTGCCTGGTCGGCTACCGGGCGCTGCTGCGCGCCTGCGGTGCGGTCGCTCCGCCCGATATCGCCGAACGCCCGCGCTTTCCCCATGACGGGTTGTGGGATCTCGGTGACAAGCTGCCCGACCGGCCGCGCGAGACGGTGGAGAACTGGGCGGTGCATCGCGACGCCGCGCGCAGCTATGCCAGCCCGCTGGTCGAATCCTACGAGTCGGCGGGACGGGCGGGCGACCTGCATGTCGGCGCCCACGTCATCTACCGGAACCCCTCCCCCCAGGCCGACCCGCGCACCCTGGTGCTGTTCGGGGATTCCTACGCGCATTTCGCGCCGATCATGCTGACGAGCTTCCTCGCCGAGACCTTCCGCGAGATGCACTTCGTCTGGTCGTCCAGCATCGACTGGACTTACGTCGAGCGAGTGCGCCCCGACATCCTGATGTTCGAGATGGCCGAGCGCTTCCTCGTCCGCATCCCGGCCGACGATTTCGATGTCGCGGCCTACGAGAGGCCGGGGATGGAGAAGCCGGTGCGTCAGGCGGAGACGGCACCCCTGGTCTGACGAACCACGGCGCCCCTGCCGGGAAGGGCGCCGTTTTTCCTTCGAAGCGTCGGGATCTTAGCGGGAGCAGACCCGCTGCCGGGCTGGGCCGCCGCCGCCGGCTTGATAGCTCTTCGCGTGGCCGATCGAGCCGGTCATGTCCTGGGTCGGATTGCCGCCGCCGCGCTTCACCACGATGTCGCAGTAGCCCGAGGATCCGCCTGCTGCGAACGGAAGCGCGCCGAAGCCGCCATGGGCGACGCGCGGCGGAGCCGGCGGCACGATCTGCGAGGGCAGCGCGGTCCAGGTTCCGTTCTTGGATCGAGCCGGCTGCGCGGCGACCGGAGTGGCCGTAGTCACAAACGCCACCAGGAGGACCGATGCGAATGATGCGAAGCGCAGCATGTTGTGCTCCTCTCTTGTTCAAATTCCGATTAATCTTGAGGCAAGAGCACACGTAACATTCAGTTTTTCGATTTGAAGTGTGTTTTATCACAATAATGCGATAGATTTTAATCCATCGAAATATTATATATATTATCTGGATTAGATTGTCTGCTCGAACGTATATGGAGAAGACGCAGTGTTGCTGAGGGGCGTCGACCGTTTGGTTGTGCCTTCGGCGGTGGAGCGACGGCACACGGACATGACAAGAGGGCCGCGCCCTTGTCCGGAGCGCAGCCCTTTGGATCACGGACGATCGCGCGGCGTGCGACGGGCTCGGACCGCATCCCGGTCCGGCGGCGCACGGAGGAGCAAGCGCGTCAAGACATGGCGCGGTTGCTTCGGTCCGGTCGGGCGGGTTTTCAGACCCCGACGCGCTTGTGGGCCGATGAGGACGTGCCGTTCGGCATGCCCGGCGACGGCGCGCCCATCAGGGACATCGGCGCCGTGGCGGTCGCCTTCGCCGACGGCGCCTCGTTCGCGGCCGGATCGACGACCTTCGCCCGGAAGCCCGCGGCGAGGCTCTTCGCCTCGGTGAGATCCTTCGGCGACAGCTTCGTGGCGACCTCGTCCCGCTTGCGGCCCGCTTCGCCATCGCCCTGCCCGGCCGCGGCCGAGAACCAGAGGTAGGACTGCACGAGATCCTGGCCGACGCCGAGGCCGCGGGCGTAGAGCACGGCCAGATTGTACTGGCTGTCGCGCACACCGTGCTCCGCCGCCCGGCGGAAGGCGTTGGCGGCGTTCGTAAAATCCGGTTTGCCGTTGGCGGCCGGGTTCTCGGCATGCAGGACGGCGAGATTGTGCATCGCCCGGATGTTGCCCTGATCCGCGGCGCGGCCGTACCAGAGCTTCGCCTTCTCGACGTCGCGGATCACGCCCGAGCCCTTCTCGTAGGCGTTTCCGACCTTGAACTGCGCCGGGGCGTAGCCGGCCGTCGCCAGCCGCTCGTAGAACTTGGCGGCGAGGGCGAGGTCGCGCGTCACCCCGCGGCCCTCGGCCTGACGGGCGGCGATCTCCCACACGGCGGCACCGTCGCCGTCGAGCGCCTCCTGCTTGAGCTTGGCCAGGGACGACGGCAGCCCGGCAAGGTCCGGTCCGAGTGCGGCCATGCCGACGACCTGAGGCAACGCGCGCTTGCCCGTCGGCGCCTTCGGCTCGGCGATGGACTGCGTGGTCGTCGGATCGACCGGGCTCGTCGGGGCTGCGGCGGGGAGCGTCGTCTCGGAGGACGCCTGAGCGGACGGGTTCTGAGACGGGGCGGCGGGCGCCGGGGCCGGCTCGGCCTGGGCCTCCGCGCTGCGGCCGGCCGGCGCGTCGGAGGACGCGGCCGGAGACGCGGTCTCCACCGAACGGGCATCCGCGGAGACGGCGTCTCCAGCCGGCGCGGTCTTGCCTGCCAGGAAGGCTTGGTAGGCGCCGAGCGCCAGAACGACGGCGGCGAGGCCGAGTAGCAGCGTGCGGCGGCGGCCGTCGAGGGCTCCGCGAAGCCGCGACAACGGCGCGGAATCCGCGCCCGGCAGACGGGCGGCCGGCGCGACTTTGTCGCGCAGCCGCGCCGCCAGCGGAGCCTCCGTTGCGGCTTCCGCCTGCGCGGCCTGCGCGGCGCGGCGGGCGGCGGCGATGAAGCTCGTCTTGATGTCGGTGCTGCCGGCGGCCGGGATCGCTTCCGGCGTGGCCGGGCGGCCGGGGCCGGGTCGGCCGGCGCCGGGTTCCAGCAGCTCGTCGGAGAGGCGAACCGCCTCGGTCCCGCCGCCGACCTCCTCGGACGGCACCGTGCGGCGCGGGCGGGCCTGCGACTCGGCCGCCGCCTTCGGGGCGGCGGGGCGCTCCTGAGAGACGCGCTCGCTCGGGGAGAGTCCGAGGGGCGCCCGCTCCTGCGGAGCGGCGGCGGTAAGCGCCGCGGCGGAGGTCATGGTGCGGTCGAGCTGCTCGCTCAGGCGCGTCAGCACCGAGTGGACGCCCTCCATCGTCGATTGAAGACGCTGGTCCGAGCCCTTCTGGTTCGCGCGCAGTTCGGCGAGATCGGCGCGCAGCCGCTCGACATCGCCGCCGGCCGCCGTGAGCGGAGAGGATGCGCCCGCCACGGCCTCGCGGACCGCGCGCTCGACGGCGGCTTCGACGTCCGTCCCGTTGCGAAGGGCCGCGACCTGGGCGAGCAGATCGCCCATGGAGCGTTCGAGGCGCGCCACGGCCGGATCGGGATCGCGCGGCGCGTCGAGCCGGCTCGCCAGGGCGAGGACGTGACGTTCCAGGGCGTCGAGCCCGCTGCCGCCCGCGCTGACGCGATCCACCTTCTCGGCCACGGTTTCGAGCCGCTCGATCAACTCGCCGACGGGCCCCGCCTCGGTCCGGCCCAGCCGCTCGGCGAGCGCCTCGAAGCGGGTGAGCAGGTCGCGGGGCAACTCGCGGGACGGATCGGGGATCTTCAGCTCGCCGCGGATCTCCTCCAGCAGCGGCTTGATGGCGGCCATGCCCGCATCCTCGTCGCGCTGAAGCTGCGCAATCTGGGCGCTGATCGCCTGCACGCCTTGAGCGAGGCTCTGGATCCGCTCCGGACCCGCCAGGGCCGCCACGAGGCGGCGGATCTCGTCGAGTTCACGGAACACGCTGTCGAGGGCGCTCTCGTCGGCCGGGCCCGTGAGGGCGCCGGAGAGCACGCTATCGACCTTCGCGACCAAGCGCTCCACCTCGCCCGCGACACGGGCATGAACGTTCTCGGCCACGTCCCCGGCCAGCCGCTCCACCTGGACGCGCATCAGCTCGATCGGGGCGGCGATGGCGGCGAGTTCCTGCGGATCGCGCGCCCGCTGGAGGTCGCTCGCGACGGCCTGCATGGTCTGTTCCAGCTCGCCCACGTCGCGGCCGGTCGCGAGGCCGCCGAGCGCGTCGCGCAGCCGGCTCGTCTCGCGCTGCAACTCGATGATGGCCGGCGACGGCTCGTGGCCGTGAGCCGCCTCTTGGAAGTGGGCGGCCTCTTGGCCGTGGGCCGCTTCCACGTTCGGAGCCGCGACAGGCACGTCCTCGGAGACCTCCGGGGCCGCCGGTTCGCTGTGCTGAGGCTCGCCCGCGCTGGCGCTGTTCCACTCGGCGATGCCCTCTTCCAGCTCGCGCTGGCGGCGGCGCACCTCGGCGACGGCGTCGCGCACCTCGGTGGCGAGCGGGCGTCCGCGACGGCCGAGCGGCCGGGGGGCGCTGAGCTGACCGGCGAGTTCGCCGACCTTGCGCTCGATATCGCCGATCATCCGGGCCGCGTCGGCCTTCGAGGCCTCACGCTCCTGGCTGATCGAGCGGTCGAGCGCGTCGAGCCGCCGCATCATCGCGCCGATCGACGCTTCGAGTGCGGCTGCGGGCGACGGTGCGGCAAAATCCTCGGATGCGGCAGCGGCGGGAGCCGCCTCGCGGCCCTTGTGATGCGGTGTCTCCTTCCGGGGTGCGGCCGCCTTGTCCGCCGCACGCCCTCCGACCCGCCGCGTCGGATCCGTGCCCGCGTCCTTAACTGTGTCTTTGGCCCCGTCCTTGGCTGGAGCCGCGGAGTCCGCGCGCCGCCGCCGCGATCCCGGCTTCGCCGTCTCCGGCACGGCCACGGAAGCGATCCAGCTCTCCAGCGGAACGCCCGCCCGCCGAGCGACCTCGCGGGCCGCCGCGAGCACCTCCGGGTCGAAGCTGTCGAGGCTGATCGAGGCAGTCTGTTTCATCGAGCGGAGATCCGAAGTCGGCGGCTTCCGGTGTCCGCCGGGCTGCCATTCCGCGCGGAGGCGTCAGGGCGGCGGATCGCGGATCGGACAGGAGTGACCTTTTCCAATCTTGGTAAATGGTCAGTTAAGATGCCCCGCGATCGGGCGCTCTTTTCCGGGACTTTCGCAAATGTTGGGGCGATGATTGCTGATGGATCGCCGGGGTAGGCCTCGAAGCGAGCGCCCGGACAGCGCCGGAAAGGGCCTTGCGGAGCCGCCGCCAGATAGTTTACATATGAACTATCTGGGGTCGAAGCCGGCCTGACCGGTGCGGCCCACCTGAGTGAGATGCGGGAGGCTGACGCGATGCCGAGCTACCGGGCCCCGGTCGAGGATACTCTTTTTCTCCTCAACGACGTTCTCGCGATCCACCGCTACGACAACCTGCCGGGCTTCTCCGAGGCTTCGCCGGACGTGGTCGAGGCGGTGCTCAACGAGGGCGGAAAGCTCGCCTCCGAGATCCTCGCGCCGCTGAACCTGTCCGGTGACCAGGAGGGCTGCACCCGCCGCGAGGATGGCAGCGTCGCGACGCCGAAGGGCTTCAAGGCGGCCTACGACGCCTACGCCGCTGGCGGCTGGATGGGCCTGTCCGTGCCGGAGGAGTTCGGCGGACAGGGCCTGCCGCACGTGCTCAACACGGCGATGCAGGAGTTCGTCTCGGGCGCCAACCTCGCCCTCGGCATGTATCCCGGCCTCACCCAGGGCGCGGTCGCGGCGCTGCTCGTCCATGGCTCGCAGGAGCAGAAGCAGACCTACCTGCCCAAGATGGTCGAGGGGGCCTGGACCGGCACGATGAACCTCACCGAGCCGCATTGCGGCACGGATCTCGGGCTCCTCAAGACCAAGGCGGTCCCGAACGGCGACGGCTCCTACAGCCTCACCGGCACCAAGATCTTCATCTCGGCGGGCGAACACGACCTGGCGGAGAACATCGTCCACCTCGTCATCGCCCGGATCGAGGGCGCGCCCGCGGGCACCAAGGGCATCTCGCTCTTCGTGGTGCCGAAGTTCCTCGTGAACGAGGACGGCTCGCTGGGCGCACGCAACGCGGTGTCCTGCGGCTCGCTCGAGCACAAGATGGGCATCCACGGCAACGCCACCTGCGTGATGAACTACGACGGGGCGAAGGGCTGGCTCGTGGGCGAGGAGAATCGCGGGCTGGCCGCGATGTTCGTGATGATGAACGAGGCGCGGCTGGCCGTCGGCGTGCAGGGGCTCGGCCAATCCGAGGTCGCCTACCAGAACGCGGTCGCCTATGCCCGCGAGCGGCTCCAGGGCCGGGCGCTGACCGGGGCAAAGGCGCCCGAGAAGGCCGCCGATCCGATCATCGTCCACCCGGACGTGCGCCGCACCCTGATGCAGATCCGCGCCTTCAACGAGGCGGGACGCGCGCTGATCCTCTGGACGGCGCTCAATTCCGACATCGCCCACCGCTCGCAGGACGCCGCCCAGCGGCAGGCGGCCGAGGACATGCTCGGCCTGATGACCCCGGTGGTGAAGGGCGTGCTGACCGACCGGGGCTTCGCCAACGCGGTCGAGGCCCAGCAGATGTTCGGCGGCCACGGCTATGTCGAGGAATGGGGCATGTCGCAGTTCGTGCGCGATGCCCGCATCGCCATGATCTACGAGGGCGCCAACGGCATCCAGGCGATGGACCTGATCGGACGCAAGCTGCCCAAGGACGGCGGCCGGGCGATGATGGCCTTCCTCACCGAGGTGCAGACCTTCATCAAGGACCACGGCGAGGACGAGGCGATGAAGCCCTTCACCGCCCCGCTCCAGCCGGCGCTGAACGACCTCCAGGCCGCGGTGATGTGGCTGATGCAGAACGCCTTCTCGAAGCCGGACAATGCGGGTGCCGGGGCCACCGACCTGATGCACCTGCTGGGCAACGTCGTGCTCGGCTACATGTGGGGCAGGATCGCCAAGGCCGCGCTGGCGCGGAAGGCGGAGGGCTCCGACGTCGAGCGGATGGACGCCAAGCTCGTGCTCGGCCGCTTCTTCATGGAGCGGATGCTGCCGGAGACGGGCCTTCGCCTCGCGCGGATCAAGGCCGGCGCCGAGACCACCATGGCGCTGCCGGCCGAGGCGTTCTAAGCAATCGCGACACCTGAACCCTCTCCGCTCCGCGGGAGAGGGTGGCCCCCGAAGGGGGTCGGGTGAGGGGAGCGCCGTTTTCGGACAAACCTGAGCCGGCCCCTCTCCCGCCCGCTGAAGCGGGCACCCTCCCCCGCAGAGAAGGGAGGGTTGACCCGGCGGCGATGAAGGACACGAGGAAGCGCTGAGATGCCCGAGGCCTACATCTACGATCACGTCCGCACGCCCCGCGGCCGCGGCAAGCCCGACGGTTCGCTGCACGAGGTGACGGCGCTGCGCTTGGCGGAAACGGCCCTGCGCGCCCTCAAGGACCGCAACGGTCTCGATACGCGGCAAGTGGACGACGTGGTGCTCGGCTGCGTCGATCCGGTCGGCGAGGCCGGCGGCGACATCGCCCGCGCCGCGGCGTTGGTGGCCGATTACGGCACCCACGTGCCCGGCGTGCAGATCAACCGCTTCTGCGCCTCCGGTCTCGACGCCATCAACTTCGCCGCCGCGCAGGTCATGGCCGGCCAGCACGACCTCACGGTGGGCGGCGGCGTCGAGTCGATGAGCCGCGTCGGCCTCGGCGCCTCGGGCGGCGCCTGGCCGGTCGATCCGGCGATCGCGGTCAAATCCTACTTCATGCCGCAGGGCGTCTCGGCCGACCTGATCGCCACCAAGTACGGCTTCACCCGCGACGATTGCGACGCCTACGCGGTCGAGTCGCAGAAGCGCTCGGCCCAATCCTGGAACGAGGGCCTGTTCAAGAACTCGGTCGTGCCGGTGCGGGACATCAACGGCATCACCCTGCTCGACCGTGACGAGCACATGCGGCCCTCGACCGACATGCAGTCGCTGGCGAGCCTGAAACCGTCCTTCGTGCAGATGGGCCAGATGGGTGGCTTCGACGCGGTGGCCGTCGATGCCCATCCCGATGTCGAGGCGGTGGAGCACGTCCACCATGCCGGCAATTCCTCAGGGATCGTCGACGGGGCGGCCGCCGTGCTGATCGGCTCGGCCGAGGCCGGCGATCGGGCCGGGCTGCGGCCGCGGGCCCGGATCCGGGCGTTCGCCAATATCGGCTCCGATCCGGCGCTGATGCTGACCGGCCCGGTCGATGTCACGCGGAAGGTGCTGGCGCGGGCCGGCATGAGCCTGTCCGATATCGACCTGTTCGAGATCAACGAGGCCTTCGCCTCGGTGGTGCTGCGCTTCCAGCAAGCCTTCGACCTCGACCCGGCGCGGGTGAACGTCAACGGCGGCGCCATCGCCATGGGCCATCCCCTCGGTGCCACCGGGGCGATGATCCTCGGCACCGTCCTCGACGAACTGGAGCGCACCGGCAAGGAGCGGGCGCTCGTCACCCTCTGCATCGGTGCCGGCATGGGCACCGCCACGATCATCGAGCGGGTGTGATCGGTCGGGCGGCGGCACGCCGCCGCCCTGCCCTGCCATCCATCGGGAAACGCTGCTAAGGGCCTCCCACGCCGCGCCCTTTTTCGATCGGGTGCGGCCCCAGAACACCGATGGGAGAAACGCCACGATGAAGTCGACAAAAGCCGCCCTGTGCCTCGCCCTCGTGCTGGCCCTGCCGCTCGCGGCGCGGGCCGACGAGAATGCGGACAAGCTCGCCGTCGCCACCAAGCTCACCGAGAAGACGGTGCTGAAGAACCTCGACACCGGCTTCGGCGGCGCGCTCGAGAAGACCGTCTCGACCATGCCCGACGACAAGGCGGAAAAGGTGCGCAAGGAGGCCAGGGCCGAGTTCGACAAGCAGCGCAAGGAGCTGCTGGAAGGCCTGTCCAAGCAATACGCCGACAAGTTCAGCCTCGACGAGCTGAAGGAGCTCGACAAGATCTACGACGACAAGACCTACCAGAAGTTCCAGGCCGTCAACGCCGACCCGAAGTCCGAGGTGAACCTGCTGTCGCAGGCGGTGGTGACGCGGCTCCTGAACATGCTGACGCTTGCCGCCGCCAGCGACCAGACCGGCGGTGCCCCGGGCGGCCTGCCCGGCGGCATGCCGATGCCCGCCAAGTAAGCCGGCGGAGGCGCGAGGATGAGCGGTGCGGCGGGCAGCTTCGGCGGAGGAGCGTCAGGCGACGCGCTTCGTCGGCGCGCCGTCGGCCGCGAAGCCCGCGACCGGCGGCAGGGCTTCCAGCGCCGGACGGGCGAAGTGGTAGCCTTGCAGCAGATCGATGCCGAGGCCGTGCAGCGCCTCGGCCTCGGCCGCGCTCTCGATGCCCTCTGCGATCACCGCGACGCCGAGCGTCCGCGCGATCTGGGTGATGCCGCCGACGATGGTGCGGCGCCCGGCATCCGCCTCGATGCCGCGCACGAGATCCATGTCGATCTTGATCAGGTCCGGGCGGAAATTGGCGAGCAGGCCGAGGCCCGCATAGCCCGCGCCGAAATCGTCGAGCGCCGTGAGGAAGCCCTGCCGCCGGTACTCCGTGACGATGCGCTGGACATGGGCGATGTCGGTAAAGCGCTCGTTCTCGGTGAATTCGAAGTTGAGGCGCCCGTTGTCGAAGCCGACGCGGCGGGCGGCCTCCAGCGAGGCGCGGATGCAGGCGGCCGGCTCGTAGACGGCGTTCGGCATGAAGTTGATCGACAGCTTGGTGTCGCCGCCCGGCGGGAACAGGCGACCGGCGAGTTCAATCGCCTTGACCCGCGCCGCCTGATCGAACCGGTAGAGCGTCTCGTCGGTGACCCGCGACAGGATCGAACCGGCGGACTCGCCGTTCGGCCCGCGCACCAGCGCCTCGTAGCCCCAGACGCGCGCATTGGCGACGTCGACGATGGGCTGGAAGGCCATGGTGAAGGCAAAGTCGAGATCCGCCCCGTCGCGGCAGGCTCGGCAGGCGGTTCGCGGTCGGGCGTCCGTCTTCATGGTCTGTCCGGAGGCGGTCGTGGAGGGACGGGGCCGGTCGCGCACCCGTTGCATCCGCCATGACGAGCCCTCCCTCTTAAAATTTCGATACGGCCAGGCTCTTTTCCTTCGAGGTTTCGCGATGACCGCCACCGAGAATTTCCGCTTCGAGACCGATGCCGACGGCATCGCGCTCGCGACCTGGGACATGCCCGGCCGCTCGATGAACGTCATCACCATGGAGGTGATGGCGGAGCTGGACCGGATCGTCGACGCGGTCGTCGCCGACGCGGCGATCAAGGGCTGCGTCATCGTCTCGGGGAAGAACAACTTCTCCGGCGGCGCCGACCTCACCATGCTCCAGGGCCTTGGGGTCGAGTACGAGCGGCTGAAGGCGAGTGAGGGCGAGGCGGTGGCCATGCGCCACTTCTTCGAGGAGTCGCGCCGCCTCAGCCTCGTGTTCCGCAAGCTCGAGACCTGCGGCAAGCCGTTCGCCGCGGCGGTGCACGGTCTCTGCCTCGGCGGTGCGTTCGAACTCGCGCTGGCCTGCCACCACCGGGTGCTCGCCGACGACGACAAGACCCGTGTCGGCCTGCCCGAGATCAAGGTCGGCCTGTTCCCCGGCGGCGGCGGCACCCAGCGAGTGGCGCGCCTGATGCAGACCGGCGACGCGCTGCAGATGCTGTTCAAGGGCGAGCAGATCCGTCCGCTCATGGCCAAGAATATGGGGCTGGCCCACGCCGTCGCCCCGGCGGCGGAGATCGTCGAGCGGGCTAAAGCCTGGATCCGCGAGGGCGGCTCGGCGGTGGCTCCCTGGGACGTGCCGAAGTTCAAGGCGCCGTCCGGCAAGGTCTACTCGCCGGCCGGCATGATGATCTGGCCGCCGGCCAACGCGATCTACCGCCGTGAGACCCACGACAATTACCCCGCGGCAAAAGCGATCCTGGCCTCGGTCTACGAGGGCCTGCAACTGCCGATGGATCTCGGCCTCAAGGTCGAGAGTCGCTACTTCGCCCACATCCTGCGCACCAAGGAGGCGCAGGCGATGATCCGCACCCTGTTCATCTCCATGGGCGAGATCAACAAGGGCGCCCGTCGGCCGAAGGATGTCGAGCCGACGAAGGTGGGCAAGGTCGGCGTCATCGGCGCCGGCTTCATGGGCGCGGGCATCGCCTACGTCACGGCGCAGGCCGGGATGGAGGTCGTGCTGATCGACCGTGACCAGGAGGCGGCCGATGCCGGCAAGGCGCATTGCCACAAGCTCATCACCGGCCAGATCAACCGCGGCAAGGCCAAGACCGCCGACCGCGACGCGCTGCTAGCCCGCATCACCGCGACGCCCGACTATGCCGCGCTCTCGGACTGCGATCTCGTCATCGAGGCGGTGTTTGAGGATCCGCGCGTGAAGGCCGAGGTGATCGCGCGGGTCGAGGCGGCGCTGCCGGAGCACGCGATCTTCGCCTCCAACACCTCGACCCTGCCGATCTCAGGGCTCGCCCAGACCTCGAAGCGGCCTGAGCAATTCGTCGGCATCCACTTCTTCTCGCCGGTGGAGAAGATGCTGCTCGTGGAGATCATCCGCGGCAACCAGACCGGCGACCGGGCGGTGGCCACCGCCCTCGACTATGTGCGGGCGATCAAGAAGACCGGCATCGTCGTCAACGATTCCCGCGGATTCTTCGCCAACCGCTGCGTGCTCGTCTACATCCAGGAGGGCCACAAGATGCTCGCCGAGGGCGTGCCCCCGGCCATGATCGAGAACGTGGCGCGGATGGCCGGCATGCCGGTCGGCCCGCTCTCGCTCAACGATGAGGTGGCGCTCGATCTCGGCCTCAAGATCATGCGCGCGACCGAGGCGCAGCTCGGCGAGGGCGCCGTCGATCCGGATCAGAAGCGGCTCCTCGTCGCGATGGTCGAGACCCACGGCCGGCTCGGGCGCAAGAACAAGCGCGGCTTCTACGACTACCCGGAAGGCGGCCAGAAGAAGCTCTGGCCGGGCCTTTCCGAGATCCAGCCGAACCGGCTCGATCCGGACAGCCTCGACGTGGAGGAGCTGAAGCACCGCTTCCTCGTGGTGCAGGCGCTGGAGGCCGCCCGCACGATGCAGGAAGGCGTGGTGATCGATCCGCGCGAGGCGGATGTCGGCTCGATCCTCGGCTTCGGCTTCGCCCCGTTCACCGGCGGCGCGCTCTCCTACATCGACTTCATGGGCGCGGGGGCATTCGTCGAACTGGCCCGTGCCCTCGAAGCCCGGCACGGCGCCCGCTTCACCCCGCCGGACAACCTGCTGGCGATGGCCGAGTCCGGGGGACGCTTCTACGATGTGCTGAAGCAGGCGGCGTAAGGCTTCAGGCAGCCCTCTCTGACCGGAGGGCTGCCATGCGGAACCGAACAGCGCCGCTCTCGTTCACCGCCCGACCATCGTGAGTGAACCGGAGTTCCCCTTGTCGACCCTCATCAAGATCCTGATCGCGTTCTTCCTGCCGCCGATCTCGGTGCTGATGACGAACGGGATCGGGATCCAGTTCCTGTTCAACATCCTGCTCTGCCTGCTGTTCTACCTGCCGGGCTCGATCCACGCGCTCTACCTGCTGCTGCGCGACCGCTGATCGCGCTCGACTGAGCGGCGGGCTCTGCTTCCGTTCGATCCGCGTCGATCACGCGACCGTCCTCGCGAAGCGGAGCTGGACCGTTGCCGTGCGCGTCCTTTACGGGGTTGTCGCGCCCCGGATTGCGTCGCGGACGCTCGCGAAATCGGCGTCCGATAAATCCCCAAGCAGCCAACCGGAAACGGTATGAACCGGATCGCGGCAGCGATCTGGACGTCGATGGGTCGGCCGATCGAGCGAGGGGGAAGCCGAGATCGATGCTCAGAGTTCTGCTGCCCTCTCTCCTCGCGCTGAGCGCCGGCATCAGCATCGTGATCCAGCAGGGGCTCAATACGCGCCTGCGCACGGATCTCGGATCGGCGGCCTGGGCCGGTTTCGCGAGCTACGCCGTCGGCCTCGCCTGCATGGTGCTGCTCATCCTGGCCCTGCGCGATCCCCTGCCCGCGGCCAGTGCGGCGGCGCGGGTGCCGTGGTGGGGCTGGAGCGGCGGACTGTTCGGCGCGCTCTTCATCGGGCTTGCCATCGTCCTCGTGCCGCAGCTCGGCGCCGCGACCTTCATCGCGCTGCTCGTGGCCGGGCAGATGCTCGCCTCGGTCGCCTTCGATCATTTCGGCTGGATGGGTCTCGCCCAGCGCCCCATTGACGGCCCGCGCCTGATCGGTGTCGCCCTGCTGGTCGCCGGCGTGATCCTGATCCGGCGCTGATCCCGCTCACGCCCCGACAGCGTGCAGCGCGATCTCCCGCCGATGGCCGCGGTCGCGGTGCTCGATCAGGTAGATCCCCTGCCACGTGCCGAGCGCCAGCCGTCCGTCGCGCACAGGGATGGTGAGACCCGAATCGGTCAGCATCGTCCGGATATGCGCGGGCATGTCGTCCGGCCCCTCCATGCCGTGGACATACTGACCGTGGCGCGGTGCGAACCCGTCGAGGGCGGTCATCAGGTCGACCCGTACGTCCGGGTCGGCGTTCTCTTGGATCGTCAGCGAGGCCGAGGTGTGCCGGCAGAATACGCTGACGAGGCCAGAGCGGATACCGCTCTCGGCCACGAAGGCGGCCACCGCCTCGGTGATGTCGGTGAAACCCTGGCCGGGCGTCGCGACGGTGATCCGCGCGCTCGCCTGCCGGGTCACGTCGCCGGCCGAAAAGCCTTCGAGCGATCCGATCTTGCCGGCGCTCCTGCCCGCCTGTCTCATTCCGATGCCTCCATCGTCGTCCCCGGCGCGACCTCGCGCTCGCCGCGGGCCAGAATTCGCTCCAGAACCTCGACCCGGTCCGCCTCCGCCGGGGGCTTGTCCCAGCGGATGCGGCTGACGCGAGGGAAGCGCATCGCCACGCCCGACTTGTGCCGGGTCGAGCGCTGCACGCCCTCGAAGGCGATCTCCAGCACGAGGCCGGCGTCGCGGCCGTAGGCGACCTCGCGCACCGGACCGAAGCGTTTGGTGGTGTGGTTGCGGACATAACGGTCGAGCTTTTGCAGCTCGGCGTCGGTGAAGCCGTGATAGGCCTTGCCGACCGGTACCAGCTCCTCGCCCTCCGCCCCCTCGCGCCAGCAGCCGAAGGTGTAATCCGAGTAGAACGACGAGCGCTTTCCGTGGCCGCGTTGGGCGTACATCATCACCGCATCGACCACGTAGGGCTCGCGCTTCCACTTCCACCACGGCCCCTTCGGGCGGCCGGGCAGGTAGGGGCTGTTGAGGCGCTTCAGCATCACGCCCTCGACGGCGTCGGCATCCGCGCCCGCGCCGGCGGAAGCCGGGTCGGCGCGGGCGCTCGCGACCTCGTCCCAGGTCGCGAACGGGACGAGCGGCGAGAGGTCGATGCGGGCATGGTCGAGCCGCCGCACCAGGGCTTCCAGCCGGGGCCGGCGCTCGGCGAAGGGCAGCCCGCGCAAGTCCTCGCCTTCGGCTGACAGCACATCGTAGGCGCGGACATGGGCCGGGAACTCGTCGAGGAGCTTGCCCGTCACCGCCTTCCGGTTGAGCCGCTGCTGCAGCACGTTGAAGCTCTGGACCCGGCCCTCGCGCAGGATCAGCAGCTCGCCGTCGAGGGCACCCTCGAAGGTGATCGCGTCAGTGAGATCGGGGAAGGCTTCGGAGATGTCCTCGCCGGTGCGCGAGTAGATTTTCTGGACTTGCCGGCCCTGACCGTCGCGCCCGCCCGCGAGCTGCACCCGGATGCCGTCCCACTTCCACTCGGCGGAGAAGGCTTCGGGCTCGAGTTTGTCGAGGTCTTCGAACGCCTCCACCGGATGCGACAACATCGGCGGGCGGAACGGGGCCGGGTTGCGGCTATCGGGGCGCTCACCCCTTCCCTCCACCCAGGCGAACAGCTCGGTGTAGGGCGGCCTCAATCCGTGCCAGACCTCCTCCACCGCATCGGCCTCGTGGCCGCCGAGCGCCCCGATTGCGGTCTTGGCGAGCCGGGCCGAGACGCCGACCCGCAGGTTGCCGGTGACGAGCTTCAGGAGCGCCCAGCGCCCGGTCTCGTCGAGGGCGTCGAGCCAGCCTGCGAGATGCTGCGGCAGCGCGCGCTTCGGAGTGGTGGCGAGGGTTTCCACGACCTCCGCCAAAGTGGGGACGGCGGGCGGCGGATTGTTGTGGCCGAGACCCGGTGCATCCCCTGTCCCCGCGCGCGGGGACAGGGCTTCGGCGACCTCGTCGTTGCCGAAGCGAGTCGGCTGGCGGTGGTGAGGGGGCATCTCCGAAATGGGCTCACCCTGAACCGCCCCCTCACTCCCACGACCGCTCGTCGCGCCGACGACGAGGTCGTCGCGACCCTCTCCGCGCGCGCGGGGAGCGGAGCTTTCATCCGGTCCCGGCCAGATCAGCGCGGTCGTCTCCGCGAGATCGCCCACGTAATTGTGCGAGAGCGCGAACAGCACCGGATCGACCCGCTCCTCGACGAGCGCGCGGATCAGCGCCGGCTTGGCCTCGCGGAAGGTCAGGCCGCCGGTCATCGCGGCCAGCGCCCAGCCGCGCTCGGGGTCGGGCGCGCCGGCGAAGAAGTCCTGGAGCAGACGCAGCTTGGCGTTGCGGCGCGGCTCGTAGGCGAGGCGGTCGAGAAGGTGGGCGAAGTCGTTCACGCCGAGGCCTCCGCCATCTTCGGTTCCTGCCCAGGATCAGGCTCGGCCTCGCCGTCGTCGCCATACCCCAGCAGGTGCAGCGGCTTGGCGCGGATGCCGCGCGTGCCGCACCAATGCACCAGCGCGTCCTCCTGTCCGTGCGTCACCCAGACCTCCTCGGCCCCGGTGTCGAGGATCGTCCGGCACAGGTCCGGCCAGTCGGAATGGTCGGAGATGACGAGCGGCAGCTCGACGCCCTTCTGCCGGGCGCGGGCGCGCACCCGCATCCAGCCCGAGGCGAAGGCGGTGACTGGATCGGGAAACTTGCGCGACCACAGATCCTGGATCGAGGAGGGCGGGCACAGCACGATGGCGCCGTGCAGATCCTTGCGCTCGGCCGCCACCACCTTCGGCGTCTCGCCGAGCGGCACGCCCTCCCGCTTGTACAGCTCGGTCAGCCGCTCCATCGCACCGTGCAGGTGGATCGGCCGATCCCAGCCCTCCTCGCGCAGCAGCGCCATCACCCGCTGCGCCTTGCCGAGGGCGTAGGCGCCGACGATGTGCGCGCGCTCGGGAAACAGCGTCACCGATTCGATCAGCTTGCGCACCTCGCCCCGCGTGTCGGGATGGCGGAAGACCGGCAGGCCGAAGGTCGCCTCGGTGATGAACACGTCGCACGGCACGACCTCGAACGGCAGGCAGGTCGGATCGGGCGCGCGCTTGTAGTCGCCCGAGACGACGATGCGCTGGCGCGGCCCCTTGCTATCCCCCTTGCCTTCGCGCTCGATCGCGATCTGAGCCGAGCCGAGCACGTGCCCGGCCGGGGCGAAGAACACGGTGACGTCGCCGATCCGCATCCGCTCACCGAGCCGCGCCTCCTGGCGCGAGGCACAGAAATCCTCGCCGTAGCGCACGGCCATGATCCGCAGCGTCTCGGGGGTGGCCAGCACCGTGCCGTGCCCGGCGCGGGCGTGGTCGGCATGGCCGTGGGTGATCAGCGCCCGCTCCACCGGCCGCGTCGGATCGACGTGGAAGCGCCCAAGCGGACAATAAAGACCCTCGCGGGTCAGGGTGAGGAGATCGGAGGCGCGCTGCGACATCGGCCGGGATATAGGGCGGAACCTTCCGTCGCACCGACACCCCGCCATCCTGCCGCGATGTCACGCCAACTTTCCTCCGGTGACCTCCTCGCCGACCGCCGCTACGCCTATGCCGAGGCCTGCCTCGCCGAGGACGATCCCGGAGCGGCGGCGGAGATGGCGAGCCAAGCCCTCGACCTCGCACCCGGCTATGCTCCCGCCTGGTTCCTGCTCGGGCGTGCCCGCGAAGCCCTGTTCGAGAAGAGCCGCAACGAGACCGACCGGCAGGCCGCCCTCGCGGCCTTCGAGCGGGCGCTCGACCTCGACCCGTCGGACGCGCTCGGTAGCCGGCTGCACCGGGCGGCGCTGGGCGGAGGCGACGCCCTCGCGGCGATGTCGCCGGCTTATCTCCGCGCGCTGTTCGACGGCTACGCCCCGCGTTTCGAGCGGCATCTCGTGGACGAACTCGGCTATTGCGGGCCGGCGCTGATCGTCGCCGCACTCGATGCGCTGCCGGTCGCGCTTCGATCTTGTGCGCCGCAACACTTCTCGAATGTGCTCGATCTCGGCTGCGGCACCGGCCTGATGGGGCGTGCGCTGGCGAACCGGGCCGGGCATCTGGCCGGGTGCGACCTCTCTCCGGCGATGCTGGCGCAGGCCGGCCGCACCGGCCTCTACGAGCGCCTCGTCGAGGCCGATCTCGTCACTTTCCTCGCCGGCGAACCGGAGGCCTCGGCCGACCTGATCGTGGCGGCGGATGTGTTCATCTATCTGGGAAACTTGGCATCCGCGCTCTCGGGCATGGCTCGCGTGCTGCGGCCGGCAGGGCTGGCCGTCTTCACCGTCCAGTCGCCGCAGGAGGAGGAAACCGGCGTCGTCCTCGGGGCCGACGGCCGCTACGCCCATGCCGACGCCTACCTGAAAGCCGAGGTGAGGCAGGCAGGACTCGTCGTGACCGAGATGCGTCCGGCCTCTATCCGGCGCCAGAAGAGAATAGACGTGCCCGGACGGCTTTTAATCCTGCACAAACACTTGATCGGATCTCATGAAATGGATGCAACCGGATAGCCGTAATACCGTTGTGCTGCGGAGCAAAATCAGGGGAACCGATGCCCGACGAGTCGAACAAAGCCTTTCCGGCGAGCCCAGTGACGCGGGTGCCGTTCGCGCTGATGCTGGCGGGAACCGCCGGCGCGGCTGACTCGATCGGCTTCCTCGAATTCTCTCAGCTCTTCATGTCGTTCATGAGTGGCAACACCACGCGGTTCGGCGTGGCCGTGGCCGGCTTTGACTGGGACGGCACCACGCGCTTTGCCAGCGTGATCGCGCTGTTCTGCTTCGGCGCCTTCCTCGGCACGCTGATCGCGGCCTGGGCCGGTCGCTTCCGGCTCTCGGTTCTGCTCATCATCCAGGCGATCCTGTTCGCCATCGGCCTGCTGGTCCCCTTCGGCACTACGGCCTTCCCGCTCCACGCCTATCCGATCGTGCTGGCGCTCGGCATTCAGAACGCGACGCTGCAAGACGAGGCGGGCCGCAGCCTCGCCATCACTTACGTCACGGGAACGGTGGTGCGCTTCGGGGCGGGCGTCGCCAACCTCATCCTGCACAAGCCGGCCCCGTCCTTCTGGCTGCAGGCGCCGCTCTGGGGTGCGCTCAGCACCGGCGCCGTGGTCGGCGGGTTCCTCCACGGATGGTTCGGCGAGCGGGCCTTCCTGTTCCCGGCCGGCTTTGCCGCCCTGCTCGCGGTGATCGCGCTGGTGCTGACGATCTGGCTCAAGGACACGCCCTACGTCTCCGGCATCGCCGCCCCGCAGCCCGATGCGCATCCGGAGGCGAAGCCGACGGCGACCGCGCCGGCTGCCGCGGGCTGATCCTCACCCTTCTTTACCTTACCCTTCGTCAACTTACCCCTCGTCACCTGGGCCGCCGCGCAGCCGCTTGACGCTGCTGCGGCGACCCTTCTCGTCGAGGCGCCGCTTCTTCGAGGCCAGGGTCGGCCGGGTGGCGCGGCGGGGCGTCGGCGGCACCGCCGCTTCCGCCACCATCGCCGCGAGCCGATCGCGGGCATCCGCCCGGTTGCGCTCCTGTGTGCGGAAGCGCTGGGCGCTGATGACGAGCACGCCCTCCCCCGTCAGGCGCCGGCCCGCGAGCCGCATCAGCCGCACCGCCACGGCGTCGGGCAGGCTGCGGGAGCGGCGCACGTCGAAGCGCAGTTGCACCGCGGTGGAGAGCTTGTTGACGTTCTGCCCGCCCGGCCCCGAGGCGCGCACGAAGCTCTCCTCGATCTCGGCCTCGTCGATCTCGATCTGCGGCGTGCAGCGAAGCCCCACGGCGGTCGCCCTCTCCCGGTGAGGGCCTCAGCCCGCCTCGCCCGGCGTGCGGGCCCGCACCGCCAGGGCATGCAGGCCGCGCTTAAAAGCCTCGTCGAGGAGCCCGTTGACGAGCCTGTGACGCTCGACCCGGTTCTTGCCCTCGAACACCGCCGAGACGACATCGAGCCGGAAATGGGTTTCGCCCTCCGGACGTGCTCCCGCATGGCCGGCGTGCAGGTGCGACTCGTCGATCACCTCCAGCGCGGTCGGCGCCAACTCGGCCTCGAGCCGCCCGGCGATCCAGTCCTTCAGGGTCCCGGTCATCGTTTCCTCACTGCGAAAGGCGGCGCTTCGAATGCGCCGCGAACCTGTTTCGGACATGCCGGCCCGGCACCTTTCGGGCACAGAAGCGTCAACCCCGGATCGAAGCATGCGGCATCAGGCCCGACGGCCTTTCCGTCCGCGCGTCCGCCCCTCATAATCGGCCCGTCATGGATCTCAACTCGCCGCTGTTCGACCGCATCCGCATCAAGCCGACCTGTGACGATCCCAAGCAGGGAGCGAAGGCGGGAACGCGGGCCGGTGGGCGGAAGGGCGCCGATGCGGGCGCCGCCACGACCGAGGCGGCCTGCGAGGCGCAGGGCTGCACCCATCCCGGCCTCTACCGCGCGCCCAAGGGCCGCAAGCAGGAGGGTCAGTACTGGCGCTTCTGCATCGACCACGTGCGCGCCTACAACGCCGCCTACAACTACTTCGACGGCATGAACGATGCCGCGGTCGAGGCCTACCAGAAGGATGCGATCATCGGTCATCGGCCGACCTGGTCGATGGGCATGAACGCCGCCGCAGGAGCCGCGGAGGGCAAGGCCAAGGGCGCCAAGCCCGAGGCCGAGCGCGACTGGGCCTATGCAGATCCGCTGGGAATCCTGCGGGCGAACGGGGTCGGCGGCGGGGCCGCGGGCCGGCGCCAAGCCGAGCCGGAGCCGCAGCGGCCGCGCCACTCGGCGGCGGTGCGCAAGGCGCTCGACGTGATGGGCCTCGACGAGAACGCCGACACCGCGGCGATCAAGGCGCAGTACAAGACCCTGGTGAAGCGCTTCCACCCCGATGCCAATGGCGGTGACCGTTCCTTCGAGGACCGCCTGCGCGACATCATCCGCGCCCACGACGTGCTGCGCGCCGCCGGGATGTGCTGAGCGCGACCTCCCTTCGCCGGCCCGCCCCGGTCCCGGCGGGGGGAAGACTTTCCGCCCTTGCGCCGGGCGCCGATCGGGCCGGCGATGGATGGGGCAGCAAATGTCCGTGCGCGCCCTATATTCATACGATACCGCTTCTTCGCGAAGCCGGCTTCCCGGATGAACCATCCTTCAGGCCGACCCGTCTTTCTGGCTGAGCCCCCTTGGCGATGCCGCGGGGCGGCGATTAAGGATGACATCCGCCCGCTTACCGACGGGCTGCCCGGCAGGTGAGTTGACGACGAAATTGCGCGGTCGCGCGGGCTTACGCACGCTCCCGGCCGCCTCGATGAGGTTCCGTATGCTGTCCGACGATACGCCCGCTTCCCTGCCCGATCGCCAGGTTTCCGTCCGCGAGGTGTTCGGCATCGACCTCGACCTCAAGGTGCCGGCCTATTCCGAGCCCGAGGAGCACGTGCCGGATCTCGATCCGGATTACATCTTCGACCGCGAGACCACGCTCTCGATCCTGGCGGGCTTTGCCCGCAACCGCCGCGTCATGGTCACCGGCTATCACGGCACCGGCAAGTCGACCCATATCGAGCAGGTCGCGGCGCGGCTGAACTGGCCCTGCATCCGGATCAACCTCGACAGCCACGTCTCGCGTATCGACCTCGTCGGCAAGGACGCCATCGTCCTGCGGGACGGCAAGCAGGTCACCGCCTTCCAGGACGGCATCCTGCCCTGGGCCCTGCAGAACAACGTCGCGCTCGTCTTCGACGAGTACGATGCCGGCCGGCCCGACGTGATGTTCGTGATCCAGCGCGTGCTGGAGGTCTCCGGCCGCCTGACGCTGCTCGACCAGAAGCGCGTCATCCGCCCGCATCCGGGCTTCCGCCTGTTCGCCACCGCCAACACGGTCGGCCTCGGCGACACGTCCGGCCTCTATCACGGCACGCAGCAGATCAACCAGGGCCAGATGGACCGCTGGTCGATCGTCACCACGCTGAACTACCTGCCGCACGACCGCGAGGTCGACATCGTGCTCTCGAAGGCGACGCACTACCAGAACGAGAGCGGGCGCGACACGGTGAACCGGATGGTGCGCGTGGCGGATCTCACCCGCAACGCCTTTATGAACGGCGACCTTTCGACCGTGATGAGCCCGCGCACGGTCATCACCTGGGCCGAGAACGCCGACATCTTCCGCGACATCGGCTTCGCGTTCCGGGTGACCTTCCTCAACAAGTGCGATGAGCTGGAGCGTCCGCTGGTGGCCGAGTTCTACCAGCGTGCCTTCGGCAAGGAGCTGCCCGAGAGCGCGCTCAACGTTGCGCTGAGCTGATCGGGCAGCCGTCCCCCTCGCACGCGACGGGGACGGCGCTCGTCTTCCCGGTTTTGGGGCCCCGCCGTCATGGCATTGCCCCGACCGGGCCTTCGAACTCGATTCGGTGGCGTCCGCGAAGATATGGCCCTGACCAACCGCCCCAAGACCGGTGATCGTAAGGAACCCGGCGCCGAGCCGCTGAAGCGCTCGGTGGCCGGTTGCCTGCGCGCCATCGCCAAGCGGCCGGATATCGAGGTCACCTATGCCAGCGACCGGCCGGCGCTGATCGGCGACAAGGCGCGCCTGCCCGAGCCGACGCGGCGGCTCACCGCCGAGGACGCGGCGATCCTGCGTGGCCACTCCGATTCCATGGCTTTGCGCCTCGGCTGCCATGATACGAGCGTCCACCGCCGGCTCGCTCCCGACAACGCCGCGGCGCGCGCCGTCTACGATGCGGTGGAGCAGGCCCGCGTCGAGGCGATCGGTTCGCGCCGGCTGGAGGGCGTTGCGGCCAACATCACCGCGATGCTGGAGGACCGCTACCACCGCGGCGGCAAGTACGAGAACATCACCGACCGGGCCGACGCGCCGATGGAGGATGCCGTCGCGCTGATGGTGCGCGAGCGCCTCACTGGCCAGAAGCCGCCGCCTGCCGCTGCCCGGATCGTCGATCTGTGGCGCGAGCATATCGAGGCGCGCGCCGGGAAGAACCTCGACGGCCTGATCGGCACGATCGACAACCAGCGCGGCTTCGCCCGCTCCGTGCGCGACCTGCTCTCCTCCCTCGACATGGCCGACCAGACGCCGCTCGATCAGGACGATGAGAGCGACGAGGACGAGAACCAGGCTCAGGACGACGAGCAGCAGCCGAGCGAGGGCGAGGCTGAAGAGCAGTCGCAGGGCGACCGCGCCGAGATCGAGGTGTCCGATGAGGCCACCGACGAACTCGACGAGGGCGCCACCGAGTCCGCCGACGCGCCCTCCGGCGAGTTGCCGGAAGAGGCCGAGGACGCGGAATCGGAGGAGGCTTCCGAATCCTGGCGCCCGCCGAGCCAGCGCGGCAACGAGCGCACCGGCCCCGATTACCGGGTCTACAATCCGCGCTTCGACGAGACCGTCGAGGCCGAGGATCTGTGCGATGCCGAGGAGCTGACGCGGCTGCGCAGCTATCTCGACAAGCAACTCGCCCACCTTCAGGGCGTCGTCGGGCGTCTCGCCAACCGCCTGCAGCGTCGCCTGCTGGCGCAGCAGAGCCGTGCCTGGGACTTCGACCTCGAAGAGGGTCAGCTCGATCCGGCCCGCCTCGTCCGTGTCGTCACCGATCCGTTCCAGCCGCTCTCCTTCAAGCAGGAGAAGGACACCGACTTCCGCGACACGGTGGTGACGCTGCTGCTCGACAATTCCGGCTCGATGCGCGGGCGCCCGATCACGGTCGCGGCGACCTGTGCCGACATTCTCGCCCGCACGCTGGAGCGCTGCGGCGTGAAGGTCGAGATTCTGGGCTTCACCACCCGCGCCTGGAAGGGCGGCCAGTCCCGCGAGGCGTGGCTTGCTAACGGCAAGCCGCCCAATCCCGGCCGCCTGAACGACCTGCGCCACATCATCTACAAGTCGGCCGACGCGCCCTGGCGGCGCGCGCGGAAAAACCTCGGGCTGATGATGCGCGAGGGGCTGTTGAAGGAGAACATCGACGGCGAGGCGCTGGATTGGGCCCACAAGCGCCTGCTGGCGCGGCCCGAGCAGCGCCGCATCCTGATGGTGATCTCGGATGGCGCGCCGGTCGATGATTCGACGCTGTCGGTCAATCCCGGCAACTACCTCGAGCGCCACCTGCGCTACATGATCGAGGAGATCGAGACCCGCTCGCCGGTCGAGTTGCTCGCCATCGGCATCGGCCACGACGTGACGCGCTACTACCGCCGCGCCGTTACGATCATCGACGCCGAGGAACTCGGCGGCGCAATGACGGAGAAGCTCGCCGAGCTGTTCGAGGAGAACACCGGCGCGTCCGGTGGCGGCGGGGCAATGCGGCGGGTGGCCGGACGGCGCTGACGGACCTCATCCGGGAGGAGCCGCCTCCCGGTCACTGTGTGGACGATGCGGCGAGGGTCAGCGAGACCCGTGGGGGTGTCCGTCCCGTCGTCTCAGCTCTGGCTTCAGGATCATGCGGCCCTCGTAGCCGTCATAGCCGCCGCTATAGGTGAAGCGGTTCAGCGCGAGCTTCTGTCGGCGCTCCAGGGACAGATCGCTCTCCCGCTGCGCGGTGTGCGGCTCGCCGGCGCGGCGACGCGCTTGTCCCTGTGTGCTGTACGGCTTCGGCATTCGTGGACGGTCCATTCGAGCCTTCAGAGCATCGTCCCGAAAGGTGGCCACCGGCTTTCGGAAAAAGACGATGCAAAACGATCATTTTAGAACATCGTTCTGGATCGGATATCCGGGACGATGTTCTCGGCCGGGGCTTGCAGGCCCCGTGAGGCGCGGGCTTCACGCTACAGCAGTTAGGGCGTTCGGGCCCAGGTCAGAACGGACTGACCGGAAAAAACCGTAGATAGAGCTCAGCGTATTTTCCATCGTCCCACACCCGCTGCAACGCATCGTCGAGGGCGCGGGCGAGTGCCGCGTCCTCGGTGCGGGTGACGAAGCCGATGCCCTCGCCGAAATAGCGGTTCTCCAAGTAGTCGCCGCCGGAATAGGCGCAGCAGCCTTCCGCTTCCTGGCCGTTCAGCCAGAGAGCGAGGCTGAGGCCGTCGGCGAACAGATACTCGACCTCGCCGCGCTTGAGCGCGCTCTCGGCCGCTGACAGGTCGGTGAACGTCTTGCCTGTGGCCTTAGGGAAATAGGCTTTCAGGTAGGCCTCGTGGGCGCTGCCCTCCACGACTCCGACGCTCCGCCCGGCCAGCGCGCTCGCCGAGGGAGCGGGCAGACCGCGATCCTTGCGGGCGACGAAGCGGGCTGGCCAGCGGAAATAGGGGCGTGTGGCCAGGAAGCGCGCGCGCAGGCCCGCGGTCAGGGGGACGGCGGCCGCCACCACGTCGCCCTGCTTGTCGGCGAGCGCGTCGAGCAGCGTGTCGAAGCGGCGCGCCTGCACCGTGCAGGTGATGGTCAGCCGCTCGCAGACCGCGCGGGCCAGTTCCACGGCAAAGCCCGTCGGCATGCCGTCGGGCCCCGCGAAGTGCAGCGGTGGGAACTCGTCGTCGGTCATGAAGCGGACGGCCCGCCCCGTCTGCGGCGCCTCGACGCGCTCGCCGCGCGCCCGCGGATTCCAGAAATTCGGGATGGCCACCGATGGCGTGGGCGCCGGTCCGGTCGGCTGTTGTGCCGATACAACATTGGTTAATGAAATGATAACGGCTGGTACGATCAGCCACCGTACCCAGCGGCCGAGAATTGACGCACTGGTTGTTGTCGTGGCGCAGTGCACGCCGGTGGAGAGGTCCGAGCCCATGCCTCTCCCTAGCACGGCGCGGGCTCGCAGGGAGCTGTCACCCTGTCCGATCTCGACCGCCGACGGAGCCACCGGGCCGCTCTGCTCCCGCCGGAAATCGGCTTCCTCGCCGCCGAAGGCGTTTCCCTCGAGACGCTGAGCCGGGCCGCGACCATCGCCCGACGCTGCGGCACCGACGCCGCGACCGCTCTCCTCAACGAGGGGCTTCTCTCCGAGGAGGTGTTCTACCGCGCGCTAGCCCGCCGGCTCGGAGCGACCTTTCTCGCCGGAGCGTTCACGATCGGAGACGGTGTTCCGTACAGGCGCTGTCTTGAGGCCGGCGCCGCGCCACTCGTGACATCGGAGGGAGGCGAAGTCCTCGTCGCGGCACCGCGCGGTGCGGCGGTGGCGCGCCTGATCGCGGTGGCGGATCGATCGGCGCTGCCTGCCATCACGACTCCGACGGCCTTGAGGCAGGCCTTGTTCGCACGGTACGGGGCCGCCATCGCCGAGGATGCCTCCGAAACCCTGGGGCGTCTGCGTCCCGAATGGTCCTGCCGCCCTGGGCCGCTGGCGATCGACCTTGTCTTGGCCGGCAGCATGTTCGCCCTTGTCGTCCTGCTCGCTCGCCTTCCGACGATGGCAGGCTTCCTCCTGCTGCTGCTGATCCAGGGCTTGATGCTGACTCTGCTGACCTTCCGCCTCACCGCGGCCGGGATGGGGGCTGCCGAGATCCTGCGCCCCACAGAGCCCGAAAAGCGGCCCGCGCTCCTGACGGACGAAGAACTTCCGACCTACACGATTCTCATCGCCCTCTACCGGGAGGCGCCGGTGGTGCCGCGTCTGCTCGGCGCCCTGCGCCGACTCGACTATCCGGCAGCCAAGCTGGACATCAAGTTCCTGCTGGAGGCGGACGACGAAGAGACTGCCGCGGCGTTCCGCGCGACCCCGCTTCCGGCCCGCTTCGAAATCGTCACCGTCCCGGAGGGCATGCCGCGCACGAAGCCGAGGGCGTTGAACGCGGCCCTCCCGCTCGCCCGCGGCGAGCACCTCGTGGTCTACGACGCGGAAGACGTGATTTCGCCTGAACAGCTTCGCCTCGCCGCGACGCTGTTTGCCCGCGCGCCGGCCTCGACCGCCTGCCTCCAGGGCCGCCTCGTGATCGACAATCACGGCGACGGTTGGCTCCCGCGCCTGTTCGCCATCGAGTACGCGGCTCTGTTCGACGTGCTCGGCCCGGCCCTGGCCGCGTGGCGGATGCCGACACCGCTGGGCGGGACCTCGACGCATTTCCGCACCCGCGTCCTGCGCGATCTCCACGGATGGGATTCGTGGAACGTCACCGAGGATGCCGATCTCGGCCTGCGCATGGCGCTTGCGGGCTACGATGTCGGCGATCTGCCGAGCGCGACCTTCGAGGAGGCGCTCGCCCATCCGCGCAAGTGGCTGCGCCAGCGCACCCGCTGGATGAAGGGCTTCCTGCAGACGAGCTTCACCCATGGGCGGCGCCCGCTCCACCTCTATCGCCGCCTCGGTGCGGCGGGGAGCCTGTGTGTGCTGGCGCTGCTGCCCGGCACGGTCGTCTCGGCCTTGTTCTATCCCTTCATGCTGCTCGGCGGTCTCGTCGACCTCGTCAGTTGGGTCGAGGCGGAGGACGGCCTCGCCATCGTGAAGCGTGCGGCCTCGATCACGGTGTTCCTCGGCGGGCTGGCAGCGATGTGCCTGCCCGGCCTCGTTGGCTGCCTCCGGCGCGGATGGTTCGATCTCGTGCCGCTCGTGCTGCTGCTACCCGTCTACTTCCTCCTCGGCAGCCTCGCGGCATGGCTCGCCGTGTTCGAACTGGCGCGGCATCCGCACCGCTGGAACAAGACCGAGCACGGGCTGGCCCGCACCTCTCGCACCGGCGCGCTCGGGCGGCGCCCGCTCGGCGCGATCAGATCCGCTTCGACAGCTCCGCTGCCGTCTCCGCTGCCGGCCGGTTGAGGTTGACCGCGCCGACGAAGCCGTTGCGGGCGTCCATCAGGTAGACGAGCGCGGTGTGCTCCATCGTGTAGTCGCCGCTCTGGCTCGGCACCTTCTTGGCATAGGCGCGGAAGGTCTTGATCGTCGCCGCCACCTGCTCCGGGCTGCCGGTGAGGCCGATGATGCGCGGATCGAAGCTCGACAGGTAGGTCTTGAGGGATTCGGGCGTGTCACGCTCCGGATCGACGCTGACGAAGGCGACCTTCAGCGCGTCGGCCTTGGGCCCCAGTGCCGCCAGTACGTCGCTGATCTGCTGTAGGGTGGTCGGGCAGACGTCGGGGCAATGGGTGAAGCCGAAGAACATCAGGTAGGGCTTGCCGGCAAAGGCGCGCTCGGTGATCGTCGCCCCGTCCTGGTTCACCAGGGTGAAGGGCCCGCCGACACCGCTCGGACCGCTCTGGGGATGCTGCGGCACCAGCGTCATCACCAGTGCGACGGAGAGGGCCACGAGGCCGGCGACGAAGGCGGCGAGCGGCAGGAGAACGCTGCGGGAGGGACGACGCATGGAGCTCTCGGACGCGTGTCTGTGAGGGCGCCCGACGAGGCGGGACGACCGTGTGAGATGGCCCGCAATCCCCGGACGCTGTGCCGATAGCGACAGCCTCGGGCATCAGGGCGCCGCCCCTCACATCACAGAGCTCAAGGCGTGCCGCAAGCCCGCGGGAAGCCGCACGGGGCGCCCCCGTCCTCCAGACGATGCAGGGTGTCGTACCAAATCCGGTTGATCCCTTCGGGATGGCGGATTTCGACTTCGCTCAAGCGCCGTGCGGGCTTGTCGATCCGATCTCCGCTTTGATCAAGCGGAGACCGTATCAGGAGGCTTCGGCCCGGATCTCGACAGGAGCGTCCGCGCCGCGGGTGTTGTGCCGGCGCAGGGCCTCGCCGACCATCAGCAGCGCCGGTCCTTCCAGGTCCGAGGCCTCGATCCGCCCGGCGAGATCCGCGGCGGTGCCGGCGACCGTGGCCTGCTTCGCCCGCGTCGCGTTGAACACGACGAGAGCCGGCGTCTCGGGGGCGAGCCCCTCGGCGACCGCCCGCTCCAGCAGGGCCCGCAGCGTGCGCTTGGGCATGTAGACGACGGTGGTGACGCTGCGGTCGGCCAGCGCCCCCCAGTTCAGATCCTCGGGCAGCGCCCCGCGGCGGTCGTGGCCGGTGACGAATTGCAGGCGCCGGGCCGCATCGCGATGGGTGAGTGACACGCCGAGCGCGGCGGCCGCGCCCTGCGCCGCGCTGACGCCGGGAACGATGGTGCAGGGAATGCCGGCGGCCTCGCAGGCCTCGATCTCCTCGCCCGCCCGGCCGAAGACGAGCGGGTCGCCGGATTTCAGCCGCACCACCTGCTTGCCGGATTTAGCCAGCGAGACCATCAGCGCGTTGATGTCGTCTTGGCGGCAGGAGGGGCCGTGACCGGTCTTGCCGACCAGCATGGTGCGGGCCTCGCGGCGGGCGTAGTCGGGAATTTCGGGAGCGACGAGGTCGTCGTAGAGGATCACATCGGCGTTGCGCAGGGCCCGCAGGGCCTTCAGCGTCAGCAGTTCGGCATCGCCCGGCCCGGCGCCGACGAGCGTTACGGCACCGCCGAGCGGCAGCGCCTCGGTCTGGCCCATCAGGTCGGTGAGGTCGGCCTCCGTCGGCGTGCGGTCCGGCTCGGCGAAGGCCCGGTCGGTGAAGCGCTCCCAGAAGCCGCGCCGCTCGGAGAAACCATGGAAGCGGGAAGAGACCGCCTCGCGCCAGTCGCGGGCGGCGGCGACCCAGTGCTTGAAGCCGCGCGGCAGCATCGCCTCGATGCGCGCCCGCACCGTCTGCCCGAAGACCGGGGCGGCGCCCTCGGTCGAGATGCCGACGACGAGCGGCGAGCGGTTGACGATGGCGCCGAACTTCACGTCGCACAGATGCGGCCGGTCGACGGCGTTGACGATGGCCCCGGCCGCGCGCGCTGCCGCGACGAAGGCGATGCAATCCTCCTCGTCCTCCATGGCGCCGATGGCGAAGGCCGCGCCTTGAAGATCCTCCGGGGTCCAGCGCCGCTCGTGCAGGGTCACCGAGCCGGCGGCGATCTCGGCCGGCACGCCGCGCAGTTCCTCGCTCGGCGCCTCGGCATAGACATCGACCCGGGCGCCGGCAGCGGCGAGCAGCTTGACCTTCCAGGGCGCGCCCCCGTTGGAGCCGGCGAGCACCGCCCGCTTGTCCTGCAGCGGCACGAACACGGGCAGCACCGCCAGCGGCTCGAGGCCGGCGCGGGTTTCGCGGGGTTGGCGGGGCGTGCTCATGGTCTTCTTGTACGACTCGAATCGAGGTTCCAGCCCCATCTCTCATCCGGAGGGGCCGGAGCGAGGCGGAGGCCCCGAAGGAGCCTCCAGGGATCGCGCGGTCTCCGGAGCCCTCCCTCAAAGCTGCTTCGCAGCACCTCAGAATGAGGACGAGAGCGGGACGGAGTAGCTTGAACCTGCCCCTACGCGGCGCTGCGCGCAAGCGTCGGCGACAGCAGCTTGCGGATCTCGGGGATGCAGGAGCCGCAATTCGTTCCCGCCTTGCAGGCCGCGCCCACCGCCTCGACCGTGTCGGCCCCGGCCGCGATCGCCGCGGTGATGACATCGAGCCCGACGCCGTGGCAGGCGCAGACCACCGGCCCGGCCGAGACCGTGGCCGCCCGGCCCGTGAGCAGGGCGCGCCGGTCGATTGCCTCGATGTCGGGGCTGGCGAAGACCGCCTTGGCGAGTTCCCAGTCCGGCCGCCGGTCGCCCGGTGCGACGCTGAGTGCCGCGACGAGCTGGTCGTCGCGATAGACGGCGCAGCGGTAGAGGCCGCGGGCGTGATCGACGTACTCGGCCCATTCGTGGCCGGGGAACAGGCCGCGCACGGACAGGGCCATTTCGCGCGAACTCTCCTGGGTGGCGAAGATGAGGCCCGAGCCGCCCTGCACGGTCGCCCGCGCCCACCACCAGCCGGCGGGCGCCGCTTGGCTGTCCCGCGTCAGCAGGAAGCCGCGGGAACGGTAGGCCACGGCCTCGACGGAAGCGGGCGTCGCCTTCAGTTCCGGCTGGCCCGAGACCGGATCGGTGATGCCGCGGGCGAGCGCCGCCGCGCGCCCGTCGGAGGCGGTCATGTCGGACCAGTGCATCGGCACGAAGATCGAGCCCGGCAGAACGGCGTCCGTCACCATCACTTCGAGGATCGCGCTGCCGAGCTCGGTCGCGACGCGGGCAAATCCCCCGTCGCTCAGGCGGTAGCGGGCCGCGTCGTCGGGGTGGACCTCGACGAAGGGCACGGCGCGGTGGGAAGAAAGGCGCTGGCTTTTGCCCGTGCGGGTCATGGTGTGCCAGTGGTCGCGGATCCGGCCGGTGTTGAGCACCAGCGGGTGCGCGGCGGTGACCGGCTGCGCCAGGGCCGGCGGCTGCACCGCGACGAAGCGGGCGCGCCGGTCGAAGGTGTAGAAGCGTCCGTCGGCGAAGAGCCGGGCGCGGCCCTTTTTCGCCTCCGGCCCGCGCTTCGGCACCGGCCACTGCATCGGCAGGTGCGTGTCGTAGGCACGCGCGCTCATCTCGGCGAGGCCGCCGAGGTCGAAGTCGCGGCTGCCCTCGTTCTCGAACGCCGAGAGCGCGGCGTGTTCGCGAAAAATCTCGGCGGCGGACTTGTAGGCGAAGGCGTCGCCGTGGCCGAGGCGGCGGGCGACGTCGCACAGGATCGCCCAATCCGCCCGCGCCTGCCCCGGCGCCTTCAGGAAGGCGCGCTGGCGCGAGATCCGGCGCTCGGAATTGGTCACCGTGCCGTCCTTCTCGCCCCAGGCGAGCGCCGGCAGCAGCACGGTCTTCTTCCCCACGGCGCGGGCGCTGTCGCTGTTCGCGACCGCCTCCGAGACGACGTAGAGGTCGAGCCCCTTGATCGCGTCGCGGATCCGGTCGGCGCGCGGCATCGAGACGAGCGGGTTGGTGCCGATCACCCACAGCGCCTTGATCTTTCCGCGTTCGATCGCCTCGAACAGCGCGACCGCCTTCATGCCCTCGCCGGTGATGATGTTGGGCGCCTTCCAGAAGCGGCGGACCCGGTCCACCTCTTCCGGCGCGAAGTGCATGTGGGCGGCGAGCATGTTGGCCAAGCCGCCGACCTCGCGCCCGCCCATGGCGTTGGGCTGGCCGGTGAGCGAGAGCGGCCCCATGCCGGGCTGGCCGATCCGGCCGGTGGCGAGGTGGCAGTTGATGATGGCGTTGCCCTTGTCGGTGCCCTGCGCCGACTGGTTCGCCCCCTGGCTGAAGCCGGTGACGACGCGCTTCGTCCGGGCGAACAGCTCGAAGAAGGCCTGCACGTCCGCTTCCGCGAGACCCGTGGCGCAGGCGGTGGCGGCCACGTCCGGCGCGATCTGCCGGGCGCGCTCGAGGGCGCCCTCGAAGCCGGCGGTGTGCGCCTCGATGAAGCGCAGGTCCAATTTGCCCATGCCGGCCAGATGCACCAGCAGGCCGGAGAAGAGCGCGGTATCGGTGCCCGGCTGAAGGCCGAGATGGAGGTCGGCCTCCTCACCGGTCTGCGTTCGGCGGGGATCGACGGTGACGATCTTCGTGCCGCGGTTCTTGCGGGCATCCATCATCCGCCGGAACAGGATCGGGTGGCACCACGCGGCGTTGGAGCCGACGAGCACGATCAGGTCGGCCTCGTCGAGATCCTCGTAGCAGCCAGGCACCGTGTCCGAGCCGAAGGCGCGGCGGTGGGCGGCGACGGCGCTCGACATGCAGAGCCGCGAATTGGTGTCGACGTGGGGCGTGCCCAGAAAGCCCTTCGCCAGCTTGTTGGCGACGTAGTAATCCTCCGTCAGGATCTGGCCCGACAGGTAGAAGGCGATTGCGTCCGGCCCGTGCTGCTCGGCGATCCGCCTCAAGCCGCCGGCCACGGTGCCGAGCGCGCCCTCCCAGGTCGCGGTTCGGCCGTCCACGAGCGGTTCGAGCAGCCGGTCGCCGAGATCGACGGTCTCGCCGAGTGCCGAGCCCTTCGAGCAGAGGCGGCCGAAATTCGCCGGATGGTCGGGATCGCCGGCGATCGCCACACCGCCCTGGCCGTCCGGCGTCGCGAGCACGCCGCAGCCGACGCCGCAATAGGGGCAGGTCGTCTTCACGGCGGGCGCGGTCCGGTCGGAGGCAGGCTGAGACATCGGGTATCCTCGGCGGATTTTTCGTCGCAGGGACGTTTCGCCGAGGGGTCGCAAAAGTCGGGCCGCTCGCCTTCACACCACCTGAGGGTAGTCGAAAGGCCAAGCCGCTTCGGAGGAGGCCGGCAAAGTTCGTCTGCTATCCTCGACGGGGCTGGCGGCTGGAGAACCGGTCGCTTGGACATCCGCCGGTTCGGCCTCAGATAACCACGAGAGAACGATCAGAGAGAGGAAGCCATGAGCGAGTCCGCGAGCCCTGCCGCCGAGCGCGTCGAACCCGTCACCGCCGAGCGGGCGGACAATTCCGGCACGCCCCTGCGGGTGACCGCGACGCCGGCGGCGCTGGAACTGATCGAGGAGCTCAAGGCGGAGTACGGCCCGGTGATGTTCCATCAATCCGGCGGCTGCTGCGACGGCTCGTCGCCGATGTGCTACCCCGTCGGCGACTTCATCACCGGCGATGGCGACGTGCATCTCGGCCGGGTCGGCGGCGCGGATTTCTTCATCTCGCACTCGCAGTTCGAGGTCTGGAAGCACACTCACATCATGCTCGACGTGGTGCCCGGACGCGGCGGCATGTTCTCGCTCGAGAACGGCCGCGAGAAGCGCTTCCACATCCGCTCGCGGCTGTTCACGAGCGCGGAGAACGAGGCGCTTTCGGGAGCCTGCCGCCTGTAAGACGGTCTCCGCTGGATCGCTTCGGTGTCTCTTCGTCTTTGCGAGGCGAAGCCGTGGCAATCCAGGGCTCGGCACTTTCCGGAGATGTCGCGCCCCGGATCGCTTCGGCTTCGCCTCGCGATGACGGCGTCGGGCAGAAACCGAAGCGATCAACCGGAAACGGTATAAGACGGCCCCGCGCCCGTCCCGGCAATCGGATCCGGGACGAGGCTCTAGATCATTGTTTTTGCATCGTCTTTTCCTGAAAGCCGGCGGCCACCTTTCGGGACGATGCTCTAGCCCTGCCGCCGAAGGGCGTGGACCGAGAACAACTCTTCCCGATCGGTCCAGGCTTCGACCGACGCCCAGCCGGCGCGGGCGGCGAGGGCCCGTAAGCTGTCGAGGGTGTACTTGTAGCTGTTCTCGGTGTGGATCGACTCGCCCTCCGCGAAGGCGAAGCCGCGCCCGGCGACGCGCACGCTCTGCGCCCGCCGGCTGACCAGATGCATCTCGATGCGCGAGGCCGCTTCGTTGAAGAAGGCCCGGTGCGCGAAAGCGTCCGGGTCGATCTCGCCGTCGAGTTCGCGGTTGATGCGGTGGAGGAGATTGAGATTGAATGCGGCGGTGACGCCGGCCGCGTCGTCGTAGGCCGCCTCCAGCACCGAGCGGTCCTTCACGAGATCGACGCCGAGCACCAGCGTCGCCCCCGGCCCAAGAATGCGCCCGAACACGTCGAGCAGGCGGGCCGCCTCACCGGGCTCGAAATTGCCGATGGTGGAGCCGGGGAAGAAACCGGCCAGTGCCCGGTTCTCGACGCCCTCCGGCAGGGCGAAGGGTCGGGTAAAGTCGGCGACCACCGGCTCCACGGCGAGGTCGGGAAAGTCGCCGCGCAGCAGGCCGGCTTGCTCGCGCAGGAACTCCCCCGAGACATCGACGGGGAGATAGGCCGAGAGCCCCGGCAGGTGCCGCAGCAGGCGCCGCAGCTTGGCGGTCGAGCCGCTGCCGAACTCGACGAGCGCCGCGCCCTCCGGAAGCAGCGCGGCGATCTCGGGGCCGCGCGCGTCGAGGATGCCGAGTTCGGTCCGGGTCGGGTAGTATTCCGGCAGGACGGTGATCTGCTCGAAAAGGGCGGAGCCGGCCGCGTCGTAGAAATACTTGGCCGGCAGCACCTTCGGGCTCGCGCCGAGCCCGTCCCAGACATCGGCCAGGAACAGGCCGTTCTCGGAGAGGGGAGCGGCGGGGCTGGCGGCGGTGAGGCGGGGATCGATCGTCAAAGGCTGTCTCCGGGACCGCGGGAGGTTGGGCGAGGCGGGTGATCAGCCTCGCGCGTCGGCGAGCCGCAGGCCGGTGAACTGCCAGCGCTGATGCGGGTAGAAGAAGTTGCGGTAGCCGGCCCGCGCATGTCCGTCCGGCGTGGCGGCCGAGGAGCCGCGCAGCACGTACTGGCTCGACATGAACTTGCCGTTGTACTCGCCGAGCGCGCCGGCCACCGGCCGGTAGCCGGGATAGGGACCGTAGGCGCTGCGGGTCCATTGCCAGACGAGGCCGAAGGCGTCGTCGATCAGGCCGTCGCGGGCGGCGACTTCCCACTCGGCTTCCGTCGGCAGGTCGCGCCCGGCCCAGCGGGCATAGGCGTCGGCCTCGAAGTAGCTGACATGAGTGACCGGCGCCGCCGGATCGACGGCCCGGCGGCCGGCGAGCGACATCATCGACCAGCCCTCAGACTCGCGACGCCAGTAGCCCGGCGCGTCCCAGCCTTCCCGCTGCAGGCAGAGCCAGCCCTCGTTGAGCCAAAGCTCCGGCCGCGCGTAGCCGCCATCCTCCATGAAGGCGAGCCAATCGCGGTTCGTCACGAGGCCGCGGTCGATGGTGGTGCCGAGCATCAAGACGTCGTGACGCGGGCTCTCGTTGTCGAAGGCGAAGCCGTCACCATCATGGCCGATCTGGGTAATGCCTCTTTCCAGGGCAGCCTTGCCAGCGCCTGCCTGCGCCTTGGGCATCGACCAGGCCGCGTCGTAGACCGGATCGAGCGGGTTCTGCGCGAACGCGTGCAGGATGTCGGTGAACATCAGCTCCTGATGCTGCTGCTCGTGGTAGAGGCCGATCTCCAAGATCGGCAGCGCTCGCTCCAGCGCCGTGTCGGAGGTCTCGCGCAGCCACACCGTGACCGCGCGATCGACATGGGCGCGGTAGGCGGCGGTCTCCGTCGCGGTCGGCCGGGTGATCATTCCACGCATGAAGCGCGGCTGCCGGGGGCCCGCCTGCACGTAGTAGGAATTGAACAGGTAGTGCAGGCGCTCGTCGTAGATGGCGTAGCCCGGCAGGTGCTCGCGCAGCAGGAACTGCTCGAAAAACCACGTCGTGTGCGCCCGGTGCCACTTGGTCGGGCTCGCATCCTCCATCGACTGGATCTGCTGGTCCTCCGGCGAGAGCGGGGCGGCGCGCCGCTCGGTCTCGTCGCGGACGGTGCGGAAGGCCGCAATCCAGGCATCGCGGTCGATCGGGCGGGCGTCGAGCGGGGGCGGCGGGAAGACCGCGCCGCTCTCAGTATGGGTGAGATGTGCTGCGACGGCTGCCATGGTTGGAATCTCTTCCTCCGTTGAGCGGCGGAAATAGACGCCGATTGCCGTATGACAACGCCGAGGCCCGCCAAGCTGTTCGTCGCACCCCGTGTCGCACCCCGCTCGTACCAGGGGGAAGCGCGGCCTTTTTGCAGCCGCAGTGAGGTGTCCTTAACCGTGGCTGCCGGACACTCGCCGCCCCGATGTTTCCAAGGATGCGCGAGCCTGAGGCGGCGGTGATGCGGATCGATCTGATGGCAGGGGCGACCCTTTCGGCGGCGTGGCCGGCGCAGAACGCGCAACCGGTCATCCTCGTGTTCGATTCCGGCCTCGGCGGCCTGACCGTGCTGGAGCAGGTGCGCCGCGCCCGGCCGGATGCGTCCTACGTCTACGCCGCGGACGACGCGGCCTTCCCCTACGGCGCGCTGAGCGAGGAGCGGCTGGTGGCGCGGGTGATCGCGGTGATGGAGCGGCTGCTGGCGCGCCACGCCCCCGACCTCGTGGTGATCGCCTGCAACACCGCCTCGACCCTGGTGCTGCCCGCCCTGCGCCAGCGCTTCGTCACGCCCTTCGTCGGCGTGGTGCCGCCGATCAAGCCGGCCGCCGCGCTGACGCGCACGCGCCTCGTCTCCCTGCTCGCGACGCCGGGCACCGTGGCGCGGCCCTATACTCATGACCTCGTCCGGAATTTCGCGGCGCATTGCGCCGTGACGCTGGTGGGCGCGAAGAACCTCGCGGGCTACGCCGAGGCCGAGATGGCCGGCGAACCGGTCTCGGACGCGGCGATCCTGGCCGAGATCGAGCCCTGCTTCGTGGAGGGGGCGGACGGAAGGCGCACCGATGTGGTCTGCCTCTCCTGCACGCACTACCCGCTGCTCCTGCCCCGCTTCGAGCGGCTCTCCCCCTGGCCGGTGACGTGGATCGACCCGGCCCCGGCCATCGCCCGCCGGGTGATCCAGCTTCTCGGCGAGATGCCCGCTGAGGTCTCCGATGCCCCGCCCGCGCGGGCGGTGTTCACGGGCGGGGCTGGGCTGACCCCGGCGCTCGGCCGCTCGCTAGAGCGGCGGGGCCTGTTCGAGACGATGATCGAGGCGATGCCGCTGACGGTGAGTTGATACGGCCCCCGCTCAATGCAAGCGGAGACCGTATCGGCAAGCTCGCGCAGCGCTTGAGCGACGCCCAAATCCGCTGTCCCGAAGGGATCGACCGGATTTGGCAGGAGGCGAACCTTCACCGCGATACCCGCGGCGCCAGTTCCTCCGGCACCAGCGTCGCCGCATCCTGCCGGGCGACGATCTCGCCGATGTCCGCCGGCGAGAAATCCCAGGCATCGGCCCCGACGTCGCAGGAGCGGATGGTGTCGGGCAGCGTCGCGTGGGTGTGGCCGTAGAGGTGCCGGGTCTCGCGCCACAGGCCCGGCCAGGCGCGATGGGCGTAATGCGCCAGGTAGAGCCGCCAGGTCCGGCCCGCCGCGTCCGTCACCGAGATCCGGGCGCTTTCCACCGGCGGCTCGAACCAGGGCAGATCGAGCACCCGGTTGCTGTCGTGGTTGCCGCGCACGAGTCGCTTGATGCCGTTGAGCTGGGCGAACACGGCGGCGCAATGCTCGCGGCTCGCATGGGCGGCGAAGTCGCCCAGATGCCAGATCTCGTCCGCCGCGCCCACGCGCGCATTCCAGCGGGCGATCAGGGCCGCGTCATGCGCCTCGACCGAGCCGAAGCCGCACCGTCTGCGCTCGACGAGGCGGGCGTCGCCGAAATGCGTGTCGGCAGTAAAGTAGGTCGCCATGCCTTCTTCACGTTGATGTGAGACAAGTCGAGGATCGCGGCGGGCAGACCGCCCGACGCCCCGTCTCAACGCAGCGCAAGCCGTCAATCCTGCGGCCGGTCGCAACATAAGGTACAATGATGCCGATCGACCGACCGTGCGGGCGCGAAGGGATCGCTTGTCGCAGCGGATGGTTCGGGCGTTGCATCATTTTTCCGAGGACTCGTGGCGAAGTGTCACTCGAGTCGCTCTGTGCCCCTGCCCAAACGTGCTAGCGCGGCGGCCATGTCGGTCTCGACGAAAATTCTCGTTGTCGTCGCCCTTGCCGTGATCGTGTCGGCCTGGGGGTGGATGCTGGACTTGAGCCTGTCCGCCGCCCATGCATGGCTGCTCGAACAGATCGGTCACACGGGGATGCGGCTGCTGATCGGAGCCATGGTGTTCGCCGGGGCCTGGGCCCTGTGGAAGGAGACGGAGGATCGATGAGCCGCCCTCTGGCCGTCGCGTTTCTGGGACTCGCTCTCTATCTCGGTGTGGTGGACTGCCTTCTGACCGTCAGTTTCTCGGCGGTGCATACGTGGTTGGTCGATCTGGTCGGCCGGACCGGCCTGTGGATCGTCATCGCGGTCACGCTGTTCGGTGGCGGATGGGTCGTCTGGAGCGAGCAGGACGACCGCTGAGCGAGGCACCATCGTCCGCCGCCCCCGGAACGCCTGGGTCAGAACCGGTCGATCACGGCCGCACCCCAGATCAGGGCGGCGATGACCTGGGTCATGAATGCGCCCGCCGAGGCGAGATCCTTGACGATGCCGATCCGCTCATGCCGGCCGGGATGAAGGTGGTCGCACAGCTTCTCGACGGCGGTGTTGAGGAGTTCTGCCCCGAGCATCAAGAGCAGGCTGGCGACGAGTGCCACCCGCACCCACAGGCTACTGCCGAGCACGAGCGCCACGGGGAGGCCGAGCGCGAGCAGGACGAGTTCGAGCCGGATCGCCCGCTCCGTGCGCCCGCCATGGACGAGACCGCGCCAGGAATTCAGGAAGGCGAGGTAAAGCGCGGTCACCGGGCGTCTCCCGGGACCGCTCGGGCGATCCACTTGGCGAGGATCGGGCCGGTCGCCAGCACCACGAACAGGCGCAGCGTCTGCACCGCGAGCACGAAGGACACGTCGGCCTTCGAGCCCACGGCGATGATCGCCACCGAATCGAGACCGCCGGGACTGGTGGCCAGGAAGGCGGTGAGAAAGTCGATCGGCAGCCAGTAGGTCAGAGCCCAGGCCCAGATTCCGCAGAGCCCGATGATCGCGCCCGTCGCGGTCAGCACGCCCGGCAGAGCGTGGAGCGTCTCGTCCAGGGTCCGCCGGTTGAAGCGCAGCCCGACATACCAGCCGATCGCCGCGTAGGCGGCATCGAGAACCGGCCCTGGCAGGACGATGTCGAGGAGACCGGTGGCGTGCAGGACGGCGCCGAGCAGCATCGGCCCGATCAGCGGCGCGGAGGGCAGCCGCAGCAGGCTCGCGAGGCCGTACCCGACGGCGGCGACCGCCACCGTGGCCGCGAATCCGGCCCAGCTCCACGTCTCGCCCGGAGCGCTCGCCGCGCCGGAGCCGGTCGCGTCGGCAAGGAGCCGCGCGGCGAGCGAGGCCGAGAGCACCACGGCGGCGACGCGCACATATTGCATGAACGCCACGAGGCGCGGATCGGCGCCGTAATCCTCGGCCATCGCCACCATGGCGGCGGCGCCGCCCGGCGAGGAGCCCCAGGCGGCGGTGGTGCCGGGCAGCACCCGCAGCCGTGTCAGGGCCAAGCCGGTCAGGGCGCCGGCCACCACCGTCACGCCGACGACCGCGAAGATGATGAGGCCGTCCTCGCGCAAGGTGGCGGCGATCTCGGTCGTGGCGGAGTGCGCGACGAGGCAGCCGATCACCGCCTGGGCGCCCAGGAACAGCGGGCGCGGCAGCGCGAGACCGGCCCCGCGCACGCCGAAGGTGATCGCGGCCAGCATCGGCCCGATGAGAAGGGCGGCGGGAAAATGCGCGCGGCTCAGGCCATAGGCGAGAGCGGCCGAGACGGCGACGAGCGCTGTCCAGCGCAGGAGGATGCGGGTCTCGGGCACGGGCGTGGATGCGAGGATGGTGCGGGACAAGTTCCGCGCGAGGCCCGCGCTACACGCTCTCGCCCGAACTGTCACGGTGAGCCCGCGACGCGGCGCGTCGCCCAGCGGGCGCGGTCCCGGCCTGCCCTATCCTCTCGGTGATCAGGCGCGATACTCTTCGTCCTCTCGGCAGGCGGCGGTGCCTGCCGGGGCGTGCGCCCGGAAGAAGGCGGCCAGATGCGCCAGCCCGGCCGCCCGCGGATCGCTGGAGCGCCAGGCCAGGGCCAGGGTGCGGCCGGGCCCCTCCCCCTCGAAGTGGCGCACCACGGTCAGGCCGCTCGGATCGGGGCCGGTGGGCACGGCCAGTGCCGGGATCAGCGTGTAGCCCGCGCCCGCCGCCACCATCGAGCGCAGGGTCTCCAGACTGGTCGCGTGGCGGCCGGCGCCCCTGAGCGTGCCACAGGCGGCGATGGTCTGGTCGCGCAGGCAGTTGCCTTCGTCGAGCAGCAGCAGATCCGGCCCGCTCAGATTTTCCGCCCGCGGGGCAGCCCCTTGAGCGAAGGCATGATCGGCCGGGCAGGCGAGCCGGAACGGCTCGACGAAGAGCGGCGAAACCGTCAGCCCCGAGGCCGCGACCGGGAGCGAGACCAGGGCCGCGTCGATGCGCCCGTCGCGCAGGCCATCGAGGATCTCGGCGGTGCGCGCCTCGCTGAGCGCCAGCGTCAGCAGCGGAAATTCTTGGCGCAGCAGGCGGAGCACGAGCGGGAAATAGTAGGGGCCGAGCGTCTGGATCGCGGCCAGTACCAGCCGGCCGGTCAGCGGCGAGCCGCGCCCCTCGACGGCGAGCGCCAGCAGGCGCTGCGCCTCGCCGAGCACCACGCGCGCCTGCCGGACGATGCCCTGCCCAGCCATGGTCAACAACACGCGCCGGTTGGATCGTTCGAACAAGGTCAGCCCGAGCGCGTTCTCCAGTTTACGGACCTGCACGGAGAGCGTCGGTTGGCTCACGTTGCAGCGCTCGGCAGCCCGGCCGAAATGCCCCTCGTCGGCGACAGCCACGACGTATTCGAGATCGCGCAGCGACAAACCAGAGAGATTCATAGGCTGTATCTATCACAATCTTTGTGACGATGCATTTGCCAATAGGTCATGCCTGGGTCATACCGTCGAAACAGAATGGTTCCAGGCTGTGCGGACGTGCCGAGCAACCCCACCTGAAGCCCCCTGCCTCCCAAGGAGAGAGTGACGCATGAGCGAGAACCGTCCGATTCTGACGACCCGCCAGGGCCATCCGGTCCGCGACAACCAGAGCCTGCGCACGGTCGGCGAGCGGGGACCGGCGACGCTCGAGAACTATCAGTTCATCGAGAAAATCACCCATTTCGACCGTGAGCGCATTCCGGAGCGTGTCGTCCACGCTCGCGGCGCCGGGGCACACGGCTATTTCGAAGCCTACGGCAAGATCGGCAATGAGCCGGCTTCCAAGTACACCCGTGCCCGCGTGCTCAACGAGACCGGCGTGAAGACACCGGTCTTCGTGCGCTTCTCGACTGTGGCCGGCGCCAAGGAATCGCCCGAGACCGAGCGCGATCCGCGCGGCTTCGCGGTGAAGTTCAAGACCGTCGAGGGCAACTGGGACCTCGTGGGCAATAACCTCAAGGTCTTCTTCATCCGCGACGCGATCAAGTTCCCGGACATGATCCACGCGTTCAAGCCCGACCCGGTGACGAACCGCCAGGAGGCGTGGCGCTTCTTCGACTTCGTGGCGCAGCATCCCGAGTCGATCCACATGGTGACGCATCTGAAGTCGCCCTGGGGCATCCCGGCCAACTACCGCGAGATGGAAGGTTCGGGCGTCAACACCTACAAGCTGATCAACGACCAGGGCGAGGCGGTGCTGTGCAAGTTCCACTTCGAGCCCAAGCTCGGCGTGCGCAACCTAACCTCGCAGCAGGCCTCCGAGATCCAGGCAAAGGATGTCGGCCACGCCACGCGTGACCTCTACGACAACATCCAGGCCGGCAACTTCCCCGAGTGGGAGTTCTGCGTGCAGATCATGCCCGACGGCCCGAACGACCACCTGTCGTTCGATCCGCTCGACGACACCAAGCTGTGGCCGGTCGAGGATTTCCCCCTCCTCCCCGTCGGCCGCATGGTGCTCGACCGCGTGCCGGACAACTTCTTCGCCGAGGTCGAGCAGTCCGCCTTCGGCACCGGCGTGCTGGTGGACGGCATCGACTTCTCGGACGACAAGATGCTGCAGGGCCGCACCCTGTCCTACTCGGACACGCAGCGCTACCGCGTCGGCCCGAACTACCTGCAACTGCCGATCAACGCGCCGCAGCCCGGCGTGAAGGTCTACTCGAACCAGCGCGACGGCCAGATGACCTACAGCGTCGACGGCACGGGCGCGAACAAGCACATCAATTACGAGCCCTCGACGCTAGGCGAGGGGCTGGCCGAGGCGCCCAAGCGCAAGGAGTATCACCAGCCGGTGAGCGGCAATCTCGGCCGCTACCAGACCTCGCGCACCGAGGACGACTACACTCAGGCCGGTGTGCGCTACCGCTCGTTCCAGGACTGGGAGCGTGACGACCTGATCGCCAACCTTGTGGCCGACATGAAGCAGTGCCCCGAGCCGATCCAGCTTCGGATGGTCTGGCACTTCTGGCACGCCGACGAGGATTACGGCCGCCGCGTTGCCGAGGGCGCCGGGATCGATCTGGAGAAGGCCAAGGCTCTGCCGCCGCTGCCGGGCCGCGCCGCCCCGCACAAGCGCCTCCAGGCTGAGACCTATACCGAGGGTGGCAACGCCCCGCAGAAGGTCGCCGCCGAATAAGGCTGGCGATCCGCTGATCTAAAAAGCCCCGCCCGACCTGATGGTCGGGCGGGGTTTCTTTTTGAGAGCGGAGGTGCCAGCTCCGGCGCCTCCGCTTCCGCCGTTACGGGCAGGAGCGGCGCACGCCGCGCTTGGCGATGTAGGTCTGGGTCTGCGGGTCGTAGGTCTTGAAGCGGCGAGCGCACTCGGCGACCAGATCGTCATCGCCCTGCGTCGCGCCTACCGCGACGGTCTCGGTGCCGTAATAGCCGGCCGGCGCGTAGTAGCCCGGCTGTGCGTAGTAGCCGCTGTCGTAGCCGTACCCGTAGCCCGGGTAGCCGTAGGCGCCGTAGAGGCTGCCGGCCGCGAGGCCGAGCCCCAGTCCGAGACCGATCCCGCCATAGCCGTAGCCGCGACGATAGTAGCCGGCGTTCCGCCAGCGGTTGCCACCGTGCCAGCCGTGATGGCCGAAGCCGGGCCGGACGCCGGCATAGCCGCCGCCGAAGCCCGGTCGGACGCCACCGAAGCTTGGTCGGACGCCACCGAAGCCAGGGCGCCCGGCGAAGCCACCGCCACCGATGCCGACACCACCACCCGGACGACCGGCGAATCCGCCGCCGATGGCGCCGCCGCCGGGCCGGATGCCGCCCCCGCCCAGGCCGCCGCCCCGGAAGCCGGGATTGCCGAAGCCGGTCACGCCGCCCGCTCCAAGCGCGCTGCGGAAATTGCCGCCGCCGAGGCCGCCGGAGCCGCCGACCCGCTGCGCCTCGGCGCTAGCCGGAATGAAGGCCAGGGCGCCCGCGAGAACGGCCGAGGCCATCAATATCTGTTTCATCGTCAATCCCTCAGAAGACCGTGAGAATCGCCCGCACCGGTTCAGTCGACAGAACGGGGCCTTACTCTCAGAACGCCGTGAGATGAGGGTTGATCCTAAGGCCAAGATTGGCCGAGCGGTGCGCTCTTGTCGCGGCTCTTCTTCGGTCAACGCTCGAAGCCGAAGTTTCGCGACCCGGCGCGAGCTCGAAAGGAGGTGGCCGGCTTTCGGAAAATGACGATGCTCTATGCCCGGCGGCGTCGGGCCGCGACCGCAATCAGGAGGCAGGCGATCACTCCGAGGGCGAACGGCCCGTCGCCGAAGGCGGCGTAGAGGGTGCGGCCGGGCAGCCGGGCGGGCAGGTCGGCATCGAGCACGCCCTCGACGCCGAGCGGAAGGCTCGCGGTGATCCGGCCATGGGCATCGACCACCGCGGAGATGCCGGAATTGGCGTCGCGCACCAGCGGCAGCCCCTCTTCAACCGCCCGCAGGCGGGCCTGGGCGAGGTGCTGGCGCGGCCCCGGCGTGTCGCCGAACCACGCATCGTTGGTGAGGTTGAGGATCAGCCCCGGCACCGCCGGCGCGCCGTCGGTGGGATCGGGCGGCAGGATCGCGCCAGGGAAAATCGCCTCGTAGCAGATCGTGGCGGCGACCGGCGGCAGGCCCGGCACGTTGAGGATGCGCTGGCCGGCGCGGTCGCCCGCGGTGAAGCCGCCTGGAACGGCGATGAATTGGCGCAGGCCGGCGGCCCGCAACACCGCGTCGAGGGGACCCGGCAGGTACTCGCCGAAGGGGACGAGGTGAACCTTGTCGTAGATGTCGCCGAAGCGCCCGCCCGCGCCGATCGTCAGGATCGCGTTGAAGAAGACCGCGTTCTCGCGGGTCGGCCGCTCGCCGTTGGGCAATTCGCGCATCCGCGCGGCGCCGGTGATGAGTTGCTTGCCTTCGGGCAGAGCCGCGCCGATCCGCCCGAGCGCCTCAGGATCGCGCTGGATCAGGAAGGGAAAGGCCGATTCCGGCCAGATCAGGTGGGTGACGTCGGCGATGCCGGTCCGTTCGGGCGAGAGCGCACGGTCGCTGAGTTCAAGATATTTGCTGACGATCCGCTCTCGATTGGCCGAGCCGAATCGGTCGTCCTGCGGGATGTTGGGCTGGATGAGCCGCAGGCGCACGCCCGCCACCGTCGGGTCCGGTGCGGCCGGCACGCGCCCTGCCCCGTAGGCGGCCAGCCCGGCGAGGGCGATGAGCGCCGCCAGCGTCGGTGCGATCCGTGCCTTCGGGGTCGTGCCGGTGGCGAGCGTGGCGGGCGCGGCGGCGATCAGCACGGCGAGTAGGGTCAGGCCGTAGAGGCCGACGAGGGAGGCCGCCTGCATCGTCCAGAGGTTGCCCCCGAGCGCCATGCCCAGCGTGTTCCAGGGAAAGCCTGTCAGCACGTGCCCGCGCAGCCACTCGGCGGCGGTGAGCCCGAAGGCGAGCGCCGCGATGCGGCCGGCCCCCCGTGACCAGACGAGACGCGCGGCGGCGAAGCCGGCGGCAAAGAACAGGGCGAGCACGGCGGGCAGGCCGAGCACGCCGAGCGGCAGCGCCCAGGCGAACTGATCCGCCTCCACGAGGAAGGCGGCGCCGAGCCACCACAGCCCGGCGGTGAAGTAGCCGAAGCCCCAGGCCCAGCCGATCCCGGCGCAGGCCCAGACTGTGCGACGGCCCGAGCCGCCCACCGCCGCGCCGTCGATCAGCCAGACGGCGACGCACAGCGAGACGACGAGGGCCGGGAACAGGCCGAAGGGCGGCATGGCCAGCGCGCCGCAGGCACCGGCCGCGACGGCGATGGCGAGCCCTACCCAACCGTGGCTCAGGATGATGCGATGCGCGAGGGCTTCAAGGAGGCCGATCCGCGCCGCGGCCGGGCGCATTCCGGCGCCGGGCGCGCGGCCGAGCGGAGCGGTCATGCCTGTTCGCCTCGTCTCGCCCTGCTTACCGGCCCGACTCGGCGATCGGGGTCGTGTCCGCCACGGTCGTCTCCGCCTCGGGCGCGTGCGGCGCTGGGCGCGGTGGCGGCAGGGCGAGGGGTACCACAGTGCCGATCTTGGCCGGGGCGCGCTGGAGCTTGATCCCCTTCACCCGCCGGGGATCAGCGTCGAGCACCTCGAACTCGATGTCCTCGGGGCCGGCGATCCGCTCGCCGCGCGCCGGCACGCGGCCGGCCAGCGTCACAATCAGGCCGCCGATCGTGTCGATCTCGGCGGCGAGTTCCCCGAAGGCGGCAACGAGATCGAGGCCGGTGGCCTCCGAGACCTCGGCGAGGCCGGCGCGGGCGTCGGCGATATACGCCTCCGTCTCGCCCTCCATGCGGTTGACGAGCTGGCCCTCGGCCACGTCGTGCTCGTCCTCAATATCGCCGACCACCATCTCGATCAGATCCTCGATCGAGATCAGGCCGTCGGTGCCGCCATACTCGTCGATGACCAGCGCCATGTGGGTGCGGGTCGCCTGCATCCGCACCAACAGGTCGATGGCCGGCATGGAGGGCGGCACGAACAGGACCGGGCGCTGGATGCGGGTGGAGGCCAGCGTCGCGGTGAGATCCACCTTGCCGAGATCGAGGCTGCGGAGAGCCCCGCGGGCCGCGGCCGTGCGGCGCGGGCGCGGTGTCGGCTTGGCCTCGCCATCGGCCACCGCCTGCGGCGTAGTGCGGCGCGGTGCGGCTTCCGCCTGGGTCGCGAGATACTCGACGAAGTCGCGGATGTGGACCATGCCGCGGGGGTCGTCGAGGGTCTCGCCGTAGACCGGCAGGCGCGAATGACCGGCGGTGCGGAACAGCTTCAGGAGATCGCCGAGGCTGGTGTCGCTGGCCACCGCCACGATGTCGGCGCGGGGCAGCATGACATCGTCGACCCGCACCTTGTGCAGGCCGAGCACGTTCTTGAGCATGGCCCGTTCGAGCGGGGAGAAGGCGTCCTCGCCCGTGTCGGGCTCGGCCAGGGCCTCCTCGATGTCGGTGCGCAGGGAGTCGCGCGGACGCAGGTGGAAGACGTTCAACAGACGATCGTACCACGCCTCGCGTTGAGGGGGTTCGGCGTCCGCGGCTGGCGCGGCCAGGGCCGCGCCGCGACTTCGGTCGTTGGTCATGGGTCTCTAGGTAGGATGCGGCGGGAGTGCCGGAAGAAGGCGAGTGTGTTGGGTGACGCGCTCTCTTTCGCCGAACCGGCATCCGCTTCGGCGGAGAGCGCCTCAGTCTTCGTAGGGATTCGGAATGCCGAGAGTCCGGAGCGCGGCGACCTCGAGCGCCTCCATGGCGTCGGCCTCTGCCTCGCCGGTCTCATGGTCCTGTCCGAGAAGGTGAAGGGTGCCATGGACGAGGAGGTGGGCGAAATGGTGCTCGAACGGCTTCGACTGCTCCGTACTCTCGCGCACGAGCGTGTCATACGCAAGAACCACGTCGCCCAAGGGCCGCGCCATGCCGGGCTGAAGCGGGCCGTCGGCCGCCGGAAACGACAGCACGTTGGTGGGCTTATCCTTGTTTCGCCACGTCCGGTTCAGGGTCTGAACGGTGGCATCGTCCGCGAGCAGGATGCTCACTTCGACCGGTTCGGAGGCCGAATCGGGCAGAATTGCCAAGCCGGCCTCAACGGCGCGCAGCGTGAACGCCTCCAGGTCGGGGACGGCCTGTTCCCAGCGCGCATCCTCGACGGCGATGTCGATCTCGTGGTCGCTCATATCGATCGTGGGATGCGTCAGGCCAGCGGCCGGCGCCGCGGATTGGGGTTGCGATCGGCCTCGGCCTCGCCGTGGGCGGCGGACTCGTAGGCGGTGACGATGCGGCGCACGAGATCGTGGCGGACCACGTCCACGTCGCGGAAGCGCACGCGGCCGATGCCCTCGACGCCGTCGAGCACGTTGACCGCCTCGACGAGGCCCGACTTCTGGCCCGGCGGCAGGTCGATCTGGCTCGGGTCGCCGGTGATGATCATGCGCGAGTTCTCGCCGAGCCGCGTCAGGAACATCTTCATCTGCATCGAGGTGGTGTTCTGCGCCTCATCGAGCAGCACCACGGCGTTGGTCAGCGTGCGCCCGCGCATGAAGGCCAGCGGGGCGATCTCGATGATGCCGGTCTGGAGGCCGCGATCGACGTGGCGCGCCTCCATGAAGTCGTAGAGCGCGTCGTAGATCGGGCGGAGATACGGATCGACCTTCTCGCGCATGTCGCCGGGCAGGAAGCCGAGCCGCTCGCCGGCCTCGACCGCGGGGCGCGACAGGATCAGGCGCTCGGCATGGCCCTGCTCCAGCAGCGAGACAGCGTGGCCGACGGCGAGCCAGGTCTTGCCGGTGCCGGCGGGGCCTTCGGCGAAGACGAGTTCGTTGGCCCGCAGCAGCTTGATGTAGTCGCTCTGCGCCGCGTTGCGGGCGCGCACGGCGCCGCGCTTGCGGGTGGCGATCTGATCGAATTGCTCGCGGCCGTTCTCCGTCGCGATCTCGGCGGAGGGGAACAGGTTGCCCTGTACCGTGACCTCTTGGATCACCCCGTCCAGGTCGCCGAGGGTGAGCGTCGTGCCGCCCTTCTGCACCCGCGCGTAGAGCCGCTCGAAGACGCGCCGCGCCTTCTCGGCGGCCTCGGGCGTGCCCTTGACCACGAGATGGTTTCCGAGCGCCGTGCCGGTGATGCTGAGGCGTCGCTCGATATGGGCGACGTTCTGGTCGTATTGCCCGAAGACGAGGCTGGCGAGCCGGTTGTCGTCGAAGGTCAGCGAGACCTCGACAGTCTCGGACAGTCCGGGGCGCCCCGGCGCGGGGCGGCTGTTGCGGCCGGCGGGGCCACGGGCGGACGCAACGTCAATCGGCACGCGAGAGATCCGGCATGGTGATATGCCTCATATAGGTCATGCGGCGGCCGCCGCACCCTCCAGCACCTCGCCGAACAGGCTGTTCGAGCCCGCCCGCGTGATCCGCACCGGCACCAGGGTGCCGATTGTGGAAGCCGGCGCATCGAACTGCACGGCCTGGAGATGCGGCGTCTTGCCCGCGACCTGCCCCGGATGGCGGCCGGTCTTCTCGACCAGGATCTCGGTGGTGGTGCCGACCGAGGCCGCGTTGAAGGCGTGGCGCTGTGCATCGAGGAGCTGCTGCAGGGCGGCGAGCCGCTCGGTCTTCACCGTCTCCGGCACAGCGTCCTCGCGCTCCGCCGCGGGCGTGCCGGCTCGCGGGCTGTACTTGAACGAGAAGGCCGCCGCGAAGCCGATATCGGCGACGAGCCGCATGGTCTCGGCGAAGTCGGCATCCGACTCGCCGGGGAAGCCGACGATGAAATCCGAGGACAGTCCGATGTCGGGCCGCGCGGTCCGGATCCGCTCGATCAGCCGGCGGTAGGCATCGCCGGTATGACGTCGGTTCATCGCGTGGAGGATGCGGTCCGAGCCCGACTGCACCGGCAGGTGCAGGTAAGGCATCACCAGCGGATTTTTTTGGTGCGCAACGATGAGATCATCCGCGAAGTCGTTGGGATGGCTCGTAGTGTAGCGCAGGCGCAGGAGGCCCGGCACGGAGGCCAACGCGTCCATCAGGTGCCCGAGCGTCGCGGGCGCGCCGTCCGGCCCGTCGCCATGATAGGCGTTGACGTTCTGACCGATCAGCGTGATCTCGCGCACCCCGCCCTCGACGAGGCGGCGCGCTTCTTCCACCACCGCCGCCACGGAACGCGAGACCTCGGCGCCGCGGGTATAGGGCACGACGCAGAAGGCGCAGAACTTGTCGCAACCCTCCTGCACCGTGAGGAAGCCGGTGACGCCGCGGTTGCGCCGGGCCGGCAGGTGATCGAACTTGTCCTCGAGCGGGAATTCGGTGTCGACGACGCGGCTCTCGCGCGACTGGCGCAGCAGGTCCGGCAGGCGGTGATAACTCTGAGGGCCGACGACGACGTCGACGGCCGGCGCGCGCGAAAGGATCTCGCGGCCTTCGGCTTGCGCGACGCAGCCCGCCACCACGATGCGGGTGTCCTGCCCGCTCTCGGCACGCTCGCCCTTGAGCACGCGCAGGCGCCCGAGTTCGGAATAAACTTTTTCCGCGGCCTTCTCGCGGATGTGGCAGGTGTTGAGGACGACGACATCGGCCTCCTCGACCGAGTCCGTCGCGCTGTAGCCCTCGGCCGCCAGCACGTCGGCCATGCGGCCGGCGTCGTAGGCGTTCATCTGGCAGCCGTAGGACTTGACGTAGGCTTTCTTCAAGTTCGCAACCCTGCCGCCGACGGGCGGCGTCTTTTTGGGAATGTTCGGTTCGGGGCCCCTTACCATGGATCGAACGCCGACACGATTCCGTTCCGAATCCTGTAGAAGCCGCGCATGAGCCTTGCCGACGATCCCACATTCTTCGCCCTGCTGACCGGCAGCTTCCGGCGCCTCGTCGGCCGCTCGCTCATCCCCGAGCCGGATCTCGGGCCGGACTGGCTCTACGCCCAGGCATCCTTCGCGGTGCTGTCCCACGACACGAGCGCCGACCCGCTCTTCGTCTACGCCAACCGGGCGGCGCAGCGAGCCTTCGGCTACACCTGGGAGGAGTTCGTCGGCATGCCCTCGCGGCTCTCGGCGGAGGCGCCGGAGCGGGCCGAGCGGCAACGCCTGCTCGACGCGGTCGCCCGTGACGGCTTCGTCTCGGACTATGCCGGCATCCGCGTCGCCAAGGACGGACGGCGCTTTCCCGTCACCGAGGGCATCGTCTGGCAGCTCATCGATGAGGACGGGACCGTGCGCGGGCAGGCGGCGACGTTTCCGCTCACCGCCTGAGGGCTCATCCCAAATCCGGTTGATCCCTTCGGGATGGCGGAGCTGGCCGTGGCGGGATCCCATCGCGCCGGCGCGAGGGGTGCCCTCCTCAAGGGCCGCGCGGGCTGGCTGATCCGCTCCCCGCTCTGATCAAGCGGAGACCGTATCAGACCGCGGCGATGCCGGGCGCCGAGACGTCGGCGCCTTCCCCCGCCATCTCGGGCGCTGCCGGCGCCGGGCGGGGGGGCAAGCCGCCGAGGCGGATCTCGCGCAGGCTCCGGCGCACGGCGGCCTCGGCCTGGGCGGTGGCCACCTTGCGGTCGGTGGCGGCATCGAAAGCGATCGGCGCCCCCCAATCCACGTGGACGTCGATCGGGCCGCGGCCCGCGAACAGGCCGAGATGGGGCACGAGGTCCATGTCGCCGTACCACGCGATTTCCGGGCGCTCGGCGCGGGTCACGGGCAGGCCGTTGCGGCGCGGATAGGCCAGGGCGAGCGGCTGGAGCCGGATGCGGGCAAGCCCGCCGGCCTCGGCGGCGAGCGCGGCGCGGGCGGCGCCGACGAGCGAAGAGCGGAACGGCAGCAGACGCAAACCGTCGCCGGTGGTGCCCTCGGCGAACAGCACGATCAGGTCGCCGTTCACGAGACGCTCTCCGACCGTGGCGTTGACGCTGGCAGTCGCCGCGCGCTTGGCCCGCTCGATGAAGACGGTGCGCTGGAGCTTGGCCAGCGGGCCGATCAGCGGCCAGCCCTCGATCTCCGACTTCGCCACGAAGGAGAGCGGGCGCAGCGAACCCAGCGCGACGATGTCGAGCCAGGAGACGTGGTTGGCGAGCACCAGCGCCGGCTCGCCCGGCGGCGGCGGCGTGCCCGTCTGTGTCACCCGCACCGAGAACAGGCGCAGGAACAGCCGGTGGAACAGCACCGGAATATGCGCGGCGAGCCGCCCGCGTCCGAAGCGCAGGCTGAGCCAGTGCGGCCCGATCACGATCAGGAAGGCCAGCGCCTGGACGAGCAGGCGGAGGCCAATGCCGGCGCGGGTCATCGGCCGGCTGCGCTCGCGCGAGGCGTCACGACAGCGACGCGCTCATGGTCAGCGCCGTGGCCCGGGTGCCATTGGGCAGGGGGTAGTAGCCCTTGCGCTCGCCGACCTTGAGGAAGCCGTGGCGGGCATAAAGCTTCAGGGCCGGTGTGTTGCCCTCATCGACTTCGAGGTGAACCGTGCGGATGCCGGAGAAGGCGAGCGCCGTCAGGTGCTCGCTCAGCAGCCGTCGGCTGTGCCCGCCGCCGCGCGCGGAGGGCGCCAGCACGATGGTGAGGATCTCCGCCTCGTCCACGGCCTTGCGCGACAGCACGAAGCCGAGCAGCGCGTTGCTCCGGCGCAGGGCATGCGCCTCGGTCGAGCGCTCGCACAGCAACCGCTCGAATTCGTGGGCGGCCCACGGGCGGGCGAAGGCGGTGGCGTGGAGCTTCTCCAGATCGCCCGCCTCGCCCGCATCCCGCAGGGGCGCGACGTAGGGCACGGAGCCCCAGGCATCCCACCACGCGGACCACCAGTCGAGCGGCCAGAACGGAGAGACGGTGCGCGTCATGCCCTTGCGAGCCTCGCATGGTCCTGCGGCTGGGCGTCCGGCCCGCGCAGGTAGAGGGGGCGCGGCAGCGCCTGATCCGGATCGGCCACGAGCCCGAGCGATGCGACCCAGGCGATCTGCGGTGCCCCGGTCTCGGCGAGTTCGACGGAGAGGCCGGCCGCACCCGCCGCTGCCGCGAGGGCGGGCGCGCCGGAGCCGGTGAGGATCGCCCGCCTGCCGTTCAGCAGGCTCACCGCCTCCTCGAGGGCGACGTGCCGGGGCGGAATCACCGTCCCTTGCCCGACGCTCATGGCCTGGAGGTAGACGGCGCCGTGGCGCGCATCGATCGCGGCGACGACCGTATCCTCGCCGTTGAGGGCGAGCTGCGGCGCCAGCAGGGCCGAGAGGGTCGTCACCCCGACGACAGGGATGCCCGCGGCAAGCCCGATGGCGCGGGCGGCGGAGAGGCCGACGCGTAGCCCCGTATAGCTGCCCGGTCCGACCGTGACCGCGACCCGGTCGAGCCCCTTGAAGCCGCCCTCGACCCGGGCCATGACCCGCTCGATCAGCGGTAGCAACGCCTCGGCATGGCCGCGCACGAGCGGCATCGACTCCTCGGCGAGCAGGTCGTCGCTGTCGTCGGTGGCCACGCAAGCCGCGCAGGCTTCGAGCGCCGTATCGATGGCAAGGATCCGCAAACGTCGATTCCATCCGGCGGCGGGCCACAGGCGCCCGCCATCGGCATCAGTTTAGGACGAAATGACCGCTCCCGTCAGGGCATCGGGCGCCGGTCTCCTTAAGGAAGCGCGGCGGTGTTGCACCCATGCCCGTGTGCCGGGCGTTCAGATCGCCTGCACTTCCCGCACGGAGGGGAGGAAGTGGCGGAACAGGTTCTGCACGCCCTGGCGCAGGGTCGCAGTTGAGGACGGGCAGCCCGAGCAGGCGCCCTTCATCTCGAGATAGACGATGCCGTCGCGGTAGCCGCGGAAGGTGATGTCGCCGCCGTCGCCCGCCACTGCCGGGCGCACGCGGGTCTCGAGCAGGTCCTTGATGGTGACGACCGTGTCGTGGTCGGCCTCGTCGTAGAATTCTTCCGTCTCGTCCTCGGCCAGCGCCGTGCCCTCGGCCAGCACCGGGCGGCCGGACTGGAAGTGATCCATGATCGCCCCGAGCACGGCCGGCTTGACCTGCGGCCACTCGTTCACACCGTCGGCCTTGGTGACCGATATGAAATCGTGCCCGAAATAGACGCCGCTCACGCCTGGCACCGCGAACAGGGCGGTGGCGAGCGGCGAGCGCTCGGCCCCGGCGGCGTCGCGCGCCTCGAAGGTGCCCTCGGGCAGCACCACGCGTCCGGGCAGGAACTTCAGCGTGGCGGGGTTCGGCGTGGCTTCAGTCTGGATGAACATGTGGAAATCCTCGGGTCCGCTGGCGCCGGTTCAAGGCCGGCCGGGAGCGGCGCCGGGATCAGCCGGCGCCGCTTTCCATGTGGACCGGGAGGAGCGGATTCTCAACCTGCCCGGCGACTTGTTGCGCAGCGGCATCCGGTGTAGGAAGCCCGTTCATCACGCATATCGTTCGTATCCGCGCCTGAGGAAGGAGCCGCCTCGCATGGCTCGCGTCACCGTCGAAGACTGCATCGAGAAGGTCGAGAACCGCTTCGAGCTGGTCCTGCTCGCCAGCCACCGCGCGCGCCTGCTCGCCGCCGGCGCCCCTCTGACCGTCGAGCGCGACCGCGACAAGAACCCGGTCGTGGCCCTGCGCGAGATCGGCGACGAGACCATCACGGCCGAGGATCTCAAGGAGCAGCTCATCCACTCGATGCAGAAATACGTCGAGGTGGACGAGCCCGAGGCCGAGACCGTGCCGCTCCTGTCGAGCTCGCCCGCTGCCGCGGCCGTCGCGCCCCAGTCGTCCTCCGACGACAAGGACGTGCAGTTCGATCGCATGAGCGAGGACGACCTTCTGCGCGGCCTGGAGAATCTGGCGCCGCCGACCGAGACCGACGACGAGGGCGAGTAAGTCCTTCCTCGCAAGCCGAGTCCACGTTTCGCGCCCGCCCTCGATCCCGAGCGGCGGGCGTTCTCGTCTCGACCCGCCCGTCCTGCGGCCGGTGCAGGGCAGGATAAACAGTGACGCTGCGTCTGCGACGCCTTGGGTCTGGCGCAAAAGGCGTCGATGCAGGAAGCTGTTGCACGACGACGATGGCCGGTCCCGGCCGGGCTTCCGACACATCGAGAGCAGGATCCTTCGGCGGATGATGCGCCAGTACGAACTCGTGGAGCGGGTCAAGCGCTACAACCCGGCCGCGAACGAGGCGCTTCTGAACCGCGCCTACGTCTATGCCATGCGCGCGCACGGCACGCAGAAGCGCGCCTCGGGCGATCCGTTCTTCGCCCACCCCCTCGAAGTCGCCGCGATCCTCACCGACCTGCGCCTGGACGACGCGACCATCGTCGCGGCGGTGCTACACGACACGGTGGAGGACACCGCCGCCACCCTCGACGAGATCCGCGAGATCTTCGGTCCCGAGATCGGTGCACTGGTGGACGGGCTGACCAAGCTCAAGCGGCTCGATCTGGTCTCGAAGCGCGCGGTGCAGGGCGAGAACTTCCGCAAGCTGTTGCTGGCGGTCGCCGAGGATGTGCGGGTGCTGCTGGTCAAGCTCGCCGACCGCCTGCACAACATGCGCACGCTTCATTTCATGCGCGACGACAAGCGGGCGCGGATCGCCGAGGAGACGCTGGACATCTACGCGCCGCTGGCCGGCCGCATGGGTATGCAGGAGCTGCGCGACGAACTGGAGGATCTCTCGTTCCGCACGCTCAAGCCGGAGGTCTACGCCACCATCACCAAGCGGCTCGAAGACCTCTCGGCCAAATCCGGCAGCGTCATCGAGAGCATCGAGCACGACCTCACCGCCCGGCTTGGCGCCCGCGGCATTACCGCTGCGGTGAAGGGGCGGCTGAAAAAGCCGTTCTCGATCTGGTCGAAGATGGAGCGCAAGTCGGTCGCCTTCGAGCAGCTCTCCGACATCGTCGGCTTCCGCGTGATCGTCGGCACGGTGGCGGATTGCTACGCCGCGCTCGGCGTCGTGCATACGAGCTGGCCGATGGTGCCGGGCCGCTACAAGGACTACGTCTCGACCCCGAAGCAGAACGACTACCGCTCGATCCACACCACGGTGATCGGACCGAAGCGCCAGCGCGTCGAACTTCAGATCCGCACCGCCGAGATGGACGAGATTGCCGAGTACGGCATCGCCGCCCACGCGCACTACAAGGAGGCGGGCAAGGAGGGTGCGGAGGGCGAGGTCCACCCCCGCCTCGCCACCGAGAGCGGCGCCTATCAGTGGCTGCGCCGCACGATCGAACTCCTGGCCGAGGGCGATTCGCCGGAAGAGTTCCTGGAACACACCAAGCTCGAGCTGTTCCAGGACCAAGTGTTCTGTTTCACGCCGAAGGGCCGTCTCATCGCCCTGCCGCGGGGCGCCACGCCGATCGACTTCGCCTATGCGGTGCATACGGATGTCGGCAACACGGCGGTCGGCGCCAAGATCAACGGGCGACTCGCGCCCCTGCTGCACGAACTCGCCAACGGCGACGAGGTCGAGATCGCCCGCTCCGACGGCGCCTCGCCGCCGGCGGCCTGGGAATCGCTCGTCGTCACCGGCAAGGCTCGCGCCGCGATCCGCCGGGCGACCCGCGCCGCCGTCCGGCGGCAATACGCCGGCCTCGGCCGCCAGATCCTCGACCGCGCCTTCGAGCGAGCGGGCAAGAGCTTCTCCGAGGAGAAGCTGCGCGGCGCCCTGCCCCGACTCGCCCGTGCCTCGACCGAGGACGTGTTCGCCGCCGTTGGGCGCGGAGAAATGTTTTCAGGCGACGTGGTGAAGGCGGTCTATCCCGACTTCAAGGACGAGCGCCGGCCCGGCGCGAGTGGCGGTCCCGCGGCCAGCGGCGCGGCAGGGCGCCTCACCCGCTCCAAGGATCAGACCATGCGGCTGACCTTCTCGGGCGAAGCCGACGGTGCCGCAGCACCGGGCAGCATCCCGATCCGCGGCCTCGCCGGCGACCTGCCGGTGAGCTTCGCCCCGAACGGCGGCGCCCTGCCGGGGGACCGCATCGTCGGCATCCTCACCCCCGGCGTCGGCGTGACGATCTACCCGATCCAGTCGGCGGCGCTCGCTGCCTTCGACAACGAGCCCGAGCGCTGGCTCGACGTGCGCTGGGACGTCGAGGGCTCGCAGGAGCGCTTTCCCGCCAAGCTCGCGCTCGAATCGATCAACGAGCCGGGCACCCTGGCGCAGATCGCCCAGGTCATCGCCGAGCACGACGGCAACATCGACAACGTCTCGATGAAGCGGCGCACGCAGGACTTCACCGATATCGCGATCGATCTCTCGGTGCCGGACCTGAAACACCTCACCGCCATCGTCGCGGATCTGCGCGGCAAGCGCTCGGTGAGCCGGGTCGAGCGGGTGAACGGTTAGAACGCTTTCCGATGAACCGATGACCGGTTCGTCGCGAGCGCGCGCGACAATCGATCGAGAGCCTTGAGCCCGGCAATTCGCCTTCGGCTTGCGCCCCGTGCGTGTCGCTGCAACAAGCGGCGGAACGCGTCTTGGCGAGCGGATGAGCATGACACCGGAAGAAGTCCTCGAAGAATTCCGTTCCGCGGGCGCCCTGATGCAGGGGCACTTCATCCTCAGCTCCGGACTGCGCTCGCCGACCTTCCTGCAGAAGATGACGATCTTCTCCGATCCCGCGCGCACCGAGCGGCTGTGCCGGGCGCTGGCGGAGGTGATCACGCGGCGGTTCGGCCGGATCGACATCGTGGTCTCGCCGGCCATCGGCGGCATCATCCCCGGCTACGAGACCGCCCGCCATCTCGGCGCCAGGGCGATCTTCGTGGAGCGTGATCCGGGTGGTCCCTTCACCCTGCGCCGCGGCTTCTCGATCCCCGCGGGAACCCGCGCCGTGATCGTCGAAGATATCGTGACGACCGGGCTCTCGGCTCGCGAATGCCTCGCCTCCCTGAAGGACGAGGCCGGAGAGGTGGTCGGCGCAGCCTGCTTGATCGACCGGTCCGGTGGACGCGGCGAGATCGGATTGCCGTTCGTCTCTCTCGTGACCCTCGATATCCCGACCTATTCCCCCGACGCCCTTCCGCCGGAGCTCGCCGCCCTCCCCGCGGTCAAGCCGGGCAGCCGGGCCATCCCGGCGCCCTGACGCCGTGCTGCGCGGCCGACATTCCTTGCGAGCCGCGAGGGCCGTTCAAGATTCCACTCAAATGAGCCCATGTCGACCCGAGTGTCCCGGCAACTTCAAGTATGTATGGTTTCCGTCTGATCCGTTGCGCATCTCGCCTTGCAATTGACAGTATGAGAATGATTTTCGGCGCGGGTCGTTGGTTGTGAGGTCATTTCTTCGCAAACGGCGCGCGCAGGCGCGGTTAACTCTTCCTGGTGCTTGACAGAGCTTACCCCCTCGGCCACCACGGTGATGGCTCGAGGCTGGTACTGTTCGCGCCATCGCGAGCGCTGCCATCCTTCGCCAATGTGATTGTCCGACCGGGCGGCGGCTTGTTCGATCGGCGGCCTGTATCGGCACTCGGAGGCGATCGCCCGTCAAGAATGTGAGAATCCCGAACTTGATTGTGTGTCGAGCTCGCGTTTTCTGTACTGCTTTCATGCCGGAATTTGCAATAAAATGACTTTCATCTCCAGCACACGGGTCGATCAATGAGTGATAAGCAACGTACCGCAATTTTCATTGATGGCGCAAATCTGTATGCGACCACGAAAGCGCTTGGGTTCGACATTGACTACAAGCGGCTGCTCAAGGATTTTCAGACCCGCGACAATCTCATCCGGGCGTTCTACTATACTGCGATGATCGAGGATCAGGAGTATTCCTCGATTCGTCCTCTGATCGATTGGCTCGATTACAACGGCTACCGCGTCGTGACGAAGCCGGTGAAGGAGTTCACGGACTCGGCCGGCCGCCGTAAGATCAAGGGCAATATGGACATCGAGCTCGCGATCGACGCGCTCGAACTCGCTCCTCACATCGACCACATGGTGCTGTTTTCCGGCGACGGCGATTTCCGCTCGCTGGTGGAAGCGATCCAGCGCCGCGGTGTCCGCGTGTCCGTCGTCTCGACGATCCAGACCCAGCCGGCGATGATTGCCGACGATCTGCGCCGTCAGGCGGACGAGTTCGTCGATCTCGCCCATCTCGCCAACCGGATCGGCCGTGACCCGAGCGAGCGCCCCGCCCGCGCGCCCGGCGACGGTCCTCGCCGCGACTTCGCTGAGCGCGCGCCCCGCGCCAATCCGGGGCTGGAGAGCCGCTACGGCATCCGTCCCGGCCCGTCCGAAGAGGATGCGGAGGGCTGAGCGGGACAGCGCGGCCCCGATCGCGATGACGGGAGCACGACCCTCACCGTCATCGCGAGGCGAAGCCGTGGCAATCCAGGGCGCCGCCTCATCCGGAAAGGTCGCGCCGCTGGATCGCTTCGCATGTGCTCGCGATGACGGTGGGGCCGGCTCAAGCCTCCGACCAAACCCAGAACGGCCTCAGCCCTTGTCACGCATCAGGCGGGCCTTGTCGCGCTGCCAGTCGCGCTGCTTGACGCTCTCGCGCTTGTCGTGGAGCTGCTTGCCCTTGCCCAGTCCCAGCTCGACCTTCGCCCGACCCTTGTCGTTGAAGTAGATCTTCAGCGGGATCACCGTGTAGCCCTGGCGCTGCGTCGCGCCGATCAGCTTGTTGATCTGGCGGCGGTGCAGCAGCAGGCGGCGGGGCCGCTTGGTGTCGTGGTTGAAGCGGTTCGCCTCCAGGTATTCCGGGATATAGGCGTTGAACAGCATCAGGTCGTTGCCCGACGGCCCGGCATAGGATTCGCCGATCGTCGCCTTCCCGCCGCGCAGGGATTTCACCTCGGTGCCGGTCAGCGCGATGCCGGCCTCGAAGGTGTCCTCGATCGCGTAGTGGAAGCGGGCGGAGCGATTGTCGGCGACGACGCGCCGGCCGGGATCGGGTTTGGGTGCCATTCTTCTTCAGGTTCGCGATCGGGCGGCGACGGTTCACCGATATGGGGACCGCCGCCTTGTCCGGCGAGGCGTCCCGCCGGATTGTCTCGGATCAGACGAAAATCGTCAGATCAGTCCGGCATGAGCCAGCGCGGCATCGACCGCCCGACGACAGCCCTCGGTGGCCGGCACCAGCGGCAGGCGCACCTCCTCCGACATCAGTCCGAGTCGCGAGAGCGCGTATTTCGCCGGCACCGGGTTCGATTCGTAGAACATCTGCACGTGCAGCGGCATCAGCCGGTCCTGAATTTTCAGGGCCTTGGCGTAATCGCCTGCGAGCGTTGCTTCCTGGAGATCGGCGCAGAGCCGGGGCGCGACATTCGAGACCACGGAGATGCAGCCGTGGCCGCCATGGGCATTGAATCCGAGCGCCGTCGCATCTTCGCCAGAAAGCTGGATGAAGTCTTCTCCCATCGCCTGCCGCTGGAGGCTGACACGGTCGATCTTGGCCGTGGCATCCTTCACGCCGGCAATGTTCTTCAACTCGAACAGCCGCTTCATGGTGTCGACGCTCATATCGACCACGGACCGGCCGGGGATGTTGTAGATGATGATCGGGATGCCGACGGCGTCGTTCACCGCCTTGAAGTGGGCGTACATCCCTTCCTGCGTCGGCTTGTTGTAGTAGGGCGTGACGGTGAGCACCGCATCCGCGCCGACGCTTTCCGCATGACGGGCCCGCGCCACCGCCTCCCGCGTCGAGTTCGAGCCGGCGCCCGCGATCACGGGCACCCGGCCAGCGGCCTCGGCGACGCAGATCTCGACCACGCGGTCGTGCTCGGAATGGCTCAGCGTCGGGCTCTCGCCGGTGGTGCCCGTCGGCACCAGGGCGTGGGTGCCTTGCTCGATCTGCCAGTTCACGAATTTGCGGAAGGCCGACTCGTCGAACTCGCCATCGCGGAAGGGGGTCGCGAGCGCGGTCATCGAGCCGCGAAGGCGGGCGTGGGTATCGGTCATCCTGGCGTTCCCGGCCGTTCTTCTTGCCTGTCTGGCATATCCCGGCGGCTTCGGCCGCGCACGGGTCGCGCGAGACATAGGCCCTCCCCAGCCCGCGCGCAAACGCTTCGCTTGCGCAGTTAATGCCATCTTAACGGACCGGAGCCCAGCTTAAGGCTTGGCCTCCGTGTCGGGGTGTCTGATGACCTTGGCGTTCCCCGCCCGCTCCCTGCCCCTGCTGCTCGGGCTCGTCCTGTCCGGCACCCTCGTGCTTCCGCAACGCGGCACGGCGGTTGAGCTGCGCAATCCGCAACCGGCCTCGGCGCCCGCCGCCCCGGCGAGCGACGCCACCGCGCCTGCAGGCCAAGTCAGCGATGGCGGGGGCCCCGCCGCCGATCCGGTCGCGGCCGACGCGCTGCGGCTCGATCCGAGTGCGGGCGAGGCCGCTTCCGACAAGCCGTTGCCCGCCGCGGCCTCGGCCTACGCCTCCACCGAATCGGACGGCCCGGTCGCCTTCCCGTTGCCCGACGCGGCCGTCTCGCCCGCCGCCCCCTCCCCCGAGGTGCCGGACCCGGCCCGGCCGATCGCGTCGGGCGAGACCGATCTCGGTCAGCTCCGCGAGGCGATCGACCTCTACCGCAAGGGCAAGGTCACCGACGGCGACCGGCTCGCCGCCGGCTTCACCGATCCGGCGGCGCGGGCGCTGCTCGAATGGGTGGCGATTCGTGCCGGGGCCGGTGTCAGCTTCGAGCGCGTCGTCGCCTTCACCCGCACCAATCCCGATTGGCCGGCAGGCCCCTTGCTGCGCCGCCGCGCCGAGGAGCGGCTGCTCACCGAGAAGAAGAGCTCAAGCTTGGTGCGCGCGTTCTTCGCCACCGCGAGGCCGACCAGCGCGCCGGGTAAGTTCGCGCTGGCGCTGGCGCTGCGCGCCGACGGGCTCGACGCGGATGCCGCCGACCTCGTCCACGACCTCTGGCGCGAGGAGAGCTTTGGACGCAGCCTTGAGAGTAAGGTCACCGACGCCTTCCCCGGCGTTCTGACCGTGATCGACCACCGCTACCGGATGGAGCGCGCCCTCCTGAAGGAGGATTGGGCCACGGCCGCCCGCGCGGCGGAGTATGCCGGCGGCTCCTATGCCAGCCTCGTGCGCGCCCGCCGGGCGGTGCAGGGCAAGACCGGGGCGGCCCCCGCCCTCGCCTCGGTGCCGCCGTCGCTTCGCAACGATTCGTCCTACCTGCTCTCGCGGGCCCAGTATTTCCGCCGCGCCGACAAGGCGGCGGAGGCGGCCAAGGTGCTGCTCTCCGCCCCCACCAACCCGGACGTCATCGCCGACGGCGACACGTGGTGGGTCGAGCGCCGCATCGTCGCGCGCAAGCTGATGGATGCGGGCGATGCCAAGACTGCCTACGCCGTGGTCGCGGCCCACTCCGCTCGCACCTCCGAGAAGCGGATCGAGGCCGAGTTCCATGCCGGCTGGATCGCGCTGCGCTTCATGACCGACCCGGCGGCGGCCGAGCAACACTTCGCGCAGGCCGCGAGCGTCGCCGAGACGCCGATTTCGCTGGCGCGTGCCGCCTACTGGCAGGGCCGCGCGGCGGAGGCTGCGGGCAAGTCGGCCGAGGCCAAGGCGTTCTACGAGCGCGCCGCGCTCCAGCCGATCGCCTATTACGGGCAGCTCGCCCGCGCCCGGCTCGGCCAGCACAGCCTGCCGCTCCGCCGCGCCGCCGAGTTGAGCCCGACGGCCCGCGCCGCGTTCGACGACCGGCTGTTCATGCGCGGCCTGAAGCTCCTCGCCGCCGCCCAGATGAAGGAGCTGGCGCTGCCGCTCTACATCGATGCCGCCCGCTCCCTGACCGAGGAAGCGCAGGTCAACGCGCTGGGCGAGGCTGCGGTGCAGGCGCGTGACGCCCGCGCGCTGGTCGCCATCGGCAAGCTCGCCACCCAACGCGGACTGGCGCTCGACACCCACGCCTACCCGACCATCGGCATTCCGGACTACGAAACCTTCACAGCGGTGCCGCAGGTCGAGCGGGCCATGGTCTTCGCCATCGCCCGGCAGGAAAGCCAGTTCGATCCCCGCGCCCAGTCCGGTGTCGGTGCGCGCGGCCTGATGCAGATGATGCCGGCCACCGCCCAGCGCACGGCCAAGCGCGTCTCGACCTCCTACGAGACCGACCGCCTCACCAGCGATCCGGCCTACAACGCCCGACTGGGACAGGCGCATCTCGGGGAGCTGATGGAGGACTGGAAGGGCTCCTACATCCTCGCTTTCGCCTCCTACAACGCGGGCGGCGGCAACGTGAAGAAATGGATCGACGCCTACGGCGATCCGCGCCGGCCCGATGTCGACGCGATCGACTGGGTCGAGCGCATTCCTTTCACCGAGACGCGCAACTACGTGCAGCGGGTCATGGAGAACCTGCAGGTCTACCGCAACCGTCTCGACGGCAAGAGCGCCCTGCTGATCGAGCGCGATCTCGCCCGCGGCGCCCGCACCGCCGTGAGCGCCGAGGCGCAGCCGGTCACGCCGTAGCGCTTCCGCCCTGGTAGTGGCGGCGAACCATCGCCTCCACGAACGGCCAGAGGCCGGGGATGCCGCGCTCGATCACCGGTCGGTAGCGCGCCAGCACCTGCGCCTCGGTGAGGCCGTTCTCGGCCCAGGTGCCGCCCTCGGTCAGCGTGTTGAGCAGCAGCGGCTGCAGCCGGTCGAGCGCCTTGGCGAAGCGGGCCTCCGCCGTCTCCACGGCCTCGAACTCCCGCCACAGGCCCCGGAAAAGGTCGCGTTGCGCCTCGGGGAGCAGCCCGAAAATCCGCTCGGCGGCCGCCGCCTCGACTAGGGCCAGGGCGGCGGCGTCGTAGGCGCCGTGGATCGGCACGTCGCCGGCATCGACCTCGACGATGTCGTGCACGAGCAGCATCGCGACGACGCGGCCGAGATCGAGGCCGGGGGCGAGATCGCCGAGGACGAGGGCGAACATCGCCAGGTGCCAGGAATGCTCGGCCGAATTCTCGCGCCGCCGCTCGCCGACGGTCCGGTTCTGGCGGAGCACCGCCTTGAGCCCGTCGATCTCGGCCAGGAAGGCGAACCGGCGCGCGAGGGTAGAGGTGTGGTCGGTCACGTCGTCCATGTCGGTGTTCCTGGCGTTCCGCTGCACCGTTGAAGGGTTCGGGACACCCGGGCAAGGCAGCCGCGCAATCGATTTCCCACAGGCATGGCCGCCTGACGCTTTCGGATCGCGGCACGAGCATCGATAGAATGGGCCCGCCATGGCCACCACGGATCCGATCTGCGAGTCTGCCCTCCGCGGCGTCGAGGCCCGCCTGATTGCGCGGGCAACGGGCTCGGACGATGCGGACGCCATCATTGCCGAGTTCTGCGAAGCGCTGATCGCCGCCGGGCTTCCGCTCTGGCGCCTCAGCCTCGCGGTACCGGTGATCGATCCTGTCTTTCGTGGGGTGAGCCTTGCGTGGCGGCGCGGACAGGGCATGGCGCTCTTTCCCACCGTGCACGGGCCGGAGGGAGAGGACACGTTCTCCCGCAGCCCCGTCGGCTGGCTGCGGGCCAACGACCTCGCCTTCGTGCGCTGGCGGCTCGACCGATCGAACGGGTGTCCCGATCTGCCGCTCCTCGGCGAGCTCAGGCAGGCGGGTGCCACCGATTACCTACTCCATGCTGTCGCCTTCGCGCCCGGCAGCGCCATGGAAGGCGTCGGCATCTCGTTTGCCACCGACCGTCCCGGCGGATTCACCGAGGTGGAGCAGGCGGTGGTCGCCGGGCTGGTGCCGGTGATTGCCCTGGTCACGGCCAAGCTGAGCCTGTCGCACACCATGCGCGAGATGCTCGGCACCTATCTCGGGCCGGCCACGGGCGCGCGGGTGCTCGCCGGCGAGATGCGGCGCGGGCAGAGCACGGTCGTCCACGCCGCGATCCTGCTCGCGGATCTGCGCGGCTTCACGGCGGTGGCGGATCGCGACGATCCGCTGAAGGTGGTGGGCTGGCTTGACGAGCATTTCGATGCGCTGGGCGAGCCGGTGCAGCGCCACGGCGGCGAGATTTCGAAGTTTCTCGGCGACGGCTTCCTCGCCGTCTTCCCCGTGTCAGAGCCGGACGCCCTCGCCTGCCCGGCCTGCGCCGGTGCGCTCGACGCGGCGCGGGAGGCGCTGACGCGCAATGCCGGGCTGAACGCCTCTCGCCGCCGGGACGGCCTGCCGCCCCTGGAGGCGGACATGGTGCTCCATTACGGGCGGGTCGTGTCCGGCAATGTCGGCACCGACCGGCGCCTCGATTTCACGGTGATCGGGCGCGCGATCAACGAGGCGAGCCGGATCGAGCGGCTCTGCGATGAGTTGGGGCACCCGCTGCTCCTCTCGGATGCCTTCGCCCGGCGCTGCTCCACCCCCCTCGTCGCGGTCGGTGAATTCGCCCTGCGCGGCGTCGGGCGCAAGCAGCGGATCTGGGGGCTGTCGGCGGAGGCAGCCGTCCCGTCAGAGCGGACGGCCGGAGACGGAGCGCCCGAACCCGCCCAGGACGCAGCCCGCGAGGTAAGCGCCTAGCAGTAGCGCGCCCGATTCGATCCAGAGGCCGGGCGCACCGGGCATCGTTCGCAGCGCCGCCAGACCTGTCAGAATCGCAAGGCCCGTGAGCAGAAGCCCGGCGGCCGCCATAGCGAGACCGCCTCGCGGAAGGCCGGTGAGCGCGCCGATGACGAGGCCGAGCCCCAGCGCCGCCGCCAGCGCCGGCCAGAGCGACAAGAAGACGAGGATCATGAGCGCAGGCTGAGGCCGATGCCCTGCCGGTCGGAGAGCGGTGCCATCCCCGTCGGCGCTGCGGCGCGCTCCAGCGGCACGCCGGCCTTCTGGAGATAGTCCACCACTGCGAGCGCTCGCGCCCGCGCGAGGTCGGCGCCGGCCTCCGCCCGCTCGACCTCGGTCCTCTCGGGCTTGGGCTCGGGCTTCGCTTCAGACTTGGCTGCCTCCTTGGCCGCTTCTTTCGGCTCCGCCTTGCCGGCCCTGGACTTCGCGTCCTTCTTCGGGTCCGGCTTCGCGCTCGCCTTGGCGGGTTTGGGAGTCGTCTCCTTCGCTGCCTCGTCGGCGACCGGATCGGCCTGCGCCTCGGGTTTCGCCCCGGCCGGATCGAGATGGCCCACGACCTCGATCCGCCCGCCCGGACAGGCGCGGGCCAAGGCCGCCACCGCGTCGAGAACCGGGTAGAACTCCGGTGCGAGCGCCGTGCTGCCCGGAGCGAAGCGCAGGGGATGGCCGGCGGTGCGCTCGGCCAGACGCTGCCCGCAGGCGCCCGGCTCGGCCGTGACCGCCGGCTTGTCGTCGGATGCGATCGTGACGGTCGCGCTCCAGCCGGCCGGCAGCGCCTGCGGCAGCGTCCGGCCGAGGCGGGCGGCGCTCTCCGGGTAGAGGCTCGTTCCGGTGAGGCGCAGATCGGTGCCGGTGATCGTCAACTCACCACCGGCCAGCGTCGAGAGCGGATCGACCGCCGCGGCCAGCGCTGCCGCCAGGCCGGCCGGGGCGCCCGCAGCCAGGCGTGTGCGGTCGTCGATTGATTCGCGGAAGAAGCGAGGATTGAGCCGGGCCAGCAGCGCCTCGCGACTCGCCTGATCGGGCAGATGGCCGCTCACCGTGACGCTGTCGGCGCCGCGGCGGATGCGCAGGACGTAGGGGACGATGGGGCGGGCGGTGAGCGCCACCCGGCCCGCACTGACACCGGCCGGGCGAGCCTCGCGCATCAGCCCTTCCGCCTCGGCGATCGCCGCTTGATCCAGGGCGTTGCCCTCGACCGAGATGACCGCGCCCTCGAAGCCGACGCGTCCCTCGTGCAGCAGCCCGGCGAGCTTGAAGACGAAGCGGGCCAGTGCCGCTCCATCGACGCCCTGCGGCAGGCCTCGGGCATCGTGAAGCCGGTCATCGACCGCGGCTCCCTCGGCGGCCTGAGCGGCGGCGGCACGGATCTCTTCGCGTGCTCCCTCGGAGGCGACATGGCCGTTGAGTTCGAGGCTGCCATCCGGCCGACGGGTGACGCCGAAGCGGAAATCCGCGACGACCGGCGGCGTGATCTCGACCGTGCCGAGGGTGTAGCCCTGCGGTGGCGTGGCCAGCGCCGTACGCAGGGCGTCGTAGGCGGCGAGACTGGCGGCCTCGCCGCGTATCGAGAGGACGGTGTCGTTGAGCGTGGCGACGGCGCCGGTGGTGAGATCCTGAAGCCGCTCCACGGCAAAGGCCGCCGCGTCGGGGAAGTCGCGCGGGGCACCCCGTGCGGCCCGTGCGTGATCGCTCAAGGTGGCGTCGCGCGGCAGGGCCGGCTTCAACCGCTGCGCCAACTCGAAGGCGCCGACCTCGGCCGGGCGGCTGCCGTTGACCTCGACCCTGTCGACCGCGGGCCGCTCCACCGACCAGACGAAGGGGGACACTTCCTCGATCACGCCGGTCCGGTCGGTGAGGCGGCGGACGCCCTCGATCGCGGCGAGCCGGCCGACGACCGCCTCGCGCTGCGAAGCTTCCGGCGCCTCGCCCGATGCGGTCAGGTCGCGGCCGGTCACCGAGACCCGCAGCCACGGCTCGGGCTGCCCGTCCCCGGTGCCGGCGGCGATCGCGGAGGCCTGCCGCTCCAGGCGGGCGCTGACGCGCGACAGGCCGAGCGAGGAAGCCGCCACGGCGATCAGCAGGAGGATGGGAACACCGACGAGCCAGCCGGCGCGGACCAGGCGTGAGCGTGACGGCGCGCCGTGCGGCGGTGATGACGGCGGAAGCGAAGGCGCGGACATGGGCTCGACCTCCTCGACGGCCGGCGATGATGATCAGGAGACACGCGCATCGGGGCGCTTTGAAGGCCGGGCGCCCTGCCCGCCATCGTGGACCGGCGCAACCGATCCGGCTCACGTATGATCAAGAAAAAACCCCGGCCGCGAAGCCGGGGTCTGGAGGATTTTCGTCGTTTTCGGCTCCCGAGCAAGCGGGAGACCGATGATTGCGAGCGGCAGGCGCGTGGCCTGCCGCAGGTTCGACTTAGAAGTCGCGCTGCACGCGGAAGCGGGCCTGGAACACGTCCTCGCTGCTGACGGTGCGGGTCGGGACGTTCGCCACGAAGCCGCCCTTGTCGCCGTCGGAGACGCGGCCGTTCTTGACGCCCGTCTTGATGTACTGGCCCTCGACGCCGATATCGAGATCCTTCACCGGCGACCAGATCAGGCTCGCGCCGGTGACGACCTGGTAGGTGTCACGGAGCGACTGGCTGAGGTTATAGCCGAGGTTGTTCGTGATGTAGGACGGCGGTGCGACGGTCGAGGGGCTGCCGACGATCGAGTTGGCTTGGCTCATGGCTTGGCGGGCGCCCGTCGGGAACCACATCTCACCGTAGCTGGCGTAGAAGGCCGAACGCCACTCGGGCGACCAGTAGTGGAGGTACGAGCCCACCACCGTGAAGCTGGTGGACAGCTCGGTCCGGCCGGTCAGCGGGTTGACCACCGCGTCGGAGAGGAACTGGTTGAACGGGTTGCCGGCATAGACCGAGGCGCTGCTCAGGTAGCCGGCGGTGAAGCGGTTGATGCCGGTGTAGAACGAGGCACCCTCGCCGTACGAGCCCTGGAGATAGAAGCCGTCGCCGGGGGCGATGAAGGGCAGGTTGAACTTCGCACCCGCCTGGACCGCCCAGCCGTACTCGGTCTGACCGACGCCGCCGCCGAGGCCGCGAGCCGCGAGCAGGTTCTGGGTGTTGGCGGTCTGCACCGCGCCGGTGCCGGGAACGCCGAGCACGGAGAGGTAGCCGCCGGTGTTGATCTCGCGCACGGCGGCGGAGAGCTGAGCCGAACCCCACGGAGCGTCGTAGCGCAGCGAGCCGACGAAGTCGGGCAGGCGCGAGCGCTGAACGGCGTCGATGAAGGCGACCGCGGTGGCATCGCCGGCGGCGTTGGTGCCGAGGATGATCGGGGTCGGAGCGGTGGTGAGGACCTGCGAGAGGGCACCCGTGCCCGCGCCCGCCGCCGCCGCCGGGACGGCGTCGGAGTAGATCGGGTTCTTGCGGTAGTTCGGATCTTCCATCGAGATCGTGGCGGTCCAGCCGTCGCCGAACTTCTGCGTGTAGGCGAGCAGGTTGGTCGACGGCATGTTGGAGCCGAGCGAGGAGCCGATGATCTCGTAGTCGGCGGCGTAGAAGTCGTAGAACGAGGAGGCGCGACCGGCGGTCAGGCCGGCGAACTGAATGAACGCCTTGTCGACGTTGACGAAGTTCTGGATGCGGCCGAAGGCATCCTGGCCGGTGCCGGAGAAGGCGTAGCCGCCGCGCAGGTTCGTGCCGGAGGAGAGCTTGGTGTGGCCGGTGCGGCTCGCCATGTCGACGCGAAGGAAGGCGCGCAGGGTGCCGTAGCCGGTCTGGGTGCGGGTGTCGAAGGCGAAGCGGGCAAGGCCGACGAAGCCCGAGAGATCGCCGCCGCCGACGACACGGCGGTTATCGCTGCCGATGTAGCCATACTCGGCGCGGGCGCGGCCGGAGATGCGAAGGCAGGTGTCGGTTCCCGGGATGTAGAAGAAGCCGGCGCCGTAGGCGGTGCAGACCCGGACGTACTCAATCGGAGCGGCCTTCTTCACCGGCAGGTCGGCGGCCTGAGCCCCACCCACGATGGTCAGCCCCGCTGCCGATCCAAGGAGAAGGCTCTTCACGAGCTTCATGGTAAACCCTCCAGAAGTTTCGAGACCCACGGGATCGGACTTCTGTTTTGGTCGGGATCCCATCGCTGAGAGCGACCCGGCCAGTCCTTGTTTCCCTTGGAGCTTGGGCCTTCCCACTCGGGTGTTGGCCAAGCCGCAGCGGGGTTATCCCGTTCGCAGCGGCACCATGGTCGAGCGTTGCCGTACGGGCAACAGGCATAACAGTCTTGGAGGTGTCACAAAGTGGCTTCGCTGCCGTCTGTTGCAGCCCCGCAACTTAATCCCTGTCGAAACGAAAAGTTTTCCCCGCTTACAAGGTGAGGCGGAGGATGATCTCGGCCCCGGCGCGGTGAGACTGATGAGCGGAGCGGAGGCGGTCAGCCGCCCTGCGCCTCGCGCTGCATCTCCAGGGTGAGCCAGCGTTCCTCGGCGGCGGCGAGTTCGGTCTCCGCGGCACCGAGCATCGCTGTCGCCTTCTGAAAGCGTCCGGGATCGCGACCATACAGGCCTGGATCGGCCAGGACCTCGCGCAGCTTGGCGATTCCCGCCTCCAGTTCGGCCATGCGCGTCGGCAGCGTCTTCAACTCGTGCTGCTCCTTGAAACCGAGCTTGGTCCGCGTCTGAGGAGATTCAGCCCGCGGCGCCTTTTCCCGCGGCTCGGGGCGGTCGCGGGCAGCCTTGTCCCGCCCGTCGCTGCGGGCCTCCACGCCGCGTCCGCGCTGGCCGAGCATGTCGGTGTAGCCGCCGGCATATTCGACCCAGCGCCCCTCCCCCTCGCTGACCAGGACATTGCCGGCGACGCGATCGAGGAAGTCGCGGTCGTGGCTGACCAGAATCAGGGTGCCGGCATAGTCGCCGAGCATCTCCTGCAGCAGGTCGAGGGTCTCGAGGTCGAGGTCGTTGGTGGGCTCGTCGAGCACGAGCAGGTTGGAGGGTTGGGCCAGCGCCCGGGCGATCAGCAGCCGGTTGCGCTCGCCGCCCGAGAGCACGCTCACCGGCGTGCGCGCCTGTTCCGGGCTGAAGAGGAAGTCCTTGAGATAGCCGATCACGTGGCGGCTGCGCCCACCCACCGTGACGCTGTCGCCGCGCCCCCCGGTCAGAACCTCCGTGACCGTGGCGGTGGGTTCCAGGACGGCGCGGGCCTGATCGAGATGGACCATGTTGAGGCCGGTGCCGAGGCGCATCTCGCCCGAATCGGGCGTGAGGGCGCCGGTCAGCAGATTGATCAGCGTGGTCTTGCCCGCCCCGTTGGGGCCGACGATGCCGAGTCGGTCGCCGCGCAGCACCCGCAGCGTCAGGTCGTGGACGATCCGGCGCTCGCCGTAGGATTTCGAGACGTGCTTGGCTTCGGCGATCAGCGTGCCCGAGGCCTCGCCCTCGCTCGCGGTCAGCACCGCCTGACCCACAGGTCGGCGGTGCTCGCGGCTCTGCTTGCGCAGGTTCTGCAGATCGGCGAGCCGGCGCACGTTGCGCTTGCGCCGGGCGGTGACGCCGTATCGCAGCCAGTGCTCCTCGTCGGCGATCTTTCGGTCGAGCTTGTGCTTGTCGCGCTCCTCCTCCTCGAAGAAGGCGTCGCGCCATGCCTCGAAGCTCGAAAAGCCCTGCTCGATCCGCCGCGTCACGCCGCGGTCGAGCCAGACGGTGGCGCGCGACAGGGACGAGAGGAAGCGGCGGTCGTGGCTGATGAGGACGAGGGCCGAGCGGGTGCGCTTCAGCTCGTTTTCCAGCCACTCGATGGCCGGCAGGTCGAGGTGGTTGGTCGGCTCGTCGAGAAGCAGGATGTCGGGCTCGGGCGCGAGCGCCTGGGCCAGCGCCGTCCGGCGTGCCTCGCCGCCCGACAATCGGCGCGGATCCTCGCTGCCGTCGAGTCCCAGGCTCTCCAGAAGGTAGCGGGCGCGGTGGGCGTCGTCGCCCGGCGCAAGACCGGATTCCGCGAAAGCCAGGGTCGTCTCGAAGCCGGAGAAATCCGGCTCCTGCGCGAGGTAGCGGATCGTGGTGCCGGGCTGGACGAAGCGCACGGCCCGGTCCGGCTCGACCAGCCCCGCGGCGATGCGCATCAGGGTCGACTTGCCCGAACCGTTGCGGCCGACGAGGCAGGTGCGGTCGCCGGATGCGATCGTCAGCTCGGCCCGCTCGATCAGCGGCGTGCCGCCGAAGGTGAGCGCGACATCCTGAAGGGTGAGAAGCGGGGGAGCGGCCATGCCGGGCTTATGGCAGCAGCCGCAGCCCGGAACAACGGACGCCTCAGGCGGTCGGGTTGGCCGGCCCCGTGGGGGTCGAATCGGGGAGGCCGGGGCTCTCGACCGGTATCTCGGTCGGCACGTTGCCGGGCGCCTCCGCGGGCATTCCGCCGGGGATCTCGGGGCCGGGACCCGGTTCGGGGATCTGCGGCGTGTCGGGCGTGGCGGGGCCGGGCGTCTCCGGTCCCGGGCTCGGGATCTCGGGGCCGGGTGTGGGGGTTTCCGGGATCGATCCGGGATTAGCCATCGTTGAGCGCCTCGCTGACGATGCGTCCATCGCGCCGCCGTCCGGGCCAACGGAGAGCGGGCGGGCGGGTTCCGCTACTTCTTGGTCAGGAGGAGCTTGTTGCCTTCCTTGCCGACGATCTTCTGGATCTTCTGTGCAAACATCGACAAGAGCAGCGGCATGCGCACCTCGACGCGCACCACGTCCTGGCCGACGTCGATCTGGCCGTCCACGGTCTGCGCCAGGGCCGTCACCGAGTAGTCGAGCCGGTCGCCGGTCCAGTTCAGCGTGTTGATGGCGATGCCGCTCTTGCCGAGCGCCTCGCGCACGCGGGTGGTGCCCTCGTCGATGCGCCGCCGGGCCTCGTCGCGGCCGAGTTCGTGCGGAATCTCGACCACCATCGGCTTCGCCATCTCGACCCTTCTCCTCTCCTCAAAGCGTGGGCCCGGATCGATGATCCGGGCCTCACGTCATCTCAAGAGACAATTATGGGAACGGGTCGGTTCCCCGGCAACGCTCGGCGCGTCGGCGCCGGTTGCGGCGGCGCTCGGGTGGCCTCGCGCCGTCAGCGCACCACGTTGAGCGAGACGTAGCTGGTGCCCGACATGCCGATGGCACGGGCCGAGCCGCGGGCGAGATCGATCACCCGGCCGCCGACGAACGGGCCGCGATCGTTGATGCGAACGACGACGGAGCGGCCGTTGGAGCGGTTCGTGACGCGAACGCGCGTGCCGAAGGGCAGGCTGCGGTGGGCGGCGGTGTATCCGTTGGGGTTGAAACGCTCGCCGTTCGCTGTCTTCCGGCCGCTTCCGTACCAGGAGGCCTGGCCGCTCTGGGCCTGGGCAGGCAGCGTCGCGAAGGCGCCGATGACGGTCACGAGGCAGGCGGCAGCGGTCCGGTTGGAAACCTTCATCGAAAATCGCATTCCCTTGTTATTTGCGATGTGCGTTGAGCACCGCGGAAAATGAGCCCGATCTCGGCCAAAATAAGACAGGGATTTTGTTCCCGGCGTTAGGTGACTGTTAAGACTATCCGTCGCCGCTCTCGTCCACCCCGCCGCTGAAAGAATTGATTACTTGGTGCGATCCCGGTGCGTCTTGTCTCCAGGATATCAAAACTGGCGCAACAAGCATTCGGCGGCGTGCATCGGCGCGTCGCGAAAGCCTGGGGCGAGCCGTCGCTGTCGTCTGCCCCTCGGACAGCAGACCCTTGCATTTGTTGCATGGGAGAGGGCGGCAAAAACTGCCGCCCCATAACGAGACGCAACCGTACGACGACGGCAAACCCGACCTTTACCGTGATCGCGGCATGGTCCCGGTGTCAGTCGCGTAACCGGTGTTTGCCATGGCTTCCCCGCGTACCGCGGTCGTCGGCGTCACCGCCCGGAATCAGGTCTCGCGTACCGGGCGGATCGCGTCGGCGCCGCGGATGGGTCTCGCACCCTCCGTTCAGCGTCTCCCCAACACCCTACCCCTCGACGAAATCCTGATCGGCGACTGTATCGCCGCCATGGATCGTCTCCCGGCGGAAAGCGTCGACTGCGTCTTCGCCGACCCGCCCTACAACCTCCAGCTCGGCGAGGCGGGCCTGACCCGTCCCGATCAGAGCGTGGTCGATGCCGTCGACGACGACTGGGACAAGTTTTCCAGCTTCGAAGCCTACGACGCGTTCACCCGCGCCTGGCTCAAGTCCGCGCGCCGCGTGATGAAGCCGAACGCAACCCTGTGGGTCATCGGTTCGTACCACAACATCTTCCGGGTCGGCAGCGCGTTGCAGGATCTCGGTTACTGGATTCTGAACGACATCGTCTGGCGCAAGGCCAACCCGATGCCGAATTTCCGCGGCAAGCGCTTCACCAACGCGCACGAGACCCTGATCTGGGCCTCGCGCTCGCCGCAAGCGAGGTACACATTTCACTACGACGCCCTGAAGGCCGGCAACGAAGACCTTCAGATGCGCTCTGACTGGTTCATTCCGCTCTGCACGGGCGAGGAGCGGCTGAAGGACGCGGCCGGCCGCAAGGTCCACCCGACCCAGAAGCCGGAGGCCCTGCTTGCCCGCACGCTGCTGGCGGCGACCAATCCCGGCGACGTGGTGCTCGACCCGTTCTTCGGCACCGGCACGACCGGCGCCGTGGCGAAGCGGCTCGGGCGTCACTTCATCGGCTGCGAGCGCGACCCGACCTACGCCGCCGCGGCACGCGCCCGGATCGAGAGCATCGAGACTCTGTCGTCTGCCTCACTGGCGCTCGCCACCCCGAAGCGGGCCGAGCCGCGCATCCCGTTCCTGAGCGTGGTCGAGGCCGGCCATGTTCGGGCCGGCGAGACGCTGACCGACGAGCGCCGCCGCTTCCGGGCGACGGTGCGGCCGGACGGCCAGCTCAGCGTCGGGCCGGCGATGGGGTCGATCCACAAGGTCGGCGCTCTGGTGCAGGGCCTGCCCGCCTGCAACGGATGGACATTCTGGCACGCCGAGCGCGGCGGAAAACTCGTCTGCATCGACGATTTTCGGACTGAGATGCGGGGCCAAGCCGGGGCTTAGCGCTCGTCTCGGTTTCGAAAGGACAAGTCCTTTCGCGGGTGCAGGGCAGAGCCCTGCATCTTCTTCTTATCGTGTCCGAACGGGCTTGGGCGCCTTCTTCACGATCCGCGCCAGATCCGAGGGCCGCGACGAGGCGGGCTTCGGGATCGGCCCGCGCCGCGGCGGCGGCTCGGGCTCGGGCAGCGTGGCGAGATCAGGCTCGGGCGGCGGCTTCGCCACAGGCGCGGCGAGCGGCACCGGCCCGCTGAGCGCGTGGGCGAGCACCTTCTTCATCGCGCCGGGCAGCGGTTCGGCGTCCAGCGCGTCGCGGGGGGTGAAGCGCATGCCCTCCGGCGGCTTCGTGTCCGCCGCGACGCGGGCGAGAAACACCGTCAGTTCGAGCGGAAAATGGGTGAAGCCGTGCTTCACCACGCCGGGCAGGCGCTTCCAGCGGGCATCGAGCGGCGCGTCGAGCAGGCCCTTGGCCGGATCGTAATCGGGCAGCCAATCGCTTGTTGGCGGTTCGGCCATGGCGCCGAGCAGGCCTTCCGGCGGCCGCGTGCGCAGCAGGACCGCCTCGTCGCCGGCCCGCAGCGCGACGAAGGCCGCGCCCTTTCGCAAGATCCCCTTCTCCTTCTTCACTTTACGCGGAAACGTCTCCTGCAAACCCTCGGCCCGGGCGCGGCAGGGCCGCATCCAGGGGCAGAGGGCGCAGGCCGGCCGCTTCGGGGTGCACAGCGTCGCGCCGAGATCCATCAGCGCCTGCGCGAAATCGCCCGGCCGCCGCTCCGGCACCAGCGCCTGCGTGAACAGGCGGATCTGCGCGCGGGCGGCGGGAAGCGGCGTCTCGATGGCGTGCAGGCGGCTCATGACCCGCTCGACATTGCCGTCGACGGCCGCCGCCGGCCGGTCGAAGGCGATCGCGGCGATGGCGCCGGCCGTGTAGGCGCCAATGCCGGGCAGCTTGCGCAGGCCTTCTTCCGTGTCGGGAAAGCACCCTGTGGCGGCGACGGCCTTGGCGCAGGCATGCAGGTTGCGCGCGCGGGAGTAATAGCCGAGCCCGGCCCAGGCCGACATCACCGCCTCTTCCGGCGCGGCGGCGAGCGCCGCCACGCTTGGAAACAAGGCCAGAAACTTTTCGAAGTACGGCTTCACCGCCGTGACGGTGGTCTGCTGCAGCATGACCTCGGAGAGCCAGACCCGGTAGGGGGCGGGGGTCTCGCCCGGAAGCGCGCGCCAGGGCAGCGCCCGGCGATGACGGTCGTACCAGGCGAGGAGGTCGGCGGCCGAGGCGGCGGGCATGTCCCGTCCATAGCGGGAGCGCGGGTGCGGAAAAAGCGGCTTCGGGTCGCCCTCGGAGCGATTGCCGAAAAGTGACGCCGCCGTGCCGCCGCTCCGTCCCGCGCCGGTGCCGACTCCCGCGGGGGGCGCAATTCGGGTAGGATCACGGCTGCGGCGTGCCCGTCACCCCGCCCTAGTGTTCCGGAAAGCCGATGGCGCGCGTCAAACCGCTGAGCGAACTGATCGAGGGCTGCATCGGCCCCGCCTTTGCCGCGCAGGGCTTCGCCTCGTCCGACATCCTGGCCGCGTGGCCGGACATCGTCGGAGCCCGGCTCGCCGGGGCCTGCCAGCCGGTCAAACTCGAATGGCCGCGCCGCGCCCGCCGCGACGCCGAGGGCCGGCCGGAGCCCGGCACGCTGGTGGTGCGCGTGGAAGGCGCCTTTGCCCTCGACCTGCAGCACCTTGCGCCGGTCGTGATCCAGCGCGTCAACGCGCATTACGGCTGGGCGTGCATCGGCAAGATCGTGTTGCGTCAGGACCGGTTGCAGCGGCCCGCCCGCCGCGCCCCGCAAAAAATGCTCGACCCGGCGCGGCGCGGAGAGGTGGCGCTGGCGGTGGCGCGCATTGAGGAGGAACGCCTGCGCGACGCTCTCGATCGGCTCGGCATCGCCGTGGTGGCGCGGCGATAGGAACAACGAAGGGTGGGATCGTGGGGCGTGCGGGCGGCGGCGCAGCGTGATAAGCGGCTGCGACAAAGGCCGTGCGGCGACGCGCCCCTCGGCCGGATGGAGCCGATCCGTCCTATAGCGCGGTATCGGGCCGAATGCGGCCCGCGAACGGAGCCCGCCCTGCCATGATCACCCGGCGCGACGCCCTGAAACTGACCGGCCTTGCCATCGGCACTGCCGCCCTGCTGCCGTCCCTGTCCCTTGAGGCTCTGGCGCAATCGGCCGATACGGCCGCCTTGATGCAGCCTGGGCCCCTCGGCGACGTCTGGCTCGGGCCGCCGGATGCCAAGGTGACAATCATCGAATACGCTTCGATGACCTGCTCGCACTGCGCCCATTTCCACGCGACGACGTGGCCGGTGCTGAAGGAGCGCTACATCGATACAGGCAAGGTGCGCTTCACCCTGCGCGAGTTCCCTCTCGATCCGCTCGCCACCGCCGCCTTCATGCTGGCGCGCTGCGACGGCGAGGCGAAATACTATCCGATCACCGACCTGCTGTTCGACCAGCAGCAGAACTGGGCCTTCGTGCGCAAGCCGCAATCGCCGGTCGATGCCATGGAGCAGCTCCTGCGTCAGGCCGGCTTCTCGAAGGAGAAGTTCGAGGCCTGCCTGAAGGATCAGAAGACCTACTCGGCCATCAACGCGGTCAAGACCCGCGGGCTCGAAACCCTCAAGGTCGAATCGACGCCGACCTTCTTCATCAACGGCGAGAAGCGCGCCGGCGCCCTCTCGATCGAGGAGCTGGAGAAGATCATCAAGCCGATCCTGGGGGCGTAAGCCAGCTCCCGGAAGGCCGTGGAAAAACAAAGATTATGTTGTTTTATCAACAGCTTGATGACCCCTCCGGTCGCCTTGACACTCAAGGTTGGCGAAACTATGGTGCGCCGCGCCGAGGGGACAGGCCGGTTCCTTCCGCTCCCGACGACATGTGGGGTCGCCCGTGAGCGGTGATCCTTCAGGCGAGGGGAGCGGGCCGGAAAAGGCTCCCGCCGACGGCGATCTCTCCGCGAGGCTCAAACGTCTCGAGACGCAGCTCGAGGGGAAGCGGCCGAAGGTCGCTTCATCCGAGCGTGCGCGCAACAGCGCGTCCGGCGGCTCGGCTCAACTCGGTCAGGCCATGCGGCTCTCGACCGAGTTCATCGCGGGCGTGATCGCCGGTGGGATCCTCGGATACATCGTCGATCATCTCTTCGGTACCAAGCCGTGGGGGATGATCGTGCTGCTGATGCTGGGCTTCGTGACGGGGATCTACAACGTCATGCGGGTCAGCGGCTTCAGCGGCAAGAAAAACTGAGAAAGTTCGTCGGTAAGGGTCGCCGAGACGCCTCAGGGGTCTTGAGACTCGCCCGGCATCGTGTAAGGGCGACGCGCGACGAACGGGAGCCGCGAAGGCTTCCTCGCGCGACACACAAAGGGGCGGAAGCGGGCACATGGCGGTCAGTATCGACCCGATCCACCAGTTCGAGCTGCAGCCGCTCGTCTCGCTGGGTCACATCGGCAACCAGCAGCTCGCGTTTACGCAATCGGCTCTCTACATGTTCGCGGCGGTGGGCATCATCGCGCTGCTGACCATCGTGGCGACCTCCGGGCGCTCGGTCGTCCCGGGCCGTCTCCAGGCGCTGGCCGAGACGCTCTACGAGTTCATCGCCGACACGGTGCACCAAGCGACCGGCGCGGACGGCAAGCGCTTCCTGCCGCTCGTCTTCTCGCTGTTCATGTTCGTGCTCATCCTGAACCTCCTCGGGATGATCCCCTACGCCTTCGCGGTGACCAGCCACCTCATCGTCACCTTCGGCCTCGCGCTCGTGGTGATCCTGACCGTGGTGATCTACGGCGTGGCCAAGCACGGCACCCACTTCCTCGGCGTGTTTGTGCCGTCGGGCGTGCCGAAGCCGCTGCTCCTCATCATGGTGCCGATCGAGATCGTGTCGTTCCTGTCGCGGCCGATCAGCCTCTCGGTCCGTCTCTTCGCCAACATCCTGGCCGGCCACATCGCCCTGAAGATCTTCGCCTTCTTCGTGGTGCAGCTTCTGGTCGCCGGTGCCTGGGGCGTGCTCTCGCCCCTGCCGCTCGCGCTCACCATTGCGCTCACGGCTCTCGAGTTCCTCGTCGCGGCCCTTCAGGCTTACGTTTTCGCGACGCTGACGGCGGTCTATCTCGCCGACGCCCTCCACCCCGGCCACTGATCCCAACCGGCCGGACCCTTCCGCCCACAACGAACCCCGTTCGAACTTCAGGAGTGTTTCATGGATCCCGTCGCTGCGAAGTACATCGGCGCCGGCCTCGCCTGCCTCGGCATGGCGGGCGCCAGCATCGGCCTCGGCAACCTGTTCGGCCAGTTCTACTCGGGCGCGCTTCGCAACCCGTCGGCCGCCGACAGCCAGCGCACCAACCTCCTCCTGGGCTTCGCGCTCACCGAGGCGCTCGGCATCTTCTCGCTGCTCGTCGCGCTGCTGCTGCTCTTCGCCGTCTGACGTGCCTTTCGAGGGCGTGCGAGCCGGCTTCAAGCCCGCCTCGCACGCCCTCGCTCGTTGATCCGGCCGCTCCGCCCGCGGAGCCGGCCTTCCGACGTCACCGGACAGGGCCATGGCCGAGCAGAAGAATCCCCTCACGACCCCCTCCCCGAATGCGGACACGCAGATCGTTCCGCCCGGGAGCCCCCATACCCATACCGAGCAGCCCTCCGGCGGCCATGGCGGCGCCTTCCCGCCCTTCGAGAGCCACACCTTCCTCTCGCAGTTGATCTGGCTCGCGCTGGCGTTCGGCCTGCTCTACTACCTGATGTCCAAGGTCGCGCTGCCGCGCATCGAGGCGATCCTCAATGACCGCTCCGGTCGGCTCTCGTCCGATCTGAACGAGGCGCAGCGGATGAAGGCCGAGGCCGACGCCGCCGGCGCCGCCTACGAGAAGTCTCTGCGCGAGGCCCAGGCGAAGGCGCAGGCCATCGCCCAGGAGACCCGCAACGGCCTCTCGGCCGAAGCCGATGCCAAGCGCAAGACCCTCGAGGCCGAGCTGAACCAGCGACTGGCCGCCTCAGAGGCGACCATCCGGGCGCGCACCACCGAAGCCATGGGCAACGTCCGCACCATCGCCGGCGAGACCGCCTCGGCCATCGTCGAGCGGCTGACCGGCCAGGCGCCCGACCAGGCCAGTCTGAACCGCGCCCTCGACGCGACGCCCGCCGTCCACTGACCTGAGGGCCGGCGTCGCGCCGGCCCCTCCCCCATCCGAACCGACCCCGCTCCGGCCTGGCCGGGCGGAAGGCCGACCAAGGGTTTGAGACCGACATGCTGTTGACCGCGGAATTCTGGGTCGCCGTCGCCTTCGTGGCGTTCCTGGTCATCGTCTGGCGGGTCGGCGGCTTCTCGATGATGACGAGCGGGCTCGACAGCCGCGCCAAGCGCGTGCGCCACGAGCTCGACGAGGCCCGCCGCCTGCGCGAAGAGGCCGCGGCCGTGCTCGCCGACTACAAGCGCCGCCGTACCGAGGCCGAGCGTGAGGCCGAGGCGATCGTCGCATCCGCTCGCGAGGATGCCGAGCGCATCGCCGCCGAGGGCCACGCCCGCCTCAACGACTTCGTCGCCCGCCGGACGAAGGCGGCCGAGGCGAAGATTGCCCAGGCTGAGGCCCAGGCCTCCGCCCAGGTCCGCGCTGCTGCCGCGGACGCGGCGGTGAAAGTGTCGGAAACCCTGCTGCGCGAGCGGCTTCAAGGTGCGGCTGCGCAGGATCTCGTCCGCGCCAGCCTCGGCGACGTGAAGAGCCGCCTGCAGGCCTGAGCCGATACCTCCGGTCCGTGCGGTGTCTGCCGGGTTTCCGCAAGGACTTGGCGCAAATCGGCAAGTGGCGGTGTTCCGAGCCGCTACGGTTGCGACGGCACTCGCGGACGAATCCTCCGAGACCCGATCGGTCCCGCGACACCCGGCCCTGCCGGGTGTTGTCGTGTGTGGAGCCGGGCTGATGCGCTGCGGTGCCGCAGACTCGGGCTGCTCCCGTGAAAAATTTTAAAGACAGGCGTAAAATCACCTGTGCTTGGCCTGTCGTTCCTCGACGTGTACGAATAGTGCCGAAATTCACCCCCGCAAACGCCAGCGGGAGAACGGGTGAGTTAAGCCCGTAAACAACGAAAAGAGGCTACGCTCATGAGCGCCGGAACTGCGTCCGACACCACCGCCCTCGACACCTTCTTCTCGGCTCATCTTGCCGAGACCGATCCCGAGATCGCAAAGGCCATCTCGCAGGAACTCGGTCGGCAGCAGCATGAGATCGAGCTGATCGCCTCCGAGAACATCGTCTCGCGCGCCGTGCTCGAGGCCCAGGGCTCCGTGCTGACGAACAAGTACGCCGAGGGCTATCCCGGCCGGCGCTACTATGGCGGCTGTCAGTTCGTCGATATCGCCGAGGAGCTGGCCATCGACCGCGCCAAGCGCCTGTTCGGCTGCGGCTTCGCCAACGTGCAGCCGAATTCCGGCTCCCAGGCGAACCAGGGCGTGTTCATGGCCCTGATGCAGCCCGGCGACACCTTCCTCGGCCTCGACCTCGCCGCGGGTGGCCACCTCACCCACGGCGCGCCGCCGAACGTCTCGGGCAAGTGGTTCAAGCCGGTCTCCTACACCGTGCGCCGTGAGGACCAGCGCATCGACATGGAGCAGGTCGAGCGCCTCGCCCAGGAGCACAAGCCGAAGGTGATCATCGCCGGCGGCTCGGGCTACCCGCGTCACTGGGACTTTGCGAAGTTCCGTGAGATCGCCGATTCGGTCGGCGCCTACTTCTTCGTGGACATGGCCCACTTCGCCGGCCTCGTCGCCGCGGGCTTGCATCCCTCGCCGTTCCCGCACGCGCATGTGGCCACCACGACGACCCACAAGACCCTGCGTGGCCCGCGCGGCGGCATGATCCTGACGAACGACGAGGCGCTGGCCAAGAAGTTCAACTCGGCGATCTTCCCCGGCCTCCAGGGCGGTCCGTTGATGCACGTCATCGCCGCGAAGGCGGTGGCCTTCGGCGAGGCGCTGAAGCCCGAGTTCAAGATCTACGCCAAGCAGGTGATCGACAACGCGCGAGCGCTGGCCGACACCATTATCTCTGGCGGCTACGACATCACCTCTGGCGGCACCGACAACCACCTGATGCTGGTCGACCTTCAGAAGAAGGGCCTGACCGGCAAGGCGGCCGAGGCGGCGCTGTCGCGGGCCGACATCACCTGCAACAAGAACGGCGTGCCGTTCGACCCGCAGAAGCCGACCATCACCTCCGGCATCCGCCTCGGCACCCCCGCCAGCACGACCCGCGGCTTCGGCGTCGCAGAGTTCAAGCAGGTCGGTTCGCTCATCGTCGAGGTGCTCGATGGCCTCGCCGAGAAGGGCGAGGGCGGCGATTCCGCGGTCGAGGCCGCGGTGAAGGAGAAGGTCCACGCGCTGACCGATCGCTTCCCGATCTACAGCTAAGAGCACCCCACGGAACGCCCGGCTCCCGACCTTCTCGCTCCGGCGAGGAACGTGCGGCGGGCGTTCTGTGAGAGGCGCTCAACCTTATCGAGATGTGTCCGGCCTCAAGCCGGACCATGCAGCCGCGGATCTGCCGATCCGCGGCTGCTGCCGTTTGCGAGCAACCTCAGAGTTAATCTACGCAAGGTTTGTTTTTCCAAGGAGTGTACACGTCATTCGATCCTTGGGATGATGCAGTCGAGCGCGCCTTCATCTGAAGGTTGTGCTGTTCCGCTCGGGAGGGCGACCCTGCATCTCTCGCTTCACACCGATTACGGCCTGCGTCTGCTGATGCACCTGACGCTGACCCAACCGGGCGCCTGGATTGCGACTCCGACCGTCGCGCAGCGCTTCGGCATCTCGGTGCATCACCTCCAGAAGATCGCCCAAGCCCTGGTCCGGTCCGGCGTCGTCGAGGCGCGGCAGGGCCGCTCCGGCGGCGTGCGCCTCGCCCGCGACCCGCGAGAGATCCGGCTCGGCCGGCTCGTGGCGGACCTGGAAGGCGTCGGCACGGTGGTCGATTGCCGGCGTGACCCCTGCCCGCTCATCGGCCGCTGCCGGCTCAAATGGGCCTTCGACGCGGCGGAGCAGGCCTTCTTCCTCGAACTCGACCGGCTCACCCTGGCCGATGTGGCGGCCGGGCCGACGGCGTCGGCGCTCCACGCCCTCTTCCGTGCCGAACCGGAAGCGCGGGTGGTGACGACTGCCCCCGATCCCACCGAACCCACCGAGCCCGGTTCTGGCAATTGAGCGGCGGGTGGGGCAGAGAGGGCCGGCTTTTGAGAGCGTCCGGGATGAGGTGGTGAGCGCGCGATGCGGTGTCCGTTCTGCGGAGGTCCCGACACGCAGGTGAAGGATTCGCGGCCGAGCGAGGATTCCTCGGCGATCCGCCGCCGCCGCGTCTGCCCGGATTGCGGCGGACGCTTCACGACCTTCGAGCGGGTGCAGTTGCGCGAACTCACCGTGCTCAAGCGCTCGGGCAAGCGCGTGCCCTTCGACCGCGACAAGCTGCAGCGCTCGATCGATGTCGCCCTGCGCAAGCGCACGGTTGATCCCGAGCGGGTGGAGCGCCTCGTCAGCGGCATCACCCGGCGCCTGGAGAGCGGCGGCGAGGGCGAGGTCACCAGCGAGGCCATCGGCGAGGCCGTCATGGAGGGCCTGAAGGGGCTCGACGACGTCGCCTATGTCCGGTTCGCCTCGGTCTACAAGAATTTCCGCGAGGCGCAGGATTTTCAGGATCTGCTCGGGACGCTCGGTGGCCGGCTGGAGGGTGAGGCTGCGGTGTCCGAGGACGCGCCGGCGGTGCCCGTGCAGCCCGACGCGGAGACGGCCGCCCCGCGCCGCCGCCGGCCTCCCCGAAAATCCGCGTAACGGGGCGAGCCGTGGACGCCTGCCAACAGCAAGCTCTCGATCGGCGCGCCATGCGCCTCGCCCTGGCGCTGGGGCGGCGCAATCTCGGCCGGACGTGGCCGAATCCCAGCGTCGGCGCCGTCGTGGTCGCCGATGGCCGCATCGTCGGGCAGGCGGTGACCGCACCGGGCGGGCGCCCGCACGCGGAGCCGCTGGCGCTCGCCATGGCCGGCGCGGCGGCCCGCGGCGCCACGCTCTACGTCACCTTGGAGCCCTGCTCGCATCACGGCCGCACGCCGCCCTGCACCGACGCGACGATTGCCGCCGGAATCGCCCGGGTGGTCACCGCCGTCGAGGATCCCGATCCGCGGGTGGCCGGGCGCGGCCATGCGGGCTTGCGCGCCGCCGGGATCACGGTCGAGACCGGCCTCATGCGCGAGGAGGCCGTTCGCGATCACCGCGGCCACTTCTCCCGCGTCACGCGCGGTCGCCCGAGCCTGCACCTCAAGCTTGCCCGCACCTGCGACGGCTTCGCCGCGCCCTCGACCGGCGAGCGTCTGAAGATCACCGGCCCGATCGCCGACGGAGCGGTGCATCTGTGGCGGGCGCATGCCGACGCGATCATGGTCGGCATTGGTACGGCGCGCGCCGACGACCCGTCGCTGACCGTGCGGCTGCCGGGGCTGGCCGAGCGCTCACCGCTGCGGATCGTCCTCGACTCGACACTGCGTCTCAATCCCGCGAGCCATCTTGTGCGCGGCGCCCGCGACCTGCCGACGCTGGTCCTGACCGGGCGCGGTGCTCCGGCCCATGCCCGGCGGATGCTCACCTCCTTCGGCGTCGAGCTGGCCTTCGTCCCCACCGATGCAAGGGGACGCATCGATCTGACCGCCGCGCTGGTCCTTCTCGCGGAGCGCGGCCTGACGCGGATCTGCAGCGAGGGCGGCCCGGCGCTTGCCGATGCGCTCGCCACGCACGATCTCATCGACGCCTGCACGCTGATCACCGGCCCCGTCACGCTGGGCGAGGCCGGCGGCCTGCCGGCGCTCGGAGCCAACCTCGCTCGCCGGTTGTCCGATGGCGCCTTCGCCGAGGTCGAGCGATGGGCCTACGGTCCCGACACGGCGGTCACCTACGAGAGGATCTGACATGTTCACCGGGCTCGTCACCGATGTCGGCCGCGTCGTCTCGGTGGAGGGGGCCGAACGCCTGCGCCGGATCGTCATCGAGAGCGCCTACGATCCCGCCGGCATCGCGCTCGGCGCCTCGATCGCCTGCTCCGGCCCCTGCCTCACCGCTGTCGCGGTCGAGCCGCACGGGACGGGCTGCCGCTTCTCGGTCGATGCCGCCGCCGAGACCTTGGCCCGCACTACGGTCGGCTCTTGGCGTGAGGGCACACGGATCAATCTCGAGCGCTCGCTCAAGCTCGGCGACGAACTCGGCGGCCATCTCGTCACCGGCCATGTCGACGGAATCGCCGAGATCATCGCCCGCGAGACCGTGACCGGGGAGGACAATCCGTGGGGGGCAAGCGAGCGCTTCACCCTGCGGGCACCGGAAGCGCTCGCCGGCTTCATCGCTGAGAAGGGATCGATCTGCCTCGACGGCACCTCGCTCACCGTCAACGCGGTCTCAGGCAGCGACTTCTCGGTGCTGCTGATCCCGCACAGCCTCTCGGTCACGACCTGGGAGGAGCGCCGCGCGGGCGACCGGATCAATCTCGAAATCGATCTCCTGGCGCGCTACGCCGCGCGCCTCGCCGAGACGCGCGGCCTATTGCAGGGGTGAGACCGATCCGCGTGACGTGTCCGCGCTCCTTGCCGTCGTAGCCGGCAGTCGGGATCGTGGCTGCGGCCACGGTTGTCTCGCCGTGGTAACGCTGCTTTGGGCCTACAGGCTCTGAACTACGGACCCTGGGGCGCGGGCCGCGCGCCGGGGGCAAAGGTGAGGAGCCGGTGGCCGAGATAGTTCGCTGCGGCGCCCGAAGCGATGCCGACGCCGTGGGCGAGCGCCTCGGCGATCGATCGTGCGAGATCCGGCAGCAGCGCGGTCAGGCTGTCGAGCAGGGCCGTGCTGACCGCGAGCACCACGCCCGCGCCGACGGCGTTGACCACGAGGAACAGGAACACCTGCCCACGCAGCGATCCCCGCGCCACCCGGAACACGAAGGCTCGGTAGAGCCAGAACGAGGCGACCATGCCGAGGCCGTAGGCGGCGAGCAGGGCCGCCTCGAACGGCATGACGAGTGAGAGCGGAATCCGCGCGAGCCAGTTGATCGCCGTCGCCGTGCCGCCGGCGATCAGGAAACGGACGACCTCATGACCCATGACGATTCGAGTCCCTGCGGAAAGAGGCTGTGGGGCAGGCCGAAGGCGGCGGCGGCGAAGGCGAGGCCGGCGATCCCTGCGAGCGCGAGGCTCGGGCGATCCTTGATCGCAAAGGCGACCGGATCGTCGTGGAGCGCGTCGCGGCCCGCCAGCAGCCAGACCCGGCCCATGAACAGGACGAGGATCAGCGGGAAGCTCCACAGGGCCAGCGGCGCGGCGAGCGCGGCATGGTGGAACGCCTCGTTGGCGAGATAGAGGATGAAGATGACGACGCTGGACAGGCCGGAGGCGACGCCGAAGGCGAGCACCACCGCCTCGTCCGCCGGCTGATAACCGCGCCCGGCGATGGTGCCCGATTGGCCGCGCCGCGCGGCGCCGCGCAGCTCCGTGTACCGCTTGGCGAAGGACAGCGAGGTGAACAGGAACATCGAGAAGGTGAGAAGCCAGGGCGACCACGCCACCGCGACCGCGGCGACGCCGATGGCGATGCGCAGCGAGAACAGGCACCCGAGCGTCAGCGCGTCGAGCATCGGCACCCGCTTGAGCCAGGTGGAATAGGCCAGTGTCAGGGCGAGATAGGCGAGCACGCCGGCGAGCACCGCCGCTCCGGCGAGGGCCGCGACCGCCAACCCGCCCCCGAGCCCGAGGACGAGCGCCGCCAGACCGGTGGCGATGGGAAGCCGGCCGCTCGCCAGGGGGCGCTCGCGCTTCGACCAGTGGGCCCGGTCGTGGGAGAGATCGAGGAGGTCGTTCATCAGGTAGCTCGCCGAGGCGACGAGCCCGAGGGCGAGGAAGGCCAGACCCGCGCTCGCCCAGGCCTCCGCCTCGCCGGCCCGGCCACCGAGCACGAGCGGCAGGAAGACCAGGGCGTTCTTAGCCCATTGATGCGGACGCAGGGCCTTGAGGAGCGTGTGGGAACGCGAGGCTGCGGGAAACACCTCGACCGGCTTGCCGAGCCGGTGGGCCGCACGGAGCACGGCGGGGGAGGCTCCCACCACGATCACCCGGCGCGCCGCGGCCCAGACGGGCAGGTCGGCAGCACAGTCGCCGGCATAGTCGAAGCCCTGCGGATAGAGCGCCTGAAGCTGGGCCGCCTTCGCCGCGCCTTTGAGGTTCCGTACGCCGTCGCTCGCCACCACCCGATCGAAGACGGGAAAGCGCCTGAGCGCCCGCAGGGCCATCAGCTCGTCGGCGGCGGTGGCGAGCACGATCGCCTGCCCCGCCGCCTTCCGCGCCTCGATATGGGCGAGCAGCGCCTCGTTGGCCGGCAGGGTCGCGACGTCGAGCCCGGCGCTCTCCGCGATGCGGCGCTTGAAGAAGGCCCGGCCCCGCGGCAGCCACAGCAGCATCAGGAGCAGCATCAGCGGGTTGCGCCGTAGCAGCGTGATGATGCCTTCCAGGAGAAGATCCGTGCGCAGCAGCGTGCCGTCGAGATCGATCACCAGCGGCACCACCCGCGGCGCCGCCTCGGCCGGCGCCGTGGCCGTTCCGTCCCTCCGCGCGCGCGCCGTCGCCATGCTGGATAACCCCCGTCTCCAGTGCGAGCCCCTTGTTCGAGCGCCCGCAATTTGTATTCGATAGTCTATCGCCGGCATCGACTTCGGACGGGTTAATCGCCGAGCATCGCAGGTCATGGCGACGCCCCTTCGAGCGGATTGGGTTGATCGAACGTCTCCGGCTCAACTGAAAAGCGAGGGCCCGCCGGGGCCGCGACGGCGCGTCGCTGGCCTGGACTGCATCGCGGCCGCGCGCGGCCTTGCGTCCCGTGCCGCTTGTAGAGCCCGCAGCACTTGCGCTAACCCTCCGGCCCGCCCCGAACTTCCGCGAACGCACCCCGGAACGTCACACGCATGGTCTCCCAACGCCGGGACGCGGACGCGCCCACAAGCATCCTCGAGAGCCTCGCCGGCACCCGCGTGCTGGTGGTGGAGGCACGCTACTACGACGACATTGCCGACGAGCTGCTGGCGGGCGCCCGCGCCGCGATCGAGGCGGTCGGCGCCGAGGCGCGGATCTTCACGGTGCCCGGCGCCCTCGAAATCCCCGCGGCCATCGCCATCCTGATGGAAGCCGGGCGCAAGGCCGGCGGTCCCTATGATGCGGCTGTGGCGCTCGGCTGCGTCATCCGCGGCGAGACGGGGCATTACGACATCGTCGCCGGCGAGAGCGCCCGCGCGCTGATGGACCTCTCCGTGTCCGAGCATCTGCCGCTCGGCAACGGCATCCTCACCGTCGAGACCATGGAGCAGGCGCTCGCCCGTGCCCGGGTCTCCGAGATGAACAAGGGCGGCGGCGCGGCGGAGGCGGCGCTGAGCCTCCTCGCCATCAAGCGCGCCGCCAATCTGGAACCCGCTCGATGACAGAACCCGCCGCGCCGCCGGCCCAGACGCCGGCCTCGTCGAAACCGAATACCCGAACCGGTGCCCGCCTCGCCGTGGTGCAGGCGCTCTACGAGATGGAGATCTCGGACAAGGGCGTGATCGACGCGCTCGCTGAGTTCGAGACCTTCTGGATCGGCCAGGAGATCGACGGCGTCGTCCATCCCCCGGCCGAGACCGCCTTCTTCCGCGACGTTCTGCGCGGCGCCGTGGAGGAGCAGCGCGCCATCGATCCGAAGCTCGACGCGGCGCTCGCCAAGGGCTGGCCCCTGCGCCGGCTCGAAGTGGTGCTGCGCGCGATCCTGCGGGCGGGCGCCTACGAACTGATGTTCCGCCGCGACGTGCCGGCCCGGGCCGCGATCTCGCAGTATGTCGACGTCGCCCACAGCTTCTACGGCGGCGACGAGCCGGGCATGGTCAACGCCGTGCTCGACCGGGTCGGCCGCGAGGTGCGCTCCACCGAGTTCGGCATCCCGGCCGCCCCCGGCCAGGCGCCGAAGAAGGCCTGAGGCGGGGATGGCGCGCGCGGGCGAGGAGGCGCTGATCGCGCGTTACTTCGCGCCGCTCGCCGGCCCCGGCGCCGAGGGCCTGCGCGACGACGCCGCCAGCCTGACGCCGACGCCCGGCCACGACCTCGTGGTGACCGCCGACGCCGTCGTCGCCGGGGTACATTACTTCCCCGACGATCCGCCCGGCTCGATCGCCGTAAAGGCGCTCGGCGTGAACCTCTCGGATCTCGCCGCCAAGGGCGCCCATCCCCGCGGCTTTCTTCTGACGCTGGCCCTGCCGGACGACTGGACCGAGGCGTGGCTCGCCGCCTTCACTGAAGGGCTCGGTGCCGCGAGCCGTGCCCATGGCTGCCCGCTTCTCGGCGGCGATACGGTCCGCTCCGGCGGCCCGGCGCTCATCGGCGTCACTGCCCTTGGCGAGGTGCCGTCGGGCACGATCCTGCGGCGTCAGGCGGCGCAGGCCGGCGACCGGCTCTGCGTCAGCGGCAGCATCGGCGACGCGGCCCTCGGCCTCGCCCTGCGGCTCGCGCCCGATCCCGCGCTGGAGGCATCCCACCGCGACGCTCTGCTCGACAGCTATCTTCACCCGCGCCCGCGGCTGGCCCTGGTTCCTGCCCTTCGCCGCCATGCCCGCGCGGCCATGGATGTGTCGGACGGGCTCGCGGGCGACCTGCGAAAAATGCTCGCCGGCACAGGCCTGACCGCGCGGATCGATGTCCCGGCGGTGCCGCTTTCGCCCGCCGCAGTGGCGGCCATCGCCCGCGCGCCAAGCCGGCTCGCCACGGCGCTGACCGGCGGCGACGATTACGAGATCCTCTGCGCGGTGGCGCCGGACGAGCTGTCCGCCTTTCTCGCCGAAGCGCGCGAGGCCGGCGTTCCGGCTGCCGCGATCGGCACGGTCGAGGCCGGGGAGGATGCGCCGTGCTTCCTCGACGGGACGGGCCGAGCCTTGGACTTCGCGCGCACCTCGTTCAGCCATTTCTGAGACGGCGAGCCGCGAGGCGCACCCTTATTGCGCGGCGTGCGACGCCTCGATCCCGACCTGCCGCCGGCTGAGGATCCAGACCCGCTCCTGCAACGCCTCGTCCCGGCTGCGGGCGGAGGAAGCCGTCTCGCGGCATTTGGCGAAGTAGCGCCCGCTCACGCCATCGAGTTCGGGCGCGGTGGCGACGTGGAGCGAGGTTCGGGCGCCCGCCTCGGTCGAGATCAGGAACGGGCGGATCAGGCTCCAGGCGAAGCCGAGCGCGCCGCGGGTGTTTTTGGCGAACTCGCTCGCTACAACGCCCGGATGCACCGCATTGACGGTGACGGGGCTGCCCGCGAGCCGCCGGGCGAGCGCATGGGTGAACAGCACGTTGCCGAGCTTGGCCTGCGCATAGGCCTTCATCGCGGAATAGCGGCGTTCGCCGCCGAGATCGTCGAAATCGATCTGTCCGCGCGTATGGGCGGCGGAGGCCAGGTTGACGATGCGGGCGCGGGGCGCGGCTTCGAGCGGTGCGCGCAGCTCGTGCGTCAGCAGCACGTAGGCGAGATGGTCGAGGGCCCACGTCCGCTCGATCCCATCGACCGTGACGTGACGCTCGGAGAAGATCGCGCCGGCATTGTTTACGAGGATGTCGAGGGCGGGATAATGCGCCCTCACCTCCCCCGCGAGGCGGCGGATCTCGGCTTGGCTCGACAGATCGGCGAGGAAGACGTCCGCCGCGCCGCCGGTCTCCCGGCGCAGATGCGCGGCGGCACGTTCGGTGCGCGCGCGGTCGCGCCCGACGAGGCCGACCCGCGCCCCGAGGCGGGCGAGCCCCAGGGCCGTCTCGGCGCCGATCCCGGAAGAGGCGCCGGTGACGAGGGCGGTGCGGCCGTCGAGGCGCACGGGTTCAGAGCCGAGGCGTCAGAACACCGCCTGACCGATGGCGAGCGCGATCACCACAATGACGATGGCGAGCACGAGGAACAGGCCGAACAGGATGCGCGCGATCGAGCTCGCGCCGGAGGCGATGCCGGTGAAGCCGAGGGCGCCCGCGACGAGCGAGATGATGAAGGCGATGGCGGCCCACTTGAGAAGCGTCATGGCAGTTCACTCCGATACGAAAGCGGAGCAGTAACTTCCGACGGACCGGCGGCGTTCCGCCGCGGCCCGGGCATTCGACCGATCGGCGATGATCCTGCCTCATCGCCGATTGCCCGCGCGACGGCGCGGCAGTGGTCGTCCGCCGGACGCATGGAACTGGACCACCGGTCCTGTTCCATGCAGCTTGATACTACGCATTTCGTTCGCGGCCTGCGCGCTGCACCAGCACCTCCGCCAGGGTGTGGTAGAGGCCGCCGCGGCAGACGAGCTTCGACATCGCGTCCGCGATCAGCGCGGCGAGCATCAGCGGGATCACCATCGCGTGGTTCTGGGTCATCTCGGTGACGATCACGAACGAGGTGATCGGAGCCTGGAGAACGCCGGTCAGGTAGGCGGTCATGCCGATCAGCACCAGCGCACCCATGGGGACGTCCGCGAGGATGAGGCTCGCCTGGGCGCCGAGCCCGGCGCCGACGGCGAGCGAGGGGGCGAAAAGGCCGCCGGGAATGCCGCTGATCGAGGACAGCACGGTGGCCAGGAACTTCAGCGGCGCGAACGCCCAGCGCGGATCGCTCTCGCCGTGCAGGATGTCCCGCGCTTCCTCGTAGCCGGTGCCGTAGACGGCGCCGCCGGAGGCCAATCCGCACAGGGCGACACCGAGTCCGCAGAGCGTGGCGAACAGGATGGGGCGGCGCGCGATCCATGCGCCGGCCCGGCCCGGAAAGCCCTGGGCAAACCCGATCACGATGCGGCTGAACAGCCCGCCGGCGAGCCCGCCCGCCACGCCGAGCACGGGGACTGCGAGCCATCCGGTGCTCAAGGACAGCCCCGCGTCGGACGTGCCGAAATAGGTGTAGTCACCCAGGATCGCCAGCGAGGTCAGGCCCGCCGCGACGATGGCGGCGACGATGAGAGCACTGCCCCGCCGGTCATAGGCCCGGCCGAGTTCCTCGATGCCGAACACGATTCCGGCGAGCGGCGTGTTGAAGGCGGCGGCGACGCCGGCCGCGCCACCTGCGAGCAGCAGACTGCGCATCCGTTCCGGGCTGAGCCGGCCGAGGGTGGCCATGATCGCCGCGCCGACCTGCACCGTCGGTCCCTCGCGGCCGATCGAGGCGCCGCAGAGGAGGCCGAGACACATCACGACGACCTTGCCCGCCGCAACCTTGAGCGAGATCAGGGCATGGCGCGCCGGCCCGTCGTCGAGGGCGCGGGCGGCGATCACCTGCGGGATACCGGACCCTTGCGAGTTCGGAAACACGGTCCGGGCCAGCCACGCCGCCAGCGCGAAGCCGGCCGGGCAGAGCAGCAGCGCCAGCAGCGGCGAGGCGGTGATTCCGGAGCGGAACACCGCCTGCGCCGCATCCGCCGCCTTCGCCATCAGTACCGCGGCCAAGCCGACGCAGACGCCGCCCGCCAGGAACAGGCTTCGTCGGCGCCAGGTCGTCCAGGCATCCCCGGACGCACCGCGGAGGCGTTCGAGGGCAAGTCTCGTGTCCGTCGGCCGCAGCAGCATGGAATCGATCGTGCAAGGGGTGGGCCGTCTCGCGCCCATCCTGCCGATGCCCGTCATCCGAGGCCATGGTCGCCCCGCCGCTATCCCGCGCCGATTCTCCGGCCGAGCATGCGATGAGGTCCCGTGCTGCAACAAATGGTCTCGGTTGCGGGACGGATGAGGATCTGCGCGTTTACACCGGATCATGACACCGCCCGCTCGACGGCGGCCCGCACCGGGCCGTCCCGTCGCGGCCGGTGGGTTCGAGCGATGCGCGAAACCGGTGCGAGCCGGGTCGCACGGCAGGCAGCCGAGGAGACGGCATGGGGCGGCTGAACACGGTACCCGCGAGCGCTGTCCTTCTCGGCATCGCGGGGCTGATCCCGTTCGTGGGCTTCGCCGCGCTGTCGGTGAGCGGGACGGATGTCGGTCTCGGCACGATCGGCCTGTCGCCGCGCACCATCCTCTCCGCCTACGGCGCGGTGATCGCCTCGTTCCTCGGCGGCATCCGCTGGGGCGTCGCGGCGGCGCGCGGGGCCGGCTGGCGCGACTACGTCCTGGCCATCGTGCCTTCGCTGCTGGCCTGGGCGGCTTTGGCCGCCCCGGCGCCGTGGGATCTTCGCACCCTCGGCGCCCTGGTCCTGCTCTGGGGCATCGTCGATCAGGACCTTGCCCGCCGCGGCATGGTCCCGAACTGGATGGGCCGGCTGCGGCTGGCCCTGTCGGGTATCGCTGGGGCGGCGCTGTTGATCGCAGCCTAAGGCGTCGCTGCGACCGTCGCCGTCGCCTTTCGAGACGATGCTCTATCCTCTTGCTCTTGCATCGTCTTTTTCCCGAAAGCCGGTGGCCACCTTTCGGGACGATGCTCTAGCTCTCCACGAGTTCGTAACCGGCCGGCAGCTTGTCCAGGGTGGCGATGCTGATATGCGGCCAGACGGCTCTTTCCGGAAATTCGTCTTCACGAGGGCGGAAGAAATGCAGCATGACGGTCTGTGAGTATTGCAATCGGAGTTTAGGATTGCCTTGCTCGTCCTTCTCCGCCAACTCCTGAATCCAGAACGTCGATTTCATGCTGACCGGTTCGGCCTCGCGAACCGAGAAGGGAACATTCGAGATTCCGCCGCTCTTGCGCGTCGAATCGACGGTCAGCGTTGTCGTCCGAACGATCTCGACGTTCTGGTTCGCGAAACGCAGAATTGCATTCATGTCGGTCGGACTGAAGCCGGGGAATCCCGGCGCCGTGACATTCCCCATGAAGGGATTGTCGATGTAATGCCGGTACGGTTCGAAATACGGATCCGGATCGGTGGCGGATCTGAAATCATAGTCCGGCGTCGTGACATCCTCGAACCGGCCCGAGGGTAGCCCGCTCACGGGCGGGATCGGCGGCATGCCGTCGTGCACCTCCGACTTGCCGAGGGCCAGGACGGAATTTCCGTGCGGGATTGAGGCCAGGCGCGCGACGTCGAGTTCGACCTCGGACACCGCATCGCCCTTGATCTGATCGTCCGTGCTCCGGCGGTTCTTCTCGTAGAGCCACAGGCCGGGCTCGTGGTGGATCGGCAGTCCGACCGGGCCGGCCAGGCCGCCGCTGCTCGGCCGATCTTCCGCAGCGATTTGTGCGATCTTCTGCTGATAATCGAGCGTGACGACGAACTGGTCGAAGTCGGGCTGGCTCGGCCTCGAAAGCCCCCGATTGGGAACATCGTCATCGACGAACGTGAACTGAAGCTCCTCGTCGTACTGGTTCATCAGCACGCGGAACTTGAATCCAGCCGGCGGCGCCGGTGCTTTGTGGAACGGAAGGGCGATCATGTTCCAGCCCGTACCCTTTCCGGTCCAAACGCCCAGCAATTGTTCGAGAGGGCCGAGTTCCTGTCGCGGCGGTACACCCCGGCTGGTCAAACGGCGGGTACGGACGGGGCGCGGTGTGACGACTTCGGAAAACTTGCGGGTTCTGCGGTCGGGATTGTTGCCGGCAGCCATGGTACCTGTCCTCCCATGAGAAGGGCACCATCGCAGAAGACGATTTTGCTGCCTTGCGCGCGAAAGTAGTAGTCGCACGGTGATTTCGAATCAGAAGATGTGGGTGGCCTGCGCGGTCGTATTTTGCAACTGCGCAATTCCGTTTGGTCGATCTGGCCTGTGTCCGTGAGGCTTCTCAATCCCGCCCGAGCATGGATCGTCCGATCGCGAAGACGCGCCCGTCGCCGAGCAGATAGGCTGTGAACCCCTTCGGGAAGAGTGGCTCGAAGGCGGCGTCGCGCACGTTGAGGCCGCCGGTATAGGCGCCGAAGGCCGGCATCACGAGACGGTGGCCGTCGCTCACGAAGCAGCGGCGGCGCACGGAGCGGCCCCGCATCGTCACCTTGCCGCAGGGATGGAGATGGCCGGCGATCTCGCCCGCCCCGGCTCCCGCCAGCGGCTCGTGCCGCAGGGTCAGGCCGCCGAGGGACACCGTCTCGCAGTAGCGCCCGCCGACGCCCTCGCTCACCGCCGCGTCGTGATTGCCGGCGATCCAGACCCAGTCGCGACCCTCCTGCAGGGCGGCGATCATCGCTCGGTCGCCGGGCTCCATCCGCTCGGGGCCGCGGGCATCGTGGAACGAATCGCCCAGCGCAACCACGCAGGCCGGATCGAGCCGCTGGATCACCTCATGCAGGCAGGCCAGGGTCTCGCGGGTGTCGTAGGGCGGCAGGAACTGGCCCGAGCGGGCGGCAAACGACGACCCCTTCTCCAGGTGCAGGTCCGACACCACCAGGGTGCGGTGTTCGGGCAGCCACAGGGCGCCGGTGCGGTCGAGGCTCAAGGCCTCGCCGGCAAGCGCAAGGTCGGTGCCCTTCACGGTCTTCTCGAGTCTCTGGCCGAGTGCCACGTCGTTGTCCCAAGCTTCGCGGAGAGGGCGGCCGGCCCGCGTCAGCCGAGCGCTTCTTGCAGCAGCTCGGCTTCGGCCTCGGCCAGGATCTCGTCGGCCCCCTCCCCGTAGACCCGCTCGCGCCCGATTTCGAGCATGACGGACACGGAGAGCGGCGAGACCCGGTCGAGCGCCCTGTGGGTGATTCGCCCCCGGATACGCCTCAGCATCATGCCGAGGCGGGTCACGTCGAGGAGTCCGGTTGCCGCATCCTGCCGTGCGGCGCGCAGGAGCAGGTGGTCGGGCTGGTGGCGGCGCAGCACGTCGTAGATCAGGTCGGTCGAGATCGTGACCTGTCGGCCGGTCTTCTTCTGGCCGGGAAAGCGCCGCTCGATCAGCCCGGCGATCACCGCGCACTGGCGAAACGTGCGCTTCATCATCGCCGATTCGTCGAGCCACGCCTCTAGGTCGTCGCCGAGCATGTCCTCGTCGAACAAGGCCTCCATGAAACCGGGCGAGAGCGCGGCCCGTTCGCTGACATCCCGCGTGCACCAGATGGCGATGCCGTAATCGTTGGCGGCGAACCCGAGCGGGCGCAGCCGGGCGCGCTCCAGGCGCCGGGTCAGCAGCATGCCCAGCGTCTGGTGGGCGAGCCGCCCCTCGAACGGGAAGGCGGTGAGATAGTGGCGCCCGGCGCGGGCAAAGGTTTCGACCAGGAGGTCGCGCTCCCCCGGAAGGGCCGAGTGCCGGCGCTGCTGCGCGAGGTAGTCCGAGAGCTGGCGCGGCAGCCGGTCCCACTCGAACGGGTCGGCGATGATCGCCCGCACCCGCGCGGCGAGGAAGGTCGAGAGCGGAAACTTCGCGCCGGCATAGGAGGGGATCGCCGGATCGGTGCCGGGGCCGGCCCGCGTCACGAGGCACTCGTCCTCCGCCAACCCCTCGAAACGCAGGACTTCGCCGGCGAACAGGAAGGTGTCGCCGACGGTGAGCGTCTCGGCGAAATCCTCCTCGATCTCGCCCAGCGTTCGCCCGCCCTTGGGGAGCACGGTGCCGGGCTTGGCGCGCAGGCTGCGGGCCATGCGCACCTTGATATGCGTCGACTCGATGATGGTGCCGATGTTCATGCGGTATTGCTGCGCCACCCGCGCGTCGCGCACCCGCCACTTCCCGTCCGGCCCGCGCAGGATCTTGGCGAAGCGCTCGTAGGCGCGCAGCGCGTAGCCGCCGGTGGCGACGTAATCGACCACCGCCTCGAAATCCTCCCAGGACAGGCGCGCATAGGGCGCGGCCGAGGTGATTTCTTCGTAGAGTTCGAGCGGGTCGAACGCGTCGGCGCAGGACATGCCGAGGACGTGCTGGGCCAGCACGTCGGGGGCGCCGAGGCGGGCGTCCGGCGTGTCCTGGGCCGCCTCCTCCACCGCGTCGAGGGCGGCGCGGCATTCCAGCATCTCGAAGCGGTTGCCGGGCACGAGATAGGCCTTCGAGGGCTCGTCCATGCGGTGGTTGGCCCGGCCGATCCGCTGCATGATCCGGCTCGCGCCCTTCGGCGCGCCGACATTGACCACCAGATCGACGTCGCCCCAATCGATGCCGAGATCGAGGGTCGCTGTGCAGACGATGGCACGCAGTTGCCCCGCTGCCATCGCCGCCTCGACCCGGCGGCGCTGCGAGGCATCGAGCGAGCCGTGGTGCAGGGCGATCGGCAGCGTATCGTCGTTGAGCCGCCACAGCTCCTGGAACGTGTATTCCGCCTGGAGGCGCGTGTTGACGAAGACGAGCACCATGCGGTGCGCGCGGATCAGTTCGTAGATCGCCGGCATGGCGTGCCGGGCAGTATGGCCGGAGAGCGGGAGCGTGCGGCCGATGTCGAGCATGTGCAGGTCGGGCTTGGCGCCCCCCTTCACCACGACGAGGTCGGCCATGGGCGCCTTGCACCCTCTCCCGCCCGCTCCGCGGGCACCCTCCCCCGCAGGGGGGGAAGGGGTTTGTGAGACGAGATACTTCCGCAACTCGTCCGGCTCGCGCACGGTCGCCGAGAGGCCGATGGCGCGGGCCTCCGGCGCCAGCCGTCGCACGCGGGCGAGCGCCAGGGAGAGAAGATCGCCGCGCTTCGAGGTGACGAGGGCATGCAGCTCGTCGAGCACGACCGTCTTCAGCCCGGCGAAGAATGCTTCCGCTTCGCGATGGGCGAGCAGGAGCGAGAGCTGTTCGGGGGTGGTGAGCAGGATGTCGGGCGGGCGTTGGATCTGGCGCGCGCGCTTGTGGGCCGGGGTGTCGCCGGTGCGGGTCTCGACGGTCACGGGAAGCCCGATGCCTTCGATCGGCGCTTCAAGATTGCGGGCGATGTCGACCGCGAGCGCCTTGAGCGGCGAGACGTAGAGGGTGTGAAGGCCGCGCGCCTTGCCCTTCTCGCCGCCCCTCCCGGCGCCCTTGCCGCCGCCCTTGCGCTCGCTCAGTTCGACCAGGCTCGGCAGGAACCCGGCCAGCGTCTTGCCGGCTCCCGTGGGCGCGACGAGGAGCGCCGAGCGTCCGGCTTGGACGGTCGCCAGCAGTTCGAGCTGATGCGGGCGCGGCGCCCAGCCGCGCGAGGCGAACCACGCGGAGAAAGACGGCGGAAGGTCGGGAGGCGCGGGCACCCGGCTCAGGTAGGACGGCGGCGGCCCGTCGTCACCGCGTCACGCCAGCGCCATCAGGAAGCGGTCGATCAGTTCCAGCGCCCGCTCCGTCAGCGCGCCGGGATAGCGCACGAAGATGTGGCAGCCGCCGGCATAGACCGCGGTGTGGCCGCCGTTGTTGGCCGCGGCCCAGCGGGCCGACATGTAGAGCGTGTCGTCGAGCAGCGGGTCGGCGGTGCCGACCGTGAACAGGGCCGGCGGCAGGCCCTTCAGATCGGCGTAGAGCGGCGACACGTCGGGCCGGCGTCGATCGATGCCCTCGCGCACGTAGCCGTCGGCGAAGCGCTTGAGGTCGGTGGTGTTGATGACGAGCCGCTCCTCGCCCCACAGCCGCACGCTCGGGGTCAGGCCGAGATCGAAGAATCCGGCATTGAGGTTGGCACCGCGGAAGGCGCGCGGCAGTCCGTGGCGGTCGCGCAGACGCAGCAGCGTCATCACCGCGAGATGCGCGCCGACGGACTCGCCGCCGATGGTCAGCGCGTGGATGCCGAGTTCCGCCTTGCCGGGGCCGGCGAGCCAGAGCGCCGCGGCCTCGCAATCCTCGAGCGCGGCCGGATAGGGATGCTCCGGCGCCAGCCGATACTCGACCGAGAGGCAGACGAAGCCGCAGGTATCGGCGATGCGCTCCAGCCAGGGATCCTGCTCGTCGGCCGCGCCCCAGACCCAGCCCCCGCGGTGGATGTGGAGGTAGGCGCCGCGCGCCTTGCCCTGCGGACGGATGACGCGCAGCGCCAGCGGGCCGCCCGGCCCCTCGATGGTCAGGATCTCGGCGCGCGGGCTGCGCGGCATGGCGGGAGAGGCCTGTGTCCCCGCCCGGCGCCGCGCCCGCACCTCCTCGATCGGCAGCGACCACGGATCGGCCTGCGCCGCGTGCGCGGCCACGATCTCGGCGTTGAGCGCCTTCGTCTCGGCATCGATGGTCGCCGGGTCGAACAGAGCGTGGTCGATCATGGCCTTCGTCAGGTCGCGCGAGGTGGAGGCGTGAGAGCCGGCAGGGCGAGATTGAGCCTGCCATCTTGAGCGGAACGTTCGAGGATGCCATCTGGCTGCTACCCCGAATGCGTCGAATGCGAAGTTCGACCGGCGGTTTCGCATGAGTGTGGCGGAGAGGCAACGCCGTTGCGGGGTTGCCACGAAGTCCTGAGGATCTGGCGAGGATACCGACCGACATGATCGGCGATCACGACCCCCGGCGCCGCGCCCCGCTCGATGCCGGCGCCTACCCGGCCGATCCGCGCCACGGTGAGCCGCGCCGCCGCTCCGGGCTCAACCGCTTCCTCGGCGGCTCTCCGGCGGCCGTGTTCGTGAAGCTGCTGTTCCTGTCCGTGCTCGTCGGCGCGGTGATGGCGATGTTCGGCCTGACGCCGGGCCTGCTGTTCTGGCAGTTCTACGATCTCACCCGGTCGCTGATCGACCTCGGGCTCGACACGTTCCACGATTTCGGTCGCTGGATCCTCGCGGGTGCGGTGGTGGTGGTGCCGATCTGGTTCATCGCCCGCCTGCTCACCGTCTCGCGCGATCGCTGAGGCTTTTGCCGCGGGTTTCGACCGCCTGATCCCGCGCCACTGCGACACAGCAACAGCTTAGAACCGTTCCGATTGCCTCGCCCGCGCGAACGGTTCTAAGAGACGTAAAGAGAAGCAAGAAACCGCATCGAGGCGCGTCGTGCAGACCAATTTCGCTCCCGAGCAGCTCGCCGACCCCGCCATGGCGGCCTCGGAGAAGATCCTGCGTACCTGCGTTCATTGCGGGTTCTGCACCGCGACTTGCCCGACCTATCTCCTGCTCGGCGACGAACTCGATTCACCGCGCGGCCGCATCTACCTGATCAAGGATATGCTGGAGGGCGGCAAGCCGGCGAGCCGCGAGGTGGTGAAGCACGTCGACCGCTGTCTCTCCTGCCTGTCCTGCATGACGACCTGTCCGTCGGGCGTGCACTACATGCACCTCGTCGATCACGCCCGCGCGCATATCGAGAAGACCTACCGGCGCCCGCTCTCCGACCGGCTGCTGCGCACGGTGCTGACGCTGGTTCTGCCCTATCCGAACCGCTTTCGGCTGGCGCTGCTTGCGGCCAAGGTCGGGGCGCCGTTGCGGCCACTCGTCGCCCGGCTGCCGCGGGTCGGCAACCGGCTCGCGGCGATGCTCGACCTCGCGCCCGCGCAACTGCCCAACCGCAACCGGACCGACCGGCCCGGCACTTTCCCCGCCGATCCCTCGGCGCAGGAGATCAGCGCGCTGTTCCAGACCGGCGCGGACAAAGGCCCGGCCGAACGCCGCGGCCGGGTCGCGCTCCTGCGCGGCTGCGCCCAGAGCGTGCTGCGGCCGGACTTCAACGAGGCTGCGATCCGCCTGCTCAACCGTCACGGCGTCGAGGTGGTCCATCCCAAGGGCGAGGGCTGCTGCGGCGCACTGACCCACCATATGGGCCGGGAAGACTCCGCCCACGCTCATGCCAAGCGCACCATCGACGCCTGGATCGCCGAGATGGACGGGCCCGGCCTCGATGCCATCGTGGTCACGGCGTCCGGCTGCGGCACGACGATCAAGGATTACGGCTTCATGTTCCGCGACGACCCGGCCTATGCCGAGAAGGCGGCGCGGGTGTCGGCGATCGCGAGGGATGTGACCGAGTACATGGCCGAGATCGGCCTACTGCCGCCGGTGGAGGACACCGACCTCGTGGTCGCCTACCATTCCGCCTGCTCGATGCAGCACGGTCAGGCGATCCGGACCGAGCCTAAAACCCTTCTCAAGAAGGCGGGCTTCACGGTGAAGGACGTGCCGGAGGGGCACATCTGCTGCGGCTCTGCCGGCACCTACAACATTCTCCAGCCGGAAATCGCCGCGCGTCTGCGCGACCGCAAGGTGGCCAATATCGAGCGCGTGAAGCCAGACCTGATCGCCACCGGCAATATCGGCTGCGCCACCCAGATCGGGAAAGGCACCGACATCCCGATCCTGCACACGGTCGAGCTGCTCGATTGGGCGACCGGCGGCCCGCGGCCGGAAGCTCTGGCGAATCTTCCCGCGCGCCCGGCGCCTGTCCGGGCACACGCGTAAGGTCAAGATTAAGTTTTCCGCCGTGCACAATTGCAGGGCGCCCCTTCCTTGACCTCGCTGCAGGTGCGAATTAGGCCCGCAACCAGTGTCGGCCCGAGATCGTTTGCAGCCTCATGACAGAAAACCCGACAGAGTTGCCCGTCGTCCTCCTCGTCGAAGACGACGGCCTGCTGCTGATGGAAGCCTCCGATACGCTGGCGGAGGCCGGGTTCAACGTCCTTGAAGCGCACCATGCCGACAAGGCCCTCGACGTGCTTCAGGACCGGCCCGACGTCGAGATCCTGATGACCGACGTCGACATGCCGATGGGCTCGATGGACGGCTTCGCGCTCGCCCGTGTCGTCGCCCACCGCTGGCCGGACATCCCGGTGCTGATCGTCTCCGGCATGGGCACGCCCAGCCCCGGCGACATGCCGGAGGGCGCCCGCTTCATCCCGAAGCCCTACGCGCCGACCATGCTGGTGCGCACCCTCAAGGCCTGCCTCAAGCGCGCGGCCTGACGCATCCTCCCAGACGTTTCGCGCATGGCGGATGCGCGCGGGGGCCGATCGCGGGTTTCGCCGCGGGCCGTTTCACGGCAGAAGGCGGGTGAGAGTGGCGCGCTGCCTTGCGCGCCGACAGAGCGATCAGTCCAGGTCCCGCCATGACCGCCGAGCCAAAGATCCTCCGCCTCGCCACGCAGGCGGTCCATGCGGGCGCCGCGCCCGACCCCGCCACGGGCGCGCGGGCGCAGCCGATCTACTTCACCAACGGCTTCGTGTTCGATTCTACCGAGCAGGCCGCCGACATCTTCGCGATGCGCAAGACCGGCTTCTCTTACTCGCGCGGCTCGAACCCGACGGTCGCCGCGCTGGAGCGCCGGATCGCCGCGCTCGAAGGCGCCAAGGCGGCGGTGGCGGTCTCCTCCGGGCAGTCGGCGGTGCTGCTGGTGATGATGACGCTGATGCAGGCGGGCGATGCCTACGTCGCCTCGCCGCGCCTGTTCGGCGGCTCGCTCGGCCTGATGCGCCGCCTCGAAGGCCGCTACGACCTGACGCCGCACTTCGCCGCCGACCTGACGCCGGAAGCCTTCGAGGCGGCGATCACGCCGCAGACCAAGGCGATCATCTGCGAGTCGATCGTCAACCCTTGCGCCACCGTAATGGACATCGAGGGCATCGCGGCGGTGGCCAAGCGCCACGGCCTGCCGCTCGTGATCGACAACACCCTCGCCTCCCCCGCCCTGATCCGTCCGATCGAGTACGGCGCCGACATCGTCGTCCACTCCACCTCGAAGTTTCTCGGCGGCTCGGGGCAGGTGATCGGCGGCATGATCTGCGATGCCGGCACCTTCGACTGGAAGGCGCAAGGATCGCGCTACAACCTCATCAATGATCCCTGGCCGGACTATGACGGCCTGATCGTCAGCGAGCGCTTCCCCGAGATCAGCTTCGCCGTCGCCTGCCGGCTGTTCGGCCTGCGCGACCTCGGCCCCGGCCTGTCTCCGATGAACGCCTTCCTGACGCTCACCGGCATCGAGACCCTGCCGCTGCGGATGGAGCGCCACTGCGCCAACGCCAAAGCGGTCGCCGCCTACCTCAAGGACCATCCGGCGGTGGAATGGGTCAGCTACCCGGCGCTGCCGGGGCAGAAGGGCGAGGCGTTGGCCAACCGCTACGTGCCGCAAGGGCCGGGCTCGATCTTCACCTTCGCGCTCAAGGGCGGCGAGCCGGCCGCGCTGAAGCTCATCGCAGGTCTGGAGCTGATCTCGCACCTCGTGAACATCGGCGAGATAAAGTCGCTGGCGATCCACCCGGCGACCACGACCCACCGCCAGCTTCGCCCTGAGGAGCGTGCGGCGGCCTGCGTCGGCCCTGAGACGGTACGCCTCTCGATCGGCCTGGAGGATCCGGAGGATCTGATCGCCGATCTCGAACAGGCCCTGGCCAAGATCGGCTGAAAAATCGGCTGAGGCGGCCATGGCTGGGCGGCGGCACATCGCGGCGGTGATCGGCGGCCTCGCCGTCTTCGGTGCGGGCGCCGTCCTCCTCGCCGACTTTCTCCAGTTCGGCCGCACCGAACCGACGCTCGCCGCCGAGCCCGAGCGCGCCGACCGCGTCCTCGTGGAGAAGGCGGCGCGCCGCCTGACGCTGCTGCGTGAAGGCCGGGTGCTTGCGACTTATCCCGTCTCCCTCGGCTTCGCGCCGGAAGGGCACAAGGCCCGCGAGGGCGACGGGCGCACACCCGAGGGCAATTATACGATCGCGTTCCGCAACCCGCGCAGCGTCGCCCACCTCTCGCTCAAGGTGTCCTACCCCTCCCCCGCCGACGAGGCGGCCGCGCGAGCCGGTGGCTATCCGCCCGGCGGCGACATCATGATCCACGGGCTGATGAACGGCTTCTCCTGGCTCGGCCGCCTGCACCGGATGAGGGACTGGACCCAGGGCTGCGTCGGCGTCACCAATGCCGAGATGCGCGCGATCTACGCCCGCGTCGATGTCGGCACGCCCATCGAGATCAGGCCGTAGCGGTGTCGGGCCGTTTGCCTCGGTGTTGACGATCGCGTCGCTCCGCGATTTCCGCGTGTGACCTCCATCTGCATCGTCAAGACTTCTAAATTTTCGGGCATTCGGCGTTCATTGGGGTTGTATCTGGAAAACAACCCTCTCGTGGGACGCTATTATTTTCTGATTTGGTCTCATCTTGAAATGGACTGTTTCGTTCGAAAATAAATCTAAGCGATCGATGGCCCCGATACGCTGCCCCGGAAACGGGTTTAGTTCATTTGTTAATATTTCAACGATATCAAATGTTCGTCAGAAGACCCGGTCGGTCCGTGCGCGGCGGGCGACTTGGCACTTTACGCGCCTCCTTCGCCCATGCGTCTCAGTCTCAAGGCCACTCTCGCTGCTCTCTTCGGGGGGGTCGCGCTCATTACGGCCATACAAGGTGCGATTTCGCTCGGTGAGCTGTCTTCCATTCGAAAACGCGTCAACGAAGTCGCGTCGAATTGGCTTCCGTCGGTCGTCACGGCCAACGAGATGAATGCCACCGCCAGCCGTGTGCGTCTGCGGCAGTTCCGGATGGCCACGACGGTCGACGATCCGAAGGCGTTGACCGCCTATCGGAACCTCTACGAACAGGCCGGAGCGGAGATGGCGGATGCCCGGCGACGCTACGAGGGGCTGATTTCATCGCAGCAGGAACGCGCCCTCTACGATCAGTTCTCCTCAAACTGGGATCGCTACGAGCAGGCAAGCTCCCGACTGATCCGGTTGATCGATGCGGGCCGACAGCAGGAAGCCGTCACGGAGCTGGCCGGCAACGATCTGTTCAAGCTCTACACCGCTGCCAGCGACGTCCTGATGCAGGTCGTTGCCCTGAACCGGGGGGCGGCCCAGCGGGATGCGGACGCGGCGGTCGGCGCGGCCGACAGCGCCTCCGTGACGGCCGTCGTGTCGGTCGCGCTGGCACTCTTCCTGGCTCTCGGCGCCATGCTGTTCGGGCTGTTTCGGATCTCTCGGCCGATCACCGGCATGACCGGAACCATGGGAGCGCTCGCTGCCGGCGATGTCGAGACGCCGGTGCCCTATCGGCAGCGCCGGGACGAGATCGGCGCCATGGCGGGCGCGGTCCAGGTGTTCAAGGACAATCTGATCCGGACCCGTGCGCTGGAAGCCGAGACGGCCCTCGCCCGCGCGTCGGCCGAGGAGCAGAGAAAGGCTGCGATGCGGGCGATGGCCGACAGTTTCGAGGCGGCGATCGGCGGGATCATCGGCACCGTGACCTCGGCGGCGACGCAGTTGCAGGCCACGGCCGAGAGCATGTCGGGGACCGCCACCGAGACCGCGTCGCAATCGGTCACGGTTGCCTCGGCGGCGGAGGAGGCGGCGACGAATGTCGAGACCGTCGCCGCGGCCGCGGAGGAGCTCGGCACCTCCGTCCACGAGATCGGCCGGCAGGTCGCCAACTCGTCCGAACTGGCGCAGATCGCGGTCGGCGAGGCCGATCAGACCGCGGGACTGGTCCAGAACCTGTCGAGTGCGGCGTCCAAGATCGGCGACGTGGTGGCCATGATCTCGACGATCGCCGGGCAGACCAACCTGCTCGCCTTGAACGCCACGATCGAGGCGGCCCGTGCGGGTGAGGCTGGCCGCGGCTTCGCGGTGGTCGCCGCCGAGGTCAAAGAGCTCGCCAACCAGACCGCGCGGGCCACTAGCGAGATCGCGCAGCAGATCGGCACGATCCAAGGCGCGACCGATCACGCCGTCCTGGCCATCGAAGGCATTTCCGGCCGTATCCGCGAGATCAGCGGTGTCGCCACCGGCATTGCGGCGGCGGTCGAGGAGCAGGGGGCGGCAACCCAAGAGATCGTGCGCAACGTCGCCCAGGCCGCGACCGGAACGGGCGAGGTGACGACCAACATCGCCGGCGTCGCCCGCGCCTCCGAAGAGACGGGCGCTGCGGCAAGTCAGGTGCTGGGCGCAGCCTCCGAGCTGTCGCGCCAGTCCGAGCGTCTCTCGGCGGAAGTGAGCCGCTTCCTCACGACGGTGCGCGCGGCGTGAGGCGGTGACGGCGAGAGGTCCGTTTTCCGGCCGGCCTTCGGAATGATGAGGAAGAGGTCGCCTTCGGGCGGCCTCTTCCCATATGGGCCTTGCGTCGATCCGAGAATCGAAGCTGCCACGGGAGACGGCCATGCGCGCCTACGAAATGTCCGCCGCCGCAGGTCTCGATAGCTGGAAGAGCGTCGAGCGCCCCACCCCGGAACCCGGTCGCGGGCAGGTGCTCGTGCGAATGCGCGCGGCCTCGCTGAACTACCGCGACCTGCTGATTTGCCAGGGCCGTTATCCCTTCGCGATCAATCTCGACCGGCTGATCCCGGTCTCGGACGGCGCGGGGGAGATCGTGGCGCTCGGCGAGGGCGTGCGCCGCTTCACCGGCGGCGAGCGCGTCGCCGGCATCTTCTCGCAGAGCTGGCTCGGTGGCGCCCAGGTGGCTGATACGTGGCAGACGGCGCTCGGCGGCGCCATCGATGGGGTGCTCACCGAGTACCAAGTGTTCGACGAGGACGGGCTCGTCACGCTTCCCGATCATCTGAGCTTCGAGGAGGGCGCGACCCTGCCCTGTGCCGCCGTGACCGCCTGGAACGCGCTCTACGGGCTCAAGCCCCTGCGGGCCGGCGAGACGGTGTTGACGCTCGGCACCGGGGGCGTCTCGATTTTCGCGATCCAGCTCGCGCACGCGGCCGGGGCGCGGGTCATCGCCACCTCATCGAGCGATGCCAAGCTGGAGAAGGCGCGCGCGCTCGGCGCGAACGAGACCATCAATTATCGCACTCATCCCGATTGGGAGCGGGAGGTGCGTCGGCTGACCGGCGGCGTCGGCGTCGATCACGTGGTCGAGGTCGGCGGCACCGGAACGCTGCCACGCTCCATCGCCTCGACCCGACCGGGCGGGCATGTCGGCCTGATTGGGCTGTTGGCGCAGGGCGAGGCGATCGACCCGCTGGCGATCCTGGGCGCGAGCTGCATCGTGCGCGGCGTCGCCGTCGGGCCGCGGGAGATGTTCGAGGACATGAACCGCTCGATCGCCCTGCACGCGATCAAGCCGGTGATCGACCGGGTCTACGGTTTCGACGAGGCGCCCGCCGCGCTGGCGGCCCTGGCCGAAGCCTCCCATGTCGGTAAGATCGTGATCCGGATCGCTTGATGGCCACGTCTCTGGGGGAGGAGCGGTCGATGCGCGTGGCGTGGTGGGGCGTCTTCTCGGCGCTGCTTCTGCCGATGGCAGCCAGCGCTGCGGAAGTGACGACGGTGCGGACCGAGTCCTTTCCTCGGCCGCCCTATTCCGGCGCGACCTACTATGTCTACGAACGGGCGGGCCAAACGATCTGCACCAAGCTCGCCGTCTGCAACAAGTTCGATCACTGCGAGACCACCTACGTCCCCGGTGCCTTCCGGGCACCCGAGGATACGGCGACCGGCGAGCCCTACGGGACGACGCCGGCGGTGCCGATTGCGCCCGCCTCGCTCGCCAAGCATGTCTGCCTGACGCGGTTCGGCCTCGTGCGGCGGTAGAGCATCGCCCCGAAAGGTGGTCACCGGCTTTCCGAGCGATGCAGAACTAAGAGACGAGAGCATCGTCCCGGATCCGTTATCGAGGACGATGCCCGAGGCTCTCAAGCCTCGTCGCCCTTTGCTCCGCGGCGGCTCAGCGCCCGCAGCGCGCCGCGGAAGGTGCGCACGTCCTGCTCGGTCATCGCCATGCGGTGGAGCATGTCGCGCATGTTACGGGCGATGATCTCGCGCTTCTCCGGTGGGTAGAATCCGGCGCCCGCCAGCGTCTCCTCCAAGCTGGCGAACAGCGACAGCAGGGCCTCGCGGGTGGCGGGTGGCGAGAGCAATTCGCCGGAAAAACGGAGGGTCGCGAGGCCTGCGGCGCGGCGCCATTCGTAGCCCATCAGAAGCACGGCCTGGGCGAGGTTGAGCGAGGGGAATTCCTCCGTCACCGGGAAGGTGACGATGGCGTCGGCTAGCGACACCTCGTCGTTGCTGAGGCCCACACGCTCGCGCCCGAACATCAGCCCGATCCGCTCGCCGCGCCCGACCCGCTCGGCGACCACCGTCATCGCCTCGTCGGGCGCGAAGACCCGCTTCATCTGCCCGCGCTCGCGGGCGGTGGTGGCGAGAACGTGGTGCAGGTCGGCGATGGCCTCGGCCAGGGTGGCGTAGATCTTCGCGCCGTCGAGCACGTGCGTCGCACCGGAGGCCGCCTCCCGCACGCCCTTCTTCGGCCAGCCGTTCTTCGGCGCCACGAGGCGCAACTCCGACAGCCCGAAATTCGCCATGGCGCGGGCTGCCATGCCGATATTCTCGGCCAATTGCGGCTCGACCAGGATGACGACGGGGGCGTTCATAGCCGCCCTCTCGCATGCCGCGGGCACGGCCTCAATCTGCAAATCGCGGACGATGCGCGAACGGTCCGGCGCCGCCAGCGAAGCCGGCGGCGCCAAATGCGAGACGACTCAGATCTTACCGTCGAGACCCATCTGGTAGTACTTGTGGACGATCTTATCCTGGTTCTCGAGCAGCCAGTCGATCGACGGCTCGTTGGTCATGGCCTTGCGGATCGCCTCGGTCATGCCCTTGCGCTGGATCTCGAACAGCGCCTTGTGGTCGATGTTCTCGTCCTGGATCACGCCGGGGCTGAGCCAGACCGAGCAGATGATGCCGAGATCGTTGGCCTTCTCCTTGGGGATGTAGCCGGCCCGCACGGCGTCGAGCACGCCGTTGGCGATGGCGTACTGCACCGTGCCCATCAGGATCGAGGTGTACTTGTTCTCGGTCACGCTCACCTTGGAGACGCACAGCGTCACGGGCCGGACCATGATGTCGGTGTTCAGGAGCGCGAAGACGCGACTGTGGCCGACGACCTGATCGCCGGTCAGCGTGGCGAGTGCGGTGCCAACCGGGCCGTCGAGCTCGCCGATGATGACTTCGGGCTCGGACGCGGTGTTGGGCGGGCCGCCCGCGACGAGCGCCTCGCCGGCGCGCAGGATGATGCGGTCGCTCATGATGTGTCCTTCCTCGTGATCGGCCATGCGATGGACGGCCGGGGTCGTCGCAGCGGCAGCCGGGTTTGTCCAGGCCGCTTAGCGCGGCCGTGGCGTGCGCTCTTGTGCCGGAGCGACACTTGCTTTGGCCGGGGAGCGGGATGCGGGATGCCCGAGCCGGCTCGTCTCTATCGGAAGCGAATGACGCGGGGCATGCCTCGACCCATGACGGATGCCGCAGAGGACGGCGGCGGCCGGTTGCTCTTGCGCCGGTAACAGATCCGCATATCCGAAACCGGTGCCCGGAGCCCGGCTTTGTCGGCTTGCTGCGCTGCGTTATAGGGGCGGCAACGGGGTTCCGGGAGGACGCGCAAAGGGCAATCGGCCGAATGCGCGGCACCGGGTAATCGAGGGACCGACATGGCGAAGATCAAGGTGGCCAATCCGGTCGTCGAACTCGACGGCGACGAGATGACCCGGATCATCTGGGCTGAGATCAAGAACAAGCTCATCCATCCCTACCTCGATCTCGACCTCGACTATTACGACCTCGGCGTCGAGCACCGCGACGCGACCAACGATCAGGTCACGATCGATGCGGCCGAAGCGATCAAGCGCCACGGCGTCGGCGTGAAGTGCGCCACGATCACGCCGGACGAGGCGCGCGTCGAGGAGTTCAAGCTCAAGGAGATGTGGCGCTCGCCCAACGGAACGATCCGCAACATCCTCGGCGGCGTCATCTTCCGCGAGCCGATCATCTGCTCGAACGTGCCGCGTCTCGTGCCGGGCTGGACCCAGCCCTTCGTGATCGGCCGCCACGCCTACGGCGACCAGTATCGCGCCACCGACTTCAAGGTGCCGGGCAAGGGCCGCCTCACTATCAAGTTCGAAGGTGACGACGGCACTGTCATTGAAAAGGAAGTCTTCAAGTTCCCCGATGCCGGCGTCGCGATGTCGATGTACAACCTCGACCAGTCGATCATCGATTTCGCTCGCGCCTCGTTCAACTACGGCCTCGCCCGCAAGTACCCGGTCTATCTGTCGACCAAGAACACCATCCTGAAGACCTATGATGGGCGCTTCAAAGATCTGTTCCAGAAGGTGTTCGACGAGGAGTTCAAGTCGAAGTTCCAGTCGCTCGGCCTGACCTACGAGCACCGCCTGATCGACGACATGGTCGCCTCCTGCCTCAAGTGGTCGGGCGGCTATGTCTGGGCCTGCAAGAACTACGACGGCGACGTGCAGTCGGACACGGCGGCGCAGGGCTTCGGCTCGCTCGGGCTGATGACCTCGGTGCTGATGACGCCGGACGGCCAGACGGTCGAAGCCGAGGCCGCCCACGGCACGGTGACGCGCCACTACCGTGAGCACCAGAAGGGCAAGGCGACCTCGACCAATTCGATCGCCTCCATCTTCGCCTGGACTCGCGGCCTCGCCCACCGGGCAAAGCTCGACGGTAACGCCGACCTCGCCAAGTTCGCCGCGACCTTGGAGAAGGTCTGCGTCGACACCGTCGAGGCCGGCCACATGACGAAGGATCTCGCCCTCCTCGTCGGCCCGGACCAGAAGTGGCTCACCACCAACGGCTTCCTCGACAAGGTCGATGAGAACCTGAAGGCGGCGATGGCGGGGTGAGGTAGAGGCCGCCCGCTTCCCTTTCCCTTCTGCGGGAGAGGGTGGCTCGCGAAGCGGGCCGGGTGAGGGGCGCGCCGTTTCCGGAGAGTTCGGGGCCGGCCACTTTCCCGCCTCGCATCCGCGACGCACCCTCCCCCCGCAGCGGGGGAGGTTATGTTTCGGCGTTCACCCAGCCTTCTTCGCCGCGTTCCGCTTGCGCGTCTCGGCCGCTTTCTTGGCCGAGGCCGAGCGCTCTTCCTTGGTGCGCGAGGCCGAGGCCGTACCGCCGCTGCGACCGCCCTTATGCGCGGCGGGATGGCCGGTGGAGCGCCCGCGGCCCGAGCCACCGGGCTTCTTGCCGCCGCCGTCATCCTTGTTGACGGTCGCCCAGGCGCGGGATTCCGCTTCCTTCTCGGGCACGCCGCGGGATTCGTAGGATTCGGCGATGTGCTCCGCCTTGCGGATCTGCTTGTCCGTGTATTTCGACTTGTCGCCCTGAGCCATGATGCTCTCCCGATTGGCCGCGGCGGTCAGGTTTGGACCGGCGCGTCGAGGGCCGCACGCACCCGCCGGATCAGCTCGGCGCGGCGGTACGGCTTGTTCAGGATATCGAACTCCGGACGCTCGATGCCGGTTCGCTCAAGGCTGGCCTCGGCGTAGCCGGTGGTGAGCAAGATCTTGAGGGCGGGGTGGCGGCGACGCGCCTCGCGGGCAAGCGACAGACCGTCCATGCCGCCGGGCATGATCAGGTCGGAGAACAGCAGGTCGATCTCCGGATGGTCGCCAAGGATCTCTAGGGCCTCGCGGCCGTGGCGGGCCATCAGGGTGCCGTATCCGTAGTCGCGCAGGATCGCCCGGGCGAGTTCGGCGACGTCGGCGCGGTCGTCGACGATCAGAATCGTCTCCGTCCCCGGCCGCTCATCGATCGAGGGAGGCGGCTCGTTCGGTTCGCCCTCCTCCTCGGTGGCCGGGAAGGACAGGCGCACGGTCGTCCCTTCCCCCATCACCGACTCGATCTGCGCGAAGCCGCCCGACTGCTTGGCGAAGCCGTAGACCATCGACAGGCCGAGCCCGGTGCCCTTGCCCTCCTCCTTCGTGGTGAAGAACGGGTCCATCACCCGCGCCAGCACATCCGAGGGGATGCCGGAGCCCGTATCCGTGACCGCGACGCTGACGAGGCGACCGGTGCCGTCGGGGCGGCTGGCTTCCTCGTTGCGGGTCGTGATGGTGACGTGTCCGCCCTCCGGCATCGCGTCGCGGGCGTTGATGAGAACGTTGAGCAGGGCGACCTCGGCCTGGGTCCGGTCGATCCGGCAGGCGCGGAGATCGGGGGCGAGATCGGTCTCGATCGTCACCGCGTCGCCCAGCGTGCGCGCGGCCAGCTCCTTGGTCTCGGTGACGAGGTCGTTGAGATTGAGGGTGCGGCCGACGAGGCGCTGCTTGCGGGCGAAGGCCAGCAATTGCTGCGTCAGTGTCGAGGCGCGCTCGGCCGCTTCGCGGATGTTGCCCACGGCACGGCCCATGCGGCCGGGATCGGCGTCCGGCCGTTCGAGATTGGTCGCAAGCGAGTCGGCATATCCCAGGATGACCTGGAGCAGATTGTTGAAGTCGTGGGCGATCCCGCCGGTGAGCTGGCCGATCGCCTCCATCTTCTGCGCCTGATGCAGCGATTCCTCGGCGATGCGGCGGCGGGTGATGTCGAGCTGCGAGCCGAAGAAGTACACGAGGTCGCCGGCCGCATTGTAGACCGGGCTGACGAACAGCGCGTTCCAGAAGGATGAGCCGTCCTTGCGGTAGTTCAGGATCTCAGTGGCGACGTCGCGCCGGGCGGCGATGGCATCGCGCACCTGCGCCCGCGTCGCCGGATCGGTCTCGGGCCCCTGGAGGAAGCGGCAGTTGCGGCCGATGACCTCGTCGCGGGCGTAGCCCGTCATTTCCAGGAAGGCCTGGTTCACGAAGACGATCGGATGGTCGTCCCGGTTCGGGTCGACCACCACCATCGGCATGCGGGTCATCGAAACGGCGGCAAAGAAGATGTCGTTGCCCGCATCGAACTCGTGGCCGGCCGCGCCGGCTTCGACGCTCGTGTGGACGCCGTGGGGTCTCTTCTCGGGGATGTCGGTCATGCGGACCCGCGGCGTGGCGTGATGGTCGAGGCCACCGGCGTCGCCGCCGCTTCCTCACTGCTGGAGTGTAGAGCGTCGTCTCGAAAGGGGGGCCCCGAACTTTGTAGAAAAACGCTGGGCAGAAAGACGATGCAAAGTTGAGCGCGCAGGAACGATCGAGTCCGCGCGCCCGTCACGGCGGGCAGGGCCGCCCCGGCAGGGCGGTCCTGCCCGAGGGCGTCAGCCCTCCTCGTCGATGCCGAAGCTGACGTTCTCGACATTCGCCCGCTCGAAGGCTTGCATCACGTACTGGTAGGAGCGTTCCATGTCGCTGTGCTCCTCGCCCTCGCTCTCGATCGGCTTGAGCACGAACATCAGCATCGAGCGGCCCGTGACCGAGTAGCTCTCGCCCACGGCGAAGCTCTCCACTTCCTGGCTGTCGGGCAGGTTGGTGTCGAGCAGCCGCGTCCAGGCGGTGCCACCGGCGGCCTCGGGGAAGGTGAAGTCCACCACGTCGTGATAGGCGTTGTAGAACAGAAGCAGGGTGGCATCGCCGCCGCGCTTGTGGATGCCGCTCGCCTGCGCACGCCCGTCGAGCAGGACGGCCAGGGTCCGCGAATTGCCGTCGTTCCAGTTCTCCGGGCTCATCTCGGTACCGGCGGCCGTGAGCCAGGTCACATCCTTGACACCGAATTCCTCGTCGTAGGCGCCTGTTACGAAGCGGCCGCGCGAGAGCATCGGGAGCGAATTGCGCAGCAGGATCAGGCGCTGCGTGAACTCGGCGAGATCCCGCTCCTCCTCGCCGATGGCGCCCCAATCGACCCAGGAGACTTCGTTGTCCTGGCAATAGGCGTTGTTGTTGCCCTGTTGGGTCCGGGCGAACTCGTCGCCGGCGAGCAGCATTGGCGTGCCCTTCGACAGGAACAGGGTGGCGAGCATGTTGCGCATTTGGCGCAGGCGCACCGTGCGGATTTCCGGATCGTCGGTCGGGCCCTCGACGCCGTAATTGTAGGACAGGTTATGGCCGTGCCCGTCGCGGTTGCCCTCGCCGTTCGCCTCGTTGTGCTTCTCGTTGTAGGAAACGGTGTCGTTGAGCGTGAAGCCGTCATGGGCGGTGATGAAGTTCACCGAGGCCCAAGGGCGGCGTCCGCGCTTGTTGAACTTGTCGGCGGACGCGGTGATGCGCGAGGCTAGCCCCGGCAGCAGCCCGGCATCGCCCTTCCAGTAGCCGCGCACGTCGTCGCGGAACCGGTCGTTCCACTCGGCCCAGCCCGGAGGGAAGCCACCGACCTGATAGCCGCCGGGGCCGCAATCCCACGGCTCGGCGATGAGCTTCACATCGTTGAGCACCGGATCCTGGCGGCAGGTATCGAGGAAGCCGCCGCCCTCGTCGAAGCCGTAGGGCTCGCGGCCGAGGATGGTCGCCAGATCGAAGCGGAAGCCGTCGACCCGCATTTCCGTCGCCCAGTAGCGAAGCGAATCGGTGACGAGCTGCAGCACCCGCGGGTGCGAGAGGTTGAAGGTGTTCCCGGTGCCGGTGTCGTTGATGTAGTAGCGCGGCTGGTTCGGCAGCAGCCGGTAGTAGGAGGCGTTGTCGACGCCTTTGAAGGACAGGGTCGGACCCTTCTCGTTGCCCTCCGCCGTGTGGTTATAGACGACGTCGAGGATCACCTCGAGGCCGGCGCCGTGCATGCGCGCCACCATCTCCTTGAACTCTGAGAAGGCGAAGTCCGGCACCGCGGCGTAGCGCCGGGCCGGCGTGAAGAACGAAATAGTGTTGTAGCCCCAGTAGTTGATCAGGCCCTTCTGCTGCAGGTAATCGTCCTGCACGAAGGAATGCACCGGCAAGAGTTCGACCGAGGTGATGCCGAGGCTCTTGATGTAGTCGAGCACCGCCGGGTGGCCCATGCCGGCATAGGTGCCGCGCAGCTTCTCCGGCACCGCCGGATGCAGCTTGGTGAAGCCCTTCACATGGGTCTCGTAGACGATGGTGCGTTCCCACGGCACGCGCGGCTTGGCATCGCGGCCCCAGGTGAAGGCCGGATCGATCACGCGGGAACGGCGGGTGTAGGGGGCGGAATCGCGCTCATCGAAGGTGAGGTCGTCGCCGGTCTCCATCTGGTAGCCGAACAGGGCCGGGTTCCACTCGATGGTGCCCACCAGCCCCTTGGCGTAGGGGTCGATCAGCAACTTGTTCGGGTTGAAGCGGTGGCCGGCCTCCGGCTCGTAGGGGCCGTGGACGCGGTAGCCGTAGATCGTGCCGGGGCGCGCATCCGGCAGGTAGCCGTGCCAGACCTCGTCGGTGTATTCCGGCAGTTCGATGCGTTCGACTTCCTTCTCGCCCGCATCGTCGAACAGGCACAGCTCGACCTTTGTCGCGTGGGCGGAGAACAAGGCGAAGTTGACGCCGCGCCCGTCCCAGGTCGCACCGCGGGGATGCGGCGAGCCTTCGCGAATTCGCGTGCGCGAGGTGCGCGGCTTCGGCATCCCATTCCTCTCGGTATCGGCCATCGTCGTCCCATTCTCGTTGGTGGCGGCCCCCTCGGGTCCGGCCGGACTCTGAACGTTCACGGAACCGCGAAGCTCCGTCTCGGCTGATGCGGCGCAGCAAATTTTTCCCGATCCGCCGCACGCTGTCGCGGATGTGGGAGAGCGATGTGTTAGCCTTGGACGAAACTCGCGGTGGAGGCTCGCGTTGCACCGCTCCCCATCGATCGGAACGGATACGCCCGTGGAGAACACGCGCTGATGATCGAAGACTCCGAACACCGGCCCAACGGCCTTCAGACCCTGGCCGAGCGGCACGGCGTCAGCCTGGAGGCGGTGCGACACCTGCTGCGGGCCCTTCAATCCGGCCAGGGCAACATGGCCCAGTTCGACCATCCCGACCTTGGCGGCTTCGGGCAATGGTCGCGCGGCGGAATGGTGATGGTCGGATCGATGAACAACCACGCCCTGAAGGCGCGGGTCGATGCCCTCTGCACCGAACTCGCCGCGGCCCTGCCGCTCTCCGGTTTCCGCGAGGAGGCAGCCTCGGGCAACTGGTGGCCGGAGGAACTCGGCCTCCCGTCGAGCGCGGGGGCGCAGAACGGCACGCGCTACGCGTTCTTCCCCGAGAGGCGGCGGCTTGCCGTCGAGACCGACGGCCGGCTCGCCCTCTACGACACGGGTGAGCGCATCGTCACCGGTGCGAGCCAGCAGCAGGGCGGGACCTCGTCGCTGCGCTTCAGCGGTCCGCAGGGAAGTTTTTCGCTGGACGATCTGACGCCTGTCGAGCGGGACGCGTCGGACAAGCCCTCGGTCTCCACGGCTGCGACGGCCTCCACGTTCTCGATGGGATCGTCTTCGGCGTTCGCCGCTCGTCCGGCCGCGGCCGCTGCCCATCGGCAGGGTCCGGCCTCTGCGGGCGCAGACTCCGCCGATGTGCTCTCGATCCTCGAACGGCTGGCGGAGCTGCACAAGAAGGGCGTGCTGACCGACGCGGAGTTTTCGGGAAAGAAGGCGGAGTTGCTGGCACGGCTCTGACGCTCGCTCCGTCATGGCGCGGCGATCCGGACAGGGCGTGCCGCTGGATCGCCGCGCCGACGCGCAATGACGGGATCCGGCCCGGCGGCCGGCCGTTAGGGCGACGGCCTGTCGCCGCAGGGGCCGGTGGATCGCCGCGAGCGCCCTAGATCCGGCCCATGGCCCCGCGCGACCTCATCGACATCGACCGCATCTTCTACGAGCCCGCGGTCGCCGATTACCCGCGCGGACGCGAGATCCTGGCCCGCTATCCCAACGCCGAGCGGATCGAGGTCCCCTCGCACTGGAACATCCCGGACCTGCACGGCAATGCCGGTTCGGTCGAGGATTGGGTGCGGATCAAGCGTTCGACTCTCGTGCTCGGCGTGAAGAAGGGGCTCGCGATGCGGCCCAACGGTCGCTCCGCTCATTTCATCGCGCCCTCCACATCGAACGGCTGCGCGATGGCCTGCGCCTATTGTTACGTGCCGCGCCGCAAGGGTTTTTCCAACCCGATCTCGCTGTTCGTGAATGCCGAGGCGGTCTGCGCCGCGATCGCGCGCCATGCGGGCAAGCAGGGTCCGCTGCCCGAGCCCGACCAGATCGACGGGCAGGCCTGGGTCTACGATCTCGGCGAGAACGGCGATCTCTCGATCGATGCGATGATCTGCGACAACGTTCGCGATCTCGTCGCGCTGTTTCGCGGGTTGCCCAACGCCAAGGGGTCCTTCGCGACCAAGGCGGTGAACCGGGATCTCCTCGCTTATGATCCGCAGGGGCGCACCCGCATCCGCTTCTCGCTGATGCCCGCCCGGATCGCCCGCATCGTCGATGTCCGGACCACGCCGATCCCCGAGCGGATCGCCGCGATCGACGACTTCGTGAGGGCCGGCTACGAGGTCCACGTCAATTTCTCGCCCGTCATCCTCTACGAGGGCTGGGAGGCGGATTGGGCGGCGCTGTTCGATGCGATCGACAGGACGATCTCGGGCGCAGCCAAGGACCAACTCGCCTGCGAGATCATCATGCTGACCCACAATGCCGGGCTGCACGCGGTCAATCTCGGTTGGCACCCGAAGGCCGAGGATCTGCTCTGGCGGCCGGACATTCAGGAGACGAAGCGCTCCGAGGGCGGCGGCGACAACCTGCGCTATCGCACCGGCTGGAAGGGACAATGGCTTGCCCGGTTCAAGACGCTGCTCGCCGAGCGGATGCCCTATTGCCGCGTGCGCTACGCGTTCTGATAGGGTCTCCGCTCGATCAGAGCGGGGCGCGGATCAGCCAGCCCGCGCGGCGCTTGAGCGAAGTCCAGATCCGCCATCCCGAGGGGATCAACCGGATTTGGCATGAGGAGAAAGCGAATGCCGGTTCACGAAAACTATCTGCGCGAGGCGACCGAACTGGCGCTGGCCAACGTCGCCGAGGGCGGCAGCCCCTACGGGGCGGTGATCGTGCGAGACGGCGAGGTCGTGGCGCGGGCGGCCAACCGCATCCACCGCACCAACGATCCGAGCGATCACGCCGAGATGGTGGCGTTGCGGGAGGCGAGCCAGCGGCTCGGTCGGCCCAAGCTCGACGACTGCATCGTCTATGCCAGCGGGCGGCCCTGCCCGATGTGCCATGCAGCCATGCGGCTCGCCGGGATCAAGCAGGGGTACTTCGCCTTCACCGCCGAGGAGGCGGAGGCCGAGGGGCTGATTAGTGCCGGGATCTATGCCGAGCTGTGCCGGCCACTCGAAGAGCAGCCGATGCAGGTGCGCCACCACCCGGTGCCCGGCGAGCCGAGCCCCTACCGCGCCTGGGCAGAGCGCAAGGGGAGCTGAGGACCTGGCTCAGTGCGTCCAGGGCGCCGTGCGGTTGAACTTGAAATTGTCGGAGTAGGACAGGCCCTTGCGCGCGATCGGCGGCGGCGTCTCCTCGACCCGGTAGGCGATGCCCGCCGACTGGGCGTAGGCCACCGCCTCCTCCGACGTGTCGAATTCGAGCCGGACCTGCTGCAGCATGTCCGAGGAGCCGGTCCAGCCCATCAGCGGATCGGTCTCGCGCGGCTCGGTCTGGTCGAACTCCAGCACCCACTGCTTGGTGCGGGCGAGCCCGGACTGCGTGGGATCCTTGGCGGGACGGTAGATGCGGGCGCTCGGCATCGGACGGCTGTCGTCTCCGGGGAAGGTATGGTCGGGGCGATAGGATTCGAACCTACGACCCTCTGCTCCCAAAGCAGATGCGCTACCAGACTGCGCTACACCCCGACGCTGTCAGGGAGATACCGCCTCGGCTCTCGGCCGGCAAGGCGCCGCTCGTCACACGAGGATGTCGAGGACGCGTTTCTCGGCCTCGATCGAGGATTTCAGCACCGCGGTGTTCACGGAGACGCCGAACGAGGCCGAGGCCAGCTCGGTCACGGCCGTGACGGGTTCGGCGGCGGATCGGGGCGAGGCGACCCGGGCGGCCGCCCCGTCGAAGCGCTGCAGGGCGGCGCTCACGCCCGCCGAACTCGTCGAGACTGCCGAGACCATGAACCGTCGCCTTTCGTCCCGCGCAGCACAGCACGGAAAGGTAAAGGACGTGCTCAGGGAATCGGTGCAAAGCCCGCGCGCCGGCCGCGGCTTGATCGGATCGCCGAGCGATCCCACTTCGCCGCAGGTCGGAGGCCTCGCCCTCGCGGGCTCGGAGACAAGGCGCAGCGATGATCGATCTGTACTACTGGCCGACCCCGAACGGTCACAAGGTGACGATGTTCCTGGAGGAGGCCGGCCTCCCCTACACGATCCATCCGGTGGATCTCGGCAAGGGTGCGCAGTTCGAGCCGTCCTTCCTGAAGATCGCGCCGAACAACCGCATGCCGGCCATCATCGATCACGCCCCGGCCGATGGCGGCGAGCCGGTCTCGCTGTTCGAGTCGGGGGCGATCCTGCTCTACCTCGCGGAGAAGACCGGGCGCTTCCTTCCCGCCGACCTGCGCGGGCGGGCCGAGACCCTGCAATGGCTGTTCTGGCAGATGGGCGGGCTCGGGCCGATGCTCGGCCAGAACCACCATTTCTCGCAATACGCGCCGGAGAAGATCCCCTACGCCATCGACCGCTACGTGAAGGAGACGAACCGGCTCTACGGCGTGCTCGACCGCCGGCTCGCCGACAGCGCCTTCGTTGCGGGCGCCGACTACACCATCGCCGACATGGCGGCCTATCCCTGGATCGTGCCGTGGGAGAAGCAGGGCCAGCGCCTCGACGACCATCCCAACCTGAAGCGCTGGTTCGAGGCGATTGCCGAGCGGCCCGCAACCAAGGCCGCCTATGCGCGCGCGGCCGAGGTCAATCCGAATTACGGCCAGCCGATGAGCGAGGACGCCAAGCGGGTGATGTTCGGCCAGACCGCCGTGAGCACCAAGAAATAGGGCGCGGCTACCGCCCGCTGCGCCGGGCGGCCACCGTGGCGAGGCCGGCGAAGTCCTTGTCGCCGTCGCCGTGGGCGATGGCGTCGAGGAGGTTGTCGCGCAGCACGCTGGCGAACGGCATCGGCACGTTGACCGCCTCACCCGCGGCCAGCGCGAGGCGGACATCCTTGAGGCCGAGTCGGATGGTGAAGCCCGGCGGCTCGTAGCGGCCCGCCATGATCATCGCGCCGTAATTCTTGTAGACCGGTGAGGCGAACAGGGTGCTGGTGAGCATCTCCAGCACGTCGGCTCCGGCGATGCCGTGCCCTTCCGCGAAGGCGGCCGCCTCCCCCATCGCCTCGATGGCCGACACCAGCATGAAATTGCCCGCGAGCTTGACGGCGTTCGCCCGCTCCGGCTCCGCGCCGAAGCGCCAGGTCTTGCTGCCCATGGCATCGAACAGCGGCTGCACCCGTGCGATCGCCGCGTCATCGCCGGCGGCGATGATGTTGAGCGCACCGTTCGAGGCCGCATCCGGCCGGCCGAAGACCGGGGCGGAGACATAAGGCACGCCCGCGCGACCGTGGACCGCCGCCAGCTCCTTGGCGAGCGCCACCGAGATCGTGGACATGCCGACATGGACGCCCGGACGCCCGCCGGAATCGAGCAACCCGCCCTCGACGATCACCGAGCGCAGGGCCGCGTCGTCGGCGAGCATGGTGATGGCCGCGTCCCCGGAGAAAGCCTCGGCGGCGCTGGCGACGGGCTCGGCGCCCTCGACCGCCTTCGCTGCCTCCGGCGAGCGGTTCCACACGCGCACCCGGTGCCCCGCAGCGACGAGCCGCGCCGCCATCGCCCGGCCCATGCGGCCGAGCCCGATGAAACCGACGTCCATGGGTCAACTCCGGATTGCTGCCCCGTCCCCTTAAGGGGGACTCAGTGCGTGTTGAGGAATTCCAGCGTCAGCGTGTTGAACATCTCGGTCGCCTCCATGTGGACGAGGTGGCCGACATTGTTGATCACCTCCGCCTTGCCGTTCGGCATCCGGTTGGCGAGGGCACGGGCGTGGCCCGTGTTGTCGCCCATGCCGGAGCGCATCTCCGCCGGGGCGAAGCCCTTGCCGGGGGCGTTGTGGTCGTTGGCACCCATGATGAACAGGGTCGGCGCCTTCACGAGCGGGATCTCGTGGACGACCGGCTGGCCCCAGATCATCTGGTAGGAGTTCACGAAGGACCGGAGCCAGCGCGGATACTCGCCCGAGCCCTTCACGCGCTCGCGGATCGACACGAAGGGCTCGATCGCCGAGGCGGGGATCGAGAGCGCGTAGCTCGTCATCAACTGCTTGCGGTAGGCGTCGGCGCTGAGATCGCCCTCGCGCGCCATGAGCGTCTCGTCGGAGACCGGCGGGACGGCGTAGCGGTAATCCTCCAGCCCGATCGGGGCTTCCAGCACCAGGCTGTTGACCCGCTGCGGGTAGCTGCGCGCCAGCCGCACCGCGAGCATGCCGCCCATGGAATGGGCGACCACATCGAAGCGCGGAATCTTCAGACTGTCGGCGAGCGCGATCGTGTCGGCGGCCATCCGGTCGAAGGTGAAGGCGCCGACCGGCTTCGAGGATTTGCCGAAGCCGAGCTGATCGGGGACCACCACGCGGTAGCCGGCATTCGAGAGGGCGCGGATCACCGGGTCCCAGTAGCTCGAAGGAAAGTTGCGCCCGTGCAGCAGCAGCACCGTGCGGCCATTCGCGTTCTCGGCGGCCGGCACATCCATGTAGGCGAGGCGCTGCGCCTCGCCATCGCGCATCAGCGGCAGGAAGCGCACCGGGAAGGGATAGGTGAAGCCTTCGAGGCCGATGCCGAGCGGCGTCTGCTCCTGGGCCCAGGCAACCGCCGGTGACAGGGCCGGCAGGGGAGCGAGGCAGAGCGCGAGGCAGGAGGCAAGGAGCGGATAGGCACGCATGGACGCTTCGTCTCCGGTGGCCGGCTGTCGAGAAAAGACGATACAGAGACACAGAACCTGAGCGCCGCGTCCAGGGCTCGGTCCGCCCGAGGACGGCGCGCTCGGCGTGAACTCTGTCCCGGCGGCACGCACGTTCCGAAGCGCGGCGCATCGTCCGGTGAGGGACAGATAGGGCGGATCGGCCGCCTGCAAGCTCCGGATGGTGAACGGTGACGGCACGGAAGTCAGGAGAGGCCGGCGGCGACGGGCTGCCGCTGCGGGACCGGATGCTGGCGCTCTCCGCCATGGCGCTCGCCATCGCGATGGCGGTGCTCGATGGCGCGATCGTCAACGTCGCCCTGCCGGTGATCGCCCGCGACCTCGACGTGCTGGCCTCCGACGCGATCTTCATCGTCAGCGCCTACCAGATCGCCGTCACCGCCGCCCTCCTGCCCCTGGCGACGCTCGGCGAGATCTGGGGCTATCGCCGGGTCTATCTGAGCGGTCTGGCCGTCTTCACCGCCGCCTCGCTCGCCTGCGCCTTCGCGCCCGGCCTCGCGAGCCTCACCGCCGCGCGGGTGGCGCAGGGGCTCGGCGCGGCCGGGATCATGAGCGTCAACATCGCGCTCGTGCGCTTCATCTACCCGCATCGGCTGATCGGGCGCGGGGTCGGCAACGTGGCGCTCATCGTCGCGGTGGCCGCCGCCGCCGGGCCGACGGTCGCCGCCGCGATTCTCTCGGTGGCGACCTGGCCCTGGCTGTTCCTCGTCAACCTGCCGGTCGGGCTCGTCGCGCTCGCCGTCGGGGTCCGCACCCTGCCGCACACGCCCCGCTCCGCCCGCCGCTTCGATCTCAGGAGCGCGGGCCTCAACGCCCTCACCATCGGCCTGCTGATCGTCGGCCTCGACGGCCTCGCCGATCCGGGCACGCGCGGGCTCGCCGTGGCGGCGATGGGGGCGTCGCTCGCGGTCGGCGTCGTCTTCGTGCGCAGCCAAATCCGGCTGGCGGCGCCGCTGCTTCCCCTCGACCTGCTGCGGATCCCGGCCTTCGCCCTGTCGATGGTGGCCTCGGTCTGCTCGTTTGCGGCGCAGATGATCGCCTACGTCGCCCTACCCTTCTACTTCCACGACGGGCTGGGCTTCTCGGAGACCCGCACCGGCTTCCTGATGACTCCCTGGCCGCTCGCCATCGCGGCGATGTCACCCTTCGCCGGCCGGCTCGCCGACCGCTTCCCGCCGGGCCTGCTCGGCAGTCTCGGCCTCGTCCTGCTGGCGGCCGGCATGGCCTCTCTCGCGCTCCTGCCGGAGACGCCCTCGACGCTCGACGTGGTCTGGCGTCTGACCCTCTCCGGCATCGGCTTCGGGCTGTTTCAGTCGCCCAACAACAAGGTCATCATCACCAGCGCCCCGCGGGAGCGCAGCGGCGGCGCCAGCGGCATGCAGGCGAGCGCCCGGCTTGTGGGCCAATCGGTCGGAGCGGCGTTGGTCGCCGTGCTGTTCAGCGTGATCCCTGGCGGGCCGGTGGGCGCCTTCGCCGTCACCCTCTGGTGCGCTGTCGCCCTGGCGCTCACCGGCGCCGTCGCGAGCGGCCTACGACGGACGGGACCGTGACCCGCGACCGCTGATCAGCACCAACCTCCCGCTCATGCGTTGTCGCGTCGACAACGATGATCGCGGCGAGCGGAGGCGGCTGATGGACATCGACCTGAAGGGGCGCAGCGCCCTCGTCACCGGTTCGACCGGCGGCATCGGCTACGCCGTCGCGCGCGAACTCGGCCGGCTCGGCGCCTATGTCGCCGTCAACGGCCGCACCGCCGAGCGGGTGGACGCGGCGATCGTGCGCCTGCGCGGTGAGGTGCCCGGCGGTGAGTTCATCGCCGGCATCGGCGATGTCGGCACCGAGGAGGGCGCGGCCGAACTCGTCGCCGCCCTGCCGCGGGTCGATATCCTCGTCAACAATGCCGGCATCTTCGAGCCGAAGCCGTTCTTCGAGATTGCCGACGCCGAGTGGCGCCGCTTCTTCGAGGTCAACGTGATGAGCGGCATCCGCCTCGCGCGCGCCTACGGACCCGGCATGGTCGAGCGCGGCTGGAGCCGGATCGTCTTCATTGCCAGCGAGTCGGGCGTCAACATCCCGCCGGAGATGGTCCATTACGGCATGACGAAGACGGCCCAGCTCGCGGTCTCCCGCGGTCTGGCCGAGACCGTCGGCGGCAGCGGCGTCACCGTCAATAGCGTCCTGCCCGGCCCGACCATGACCGAGGGCGTAGTCGATTTCCTGGAATCGATGGGCGCGGGCGAAGGCGACCTGGAGGCCAAGGGCCGCGCCTTCATCGCCGAGAACCGACCGACGTCGCTCCTGAAGCGCCTCGCGCGGCCGGAGGAAGTGGCCAATATGGTGGCCTATCTCTGCACACCCGCCGCGAGCGCCACCACGGGGGCGGCACTTCGAGTCGATGGCGGCGTGCTGCGCGGCATCGCCTGAGATCCGCCGCACCCGAACCCGCCGGACGTACGGACCGGCCTGACCGGTTCCGTACTCCGAGGGACGGTCCGCGAACGGCTCTGTTCGATCAGGACTTCAGGTGCGCGGCGAGATGCTTGTTCATCTCGAACATCGAGCACTTGTCCTTGCCGAAGATCTTCTTGAGCTTGTCGTCGGCGACGATCTCGCGCTTGTTCTCCGGGTTCTGGAGGTTGTGCTTCTTGATGTGCTCCCACACCTTGCTGACGACCTCGCCGCGCGGCAGGGGCTTGTCGCCGACGATGGCGGCGAGTTCGGGAGACGGCTTCAGGGGCTGCTGAAGTGCGTTGGGCTTGGTGCCGGAGGCAGCCTTGGTAGCAGTCTCCTTTTTCGGGGCACTCTTGGGCGCAGCCGCCTTCTTCTCCGTCGTCTTGGTAGCCATGGTTTCCCTCCGTCCTGCGGACCGGCAGATTCGTGCCACGAGCCCAAGGGGGTCCCCGAGAGGCATGGGGGCACTGAGGAGCAACAACTAAGCGGTGCCGCGCCCGTTCCAAGTGGAGAACGGCACCGCTGTGCCGTCCATCCACAGATCAGCGGACCTTTTCGCAACGCAATCCGCTGCCCGAGGGATTTTTTGCACCGTCGTTCACACCGACCGGCCCGATCCGGCGGGCGAAAGCCGGGCCCGCGCCGCCTCCGCCCGAATGGAGGGGGAACCGCGCCCGCCGCGCCGCATTCAAGCAACACCCCGGCTCACGGCCCCGTCAGAGGCCGGTCGGGGACGGTCTGGACAATTCGGAGACTTGGATGCCGACGGATCTGCCCGAAGAGCGGGCCTATCGAAAGCCGGGGACGCTCGAACTGGACCCGACCTCCGGTGAGGGCGTGGCGACCGACGAGACGCCCCGTCTGATCGCCTCGGACAAGGTCGAGGGCACGCCGGTCTACGACGGGACCGGCCGCCACCTCGGCAGTGTTCACAATTTCATGGTCGACAAGGTCTCGGGACAGGTCGCCTACGCCGTGCTGTCCTTCGGCGGATTTCTCGGCTTCGGCGAGGCCTACCATCCGCTGCCGTGGAACGCGCTGACCTACTCGGTCGAACTCGGTGGATACGTGGTCGATATCGACCCCGCCGATCTCGAAGGCGCACCGACGCAGGGCCCCGGCGAGGACCCGTTCTCCGATCCGCGCTTCGGCGGGCGCCTCGACGACCACTGGGGCGGCCGGAAGGCGCCGACGGCCTGAGCCGTCGGAGCCGAGCCGGATTTGCGGCGCCGCCCTGATGCGATCAGGTCGGGCAGGGTCTCAGAACTTGCCGCCGAGGCCCACGCTTCCGCTCGAGCCCATCTGTGGGGCGAGGCCGCCGGAACTGGTCCGCGTCGTCGGCTCGCCGTCGATCTCCTCGCGGCGGATCCGGCGCGGGCCTTCCTCGGCGGTGCGGGTCTGACCGCGAATGGTCTTCGGCAGCTCCAGGGGGCGAGTCGGCGCTGCGGCGAGGGGGCGGCCCTCGTCGTCGACCTGGGCGCTGCGCAGGGGGCGGCCGGGCAGCGTGCCGCGAGCGGAGGGCGGGGGGCCGAGATCGGTTTCCGGCATGACGCCGCCACCGCCGCCCAGGGCCTGGCAGCCGCCGAGGCTCGCCGCAAGAAGCGCCGCGGCGCACAGTCTCGACGGGTGTAACATGGTTGTCTCGTCCTCGTATCGGCCGCCCCGGACCGCAGACTCGGTGGGCTCTGACTCGGACGAAGCCCAACCGAGACCGTGGCCAGGGGCCGGCAACCTTGAGATTTCCTGCATCCGTCTAAGGCAGGGTTCGGGCGAAAACCAGACGGGGGTTGCGGATGCCTGACCGGTTACGGTGGACTGGCATCGCGCTTGTGCAAATCCGGCCGTTCGCAGAGGGGTCTCGAGCGCGATACGGTCGAAGCGGCCGGCCCGCTCGGCCGGGTCATCCACAACTTCGCCGTGGTTGGCGGGCATGGACGATGCGTCCGCCCGCCCCATACCGTCCGGTGAGCGGCCGGCTCGTTGCAGCCGCCATGCGGATTCTTCCAGACTGTCGAGGGGTATAGGAGTGCGCAGACTGATCCGGCCGATCGCGACACCGGCGATCGTCCTCCTCGCCACGGCGGCCATGGCCGCGGACGGCTCGACGGGCGCCCCGGGCGAGGCGTCGCCGCCCGCCGCATCCGCCCCGCCTCCCGCGGCGGCGCCCGTCGTGCCACCGGCCCCGCCCGCCAACGGTGGCGCCGCGCCGTCGCAGGGCGGCGGCACCCCGGCGGTGGTGCTCGACACCCAGGATTACGAGAGCCTGCTCGGCAAGAGTGTGCGTGCCATGAACGGCGATGACCTCGGCCGGATCATCGACATCATTATCGACCGCGACGGCCGCCCCCGCGCCGCGGTGATCGATTTCGGCGGCTTCCTCGGCGTCGGTTCGCGCAAGATCGCGGTGGATTGGCGGGTCCTGAAGTTCACCACCGAGGGCAAGGTCGGCCGCCTCACGCTCCAGCTCAACCGCAATCAGGTCCGGGTCTCGCCCGAATACAAGGCCGGCGAGCCCATCGTCGTACTCGGCGCCACCAGTCCGGGCGCGGCGATCCCCGGTGCCGCTATCCCGCCGGAAGGCGACGCCGCTGCTGCCGAGAAGGCCGCTGCCGAGAAGCCCGTGGTGCCGTCGGACAAGGCCTCTGACCGGCCGCAGGAGAAGACGCCGGATCGATGACGGCATTCCCGGTGACGGAACGGCGCGCGTATCCGGCGCGCGAGCGCGACACGCATCGCAGCGACCTGCGTGAGCGGGGCGGTTCCCGCCCGGGCCGCCGCGCGGGCCGCGCGAGCGAGCCGGCGTCTGCCCCCGCCGAGCCGTCGCGCCGCGCCACCTACGGCCTCGACGCGTTCACGTTCTTCATCGCCAACCTGCAGACCGGGTTCGGGCCGTTCCTCGCCGTCTACTTCACCCAGCAGAAGTGGACGCAGTCGGATATCGGGCTCGCGCTCACCGTCGGCAGCCTCGTGAGCCTACTCGGGCAGATGCCCGGCGGCGCCTTTGTCGATGCCTCCCGCTCGAAGCGGTTCGCTGCCGGCTTCTCGGCCTTCTGGGTCGGGGCGAGCGCGGTGATGCTTGCCGCGCTACCCACCTATCTCGTCGTGATGCTCGCCATGGCGATCCACTCGGCGGCGAGCTGCGTGCTGACGCCGGCGATCGCCGCCATCTCCATCGGCCTCGTCGGCCATGCAAGGGCGGGAGAGCGCCTGGGGCGCAATGCGAGCTTCTCGGCCATCGGCAATGCGCTCGGCGCCGCCGGAATGGGCGCGATCGGCTATTACCTCTCGAACAACGCGGTGTTCTATCTCGCCGGCCTGCTTGTGATTCCGGCGCTGGTCTCGCTCTCGTTCATCCCGTCCGCCCGCGCCACGGAGGCGGACAAGCCGCGGACGGCCTTGCGCGAACCGGAAGTGCGCGAGGCCGGCGGGATCGCGGTGCTCCTGAAGAACCGGGCGCTCCTGTGCTTTGCCGCCTGCATGGTGCTGTTCTTCCTCGCCAACGCGGCGATGCTCCCCCTCGTCGGCAGCGTCATGACACTGCGCGCCAGCGAGACCGCCACGGCCTTGGTCGCCGCCTGCATCATGGTCCCGCAGGCGGTGCTCGCCCTCACCGCTCCCTTCGTCGGCCGCCTCGCCCAGAGCTGGGGGCGCAAGCCGCTCCTCGTGATCGGCTTCGCGGCCTTGCCCGTGCGCGGCCTGCTCTTCGCCTTCGTCAGCGATCCCTACTGGATGGTCGCCATCCAGGTCTTCGATGGCATTTCGGCCTCCGTTCTCGGCGTCATGGTTCCGCTGATCGTCTCCGACGTCACCCGCGGCACCGGTCGCTTCAACACCGCACTCGGCGCGGTCGGCACCGGCATGGGCATCGGCGCGGCGCTCTCCACAGCGCTCGCTGGCTTCATGGCCGACGAACTCGGCAGCCAGACGGCCTTCATGGGTCTCGCCGTCGTCGGCGCCGTCGGATTGGTGCTCGTGCTGTTGATCATGCCCGAGACGCGGCGCCGGGACGGGGACGAGGCGGGCGAGCCGTCTTGACCTGCGGCGGCCGACGCGGTTGGAATCGTTTGCGCGCCGCACAACTGCTCAAGTTCGGTTCAGCTTCGTTCCGCTATCAGGCGGAAAGCTGCGCGCGCTTGAAACATAAGGCGACGCTTCGCGTTGCGGTTAAAGGGCGGTGCGTGCGCCCTCCAGCCACACTCGGCGCCCAGCGGGTCTGATCGAATCGGGACTGACGATCGCGATGGAAGATCTCTGCCAATACGCCAACAGACCGGGGGCCTTTGTCGGGCGCTATCTCAAGCGCCGGATCATACCGCACCTCGTGATTCTGTTCTCCGTGCTCGGCGCCGTGACCTTCTCGGTCTCGACCGATTACGCGCTCAAGGGCGTGGTCGATGCCCTCGGCAAGGGGCCGAGTGCCGGTCAGGTCTGGTCGGCGCTCGCGCTGCTGATCGCCTTCATCGCCGCCGACAACATGCTCTGGCGCGTGGCGGCGCTGGTCGGCGCCTTCACTTTCGTCGGCGTCACCGGCGACATCCGCCGCGACCTCTTCCGCCACATGACGGGCCACGCGCCCTCGTTCTTCGCAGACCGGCAGCCGGGCACGCTGGCCTCGCGCATCACCGCGACCTCGAACGCGATCTTCACCGTCGAGAACATGTTCACGTTCAACGTGATGCCGCCCTGCGTGGCGGCCGTGCTCTCGATCATCTACATCGGCACCGTGAACATGACGATGGCGCTCGTGCTCGCCGGCATCTTCGCCGCGGTCGTGCTCCTGATGTTCAAGATGGCCTCGGCCGGCAAGCCGCTGCACCACGATTTCGCGGCGAAAGCCGCCAGCGTCGACGGCGAGATGGTCGATCTCGTCGGCAACATGCCGCTGGTGCGCGCCTTCTCCGCCTTCAACCGCGAATTCGTGCGCTTCGACGGCACCATCGGCACCGAGATGCGGGCGCGCCGCTCCTCGCTGCTCTACCTCGAGAAGCTGCGCATCACCCACGCCATCCTCACCGTGCTCTCGATCCTCGGCCTGCTCTACTGGTCGATCAAGATGTGGGAGGCGGGGCAGGCTACGACCGGTCAGGTGGTTCTGGTCTGCACGCTGGGCATCCGCATCCTCGCCGCGACTCGCGACCTCGCCGTGGCGCTCGTGGACGCGACCCAGCACACCGCCCGCCTCTCCGAGGCGTTGCACACCCTGCTGCAGCCGCACGAGCTGGTCGATCACCCGGAGGCCGAGACCCTTGTCGGCCAGACCGGCGCGGAGATGCATTTCGACCACGTCGCCTTCAGCTACCCCGACGGGCGCACCGTGTTCTCCGATTTCGACCTGCTGATCCCGCCGGGTCAGACCGTCGGGCTCGTCGGCAAGTCGGGCGGCGGCAAGTCGACCCTGTTCTCGCTGATCCAGCGCTTCTACGAGGTGCAGGGCGGGCGCATCCTCATCAACGGGCAGGACATCAACCGCGTCACGCAGGAGAGCCTGCGCGAGGCGATCACGGTGGTGCCGCAGGACGTGTCGATGTTCCACCGCTCCTTGCGTGAGAACATCCGCTACGGCCGGCCGGATGCCACCGACGAGGAGGTGTGGCAGGCGGCCGAGGCCGCCCACTGCACCGACTTCATCCAGGCCCTGCCGGAAGGCTTCGACACGATCGTCGGCGATCGCGGCGTGAAGCTTTCGGGCGGCCAGCGCCAGCGCATCGCGATTGCCCGCGCGATCCTGAAGGATTCGCCGATCCTACTCCTCGACGAGGCCACCTCGGCGCTCGACGCCGAGTCCGAGGAGGCGATCCGCGCCGCGCTCGCTAATTTGATGAAGGGTCGCACCGTCATCGCCATCGCCCACCGCCTGTCGACGCTGAAGGATTTTGACCGGATCGTCGTGCTGGAAGGCGGCAAGATCATCCAGGACGGCTCGCCGGAGAAGCTCACCCACCTCGACGGCTTCTATCGCGAGCTGATGAAGAAGGAATCGATGTCGATGGCGCTGGCCGCGGCCTGACGCACCGGGGCATCCCGTTCGCTGGATCGGCGGGACGGGGTGCCAACATCGATCGGCGAGCACACAATCCTATCGTGAGGCCGGGCGGTGCGTTCACTGTCCGGCCTTTCGCTTTTCACGCAACAGAGCCGGAGCCCGCCGTGGCCGAGCAGCAATTCGCCAGCGACAACTATGCCGGGATCTGTCCCGAGGCATGGGACGCGATGCATGCGGCCAATGCCGGCCACGCGCCGGCTTACGGCGCCGATTCCTGGACGCAGGCAGCCGCCGACGGGTTTCGCCAGTTGTTCGAGACCGATTGCGAGGTCTTCTTCGTCTTCAACGGCACGGCGGCGAACTCGCTCGCCCTGGCCTCGCTCTGCCAATCCTATCACAGCGTGATCTGCGCCGACTCGGCCCATATCGAGACCGACGAGTGCGGCGCGCCGGAATTCTTCTCCAACGGCTCGAAGCTGCTGACCGCCGCGACCGAGGACGGCAAGCTGACGCCCGATCTCGTGCGGACGATCGCGGGCAAGCGCAGCGACATCCATTTCCCGAAGCCGAGGGCGGTGACGCTGACCCAGGCGACCGAGACCGGGCGGGTCTACACCGCGGACGAGATCGCCGCGGTCGCCGAGGTCTGCCGCGCCGCGGGCCTGCGCCTTCACATGGACGGTGCCCGCTTCGCCAATGCCTGCGCCTCGCTCGATGCGAGCCCGGCCGCGCTGACCTGGAAGGCCGGCGTCGACGTGCTCTGCTTCGGCGGGACCAAGAACGGCATGGCGGTGGGCGAGGCCGTGATCTTCTTCGATCGCGGGTTCGCGGAGGATTTCGATTATCGCTGCAAGCAGGCGGGCCAGCTCGCCTCCAAGATGCGCTACCTCTCGGCGCCCTGGGTCGGCATGCTGGAGAGCGGCGCGTGGCTAGACAATGCCCGCCACGCCAACGACTGCGCCCGGCGCCTCGTGCGCGGGATTGCCGATGTGCCGGGCATCACGCTCGCGGCGCCGGTGGAGGCCAACGGCGTATTCCTGAACCTACCCGCAGCAGTGCAGGAGGGGCTGCGCGCCCGCGGCTGGCAGTTCTACGGTTTCATCGGCGGGGCATCCCGCTTCATGTTCGCCTGGGATTCGGACCCGGCGCGGGTCGACGCGCTGGCGCGCGACATCCGTCTCTGCGCAATGCCCGCGGCGGCGTGATCGCGGCTTCGCGGGAGAAGCCGATCAGACGAGATAGGTGATGGTGGCCGCCAGAGCCGTCGCAACCGTGGCGATGGCAAAGCCCGACGATGAGAGCAGAAGCGTCAAGCGGGCAGTCGCCGGCTCGGACTCATCGGAATAGCCGAACGCTTGGCCTGCCGCCTGTTCCAGGCGCATGAGGGAGAGGTGACGCGCTTGGGCGGTGGCGGGGGTCATCGGCGTGGCTCCCTTACGGTCAAGCTGACCTTGCTGAGTTAACGTCCGGAAACCATTCTCTGTTCCCGCAGGCATCCTGGGCCGCGCTCCTCAACGTCTTGCTGCAGGTTCGCTGCCCGCCGCAGGCTTCGTGAGACCGTCTTAACCATCCACCCGCATCACTGAGATGACAGCGTGCGGACCGGATCGCGACGGTCGGACTTCGAACACGGCCGGTCCCTGTGATACTGCGACCGGCGGAAGCGGACGGGAGGCTTTTTGTTTCCTGTTTGTTCCTATACAACGAGGTTATGAAGAGCCATGCAGCCCGTCTCCGACCCGTTTCGAGGAGCCGTCGCGTGAGCGATCCGGCGCGCGACCTGTTCGGGCCGGGGAGCAAGCCGCCCGCCGCGGAGGCCGAGCGCCGCCGTCGCCTCACCCCCGTGGCACCGCAGCCGGCCCCCGTGCCGGAAACGGTGGAGGCCGGTTACGACGCCTCGGCGATCGAGGTGCTGGAGGGGCTGGAGCCGGTGCGGCGCCGGCCGGGCATGTATATCGGCGGCACCGACGAGCGGGCGCTGCACCACCTCTTCGCCGAGGTGATCGACAACTCCATGGACGAGGCGGTCGCGGGCCATGCAAGCTTCATCGAGGTGGAGCTGGAGGAGAGTGGCGCCCTTGTCGTCACCGATAACGGCCGCGGCATTCCCGTCGATCCCCATCCGAAATTTCCGGGAAAATCCGCGCTCGAAGTCATCATGACCACGCTGCACGCGGGCGGAAAATTCGACTCGAAGGTCTACGAGACGTCCGGCGGCTTGCACGGCGTCGGCATCTCGGTCGTCAACGCGCTCTCGGACGTGCTGGAGGTCGAGGTCGCCCGCAACCAGACCCTCTACCGTCAGACCTTTTCCCGCGGCCACGCGCAGGGCGGGCTGGAAACGGTCGGCCGGGTGCAGAACCGGCGCGGCACACGGGTGCGCTTCCACCCCGACGCGCAGATCTTCGGCTCGCTGAAGTTCGACCCGCGCCGCCTGTTCAAGATGGCCCGTTCCAAGGCCTATCTGTTCGGCGGCGTCGAGATCCGCTGGCGCTGTGCTCCGGCCCTGCTCGAAGGGCTCGACGACGTGCCGGCCGAGGCCGTGCACCGCTTTCCCGGCGGTTTGTCGGACTATCTCGCCCGCGACATCGAGGGGAAGGAGCTCGTTCTCGATTCCATCTTCTCCGGCAAGGTGACCAAGCCCGGCTCGCACGGCTCGCTCGAATGGGCGGTGGCCTGGACCGTGGCGGATGACGGCGTCTCGCATTCCTACTGCAATACGATCCCGACGCCGGAAGGCGGCACCCATGAATCCGGCCTGCGCGTCGCGCTGCTGCGGGCGCTACGCGAACACGCCGAGCGCGTGAACCAGGCCAAGCGCATGACGTCGGTGACCACCGACGACGTGATGGCGACCTGCGCCTCGATGCTCTCGGTCTTCATCCGCGAGCCCGAGTTCCAGGGCCAGACCAAGGACAAGCTCGCGACCGTCGAGGCCTCCCGCATCGTCGAGACGGCGGTGCGCGACGCCTTCGACCACTGGCTTGCCGCCTCGCCGGCACAGGCCAACAAACTGCTCGACTGGGTGATCGACCGGGCCGAGGAGCGCCTGCGCCGCCGCCAGGAGAAGGAGGTCGCCCGCAAGAGCGCGACGCGCAAGCTCCGCCTGCCCGGCAAGCTCGCCGATTGCTCGGCTGCCGGCACCGCGGGCTCCGAAATCTTCATCGTCGAGGGCGACTCGGCCGGCGGCTCGGCCAAGCAGGCGCGCGACCGCGCCACCCAGGCCGTGCTGCCGCTGCGGGGCAAGATCCTGAACGTGGCCTCAGCCAGCCGGGACAAGCTCGGCGCCAACCAGCTCATCTCGGACCTGACGCTGGCCCTCGGCTGCGGCACCGGCGCCAATTTCCGCGAGGGGGACCTTCGCTACGACAAGGTCATCATCATGACCGACGCGGACGTGGACGGTGCCCACATCGCCTCGCTGCTGATCACCTTCTTCTACCGGCAGATGCCGAAGCTGATCGACAAGGGCCATCTCTACCTGGCGATCCCTCCGCTCTACCGGATCAGCCAGGGCGCGAAGTCGGCCTATGCCCGCGACGACGCGGACAAGGAGCGGATCATCAAGACCGTGTTCAAGAACGGCAAGGTCGAGATCGGCCGCTTCAAGGGCCTCGGCGAGATGATGCCGGCGCAGCTCAAGGAGACGACGATGGACCCGCGCAAGCGCACACTGCTGCGCGTCGCGGTCCTCGACGAGGCGCGGGAATCCACCGGCGACACGGTGGAACGCCTGATGGGCAACAAGCCCGAGGCGCGCTTCGCGTTCATTACGGAGCGGGCGGCGTTCGCGGACGGGGCGGAGCTGGATATTTGAGGCGCTTCGGTATCACGGCGGGCAGTAGGGCCTGCCGTGATCTTTGCGCGGGGCCTTCCGGTTCTCATCGGCATGGTGCCGACCCGGCGCGAAACGCCCGTCTGATCAGCCCGGCGCGTCCGAGCCCATGCGTACAGGGACGATGCGTTGAAACATCCGGGGCTCGGATCACGGGTCGCCGCGAAGCGAAACCTCCTGCCCCGTCAAGGCGCGCCTCACCCCTTCCCCACGCTCACCACCGGCGTCGCCTCGCGGTCTCCCACGATCATGATGAGCATGTTCTGCGCCATGCTGGCGCGGCCCTGATCGTCGAAGACGATGCCGGCATGGCCGTCCTCCGGCTGCTCCAGGCGGCGGATCGTGTCGCGCACGATGGCGACCGCGCCCTCCACGATCTGGCGGCGGGCGGCGATGATCGCGCCGGCCTGCTGGCGCTTGAGCATCGCGCCCGCGATCTCCGGCGCGTAGGCCAGATGCGTGATCCGCACGTCCTCGACGACGACGCCCGCGAGCGCGACGCGCTGGCCCAGTTCCGCGATCAGGTCGGCGTGGATCGCGTCGCGGTCGGCCCGCAGCGAGGCGATGCGGGTGGCCTTCTCGGCGAGACGGCGCTTGGCGTCGCCCGCCTCCTCGCCGACATTCTCCGCCTCGTCATGGTCGTAGGGGCGGGTCGAGGCGATGTTGCGCAGGGCCGCCTCCGCCTGGAGCGAGACGAATTCGTGGTAGCTGCCGACGTCGAAGGTCGCGCGCGCCGCGTCCTGCACCCGCCAGATCGCCGCCGCCGCGATGGTGATCGGATTGCCCATCAGGTCGTTGACCGTGATGATCTTGGTCTCCTGCGCCTCGGTGGCGAGCGAGACCTTGGCGACCGCCGTCAGCGGATTGCGCCACCAGAAGCCGTCGCGGGCGATGGTGCCGTGATAGCGCCCGAACAGGGTCAGCACCGCCGCCTGCCGCGGCTTGAGCGTGATGAGTCCGGCGAGCAGCACGATCCCAACAATCAGCGCCACTGCGGAGACGAGCAGGAAGGACGGGCCGATGCTGACACGGCCGAAGACCAGCACACCGCCGCCGATGAAGGTCAGCGCGGCCAGCGCGAGGCAGGGAATGGCGATGGAGAGCGCCAGCCAGCCGTTCAGGGCGCGATAGGGTACGTCCTGCGTCACGCTCGCTCCGGCCATGCCTGTGTCTCTCTCAGCTTCGCTCGGTTCGAAGCCTAAGGACGTGGCGCGTGCAATCCTAGTGAGATACCGGGATCCTTCGTACCGTTGATGCTCTTGGTGCTCCGTGCACCCGATCGGTGGCATCGATGGGTTGATGCGGCCGGAGAATTGCGTTGAGCGAACCGCGTAAACAGCTCCATCTCGGCGCGTTCATGCGCCCGATCGGCATCCATACCGCGTGGTGGCGCTATCCCGGCGGATTTCCGGACGCGAACTTCAACCTCGACCATCTCGTGCGCTTCGCCCGCACCCTGGAAGCGGCCAAGTTCGACGCCTTCTTCATGGCCGACCATCTGGCGGTGATGAACATGCCGATGGAGGCGCTGAAGCGCTCGGCCACCGTCACCTCGTTCGACCCGCTGACGCTGCTGCCCGCACTCGCCATGGTGACGGAGCGGATCGGGCTGATCGCCACCGCCTCGACCACCTACAACGAGCCCTACCATGTGGCCCGCAAGTTCGCCTCGCTCGACCACATCTCGCGGGGCCGAGCCGGCTGGAATCTCGTCACCTCCGGCAACCCGGACGAGGCTCTGAACTTCGGCCGCGACGCGCATCTCGATCACGCCACCCGCTACGCCCGCGCCCGCGAATTCTTCGAGGTCGTCACCGGGCTGTGGGATTCCTGGGCCGACGACGCCTTCGTCCGCGACGTCGAGCAGGGGTTGTACTTTAATCCCGACAAGCTCCACACCCTGAACCACCGGGGCGAATTCCTGAAGGTGAAGGGGCCGCTCAACGTTGCACGCCCGTTGCAGGGCTGGCCGGTGATCGTGCAGGCCGGCGCCTCCGAGGCCGGGCGCCAGATCGCGGCGGAGACCGCCGAGATGGTGTTTGCGTCGGCCTCGTCGCTCGAAGCGGGGCAAACGTTCTACGCCGACGTGAAAGGCCGGATGGCAGCGGCCGGCCGGTCTCGCGAGGCCCTGAAGATCCTGCCCGGCGCCTTCGTCGTGGTCGGCGGCACGGAGGAGGAGGCGAAGGCGAAGAAGGCACGGCTCGATGCGCTGGTGCCGGTCGAGAGTGGACTCGCCAACCTCTCGGTCCGCCTCGGCACCGATGCCAGCGTCTTCGATCTCGACGCGCCGCTGCCCGAGATCCCGGAGACGAATGCCAGCAAGAGCGGGCAGGCGCAGATCGTCGACTATGCCCGCCGCACCGGGGCGAGCGTGCGCGAGCTTGCCCGCCGCGTCGGCGGCTATGGCGGGCTCACCTTCGTCGGCACGCCGGAGCAGATCGCCGACCGGATGGGCGAGTGGCTCGAGGGGCAAGCCTGCGACGGCTTCAACGTGATGTTCCCCTTCGTGCCGGAAGGGCTCGACGATGTGTGTGCGGGCGTGGTGCCGGAATTGCAGCGTCGCGGCCTGTTCCGCACCGAGTACGAGGGCACGACCCTGCGCGAGCATCTCGGTCTCGCGCGGCCGGGCAACCGCTTCTTCGAAACGCCGTAGGCTCCCCGCCGAACCGGCACGCGGTTCCGCGGGAAGCGTCGGCGCGTCAGCGCCGGCTGGTCAGGCCGTAGAGGGCGAAACCAGCCAGCGCGGCGAGGCCGAGGGTGAGCAGGCGGTTGCTGCCGACGGTGTCGGCGGCGGCCCAGCCGGTGCTCTTGGCACTCTCGATCATGGCGCGGCCCCTGAGGATGCGGGCGGCCCGCTGCCGGTTCGCTTCCTGGGTCGGCAGATGGACGATGAAGGTGTCGCCCTCACGGTCGATATCGATGCTGTTGCGGGCAAAGCCCGCCCGTACCAGACGGTCCTTGGCAGCGCGGGCCGCCTCAAGGCTCGTGAAATCGGCTTCGACGCCGACGGTGTCGTGGGCCATGTGTCCTCCTCGACCGATATGGGGATATGCCGCTGAAGAGACCGCGCCACCGTCGCCGCCCGCGGGAGGCGATGACCGATGGCCCGGTGCTTCGTGAGGCACTCCAAGCGGGAGGAGCAATCCGGTCCTGCCGTTCACGGTTCCGCGAGAAGGATCAGGCGGCCGCTTCCGCCTCGCAGGCATCGACCCGCACGGCACCGCCGGCGGTGAGAGAGCAGATCACCTCGGTGCCGTCGTCGAGCGCGAAGGCGTGGAACAGACGGCGCTCGAGTTCCTCGAGACCTTCACCGGGTAGTTCCGCGATTTCATCGCGCGCGCGCTCTTCGAGAACCGGAAGAACTCCGCTTCTCTCGGCGATTTCCTGCGCGGATTGCGTCAGAACGATTTCGAAAGACATTGCCGCCTCCCTGTTACGACGCCGGTCACGACCTTGTCCGATCCGCGTGAAGACAGGACCCTCTTGCGACTTTTTTGGGGCAGCCGCTTCGCGCCTGGAAAATCGCGAGGCAAATCAATCCCTTGGTAGGCGCCTGCTCGCCGCCGTTGGCCTCGGCCTGTGGCCTGGAACCTATCGAGACAGGCGGGGAGACCCCGAGGTAGCGGCCGGCGAGATCGGGATCAGGCTCGAGGAGATCCCGCTCGACGGCACGGCAGACCGGGCTGCTGTGACGCATCGGCTCAGGGCAGCCTTTCAGGATGTTTTTCGGTTCCAACCGGCGCAGCGCGCGGATTACGCTCGCCCGTCAAACGTCACCGGCCGCCGGAGCTTCGACAGGCTCCGACCGTCAAGAAAAGCATCCACGGCAGGGAGGCCGGCCCCATGAATTCGATCCTCGTCGTCGCGCTCGTCTGCGCGTCCAGCGTTCAGATGCCCGATTGCTCCCGCGAGACCGCCCTCGACGTGATCATCGGGCCGGCTCACACGCTGCAGGAATGCCTGATCCAAGGGCCGGTCCTGGCCGCCAGCGCCGGCCATGGCGGCGCTGCCAACACCTACGTGAAGACCCGCTGCGAGCAGCGCAAGGAACGGTAGGCGAGGAACCGTAAGCGGGGAGCGATCGGACAGGAACGGGAGGAGCCGGCCGTGGCAGAAGATGAGACCGTCGATCCCCTCCGCGCCGTGGAAGTGCGACTGCGCGCCCGCCTCGCCGTGGTCGAGCGTGCGGCGTGGTTCGGCTTCGTGCAGGCGATGCGGGACCGCCCCGAAGAGACGCGCGCCTATATCGAAGCCGAGCGGGCCCGCTGCGAGGAGGGCTTCGGCAGCGGCGCCTGGGCCAAGGATCTGACTGCGGCCGAGCGCGCCCTGCTCGGGGCGGAGGTCGATGCCGGGCTGGCCCAACTCGTGGAGGATGCCCGCGCGGAGATCGGCGACGGCCCCTGAACCGGGGTCTCAACGGCCCCTCCCCCGCGCCATCCTTTCGCCTTGCGGTCATGGCGGTAAGCGTTCAGTGTCCCCCGCCAAACCGGAGCCGGCCGGAGGAAACTCCGTCCGCCGATCCCGCGAAGGAGCCGTGACTGGTGCCCATGTTCGGATACGCCGCCCGCCGGAGCGCCACCGCGCTCGCCCTGCTGCTCGCTTCGACCGGTCTCGGCACCCTGCCGGCCGCGGCCATGCAGCCGCGGGAATCCTCGCCGCTCTCCGAATACGAGCCGGCGGAATCGCTGGAAGGCAACTTCCTCTCGGCCTACATCGCCGGCGCCTCGAAGGACACGGCGGCGGCCGCGAGCTTCTACCGCGAGGCGGTGAAGGGCGACCCGCGCAACGCCGAGCTTCTGGAGCGCGCCTTCGTGTCGCTGCTCGCCGACGGCGCCATGACCGACGCCTTCCGCGCCGCCGAGCGGCTCGCCACCCGCGAAAGCTCGAACGGCCTTGCCCAGCTCGCGCTGGGCGTGCGCCAGCTCAAGGCTGGCCAGTACGGCCCCGCCCGCCAGAGCTTCGGCCGCAGCGGCCGGGGTGCGGCCGCCGACCTCACCGGGACGCTGCTCACCGCCTGGGCCTATGCCGGCGCGGGCGACGGCAAGCGCGCCTACGAGACGCTGAATCGCCTGCGCGGCGAGCGCTACTTCAACGTCTTCCGCGACTACCATGCCGGGCTGATCGCCTCGGTGATCGGCGACCGGGCCGAGGCCGAGCGGAAGCTGAAGGCGGCCTACGACGCCGACCACAACACCCTGCGCATCGTCGACGGCTATGCCCGCTTCGAGGCCGGGATCGGCCGAACCGATCTCGCCATCGACGCCTACAGCGAGTTCGAGAAGGTGATGCCGCGTCACCCCCTCGTGGTGGACGCCCTCGACAAGCTCAAGGCCGGCAAGCCGCTCACGCCCCTGATCGCGTCGGCCCAGGAGGGCGCGGCCGAAGTGCTCTACGGCCTCGGCTCGGCCGGTTCGACCCAGGGCGACGAGCTTCCGGCAGTGGTCTACCTACGGCTTGCCCTCTACCTCGCCCCCGAGCACGCCGTGGCCCGGCTGACGCTCGCCGACACGCTCGACCGTATGAAGCAGACCGAGCGCTCGAACGAGGCCTACGCGCAGATCCCGGCTTCCTCGCCGCTCAAGCTCAACGCCGACATTCAGATCGGCCTCAACCTCGAGCAGATGGGCCGGGGCGACGAGGCGCTTCAGCACCTCGACACCGTGCTCAAGGCGAATCCCGACAACGTCGACGTGATCTCGGCGCTCGGCAACGTGCAGCGCTCGCGCAAGAAGTTTACCGAGGCGACCGAGACCTACACTCGTGCGATCAACCTGATCCAGCCGGGCAAGGAAGCCAATAACTGGACGTTGTTCTACTTCCGCGGCACCGCCTACGAGCGGGCCGGCGAGTGGCAGAAGGCGGAGGCCGACCTCAAGAAGGCGCTCAGCCTGGTGCCGCCGACCCAGCCGAACGCCAAGGCGCAGGTACTCAACTACCTCGCCTATTCCTGGGTCGATCGGAACATGAACATCGACGAGAGCTTCACCATGCTGAAGCAGGCCGTCGATCTCTCGCCCCGCGACGGCATGATCATCGATAGCCTTGGCTGGGCCTACTTCCGCCTCGGTCGCTGGGACGACGCCGTGCGCGAGTTGGAGAAGGCCGTCGAGCTGAAGCCGGGCGATCCGACCATCAACGACCACCTCGGGGACGCCTACTGGCGCACCGGCCGCCGGCTGGAGGGCAAGTTTCAGTGGCAGCACGCCAAGGACCTGAACCCCGAGCCCGACGATCTCGTCAAGATCAACGCCAAGCTGAAGGACGGCCTGCCCGAGCCGGACAAGCCGACGGCCACCGCCGAGAACCCGCCGACGCAGGACCCGGCCCAGGCTGCGCCCGCCCCCGTGGCGGCGCCGCACAACCCGGAGAACCCGGAACTGCCGAAGGGCGCACCCGCCCCGAGCGAGCCGCCCGGCGCGGCGGACAAGAAGCCGGGGAAGTAAGGCTTCCCCGCTCCGGCGATATCCCACGCGCGCCCTTATTCTGAGGGGACCGCGACAGCGGGCCTCGAAGGATCCTCCAGTTCCCACGCGGCTTCTGGAAGATCCTTCGAGGCCTCCGCTTCGCTGCGGCACCTCAGCATGAGGTCGCGGTTTGGAGAACGCCTTTGAGGATGGCTCCAGCCTTGCCCGTTCCGAATGTGGCCCCTATGGCAGGACGCGTTCCCTGACCCTCCGGCCGAGAGCCTTCGTGTCCGTCCTCACCACCCGCGCTCCGGCCAAGATCAACCTGACCCTGCACGTCCTCGGCCGCCGGCCGGGGGACGGCTACCATGCGCTGGAAAGCCTCGTCGCCTTCGCCGAGGTGGCCGACAGGCTGGAACTGGCGCCCGGCCCTGATCTCACGCTCGAGGTCTCCGGTCCCACGGCCGGCCCAGCGGGGCCGCTCGACGACAACCTCGTCCTGCGCGCCGCCCGCCACTTGGCAGCGGGTGTGGATGGCCTGCGGCTCGGCGCGTTCCGCCTGCACAAGCAACTGCCCGTGGCGGCCGGAATCGGCGGCGGCTCGTCGGATGCGGCCGCCGCTCTGCGGTTGCTGGCTGAACTGAACGGACTCTCCCTCGACCACCCGGCCGTGATCGCGGCCGCCCGCGCCACGGGGGCCGACGTGCCGGTCTGCCTCGATCCGCGGGCGCGGATGATGCGCGGGGCGGGAGAGGAGATCGGGCCCGTACTCGGCCTTGCGGCTTTGCCGGCGGTGCTGGTCAATCCCGGTGTCCCGGTTGCGACGGCGCCGGTCTTCAAGGCGCTCGGCCTCGCCGTCGGGCAGGTGCTCGAGGGGGCCGCGCATCCAGCCATCGCCAGCGGTCTCGACGCGGATGCGGTGCTCGGCGCGATCGCGCCCGCCCGCAACGATCTGGAGGCGCCGGCCCTCACCGTCGCCCCGGTGATCGGCGAGGCGCTGGCGCTGCTGCGGACGCAGGGCGGGTGCCGTCTGGCGCGGATGTCCGGCTCGGGTGCGACCGTGTTCGCGATTTTTTCCGATGACGGAGCGGCGCAGATGGCGGCCGGAGCGATCCGCGCCGCTCAGCCGGGCTGGTGGGTCGAGCCGACGCGCCTCGCCTGAGGCGGCGTCAATGCGCCCGGGCGATGCAGAAATCCACCACCTGCAGCAGGGCTGACTTCATCGGCCCGTTCGGAAACGAGTGCAGAGCCGCGCGGGCCTGATCGCCGTAGTGGCGCGCGCGCTCGATCGTGTCGTCGAGGGCGCGGTGGCGGCGCAGGATGGCGAGCGCCTGCTGCAGATCGCCCTCTTCCAGGTCCTCCCGTTCGAGGGTGCGGCGCCAGAAGGCCCGCTCCTCGTCCGAGCCGCGGCGCAGCGCCAGCACGATCGGCAGGGTGATCTTGCCCTCGCGGAAATCGTCGCCGACATTCTTGCCGAGTGCCGCGCTGGTGCCGCCGTAATCGAGCACGTCGTCGATAAGCTGGAAGGCGATGCCGAGATTCATGCCGTAGGCGCGGCAGGCTGCCTGCTCCGCGTCGGGCCTCTGGCTCAGCACCGGGCCGACCTCGCAGGCCGCCGCGAACAGCTCCGCGGTCTTGCCGCGGATCACCGCGAGATACTCGTCCTCGCTCGTCTCGGTGTTCTTGGCCGCGGTGAGCTGCATCACCTCGCCCTCGGCGATGACGGTGGCTGCCGCCGACAGGATGTCGAGGGCGCGCAGGCTCCCGACCTCGACCATCATGCGGAAGGCCTGGCCGAGGAGAAAGTCGCCGACGAGCACGCTCGCCTCGTTGCCCCACTTGATGCGGGCGGCGACCCGGCCGCGGCGCATGTCGCTCTCGTCCACCACGTCGTCGTGAAGGAGGGTCGCGGTGTGCATGAACTCGACCGCGGCGGCGAGCTTCACCGCGCCGTCGCCGTTCCCGTACCCGCAGAGATCAGCGCAGGCGAGCGTCAGGATCGGGCGCAGGCGCTTGCCGCCCGAGGCGATCAGGTGGTTGGCGACCTCGGGGATCATCGCCACGTCGGAGCCCGTGCGCGACAGGATCGTCGCGTTCACCCGCTCCATCCCAGCCGCGACGAGACTCACGAGATCGGTGAGGCTGGCCTCCGGATCGGAGCGGCCTTCATCGAGGGTAACGACGACGCCCAAAGCGCGATGCCTCCGGAAAACTCTCGACCGGCACCCTGCCGGAACCCCTGCCCCGCGGCAGCCCCTGTCGCACGGGGCCGGCGGCAGGGCAACACGCGGTCGTGCCGCATGGCTGCGCAAGAACGTGGACAATGTTACCAGCCGCAGACCGCCGGCCCGCTCGCCGGGGGCGGCAGGAAGGGTTTGTGGCCGTGACGGAACTGATCCGCAGCAACGACATCGTCCTGATCGGATTCGCGCGCTCGCTCCTCGAAGAGGCGGGCGTCCCGCTCTTCGTCGCCGACGAGCACATGAGCGCGCTCGAAGGATCGATCGGCGCGTTCGGCCGGCGCCTACTGGTGCCCGACGACCATGCGCGACAGGCCCGCCGCATCCTGGCCGATGCCGGCCTATCCGCCGAACTGCGCGACGAGCGCTGAGCGGACGCCCGGTGGGTACGGAACCGGATGCCTTCCTCGGCGGCCGCCTGAAACTGCGCCAGCCGGCCCGCGGCGCCCATCGCGCCGGCACCGACGCCGTGCTGCTCGCCCGGCTTCTCGCCCCGGCGCCGGGCTCGACGCTCTACGATCTCGGCGCGGCGACCGGTGCGGTGGGGCTGGCGGCGGCGCAGCTCTCCGAGGGGGCTCGCGTGGTGTTGGTCGAGCGCGATCCCGGCCTCGCCGCGCTGGCTCGGGACAATGTGTCGGCGAACGGGCTCGACAGGCGTGTCGCGGTGATCGAGGCGGATCTCCTCGCGCCGGGAGCGGAGCGCCGGGCAGCCGGTCTGGCGCCGGACAGCGCCGACATCGTGCTGACCAACCCGCCCTTCTTCGAGGCCGGCACGCACCGCGCCTCCCCCGTTCCGCTCAAGGCCGCGGCGCATACCTTCGCCGTCGGCGGGCTCGACCTCTGGCTCCGAACCTGCGCCGACCTGCTCCGTCCCGGCGGACGGCTCGGCCTGATCCACCGAGCCGACGCCCTGCCCACCTGCCTCGACGCCCTGCGCGGGCGCTTCGGCGACTGTGCCGTCCGCCCCGTTCACGGACGAGTCGGGCGGCCGGCGATCCGCGTGCTGATCGCGGCGGTGAAGGGCAGCCGCGCGCCGTTTCGGCTGCTGCCGCCTCTGGTGCTTCAGGACGAGGCCGGGCGCTTCACGCCGGAGGCCGAGGCCCTGCACCGGGGCGACCCCTGGCCGGCCCCGTGAACGCGGGAAGCCCCCTCGTGGCTCTCGATTCGCAGGCCGCCGTGATGGATCGGCCGGCGGCGTCCTGCTAACGGAGGTGCGACCCGCCCGTCTCGGTGGGCGGTGCCCCGTGCGACCGCGAAAAGAAGCCACCATGCCGCTGACCGTCCCGACCTGGATGCGCTTCCTCCTGCCCCGCCGCTTCCGCCAGCCCCCTCCCCGGGTGGCGGTGGTGCGCCTGAGCGGGGTGATCGGTACCGTCTCGCCGTTCCGGCCGGGTCTCTCCATCGGTACGGTGGCGCCGAGCCTGGAGCGCGCCTTCACCATGCCGGGCCTCTCGGCGGTGGCGCTCGTCGTCAACTCTCCCGGCGGCTCGCCGGTGCAATCGCACCTGATCTACCGGCGTATCCGGGCACTGGCCGCGGAGAAGGAGATCAAGGTCTTCGCCTTCGTGGAGGATGCTGCGGCGTCGGGCGGTTACATGATCGCCTGCGCCGCCGACGAGATCGTCGCCGATCCCGCCTCCCTCGTCGGCTCCATCGGGGTGGTCTCGGCCGGGTTCGGCTTCGACCGGCTGATCGAGCGCCTCGGCGTCGAGCGCCGCGTCCACACCCAGGGCGAGGCCAAGGCGATGCTCGATCCGTTCCGGCCGGAGAACCCGCAGGACGTCGCCCGGCTGAAGGAGATCCAGGCCGACGTGCAGGCCCTGTTCACCGGTCTGGTGCGCGAGCGCCGGCCGAAGCTCGATGCGAGCCGCGACCTGTTCACCGGCGCGGTTTGGACCGGGCGGCAGGCGCTTGAGCTCGGCCTCGTCGATGGGCTCGGCGACCTGCGCGGCACGCTGCGCGCCCGCTACGGTGACGCGGTCGATCTGCGGCTGGTGGCCGAGACCCGCGGTTCCTGGCTCGCCCGCCTTCTACGCCGCGCCGGCCCCGGCCAGGCAGCGGCCGGGATTCCCGACGCGGTGATCGCGGCGGTGGAGGAGCGCGCCGCCTGGGCGCGGTTGGGACTTTAGAGCGTCGTCTTTTTCCGAAAGCCGGCGGCCACCTTTCGGGACAGCCCTCTACGCGCCGGCGCCGCCGAGTACTCCGTTCTCACGGGAAGGCGCTGCCGTGACCTTTTCACCGCGCCGAATCGTCCGGCGGAGGGGCTCGATCCAACGCTCATTCAGAGCCGCCATGACGACGGCTATGGCGAGCGACACCAGGATCGCGGCGCACGCGAAGCCTGTTCCCCGCGCATCGGGCTCAAAGAAGGCTAACGCAACGGCGAATCCGGCCAGCCAGTGGCAGAGGAAGGCTGGGTAGGCCAGTTCACCGAGATACCCGTCCACGTCGCGCCACGCCCCCGCCGGGCGCCAGTCCGCGACGGCTGCGACGAGCGCGGCGCCGACAAGGCTGTTGAGGTAGAACCCTTCGAGGCGGACGTAGTCGTCGGAGAAGATCCAGCCGCCGCCGACCATGTTGGCAGCCCACAGCATCAGAAGCGGCAGAATGGCCCGGTAGGAGACCTTCGCCAGGCTCTCCTTGCGCCAGAAGTAGACCAGTGCCCCGATGGCAAAGTCGAGGCAGGCGGAATGCGGGTCGAAGTAGCGGGTATCCCAGTCGTCTTGCCCCAGGATGGTGAGGGCATGAAACGCGACGGCTGCTCCGAACAGCATGAGTGCGTAGGACTTCCGGCGCGCCAAGCCGAGCGAGAGGTAGGCGTACATCAGGATCTCGACCGCGATCGACCAAGCCGGCATCACGAGGCGGAACGGATACGCCCAGTTCATCATCGGCATCAGACCGAGATTGAGCCAGACGTCTCGAAGGTTCGGGCTTGCCCAGTCGCTGGAGAACCGTGCCGCTTCGGCGGGCAGAGCGAGAACGGTCGCGAGGCTCGCCATCAAGATGAGGTAGTAGAGCGGCAAGAGCCGTAGTGCCCGATTGGCCCAAAATCGCTTGAGGTCGAACGCATAGACCTCATGCAATGCTGCCGTGATGGCGAAGCCGGAAAGGATGAAGAAGACGCGGACGGCATAATGCCCGAAATGCTTGTAGTAGGGGTCGCCGGCGAAATGGCTCAGGATCACCATGACGGCGAGAAGGAGGCGAAGTGCTCCGGACATGGAGTTCCCGATGGAGGGCGGCGATCGAAGCCAAAGATGTGAATTGTGATTTGTTTCCAATTTGTTATGATCGTACGAACGGCGAGATATACTGATATTTATCGTAAATTGCAGAGGCCAATGGGCGTACGCCGATATCATGGCGAAGGAGCGCCGGCAGCGTCCTGCGCGTCTCGGCTTGCTGCGAGGCGGGTAACCCTGTACCGATCGGTCTTGTTCGTGCCGATCAGTACAGAGAGGCCTCGCCATGTCGCGCCCCCCGCTTCCGCCCTTTACCGACGAGACCGCCGCGCAGAAGGCGCGCATGGCGGAGGATGCCTGGAACAGCCGCGACCCGGAGCGCGTCGCCCTCGCCTACACGCCCGACAGCGTCTGGCGGAACCGCGCCGAGTTCGTGAAGGGGCGCGAAGCGATCGCCGCTTTCCTGCGGCGCAAGTGGTCGCGGGAATTGGAGTACCGGCTGATCAAGGAGGTCTGGGCGCACCAGGGCAACCGCATCGCCGTGCGCTTCGCCTACGAGTGGCGCGACGATAGCGGGCAGTGGTTCCGTTCCTACGGCAACGAGAATTGGGAATTCGACGAGGCCGGGCTGATGCGGCACCGCATCGCCTCCATCAACGACCTGCCGATTGCCGAGAGCGACCGGAAGTATCACTGGCCCCTCGGCCGCCGGCCGGACGACCACCCGTCCTTGAGCGATCTGGGGCTGTAGGGCGTGGCCCGCACCGTCGCCGAACGGTCCGACGTGCTGCCGCTGCTCGCGGAGGTGTTTCGCGAGCACGGCTACGAGGGGGCGAGCCTGTCGCTGATCTCGAAGGCGACGGGGCTCGGCAAGGGCAGTCTCTATCACTTCTTTCCCGGCGGGAAGGAGGAGATGGCGACTGCTGTGCTTGCCGAGATCGACGGCTGGTTCGAGACCAACGTCTACCGTCCCTTGCGGGAAGCGGATGATCCGAATGCGGCCGTGGCGACGATGTTCGCGACGACCGCCGCGTATTTCCGCTCTGGCCGCCGGGTCTGCCTCGTCGGCGCCCTGAGCCTGAGCGACGCCCGCGACCGCTTCGCCGGCCGGCTGCGGGACTATTTCGCCCGCTGGGTCGAGGCGCTCGCCGCGGCCCTCGCGCGCGCCGGCCATGGTCCGGAGGCGGCCTGTGCCCTCGCCGAGGAGGCCGTGGGTGGCATCCAGGGGGCAGTGGTGCTGGCCCGCGCCCTCGACCGGCCGGAGGTGTTCGAGCGGATCCTGGCGGGTTTGGCGGCGCGCTGTCTCGGCGACGCCTGACGGCGCTCCGCCTCAGCGCGCGCAGCCGGCCGGGGCCGCGTAGCCGGAATAGACCACCCGGACCTTACGGGCGCAGGTCTCGGCCGCCGGCATCGCGGCGACCGGCGCGATCTCGACGGGCGTGACCGCCACTGTCTTCTCGACCGCCATCGTGTGATCGGGGGTCGCGGACGCGTTGGATGCGCTCATCACCAGCGAGGTGGTGGCGAGCGAGGCCGCGACGAGAGCGGCGAAAACAGTCAATCCCTTGCGCATGATCTATCCGAAAATGGTAACCGCTCGACCATCGGAGGGGAGCGGAGCTGTTCATTTGCTGCATTAACTTGGCAGCAACCTTTGCCGTTCCCGCTCTGAGCCCGCGGCACTGAAAAAGATGTGCCGGGACGCACGACAGCGTGGCCGCCCTGCGGCGCGACCTCCGCCTCGCAAATTCCGGCCGACGCCCCATATCCTGTTTACCCTCCGCGCAATCCCGTGCTTTGGGCGTTCATGCGGAGGCCGATATGGCTCTTGCTCCGGAAAAAGGGGGCGCCCGCCCCGTCACCTCGTCCGACTTCAACGAGCGCGTGAAGCGTCTCTTGGCGGCCAAGCCGGCGATCGAGGCTGTGCCGAAGGAACGGACGGCCAAGCGGAACTTCACGCGCTCCACGCCGCGGACCTAAACACGTCGGGGAGGCGGTTCGCTTGACACCCCGCCCCCCGCTCTTAAACGGTCCGGCAGCTTCCTTCCTGCCGGATCTGCCATGTCGAGCGACGCCGACCTCTCGCCCACACGCTCGTTCCAGGGCCTGATCCTGACCCTGCAGCGCTTCTGGGCGGCGAGGGGCTGCGTGATCCTCCAGCCCTACGACATGGAGGTCGGCGCCGGCACCTTCCACCCGGCCACGACGCTGCGGGCGCTGGGGCCCAAGCCGTGGAAGGCGGCCTACGTGCAGCCCTCGCGGCGCCCCAAGGACGGGCGCTACGGCGAGAACCCGAACCGGCTGCAGCACTACTACCAGTTCCAAGTGATCCTGAAGCCGAACCCGCCGAACCTTCAGGAACTCTACCTCGCCTCGCTGGCGGCGATCGGGGTCGATCTCAAGCTCCACGACATCCGCTTCGTCGAGGACGATTGGGAGAGCCCGACGCTCGGCGCCTGGGGGCTCGGCTGGGAATGCTGGTGCGACGGCATGGAGGTGAGCCAGTTCACCTACTTCCAGCAGGTCGCAGGCTTCGAGTGCGCGCCGGTGGCTGGCGAGCTGACCTATGGCCTGGAACGCCTCGCCATGTACGTGCAGGGCGTCGAGAACGTCTACGACCTCAATTTCAACGGCGGCGAGGGCGAGGACAAGGTTACCTACGGCGACGTCTTCCTCCAGGCCGAGCAGGAATATTCGCGCCACAACTTCGAGGCTGCCGATACGGCGATGCTGTTCCGCCACTTCGCCGACGCCGAGAAGGCCTGCCGCCTCTACCTCGAAGCCGGCGCCCCCGAGAGCGAGGGCGCGCGCCACCGCATCGTCCAGCCGGCCTACGACCAGTGCATCAAGGCGAGCCACGTCTTCAACCTGCTCGATGCTCGGGGCGTGATCTCGGTCACCGAGCGCCAGAGCTACATCCTGCGGGTGCGTGAACTGGCCAAGGCCTGCGGCGCCGCGTGGCTCCAGACCGAGGCCGGCGGGCATTCCGGCGACCCTGCCGGCGACCCTGCCGGCAACCAAGCCGTCGCGGCCTGAGATGCGCCGCCGCGCCGTCCTCACCCTCGCCTTCGGCCTCCTCGCCGGGCCGGCGCTCGCGCAATCCGCCACCGACCCGGTCGAGACGGTGCGGGCCTTCTACGCGGCCGACGACATCAACGCCGTGCGCTTCTACGCCAAGCGCCTGCGGACCCTCTACGAGCGCGACCAGCGCGAGGCCAAGGGCGAGGTCGGGCGGCTCGGCTTTGCCTTTCACGTCAACGGCCAGGATACCGAGCCGGACTTCGCACAATCGCTGGCGCTCGCGCCGCTCTCGAACGAGGGCGATCGGGCCGAGGTACGGGCGAGCTTCCGCAACGGCGGACCGCAGGAGCTGCGCTACAGCCTCGTGCGCGAGGCCGGCGTGTGGAAGATCGCCAATGTCCGCTCGCTGAAGGGTGAGACCTGGGACCTCGTCACCCTCCTGTCGGCGCCGCTTCGATAGAGCATCGTCTTTTTCCCGAAAGCCGGAGACCACCTTTCGGGACGATGCCTGAGCGCATCCGAGGGCTGTGGCGTCATCGAGGCGACATCTAGGGGGAATAGGCGCGCCGGCTCTCACTGGCTGACGAGACGCGCAACGATGTCCGACCTGCCCGACGCCCCGACCCTCGACGCGGTGATCGCGCACCGCTTCTCCCGGCGCGACTTGATGCGCGGCTCACTCGCCGCCGCGCTCGCCGCCGGAGTCGCGCCGCAGACCGCCGCCGCCCCTGCGGACCGTCCCTCCTTCGACTTCCCGGAACTCGCGGCCGGCGTCGATGAGTACCTGCACGTGGCCGAGGGCTACGAGGCGAAGCCTCTGCTGCGCTGGGGCGATCCGCTGTTTGCCGACGCCCCCGCCTTCGACCCGAAGAAGCAGAGTGCCGCGGCCCAGGAGCGCCAGTTCGGCTACAACAACGACTTCGTCGGATTCATCCCGCTCGATACCGAGGGCCGCCGCGGCCTGCTTGTGGTCAACCACGAATACACCAATGCCGAGCTGATGTTTCCCGGCCTCGATGCGGCCGACCGCAAGGGCGTGATCGCGGCCTTGAACGCCGATCAGGTCGCGGTCGAGATGGCCGCCCATGGCGGTTCGGTGGTCGAGATCGTCCGCGAGGCGGATGGATGGCGCCCGGTCGTCGGCTCACCCTACACCCGGCGTATCACGGCGCTGACGCCTATGGATCTCACCGGTCCGGCGGCCGGCGATCCGCGCCTCGTCACCGAGGCCGATCCGAGCGGCCGGCGCGTGCTCGGCATGATCAACAACTGCTCGGGCGGCGTCACGCCCTGGGGGACGTGGCTCTCGGGGGAGGAGAACATCAACTACTATTTCGGCGGCGCCCTCCCCCCCGGGCATCCGGAGGCCGGCAACGCCAAGGCGATGGGCATCGGCAGCCTGCAATATGCCTGGAGCCGCTTCCATCCGCGCTTCGACCTCGCACGGACGCCGAACGAGCCGAACCGGTTCGGCTGGGTGGTCGAGATCAATCCGTTCGATCCGGGCGCGACCCCGAAGAAGCGCACGGCGCTCGGCCGGTTCAAGCACGAGGGGGCGGCGGGCGCGCGCGCGATCGACGGGCGCTACGTCGTCTATCTCGGCGATGACGAGCGTTTCCAGCACGTCTACCGCTTCGTCAGCGACGGTAAGGTGCAGGCGGAGCGCGGCGCCAACGCCGACCTCCTTGATTCCGGCACGCTCAGCGTCGCCCGGTTCGAGCCGGACGGCACCGGCCGCTGGCTGCCGCTGGTCCACGGGGCAAACGGGCTCGACGCGGGCAACGGCTTCGGATCCCAAGCCGACGTGCTGATCGAGACGCGGCGCGCCGCCAAACGGCTCGGTGCCACGCCGATGGACCGGCCCGAGGACATCGAGGCCAACCCGCGCACCGGCCGCGTCTACGTGATGCTGACCAACAACACGAAGCGCACCGCCGATCAGGAGGAGCGCGCCAATCCGCGCGGCCCCAACGCCTTCGGCCACGTCATCGAGATCGCCCCCGACGGCACCGACCACGGCGCCGAGACCTTCCGCTGGGAGGTGCTGGTGCGCTGCGGCGATCCGGCCAAACCCGAGGTGAAGGCGAGCTTCTCCGCATTGACCACCGAGAACGGCTGGTTCGGCATGCCCGACAACTGTGCCTTCGACGGGCGGGGCCGCCTCTGGATCGCCACCGACGGCAACAACCGCCGCGCCACCGGCCGGGCCGACGGCATCTGGGCGGTGGAGACGGAGGGACCGCGCCGGGGCACCGCGCGCCATTTCCTGCGGGTGCCGGTGGGCGCCGAGATGTGCGGCCCCTGCTTCACCCCCGACGACGAGACCTTCTTCGTCGCCGTCCAGCATCCCGGCGAGCCCGACGAGGACGGCGCGCTCGGCTCCTACGAGAAGCCCTCGACCCGTTGGCCGGACTTTTCGCCGGATGTACCGCCGCGGCCGTCCGTCGTGGCGGTGCGTCGGACGGGGGGCGGACGGATCGGGTGAAGGAGAGGCTCGATCGTCGTCGTCATCGCGAGGAGGAGCCGACGCGATCCAGAGCGCGCCCTGTCCGGAGAGGTCGCGCCGCCGGATCGCTTTGCCACCTCTCGCGATGACGAAGCGGGCGCGGTGACAGACCGGGCCCATCTCCCGTCTCGACGCGGGTGAAGCAGGCGGCTATTCCCGCGCGCATGCCTGACCTTCTGCTCGAACTCCGCTCCGAAGAGATCCCCGCACGCATGCAGCGGCGTGCGGCTGAGGATCTGAAGAAGCTCGTCACCGACGCGCTGGTCGAGCGCGGTTTCCTGTACGAGGGCGCCAAGGCGTTCGCGACGCCGCGGCGGCTGGCGCTGCACATCGCCGGTCTGCCCGCCCGCGGCGAGGCCGTGCGCGAGGAGCGGCGTGGGCCGCGCGTGGGCGCGCCGGACGCCGCCGTTCAGGGCTTCCTCAAGAGCGCGGGGCTGGCGAGCCTCGATCAGGCCACCACCGTCACCGATCCGAAGAAGGGCGAATTCTACCTCGCGGTGATCGAGCGGGCCGGCCGCGAGACGCTGGACGTGCTGGCCGAGATCCTGCCGGGCATCATCCGGAACTTCCCCTGGCCGAAATCGATGCGCTGGGGCGCCGCCTCGGCCCAGCCCGGCTCCCTGCGCTGGGTCCGCCCGCTGCAATCGATCGTCGCCACCTTCGGCCCCGAGACCGAGACGCCGGACGTCGTGCCGTTCTCGGTCGACGGCATCACCGCCGGCACGGTCACGAGCGGCCACCGCTTCCTGGCGCCTTCGCCCTTCGAGGTGCGCCGCTTCGACGACTACGTGCAGGCGCTGGAGCGCGCTGACGTGATCCTCGATGCCGACCGGCGCAAGGACATCATCCTGCACGACGCCAAGGATCTCGCCTTCGCCCGCGGCCTCGACCTCGTGGAGGACGAGGGCCTGCTGGAGGAGGTGGCCGGGCTGGTGGAACGGCCGGTGGTGCTGATGGGCTCGTTCGAGGAGCGCTTCCTCGAGATCCCGGCCGAGGCGATCCGGGCCACCATCCGCGCCAACCAGAAGTGCTTCGTGCTGCGCAAGTCCGGTTCCAAGGAATTGGCGCCGGCCTTCCTGCTGGTCTCGAACCTCATCGCCTCCGACGGCGGCGCGGCGATCACCGCCGGCAACGAGCGCGTGGTGCGCGCCCGGCTCTCGGACGCAAGATTCTTCTGGGAGACCGACAAGGCAACGAAGTTGGAAGATCGGTTGCCGAAGCTCGACACCATCGTCTTCCACGAAAAGCTCGGCACGCAGGGCGAGCGCGTCGCCCGCATCGCTGCGCTGGCGAAGGAAATCGCGCCGCTGGTGGGCGCCGACCCGGCTTTGGCCGAGCGCGCGGCCCGGCTCGCCAAGGCCGACCTCGTCACCGAAATGGTCGGCGAGTTCCCGGAACTGCAGGGCCTGATGGGCCGCAAATACGCGGCGCTTCAGGGCGAGCACCCGAGCGTCGCCGCGGCCATCGAGGAGCACTACAAGCCGGTGGGTCCGAGCGACCGCGTGCCGACCGATCCGGTCTCCCTTGCCGTGGCGCTGGCGGACAAGCTGGATACGTTGGCTGGCTTCTGGTCGATCGATGAGAAACCGACGGGCAGCAAGGACCCGTTCGCATTGCGGCGGGCCGCCTTGGGCGTGATCCGCGCCGTGATCGAACGGTCGCTGCGGCTGTCTCTGTCCTCACTGCTGAGCGGCCGCTTCGCGAGCGAGAGCGCTGAGCGCACCGCCGATCTCCTCGCCTTCTTCGCCGACCGTCTGAAGGTCTACCTGCGCGACCAGGGCGCCCGCCACGACCTGATCGACGCCGTCTTCGCCCTGCCCGGCCAGGACGACCTCCTGCTCGTCGTCCGCCGCGTCGAGGCCTTGGGCGCGTTCCTGAGCACCGACGACGGCAAGAACCTGCTCGCCGGCTACAAGCGCGCGGCCAACATCTTGCGCATCGAGGAGAAGAAGGACGGCCACGCCTACGACGCGGCCCCCGACTCGGCACTGGCCGCCTCCGGTCAACCGGAGGAGCAGGCGCTGGCCGAGGCGCTCGCGGCCGCGCGGCATGAGGCCTCCGCGGCGATCGCGGCCGAGGACTTCTCGGGTGCGATGCGGGCGCTGTCGCACCTGCGGGCGCCGGTGGACGCCTTCTTCGAGACCGTCACCGTCAACGCCGACGACCCGGCTCTGCGCAGGAACCGTCTGCTGCTGCTCAATGCCCTGCGCGCGGCCACCCGCGAGGTGGCCGATTTCTCGCGCATCGAGGGCTGAGGAGAGACGCCAGGGTGCTGGGCCACCCTGGCTGGACGGTGTCGCGCCGTCGCCGGGGCGGCGATCGTTCGTTGCAGGAGCTCCTTAGTCGTCAGGTGGACGATAGTGGGGGCAACCTGCTCGCAATGCTTGATTGTTGCTAATCGGCCATCGCCGTTCGAGACGAAACCTGTTTCAGATCCCGTCGTTTTCCCTTGGAAACGAATCCGATCAGGTTCGAAATGCTTGGTCGGGTCCGTCTCTGAACCCTTGACTGAGCCGGTGCCGATTCGCTCGCGGCACAAGCCGATCGGCAGGTGCCAGCGTGTCGGCGATATCGGGTTTCGATCCTCTTGCCCTGATCGACGCGTGCTACGCGGCCGCACTCGATCGTGAGCGGTGGTCGGGCGCACTCGACGGGATCGCCGATGCGGTCGGGGCCCGCGGCGCGGTGATCGTCTCGCACGATCCGGCACGCACGGCGCAGACGCTGGCCTCCGAGCGGATCGCCGACGTGAACCTCGATTACGGTGTCGGTGGCTGGTGGCAGCACGACTCGCGCATCCGCCTCGGCCGGGAGCGCGGCCTCATGCGACCGGGCACGGTCACGGTCGATGAGATGTACATCACGGCCGACGAGAAGCGGACCGATCCGTTCTTCCAGCATTTCATCGACCGGCACCGTCTCGGCAATCTCTGCGCCTATGTCGGCGCCGACCCGATGGACCGCCACACCCTGTCGTTCAGCGCGCCGCGCGATCTGCGCAAGGGGCCGTTCGAGGGCGCCGAGATCGAACGGCTGGGGCTCGTCGGCCCGCACGTCATCCGCGCCTTCCGGCTCACGGCGCTCGTCGGCGACCTGCGCCGGGAGGTGCAGGGGCTGGCTTCCGCCCTGGAGGGGATGCGGGCAGGGACCGTCGTACTCGACGCCCGCGGCCGGGTTCGGCTCGTCAGCCCAGCGGGGGAGCGCTTGGCGGTCGGGTATCTCGCCCTGCGCACCGGGGCCGTCCCCGCGGCCGCGGAGCCGGGCGAAGGAGCCCGCTTCGATCGGTTCCTCAGCGACGTTCTGCCGGAGCAGGCATGGCCGCTTCAAGAGAGGCTCCTGCTGCGTCGCCGGGGCGGCGGGCGTCCGCTCTACGTCGAGGCGCTTCCCCTGCGCGGCGGTGACCCGCTTCCGGAGGCCGGCACCGGGCTCGGCGGCGGCGTGATCCTGCTCCTGCGCGATCTGCTCGCGCCGACCACGCGCCCGATCGAGCCGCTGCTGGAGCAACTCGGCCTCACCCGGGCCGAGGCACGGGTCGCGGCCCTGGTCGGCCGCGGTGCCGCGCCGCGGGAGGTGGCCGAGCAGCTCACGGTCGGCGAGAGCACGGTGCGCAGCCAGCTCAAGGCCGTCTACGGCAAGCTCGCGATCCGTCGCCAGAGTGAGCTCGCGGTGTTCATCACCCGCCTCGACAGTCTCTGAAGACGGGCCTGCCCTATTCCGGCTCGTCCCGACGCTGGCGCAGTTCCGGCACCGGTTGATCGGGCTCGGCGAGCGGCGTTTCCTGGCTCTCCGAGCGGCTCGAATCCACGAACAGCCGCGCCTCGCCCTCACGCACGCCGAGGCTGCGCAGCGCGTAGGTCATCATGCCGAGCGCCAGTTCCCGCTCGGCCATCAGGACGAGGCCGACGCCGTCCTCCTCCAGCCGGCGGCGCTCGCTGTCGCTGTGGGTGCGCACCACGCTGTCGATGCCGGGATTGGCGGCGCGCGCCTTGGCGAGCAGCCGCCGCGCCTGATGCGGGTCGGGGGTCGCAACCACGACGAGGCGGGCGGAGCCGATATCGGCGGCGTCCAGGATGCCCGGCGCGGTGGCGTCGCCGAACACCGCCGGCACGCCCTGCGCCCGCAACTCCTCGACCCGGCGCCGGTCGCGCTCCACCACGACGAAGGGCAGGTTCCAGTCCTGCAGCGCCTTGCCGATGGCACTGCCGACCCGGCCGTAGCCGATGATCACGGCATGGCCGTTCAACGCGGAGGCCGCCCGCACCGGCAGCGGCGCCGCGGCGCTGCGCTCGAAGCGGCGGCGCAGGTCGGGCCGCTCGCCGAGCCAGCGCGACACCCGGTCGGCCAGCCCGAAGAACAGCGGGTTGAGGGTGATCGAGAGGAGCGCGCCGCCGAGGATCAGATCGCGCCCCTCCGCCGGCAGTAGCTTCAGCGAGATGCCGAGGCCGGCGAGGATGAACGAGAATTCTCCGATCTGCGCGAGGCTGGCCGCGATGGTGAGCGCCGTTCCGACTGGGTGGCCGAAGGCGAGCACGATGGCGATGGCCGCGAGCGACTTGCCCAACACGATGACGCCGACGACGCCAAGGATCGCGAGGGGCTCGCGCAGGACGATGCCCGGATCGAACAGCATCCCGACCGAGACGAAGAACAGGACCGCGAAAGCGTCCTGCAACGGCAGGGAATCGGCTGCCGCCTGATGGCTGAGATCGGATTCGGCGAGCACCATGCCCGCGAAGAAGGCGCCGAGCGCGAAGGACACGCCGAACAGTTCGGACGAGGCGTAGGCGATGCCGACCGCGCTCGCGAGCACCGCCAGGGTGAACAGCTCCCGCGAGCCGGTGCGGGCGGCGAGCCCGAGCAGATAGGGAACGACCCGGCGTCCGCCGATCAGCATCACCGCGATGAACACGCCGACCTTGGCCAGCGTCAGCCCCAGCGTGACCCAGAGGCCGTGATCCGGCGCCGCGTGATGACCCACCAAGCCTGCCGCCTCGCCGCCGAGCGCAGGGGCCACCGCCGGCAGCAGCACGAGGGCTACCACCATGGCGAGATCCTCGACGATCAGCCAGCCGACGGCGATGCGGCCTTTGTCGGTGTCGAGCAGGCCGCGCCCTTCGAGGGCTCGCAGCAGCACGACGGTGCTCGCCACCGAGAGTGCCAGCCCGAAGACGAGACCCGCCCCCGCGCCCCAGCCGAAGCCCCAGGCGAGGCCGGCGCCCATGGCGGTCGCCACCGCGATCTGCACGATCGCGCCGGGCAGGGCGATGGTACGCACCGCGAGAAGGTCGCCGATGGAGAAATGCAGGCCGACACCGAACATCAGCAGGATGACGCCGAGTTCGGCGAGCTGGCTCGCCAGCGCCGGATCGCCGACGAAACCGGGGGTGAACGGGCCGATGGCGATGCCGGCGACGAGGTAGCCGACGAGGGGCGGCAGCCGAATCCGCTGAGCCAGCATGCCGCCGATGAACGCGCAGACCAGGCCGAGCGCGATGATCGAGATGAGTTCGGTGGCGTGCTGCACCCTGCGTCCATCCTCCCGGGGCGGGAAGCCGGCCCCGGGATCAGATAAGGCAAATCACGGTCCCGTGTCCGCAACAGCGATGCGGTGGATGCACGGTTCCTGTCGATTCCTCAGGCTTTCATGCGCACATAGGTGCCCGGTGCTGGTGCGAGCGAGGGCAGCGCCCCCGTTCCGGGGATGCGCGCGGGCACGCGCTCAGGCGCCTGCTCCTCCAGCCATTGGAACCAGTAGGGCCACCACGAGCCGGGATGCTCGGTCGAGCTCTCGATCCAGTCCTCGAACCGGCCCCTGGCCGGACCCCCGGTGCGGAAGCCGTACTTCGCCTTGGGGCCGGGCGGGGCGACGACGCCGGCGATGTGGCCCGAGCCCGCCAGCACGTAATCGACCTTGCCGCCGAACTTCGCCGATCCCTCGAACACGGAGAGCGCCGGGGCAATGTGATCCTCGCGGGTGGCGAGGTTGAACACGGGCACCTTCACCTTTTTCAGGTCGAGGCGCACGTTGCCGAGCACCATCTTCCCCTTGGAGAGCGTGTTGTTGAGGTAGCAATTGCGCAGGTAGAACGAGTGGTTGGCCGCCGGCATCCGGGTGGCGTCGGCGTTCCAGTAGAGCAGGTCGAAGGCCGCCGGCGGCTTGCCGCGCACATAGTTGTTGACGACGTAGGACCAGATCAGGTCGTTGGGCCTGAGCATGTTGAAGGCGTTGGCCATGCGCGCGCCCTCCAAATAGCCGCGCTCGGCCATCCGCTCCTCGATCGCCCGGATCTGCCCCTCGTCGGCGAAGACCTTGAGGTCGCCCGCATGGGTGAAGTCGACCTGCGTGGTGAGGAAGGTCGCGCTCTTGATGCGCCGGTTGCCGGTGGCCGCCTGGTAGGCCAGCGTCACGGCAAGCAGGGTGCCGCCGACGCAGTAGCCCGCCGCCGCGACGTCGGTCTCGCCGGTGGCGACGCCGATCATGTCGATGGCGGTCTCGATGCCTTCGCGCATGTAGGACTCGAAATCCTTGTCGCGGTGGCGCTCGTCCGGATTGACCCAGGAGATCACGAACACCGTGATTCCCTGAGAGACCATCCAGCCGATGAGGCTTTTCTTCGGGTTGAGATCGAGGATGTAGTACTTGTTGATCCAGGGCGGCACGATCAGCAGCGGGCGCTTCAGAACCGTCTCGGTCGCGGGCGCGTACTGGATCAGCTCCATCAGATCGTTGCGGAAGATGACTTCGCCGGGGGTCACGGCCACGTCCCGGCCGAAGGTGAAGGCGGTCAGGTCCGTCTGGCGCACCCGGAGCTGGCCGCCGCCGGCCTCCAGATCCTCCTGCAGCATCTTCATGCCGCGCATCAGGTTGGCGCCGCCCTCCTCCAGCGTCTGGCGCAGAAGCTCGGGGTTCGTCATCACGAAGTTCGAGGGCGAGTAGGCCGAGAGGAGCTGGCGCAGGTAGAACTCGGCCTTGTGGCGGGTGTGCTCATCGATGCCGTCGGCCGTCTCGACCATCTCCTCCGCCCAGCGGCCGAGAATGAGGTAGCTCTGTTTGATCAGGTCGAAGACCGGGTTGGCGCTCCAATCGGTGTGGGCGAAGCGCTTGTCCTTGGCCTCGGGCTCGACGATCGGCGCGGCGGGGGCGCCGTGCATCCGGGTCAGGGTCGAGGCCCACAGCGCGGCGAAGGAGTGTGTGAGCTTGGTCTGGGCCTGGAGCGCCTTCTCGGGATCCTTCAGCCATGTCTCGGCGACCCGCGTGAGCGTGCGGGTCATCTCGTCGATCTCGTCGGAGCCCTGGAGTTTGGCGGTCGGCAGACCGGTCCCCTGCCCCGCCGGGTCGAACGGCTTGAGCGAGGCCGCCGCCGATTGCCGGAATGCCTCCGCAAGTTGATTCGCGTTGCGCGCGATGGTCTCGAAATCCGGCACTGCCGGGCTCGTCCGCTCCGTGGCCACGCGACACGTCCTCCCAGGGTCCGCCCGCATTCCGCCTCTCCGGGCGGCCCGAGCCTCGTTTCCGACAAATTAACGCCCCACCCAGCAGATGTCGCCCGCCCCAGGCTCCATTTCCAGACCGTTGTCATGATCGTGCGCCGTGCCGCCCGCGCCGTTGCCCTGGCCCTGCCGGCCTCTGCCGTCCTGGTCGCCCTGGCCGCGGCCGGCGGCTGTGCGAGCGACGTGAATCCGCTCAAGGCGGCCATGGTCGGCGCGGGCTCCGGCATCAAGCCGGTGGAGGCACCCGACTTCGTGGCCCAGTCCCGCAAGAGCGACGCGACCTACCTGCCGGTGGGTGAATCGGCCCCGCGGCGGGACATCCGCGCCCTCAACGCGGCGGGCCAGAGCGCGCTGCAGGCGGAACTCGAAGGCGCGCGCAATCGCAACGCGGCCAAGGGGCGCGCGGCGGAAGGGGCGGCCAAGGACGCCGCCAAGGGGCTGACGCCCAACCCGGTGCAATGAGGGGGCCGCTCGGCCCACTGGATCGGGTTTTGCGATACCAGCATTGAGATTTCGTATCGGCGCGCGGGCGCGTCGATGTTAGACAGACCGACTCCTCACCGCCGACGATTCCCCGCGGGAGGAGGGTTCGCGACACCGGACAGACCGACGCCATGACCGATTTCCACCGCATCAAGCGCCTTCCCCCTTACGTCTTCGAGCAGGTGAACCGGATCAAGGCCGCCGCCCGAGCCCGTGGCGCCGACATCATCGATCTCGGCATGGGCAACCCCGACCTCGACGCCCCGCGCCACGTCATCGAGAAGCTCGTCGAGACCGCCGGCAAGCCGCGCACCGACCGCTACTCCGCCTCCAAGGGCATCGCCGGCCTGCGCCGGGCCCAAGCCGGCTACTACCAGCGCCGCTTCGGCGTGAGCCTCAACCCCGACACGCAGGTGGTGGCGACGCTGGGCTCGAAGGAGGGCTTCGCCAACATGGCCCAGGCGATCACCGCGCCGGGCGACGTGGTGCTGGTGCCCAATCCGAGCTACCCGATCCACGCCTTCGGCTTCCTGATGGCGGGCGGCGTGATCCGCTCCGTGCCGGCCGAGCCGACCCCGGCCATGTTCCCGGCGCTCGAGAAGGCGGTCGTCCACTCCATTCCGAAGCCCGTGGCGCTCGTGGTCTGCTACCCCTCGAACCCGACGGCCTATGTCGCGAGCCTCGATTTCTACCGCGACCTCGTCGCCTTCGCGAAGAAGCACGAACTGATCCTGCTCTCGGATCTGGCCTATGCCGAGGTCTATTTCGACGAGAACAACCCGCCGCCCTCGGTGCTGCAGGTGCCGGGCGCCATGGACTGCACGGTGGAGTTCACCTCGCTGTCGAAGACCTTCTCGATGGCGGGCTGGCGCATGGGCTTCGCGGTCGGCAACGAGCGGCTGCTCGCGGCGCTGACGCGGGTCAAATCCTACCTCGACTATGGCGCCTTCACGCCGATCCAGGTCGCGGCCACCGCCGCGCTCAACGGGCCGGACGACTGCATCAAGGAGATGCGGGCGACCTACAAGAAGCGCCGTGACGCTCTGATCGAATCCTTCGGCAAGGCCGGCTGGAAGCTGCCGACGCCCGAGGCCTCGATGTTCGCCTGGGTGCCGATTCCGGAAAAATTCCGGGAGCTCGGCAGCCTGGAATTCTCCAAGCTGCTTCTGGAGAAGTCCGACGTCGCAGTGGCGCCGGGGATCGGCTTCGGCGAGCACGGCGACGATTACGTCCGCATCGCGCTGGTCGAGAACGAGCAGCGCATCCGGCAGGCGGCGCGCAACGTCCGCCGCTTCTTCGACAACGCCGACCGTACGCTCCACAACGTGGTGCCGATGCAGAAGGCGGTCTGATCCGGGCGGCTGCCCCACGAACGTTGTTGCGGCGGGGCGACAGGGCCGGGCAATCGGCCCCGTTCGCCCTCCCATCGGGGGGGAGAAGCTTGTCAGTGCACCTCGGTGTCCGCAGGGTCTTCTCCCGTTCCGCCGCCGGGCCGTCCCGGCGGACCGACGTGTTTCGAGGACCCGCATGCGCCGCCTGAAGCTCTTCGCCGCCCTGGCGCTCGCCGGCGCCGCAACGGGCGCCTGCGCGCCCCATCCGATTGTGGCGCGCGACCCCGTGCCCGCCCCTTCCCCGGAAGAGGCCTATTCCTGCAGCTCGACGCCGCTGCCGCTGAACGCCTACAAGTCTGATTGCACGCCCGTGCTGCGTGAGCCGCGGACCGTCCTGCAATCGAAGGGCTGAGGCCACGTCCGATCGTCAACCGTCTTCGTCAACCTTTCCTTGTCACGTCCCGGGGTTTGATCGCAGCTTCGAGACGCCAGCCCGAGCCGGTCCGACTGCGCTGCGAGCGGCGCCGGCCCATTTCCAGTGTCGAGACGCTCTCATGCCGGGCGGCAAACGCTCGGCCTCAGAGACTCCAACGACGGAGCAAGTCCGTGGCCCGTGCCCGCCTCCTCCTTGCCGCCTCCCTCCTCGGGCTCGCCGCCCAGGGTGCCTATGCCCAGAACCTGCAGGATCGCCCCTATGGCGAGGCGCGGGGGCCGGTGGTGCATCAGGTCGATCCCGACAGCGGTCGCTTCCGTGGCCCGCCGATCAGCACCGAAGGCCAGGATCTGCGCGCCATCGGCGCCGTGCCAGTGCCGACCGTCATGAACGGCGGCGGTTTCGGCCCAACCGGCAACGACTACTACGGCAACATGCTGATCGCGACACCGCAGGGCCCGCGCCGGCCCTCGGACGGCTACGTCCTGGCGCCCGCCTACAAGTCTCCACCGCTGCGCTGAGACCCCGGCCCACATCCATCGCTTTCGTTGAAGGGCGCAGGTCAATCCTGCGCCCTTCGCCGTTTCTGACCACCTTCGCCGGGCGCGCGGTTCCAATCCGGCTTGCGCCGCAATAATTGCGGTGCAGCAATCGAAAACTTGTCATTATCTTGCATCTTGGCCGTTTAGGAAGGTTCTCAACGGCACGAGGCATTTGCGCTTAACGCCGAAGTTTGGCAATCAAGTTCAGGTTCTCCAGGGAGGGCACCTCAAACCGAGCAACGTCCGTCGGCCATCCCGGCCAAGCTCGGCACATCACAATCAAAATCCAAGGACGCACGCATGACCGCACTTTTGCTGATCATCGTGGGCGGGCTCTGCGCCGTTGCCTACGGTGTTGTGACGATCCGTGACGTGATGCGAAGTGATGCGGGCACGCAGCGCATGCAGGAGATCGCGGGCGCCATTGCCGAGGGGGCGCAGGCCTATCTGAGGCGCCAGTACGCCACGATCGGTATCGTCGGCGTCGTCCTTTTCGTCCTTCTGGCCTACTTCCTCGGCATCAAGGTCGCCATCGGCTTCCTGATCGGCGCCATTCTCTCGGGGGCGGCCGGCTTCATCGGCATGAACGTCTCGGTGCGCGCCAACGTCCGCACCGCGCAGGCGGCCACGCAGTCGCTCGGCGGCGGCTTGGAGGTCGCCTTCAAGTCCGGCGCGGTCACCGGCATGCTGGTGGCGGGCCTCGCGCTGCTGGGCGTGGCTCTCTACTACCTGTTCCTCACCCGTGGCGCCGGATTGGCGCCGGGCAGTCGCGAGGTCATCGACGCCCTGGTGGCGCTCGGCTTCGGCGCCTCGCTGATCTCGATCTTCGCCCGTCTCGGCGGCGGCATCTTCACCAAAGGCGCCGATGTCGGCGGCGACCTCGTCGGCAAGGTCGAGGCCGGCATTCCCGAGGACGATCCGCGCAACCCCGCCACCATCGCCGACAATGTCGGCGACAATGTCGGCGACTGCGCCGGCATGGCCGCGGACCTGTTCGAGACCTACGCGGTGACGGTGGTCGCCACCATGGTGCTGGCCGCGATCTTCTTCGCGGGCAACGCCGCCGTGCTGGAGGCGATGATGCTCTATCCGCTGGCGATCGGCGCGGCCTGCATCGTCACCTCGATCATCGGCACCTACGCGGTCAAGCTCGGGGCCAACCAATCGATCATGGGGGCGCTCTACAAGGGTCTGATCGCGGCGGGCGTGCTGTCGATCGTGGCCATCGCCGGCGTCAACCTCGCCCTGTTCGGCGGCTTCTCGACCACCTTCACGACGAATACCGGCCTGACCTTCACCTCGGGGGCGCTGTTCGGCTGCGCGGTGCTCGGCCTTCTCATCACCGCGCTGATCGTCGTCATCACCGAGTACTATACCGGCACGAACTTCCGCCCGGTGAAGTCGATCGCCACGGCCTCCGTCACCGGCCACGGCACCAACGTGATCCAGGGGCTGGCGATCTCGCTCGAATCGACTGCGCTGCCGGCCCTCGTCATCGTGGCGGGCATCATCGCTACCTACGCGCTGGCCGGCTTGTTCGGCATCGCCATCGCCGTCACGGCGATGCTGGCGCTGGCCGGTTTCATCGTGGCGCTCGACGCCTTCGGCCCCGTCACCGACAACGCGGGCGGCATCGCCGAGATGGCGGGTCTGCCCCCGGATGTCCGCAAAGCGACCGACGCGCTCGATGCGGTCGGCAACACCACGAAGGCCGTCACCAAGGGCTACGCCATCGGTTCGGCCGGACTCGGCGCCCTGGTGCTGTTCGCCGCCTATACCTCGGACCTGAACTACTTCATCGCCAATGCGAGCCCGACGCAGTACCGTTTCTTCCAAGGCGTCTCCGTCGATTTCTCGCTCTCCAATCCCTACGTCGTGGTCGGCCTTCTGCTCGGCGGCCTGATCCCGTTCCTGTTCGCCGGCATCGCCATGACGGCGGTGGGCCGCGCCGCCGGCGCGGTGGTGGAGGAGGTGCGGCGGCAGTTCCGGGAAAAACCCGGCATCATGCAGGGCACTGACCGGCCCGATTACGGCCGCGCCGTCGACATGCTGACCCGCGCTGCGATCAAGGAGATGATCATCCCCTCGCTGCTGCCGGTGCTGACGCCGATCGTGCTGTTCTTTGTGATCCAGCCGATCGCGGGCAAGTCTCAGGCGTTCGCCACCGTCGGCGCCTCGCTGCTGGGCGTGATCCTCACGGGCCTCTACGTCGCGATCTCGATGACCTCGGGCGGCGGCGCCTGGGACAACGCCAAGAAGTACATCGAGGACGGGCATCACGGCGGCAAGGGCTCGGACGCGCACAAGGCGGCCGTGACCGGCGACACCGTCGGCGATCCCTACAAGGATACAGCCGGACCGGCCGTGAACCCGGCGATCAAGATCACCAACATCATCGCGCTGCTCCTGCTCGCCGTGCTCGCGCACGCCTGAGCCGGATCGTCCACAAAGAAGAACCCGCCGCGGTCACCCGCGGCGGGTTCTTCTTTTTCAGGATCGAGGGTTCGATCGACTTAGTCGCAGCTTTCCTTGGTGACCGTCTTGCGGTCGCCCATGTCGTTCTCTTTGGTCACCGACTTGGTGGAGCAGCCGGTCGTTGTGCTGTCGCGCCGCTCGACGGTGGTCGAGGAGGTGGTGGCGGGGCGGTCCACCACGACCCGGTCCGGGCCGTCGCGCTCGATCACGGTGGTCTGGGCGGAGGCGCCCGAGACGCCGGCAAGCGTCAGGACGGCAGCAGCAGCGAGAAGGGATTTGCGCATGAAAATGCTCCGTATCGGACAAATCTGCGCGACTAACGGCGACCGAACCTGAACCGTTCCAGCGAATTTCGCGTCGCAAACGAAGTCATGCTTCGGTCGATCGAAGATGTGCAGTGCTTGGTTGCAATGCCTGCCGCCGTCTGAACCTTCGCGCGCGGGTTTGGCTCGCGGCTGTAGGCGAGGTCGAACACAGTTCAAGCGCTCTTCCGACCGGACCGCACTGCCTGCCCGGCGAGCGCCCGAACCCCGTTCTCCGCATATCCGCAGGCTCCCCCTCTCCTCGCTTTCGAGGAGTAAGAGGTCGCGGCGTGATCAGCACCGAACCCGTCATGCCAAATCCGGTTGATCCCTTCGGGATGGCGGATTCGGCCGTCGCTCAAGCGCCGCGTGGGCTTGCCGATCCGATCCCCGCTTTGATCAAGCGGAGACCGGATCAGCCGTCCTGAAGCGCGGCCGGAGCGTCGGCTCCGATCAGGCGCGCCCGCAGCGGCTGAGCCCGCCCCGTCAGCGTCAATTCCTGAAGCGGCCCGGCGGGCAGCCCAGCAGCCTCGTAGACGGCCTCCGAAACGATCGCGATCTGTCGCATCGGCCCGGTCAGACCCTCCAGCCGGGCGGCGACATTGACCGTGTCACCGAGCACCGTGAAGCGGGATTCGGTCTCGTCCCCGAGTTCGCCGACGATGGCCAAGCCGGCATGCAGGCCGACGCCGTAGCGCAGGCGCTCGCCGAGATCGGCGGCAAGCATGCGGTTGAGCTGTTCCACGTGTGCCGCGATGCCATCGACCGCCCGCAGGGCGTCGCGGGCGGCGCGCTTCGGGTCGCGATCGAGACCGAAGATCGCCATCAGCCCGTCGCCGAGATGCTGGTTGACCGATCCGCCCGCCTCGCGCACCGCACGGCCGACTGCGCCGAGGAAGCGGCCGATGACGAAGACGGTGTCGTAGGGCAGGTGCTCCTCGGCGAACCGGGTCGAGCCGCGCAGATCGGCGAACAGCACGACGACGAAGCGCTCCTCGCCGGTCGCGGCTCGCTCCGCGTCGGGCACGGCGGTCACGCGGGCCTGCGGCGTGAACAGCGGCGCGACGATCAAGTCGGCCGTTGGCCGGAGCTGGCAGGCGAGCCGGATGCCGGGGCTGGCGCCGATGCGCTCCAAGACGAGGCGCTCCGTCCGTTCCGGCTCCGGCAGGTTGCGGTGGCGCTCCGGATCGACCACGCGGATGCGGCAGGTCGAACAGCGGCCCCGCCCGCCGCACACGCTCGCATGCGGGATGCGGCCGCGCCGGCTCGCTTCGAGAACGCTGCTGCCCCGCGGCACGCGGACGGTGCGCCCGTCGGGATAGCCGATGCGCACGAAGCCGCCGCGCGTCTCGGCCAAGGTGCGGGCACCGCGCGCCAGCACGACGAGCCCAAGTGCCGCGAGGTAGGCCGAGAAGAGGCCGCGGCGAACCGCGCCCAGCCGCTCGCTCTGCGCCTTCAAGCCGAAATGGTTCGGCCCGAGTTCCTGTGCGCGCCACGCGGGATCGGCGGCGAGCAACGCCACGTTGCGCCCGCCCTGGACCACACCGAGGAGCGCCAGGGTCGGCACCAGCACCGCGCCCGCGAGCAGCCAGGGCGCCGCGCGGAAAAATCCGCGTTTGAGCCGGAGCCAGAAATAGAGGCCGAAGCAGCCGTGCAGCCACGCCACGACGAGGCCGGCCGCCTGCAGCAGGCCTTGGCCCGGCGCGGCGACCCAGGTGGCGTAGAGAATCTGGGGATAACCTCTGTCGAGCTCCTCCAGGCTCCAGGCGAGACGGGTGCCGACGACGTGGCTGAGAAGCAGCAGCGGCACGGCGAGGCCGAGCAGGAGCTGCGCAGTCTCGGCCGGCCGTACCCGGTAGAAGCGCCGCTCGTAGAAGGCGTAGAGCCCCAGAGCGAGATGCGTGAGAAGAGCGCCGTAAAGGAGCACGAGGGCGGGCGGCGTGCGCCAGAGCGCGGCCTTCACCGTCAGCCCGGTCTCCAATGCGCCGAGGGAGATGTTGCCCAAGGCGTGGACGAGCAGATGCGTGAGCACGTAGGCGAACAGCACGAGGCCGCTGCCGAGACGAAGCTGCCGCAGGGTCGGACGGGCGAGCCAGGGCAGACCGAAGCGGCGGCCAAAACCCGGACGCGCCGCCTGCCCCACCGCCCCCGCTCCCTGGTTTGAACGACGTCTCCAATGACCCTCATAGCGCGGTGCGAGGCAACGACGAAGTCGTCGGCAGCGAACAAGAGCGCGAAGGTTCGTCTCATGGTGGGCATCGTGCATTGCCGTGACATCCGGGCGAGACCGAGGACCCGCCTGAGCTCCGGCAGAGTGGCCGGCGAGCCTATCCGAGGCCCCTTTGAACTCGTGCTTGACGTCGCGCAGACTTGGACATCCATTCGATGCAAGGGCGATTCGATTTCGATTATTGGACTTGCCTAAATATGCTTCCGCCTGAGTTCTTGTGATTCGGCGATATCGAAAGTCGTGATTTGATATTAGTCTAACTCCGAAGCGTGCCTGCGAGAGCTCGGGCTGAGCGGTAGAATCCTCGAATTCGAAACTCTGCACTGAAAGCGCAAGCCATGCCGACGGCCAACGGAACGAATCAGGCCGATACCTTGCTGGGCACGGATGATGACGACGTCATTGACGGGCGTGGCGGCAACGACAGCCTGATCGGCGGGGCTGGGCGTGACACCCTGTACGGAGGATCCGGCGATGATCGCATCGACGGCGGCGATGGCGCCGATGTCCTGTGGGGCGGCAGCGGGCGCGATACGCTGATCGGCGGCAGCGGCGACCTCCTCTACGGGGAGAGCGGCGACGACGATTTCGTCCTGCTGCCACCCCAGCCGGGAGTTCCCTTGAACAGGACCGAAGCGTTCGGCGGATCGGGCGATGACAGCTTCACGGGTTCGGGGTCCTACAACTTCCGACTGACCCTCCACGGCGATGCCGGTCGCGACAGCTTCACCTTCGACTTCCTTCAGGCGAGCCACCTGGAGGGGGGCGATGGGCGCGACACGTTCGACATCAACACGATGTCCAGCGGCACGCTGTCGGGCGACGATGGCAACGACAGCATCCGGATTGGAAGTGCTCTGGGCACGATCCACGGCGGCAACGGCAACGATACGATCGCGATCGGCTCCGCCAAATCCACCACCTACGTCTATGGCGATGCCGGTAACGACGCCATTTCCGTCAATGTCGGGCGTGCCGTGGTCGATGGCGGCGAGGGCAACGATCACCTCACCGGCGGCTACGATCGCTACGTATCGAGCCAGTTCTACGGAGGAACCGGCAACGACGTCCTCACCAGCCGAGGGCATAACATTCTCGATGGTGGCGAGGGACGCGACACCCTGGAGAGCGGAGCCTACCAGAACGTGATGACCGGCGGTGCGGGCGCGGATCGCTTCGTCTACGGCGATCTCGTGCAACTGGACATGATGAGCGCCGACACCATCACCGACTTCTCGGTCGCGTCGAAGGACAAGCTGGACTTATCGGGATTGCTCACCAAAGTCGGCGCCTCGGCCGACTCCTTCGGCGACGGATGGCTGTCGCTCGCCCTTGTCGATGGATCGACGGAAATCCGTTTCGACAGCGATGGCGGCGCGGACAACTTCCAGACCCTCGTCGTTCTCCAAGGCGTCGATCTCATCGATCAGCAGAGCGCTGCATTGATCGTGTGAGGCGGTCTCCGGTTGATCCCCTCGAGTCTGCCTCATCTCCTCCTTCATCGCGAGGTGAAGCCGAAGTGATCCAGGGCGCGACATCGCCGGCATGGTCGCGCCCTGGATCGCCACGACTTCGCCTCGCGATGACGGAGGAGAGATCGAAGCAATCAGCCGGAAATCGCATCACAGCGGCAGGGCGAGCACCTGCTCCGGGGTCACACGGCGCCCCTCGTCACTGAAGCGGCGCAGCAGGGCCGATTGGCGGAAGCGCGGATCCCCCGTTACCTCCGTTCCGAGCCAGGGCGGGCGTTCGAAGGCCTGCCCCTCGTGCTCAAGCTCCACCTCGGCCAGGATCAATCCGGTCAGGGTCCCGCCGTAGACATCGACTTCCCAGACCAAGCCGGCATAGGGCACGCAGTGGCGCGTCTTCTCGATAAAGCAGGTCTCGCAGACGAGGCTCATCATCGATTCCGCGTCGGCGCGCGGGATCTCGTACTCGAATTCGGGTCGACCGAGGCCGACGCGCTCCCCCTTGACAGTCAGCCAAGCGCGGCCCTCGTCGAGCCGCACCCGCACCTTGTTCCCCGTCGCGAACTGTCCGATCAGACCATCCGTGAGGCGGCGGCGCGTGGTGACGCCGCCCTGCCAACCATCGTCGGCGACGAGGAATTTACGCTCGACCTCGAAACGCATTACCGCGAAAAACTTTGGCAGCGGAAACGTTCCGCCCCTTGGGCCCGACTCCGTTACGGCAGAGCTTGATTGCGGGCAATCAGGTTTCGCGCAGGTCGAGGCTGCAACCTGAGCGGAGTGGAAACCCGGTTCGCGCCATTGACAGGGGAGCCGGGTTCGCGTCGCGCCCGGCTCCGTTCGTGGCCGGCTTCGCCTCAGCGCCAGAACGGCTTGGTGTCGACGAGCTCTTCATGCGCCTCGGCCGCGGCCTCCAGCAGCATGCGGGAGCGCGCCTCGATATCGGCCGCGGTCATCCCGGCGGCGAACAGGGTCGAGGCGCCGGCGGGCTCGTCGGTGAGATCACGCATCAGCTCGTGGCCGGTGGCGATGTCGTTGAGCGCGCCGAGATGATCCTGCAGATCCGAGAGCGCCTTGCCGAAGGCGGAGTGGCGCTTGGCGGCCTTCTTGCCCGGAAAGAGCGCGGCGAAGAACTCGGCCCCGTAGCGCAGCTTCTTGGCGGCGATGCGCACCCGGTGACGCTCCTCGGGCTCGAGGTCGTCGAGGTGGCGCCCGCGCCGCTTCACCTGGCGCCGCCGCCGGTCGAGTTCGCGGGCGGCGAAGACGCGGGCCGGCTCCTCGCGTAGGGCGGTGCGGCCGGGTCTCTTCTCCCGCAGCCAGGGCCCGGCATTGATCCAGCCGACGAGGTCGAGCAGCAGCATCCGCCACGCGTCCGACTCGAGCAAAGCGGCGATGTCGCGATAGGCCTTGGCGCGCTCGTCCTCGAGCTGCCGCTCCAGGCCGAGCAGTCCGGTCTCGTCGGGATGCCGCTCGCGCTCGGCCGGCAGGATCGTGGCGAGGAAGACGTCGAGGTTGCGCGCCCGGCCGAGCGGTTCGGTGACCTCCTTCAACTCGGTCCGGATGCGCACGCCGAGGGGATCGTCCACGAGGTCGCCGAACAGGGAGAAGGCCGAGCGCAGGCGCCGGATTGCGACGCGCATCTGGTGCAGGGCGTCGGCGTCGCGGCCCCTGAGCAGGATGTCCTCGTTGATCCGCATCTGGCGCAGGCAAGCATGCGCTACGGAACGGAAGGCGTCGGCCGCGGTCATGTCCTCGCGCAGCGGCACGGGCTCGGCCTTGCGCACCTTGTCGAGCTTGCCCGTGGCCAGGGCGTAGCCGCGCTCGGCCTTGCTGCGCACGCCGATGCGGACCGGCACGAGATTGGCGATGGCCTGGGCGAGGGCGAACAGATCGCTCGCCGTCCCGTCCTTGAGTTCGAGTTCGACTTCGCAGATCGGCACGATGCGGTCGCCCGCGGCCGGCGCCTCGATCCGGCCGGTGTCGAGGGCGACCTCGATGCGCGACCCGCCCTGCTCGACGAGATAGGTCCGCCGGGTCACGCGCGTGATGAAGAGCGGCTCCAGCGCGGCGTCGGCCGCGACGTGGCGCGCGAACGGCGTGTCGGCCAGCGCCGCCCGGTCGGGTTCGGAGCGCTCCACCGGATGCTCCCATTCCGGCCGGTCGAACAGCCCGTCACCTTCGGCCTTCAGGGTCTGGACGAAGCGGCCACCGCTCTCGCGCACCCGCAGGCCGAGCTTGGCCGCGAGCAAAAGCCGGTCGGACGTGTCGAAGTACACGGAAGCGAGCTCCGCTTCCCCCTGCTCCGCCGCATCCCGCAGGAGCGGATGATCCTGCAGGGTGGCGAGGTCGGAGGGCTCACATTCCAGCTTCAGCTCGATCTCGCGCGGGTCGCTCATGCGGTTTCGTCCTGCTCCTCGTGAAGGTTGTGGCGGCGATACGCGTGCATCTTGCCGCATCGTTCGGGACAGACACAATGCGTCTGAGTGCGTCATGGATCACGCAGGAGCGTGACGATCCGGCGACAGAAGCGCGGAAAGTGTCTCCACGACCTCCGTCATCGTGGGCCGCGCACGCATATCAGCCTGGCAGCAGGCCCGCTCCAGCGCCCGCAGCGCGGCGATGTCCAAGGGTTCCTCCGCGCAGCGGTCGAGCAGTTCGCCGAGCAGCAGGCCCCAGGCGCGGCTCTCGACGCGCTGCCAGGGAAGGCCGGCCTCGCCGTGCGGCAGCCGGGAGGCGGCGCCGAAATCGCTCAGAACCGCCTCGCCCGCGCATCCATCCCAGAGGGTGTTGTGCGCGTAGAGATCGCCGTGCAGCACGCCCCGGCCGTGCAGATGGGCCGCCGCTCGGGCGATTCCGGCCGCGATCCGGAGCGCCGTCACCGACGGCAGGGCGAGACCGGGCGCGTAGACGTCCCGGCTGCAGCTCTCCAGGCTCGGCGGCCCGGCCAGGACCTGCCAGCTCTCCGGGATCAGCGGCATCAGCAGCCCCTGCTCGCCCTCCGGATGCCCCTCGATTCGGCCGAGGGCGCCGGTGAGATGGGGATGCCGGCCGGCGGCGAGGCAGGCGTCCATCTCGCGCTCGGGCAGCCCGTCGCTGGTCATCCGGCCCTTGAACAGCTTGACCGCGACGGCTTGCACCCCGCCGGCGGTCCGCCACGACGCCCGGTGAATTCGTCCCGAGGCACCCTCGCCGAGGCGCGGGCCGAGATCGAGCGCGCCCCACGGTACGCCCGGCACAGGCGACGGCGTGGCCGCGCCGTCGAGGGGATTGCCGGCCCAGGCGATCCAGGCGAGGCGCGGCAGGCCTGTGAGCCAGGCGGGCAAGGCCTCGAAGCGATTGGCGGAGAGGCGCAGCAATTCGAGGTTCGGTGCGCCTTCGAGCGAGGCTGGCAGGGTCCGCAGGCGATTTCCCGCCAGCATCAGCTTCTGCAGGTGCGGGCGTTTGCCGATCGCGTCGGGCAGGTGCTCGATCCGGTTGTCGGTCAAGGTGAGCCAGCGCAGGGCCGGCGGCAGCGCCTCGGCCGGCACTTCGCGCAAGCCGGTGGCGCGAAAGCCGATCTGGCTCAGGGCCGGGCAATCCCCGAGAGCGGGCGGGAGCCGCTCGAAGCGGTTGCCCGAGCCGAACAGGACGCGCAGCCGCTTGAGCCGGCCGATGTCGTCGGGGAGTTTCGTGAGGCCGCCGCCGCTGAGATCGAGCACCTCCAGGGTTTCGGCAAGGCCGAAGATCTCGGGCGGGAATTCGCTCGCTTCTCCGGCAAGCCGCAGCACCCTGGCCCCGGCGAGGTCGCCGCGGCGAAGGGCGTGCAGCGTGGGAGTCGGTGGGGCGTCCATGGGGTCTCGCGTCGTTTCCGCCGGGGATGGCGGCCGGGCGCCCGGCCGTCCACCGCTTCAGCGGGGATCATCCAACTGACGGCCGGTCGCCGCGAAGCGCGTGCAGCTCGGCGGCGAGGTTGGCGCGGGCCGACGTCTCGAGGCGATCGCGGAAGGGGTCGGTCTGGTAGAGGCGCGGTCGGGCGAGAAAGCGGTCGAGCACGGCTGCCCGGCCGATGCACCACGCCGCGTCGGGAACTGCGGCATACTCGCATCGGATCGCCGCGGCATAGGCTTCGTAGTCCGGGCGGGCGGCACCCAGCACCGCAAGGTCGAGATCCAGCATCAGTCGCGTCGCCGGATCGGCACTCGGCGCGTGCGCGGCAGTGGCCCGGATCATCGCCTCCGCTGCCCGGATCGGGCCCAATTCCGCTTGCGGCCCGGCCTGGATGCGCAGCAGGTCGGCGCTGCGCGCTTCGTTGTCGGTGCGGGCCGTGTCGTAGACCACATCGTGGAAGACGACCGCGAGGTCGATGGCATCGTGATCCAGTTCAGCGAAGTCCGGCAGGGTCCGCGCCGCGTCGTGCCGTTCAAGCAGGTCCGCGATGTGACGCCAGCCGTGATAGTGGCGCGCAGTCTCGCCATACCCGGCATCGAGCGCCCGCCACGCCGCCTCCGCGCTGGCCGCTCCGGCCGTCCGTGCCCAAAGATCGTCGAAGCGCTGTCGCAGGCGGTCGTCCATAGCGGGCCTCAGTTCACGCGGTGACAGGTCGAGATGGCCTCGGCGTTGCCGCGCAAGCCGTAGGCGCCCGAACGAAGAGCCGGCCCGGCCGCCGCGCCGCACAAGGCGGGCGCAGCCTTCAGCGTCACAGGTTCTTCTCCAGCACCTTCACCACCGCCTCTACCCGATCCTTGAAATCGGCGACGTTCGAGAACGGTCGCCAGTTCACGTCGAGGACGCCGCCGTCGAACTTCAGGCCGTTCGGGTAATTCGAGGCCGGCGCCGTCTTCTCGTCGAAGCGGATTCGAATCGACTTGAGCTTCGCCTGCAGCGCATCGCGGCCCATCTTGTCCTTGCCGACCTCCTTCAGACCGGCGGCGATCGGCTCGAAGATCGTCTTCTCGAAATAGCCTTCGTCCGAATAGTATTTCGCGTCGCCCGGCAGGGTGATCTGGTCCCACGCCACCTCGACCGGCACGGGAAAGCCGGCGGCCTCCTGGATCGCCTTCTCCTGCGCCGGGTAGCGGCTCTCGCGATAGGCGGCGATGGCCCGGCGCTCGGCGAGCCCGATCGTCGGTTCGGCCCAGGCTGCGGAGGCGCAGAGCAGGGTCGCGGCGGCGGCGAGAGCGTTGCGGCGTGAGATCATGCGGCGGTTTCTCCTCGATGGGCGGCCCGCATCGCGGGCGCGGGGGGTGAAGGGCGGGGGCGCCGTCACGGCGTCGGCAGGCATCGCACCGGACCGTCGGCCTCGACGGCGAGGCTGCCGCTCCAGACGAGCCGCACCGGGAAGGAGACGATACTCGGGGTATACTTGGGGGCCTTCCCGGCCCGGTAGGCCTGCGCGCAGGCCTTGGCCGGCACCGGCAGGGTAGTGACGGGGGCCGGGATCTTTTCCTCGCGCACGATCCGCGCCCAGCAGGCCGCACCCTCTTGCGGGATCGAGCAGGCGCCCTGCACACCGCGGCGGAAGCCGAGCCGCAGCGTCGGACCCTCGGCCGCGAAGCGGTCGATGCCGTCGTAGGTCGTCGTGTCGGTGAACAGCCTGCGGCCGGTCCCGGCATCGATCACCGCGAAGGGCATCGTGCCGTTGGTGCTCGCATCCTCGAACACGAGGAACTCGTCCGCCCGCCCGATGAAGCGCTGGGCGCCGGTTTCCAGCCTGCGCGCGTTGACGCCGGGGGCGGCGCGACAGTCCACGGGCGGACCGCCACGGATCGGAATGAGCGCCGCATCCCCGGGCTCGGGGGTGTCGGTGTCGCTCTCGCGGACGACGAGATCGGGATAGCGGGTACAGGTGATCTGTCGGCCCTCCGCATCCGTGGCCGTCTCGACCTTCACCGGCGGATCGAAGCGCGCCGCGTTCCAGCCTTCGGCGACGGCCGGGGCCGCGGCGAACGACGCGACGAGAACAGCGGCGAGAGTGGTGCGGGCGGGAAGCGGCTGGGCGCGTCTGAGTCTCACGTCGAATCCCTGCTAAGCGGAGGCGCAACCCTCGCTGGATGAATGGGACGATGCTCCGATCGTGGACCGCCGCCGTGCTCTTCGCAGGGCTGACCCTCGCGAACCTGCCAGCCTCGGTACGAGCCGAACCGGCGATCTCGCCCGAGGCCCGGAAGAGCCTGCCCGCCGACATCGTCGCCTATCTGGACCGGCGGAGGGAGTGCAACCACTGGTCCGGAGAGGACGCCTACGATGCGGCCCGCGGTCGGCAGATCGCCGCCGCCGTCAAGAGATTGCGCTGCGACGACATCGAGGCGGACGAGACGCGGCTGCGGCAGCGATACGGCCGCGATCCGGCGGTGCGGCGGGCGCTCGATGCGGCCGCGCATGCGGACTAATCCGGCCGGGATCGTCCGTCACCCGGCCGCACCGGAGGCAGCGCGCCGGTTACGCACCAGCGAGAGGAGCGCCCCGAAGATGGCTGCCGCAAGTGCGCCCATGATCACCACGAGGGTGATCGTACGGTTCCACAGCCGCTCGAGGCCGAGATCGGTGGTGATGAGATCCGGGCGCGCCGGATCGGCCATCGGCCCGGCGCTGAAATCGCCGACGTGCAGGCCGGCGAACACGTAGTTCACCCGGCGCGTGACGGTGCCGGTGGGCCGGCGCAGGGTCAGGGTCAGGTCGCAGATGTGGATCGCGATCTTGGAGCTGCATTTGCCGTCGCTGATCCGGGCTTCCGCCACCGGCACGGCCGTCTCGCGGACCTGCCAGTCCGAGATCAGGGCCGGCGCCGTGTAGATGGCGCAGGCCGCGAGCATGGCCCCGAGCGCCACGACGCCGAACAGGACCCAGAAGGTCGCCATCCAGCCGTGGCGTTGGGGCGGCAGGCGCAGGGGCTCGGCCCTCTCGACGGGGTGAGCGCGCTCGGGAGATGCGGTCATGCGGCCTCAGGCTGGCTGTGGTTCGGAAGGTGATGTCCGTGCGCTCTCGGCGAGGAGGCGCCGAGCCTGCGCCGCCATCTGGTAGCGGCCGATCAGGTCGGCGAAGTCCTGCGGCTTCATCCCGCGCGGCAGGCCGATCGCGAGTGTGATGATGCGGCGCTTCGGGTCGAGCTTGGTCCCGTGTCGGCCGGGCAGACGCTGCGGCCAGTCCGCCTCGGGCGGCAGCAGCAGGCGCGTGAGGATGCCGGTCTGGTTGAACGTCATGTCGAGGTCGGCGATGGAATCCCACGAAATCGTCCGGTCGAGCCCCGGCGCCTTCAGCCCCTCGGGGCTGAGGGTCAGCGTCACGGGTTCGCCCCGGCGCAGGATGAGCGCGCCGGCTCCGCCCAGGAGCGCACCGAGGCCGAGGGCCGTCGCGAGGACGACGCCGTTGTCCTTCGGCGAAATTCCCGGCACGCCGAACACGGCGATCGCGAGCGCGATGACGGCGAAGAGGCTGCCGCCCACCGTCAGCGCGATCCCGCGCGGACGGTAATTCGCGCGCAGCACCCGCTCCTCGGTGCCGACCTCCGCCGCCGTCGCCTCGAGATGGGCGCGGTAGGCCGCGTCCTGCGCCCGCAGCGCGCCGAGGAAGTCGTCGGTCGCGGTTCGGCTGAGCCCGGCCGGGTCGGCGAAATAGGCGGCGAGCTGCCCGAGAGCGTGGGGCGGCGGCACGGCACCGGCCGCGGACAGGAGATCCGCGTCGATGCTGCGCCCGAGGGCGGCAACGCGCTCGCGGGTGGGCGGGTGGGTGTCGGTCGGGTGGGCCTGCTCCTCCTGCCAATGCGCCGCCGGGTCGTCGACCCCGGCCTGGATCGCGCGGTCGAGGGCGGCGGCCACGAGGTCGGGCGGCGCCGCATCCGGCGCGTTCGCCGCGGCATGAAGGGTCTCGGCGATACGCGGCCCCACCGCGCCGGTGCGCAGCAGGGCCCGCGCTGAGGCATCGACCGAGGTCGCGCCCGCCCCCGCCGCGTCGGCCGCGAATTCGCGCGTCCGGCTCCAGTGGCGCACGGCGAGGTGGAAGCGCTCCATCACGAAGACGCCGAGGCGCAGCGACGGCCCGAGCAGCCCGAGCGAGCCCTGGTGGCCTTCGGCGACCGCATCGAGGGAGCGCTCGACGCCGGCATAGATCGGCAGGAAGCGCTGGCTGTAGGTGGTGTCGCCCCCGGCATAGTGAGCGAGTTCGTGGCCGATGATCGCCGCCACCTCGTCGCCGCGCATCAGGGCGAGATAGGGCAGCGGCAGGTAGAGGATGCGGCCGGTGACCCGCGCCCCGCCGGGTTCCAGAATGGCCGGCCCGGCGCTGACGAAGAACCCCTCGGTAAGCCCGACCACCACCGCCTCGGGCTTCAGCGCTCCGAGCCGCGCGGCGAGTCCCTCGACGAGGCGCCACAGGCCGGGTGCCTCCGCGGGCGTGACCGTCCGGCCGATGATCGGCAGCGGATCGGGCTCGAAGGCGCCGAGCGCCCGGCGCAAGCCGAGCACCGTGCTGCCGGCCACGACAACCACGGCGCCGACCGCGACGACGGCGATCGCCAGGAGCTTCAGCGCACCGCCGTCGAAGCCGCCCTGGAGAAGGGCCGCCGCCTCGAAGGTCACGGCGGCGGTGAAGCTCGCCGTCGCAGCCAGGATCTGGAGCGAGAGCGTCGCGGGCAGGAGCCGACGCATCAGCGAGAAGCCACGCACCAGGGCATCGCGCGACGCACGGCCGAGGCGCCCGAGGACCGCACCGGCGAGCAGCACGAGAAGCGAGAGCGCGGCGGCCGCCGCCCCGCCCGCGACGACGACCGGCGGCAGGACGCGGCGCCAATCCATCAACGTGGCGAGGAATCCGGCCTCGTCGCGGGCCTCGCGCGCTTTGTCCACGGCAAGCGGTCCGGCGTAGTTCCGGCCCTCGTAGCGGAATTGCAGGCGGGGATCGAAGCGCCCGTCTCGCGGCGCCCGCGCCTCCATCTCCGTCACGAGAGCGGCCAGCCGCTGCCGTTGGGCCTCGAACGCGGCGTGATCGTCGGCGCCGCGCTGAACCTCCCACAGGCCAAGCAGCAGGAGCGCGAGCGGCAGCAGCACGGTGGCCGCGACGAGGCGCACCAGGGCACCCGGGCGCGAACGCGCGGGCGAAGTCGTTGCGTCCGGGATGCTCAGCCTCCTGAAGCGCGAGCAGGCCGTCACAGAGCCCGCATGCGGATGAGACCGACATTTGAGACATGCCGGCCGACGACCGTGACGACGATTCCGCAGAGGTCGTCAGTTCCGGGTCGTTGAAGTCGGGCGCAGCATAGCGGATACCCGGACTGGTAGGATTTCTACCCTGCTGAGCCCGCAGGTCAACCGAATGTTGTCCTGCCAGCGAAGGGGTTGCCGTCGGGTGTGGCTTCGCGCCGGCCGTCGGGCGGATCAGCCTCAAAAGAAGCAGCGCGTCCGCCCGTCGCCGGTTGAGCACCAGTCGACCGCCGGGCTGGACTCGTGGCGTCAGAGTATTGTCGTCGCGCAGCTCTGTCGCGGTATCGCCCTTTCCGGGCACGCATCACGATTATAAGCTGAACAAAGAGTGGTAAGCGGCTCTCAAATCGGCCTTTGCTCTTGAGGAACGGGCGCAGACGCGCGTGTCGAGACAGAGCGACATCTTCATCCGCGCGCTTCCGGCGGTTCCGCAGGGGGCTGTGACCCGGCCTCTGCAGCACACCGTGCTCGGCCGCGACGCTGAAGGTCGGTAGAGAAACGGACCCCGCGGGCCGCGCGAGGAGATCATCATGGGCAAGGCAGGCGGCCACGCCCTCAGCAGCGGTGAGGTCGACGACATCATGAGGCGTCGGGACGGCCTGAACGCTGTCAGCCGACAGCGTTCATCGGGCCTGCCACTCCACGGCCGGCGTCCCGGCGCCTTCCACCTCATCGGCGTGGGCATACGACCACCCGAGATAGGCCGTGAGCAGGGCGGCAGAGGCGCAGAAGAAGACTGAGAAGCGTGGCATGACGAGACCGTAGCACGGTCGCCAGGATCAGCGAGGCTGGCTGATCGATGCGTGTGGGCTATGGCACGCGTCGATTAGGCAGGCGGGAACCGGCGAGCTTCGAGACTTGATCGCAAGCCTTCCACCTCGGGGCTCTTGCTCCCAAATGTCGTCGCATGGAGAGCGGCCTTCAGGGCGCCTTGCGACGAAGTGGATGCCGGTTCGTCGAAAAAACCGCAGCGAAACAAAGGCCTAGAGCCGTATCCGGCCTGATGCAATCAGATCGAACACGGCTCGAGGTGCTTCCGATCGAAGTTCGACATCAGCTGCCCGTGTTGCAGGCTGCTGCAAGCCCAATGCCGCGCGTTTCGCGCATAGAAAAACCCGCCAAGTCGTTGACCGGACGGGCTAAATCGGTGGTGAGCGCGCTGGGACTCGAACCCAGGACCTACAGATTAAAAGTCCGTTGCTCTACCAACTGAGCTACGCGCTCGCACCCGGCTCGCATGGGCGCCGCAGGGCGGGCCGGTTGCGCTCGGGGCGTGGGGCTCGCAATAGGGGGTCGGGGCGGGAGGGTCAACACGGCTCGGTGCGCCGCCAACCGTTGAGTCGATACGTGAGCCGATGACGAGTGCGACCCTGGCGGGCTCGCCGCCGGAATGGCGGCGCTTCGTCCTGCTGTTCCTGAGCGTGATGACCCTGGCAGGCCTGGCCTGCATCGGCCTGATCGCCGCCCTCGATCCCTATGGATTGCGGGCCGGCCCCGGCCGGGCGCAGGGGCCGCTGATGGATGGCAACCAGCGCTTCATGTATCCGCAGGTCGCGCGCAGCGGCGCCTACGATGCGGCGGTGTTCGGCACCTCGACCCTGCGCCTGCTCGACCCGGCCGATCTCGGCCGCGCCTTCGGCGGACGCTTCGCCAACCTGTCGATGAACGCGGCGACGCCCTACGAGCAGAGCGAGCTGGCCGGGCTTTACCTGCGCCACGAGCGGCCGACGACGCTCGTGTTCGGCATCGATCCGACATGGTGCGAGCCGGATGCGGACGAGCGCCGCCTGACGTTTCGCGCCTTTCCCGCTTGGCTCTATCAGCCGATCACGGTGTGGGACGCGGTGCGGCAGGTGAACTGGCAGAGCCTCGGCACCGCCGTCGAGGGCGCGCTGTACCGGCTCGGGCTCGCCCGCACACGGCTGGCGGCGAACGGCTACGCGGTCTTCACCCCGCCGGAGGGTCTCTACGACGCGGCGCGGGCGCAGGCGCATCTCCGCGCGGCCCAGGCGATCCACGCCGCCGCCGAGGCCGAGCCGGGCTATCGGCCGACGCCCGCCGCGGCGGCGATGCCGGCGCTCGGCTGGCTCGACGCGCTCCTGGCGCAGGCGCCGGCCGAGACCCGCAAACTCGTGGTGTTCCCGCCGGTCCACGTCTCGCAGCAGGGCGTGCCCGGCTCGCCCGAAGCGGCGCGGGAGACAGCCTGCAAGACGCAGGTGACGCGGATCGGTGCGGGCCGCGGCGCGACCGTGGTCGATTTCCGCATCCCCTCCCCGATCACGATACAGGACACGAACTACTGGGATCCGCTGCATTACCGCTTGCCGATCGCGGCGCGGATCGTGGCGGGTCTGAAGGCGGCGCAGGCGAGCGGGCGCGACGATCCCGAAGGCGCTTACCGGGTTCTGGCGCATGCGCCGGACGCGCACAACGAGACGCGGCGTTTGCCCGAAAGGCGGTGAACCGCGGCCGGGAATGGATGGTTCTTCGTGGCGAACGAGGGGCTTGGCCTGCCAAGAGGCCTGCCAAGAGGTCTGCCACATGCCGGCCGCACTCTCGCCCGATCGGCAGGCTCTACACCCGGCCGCTCGGCCATGCCGGGTCAGGCTCGTGCCCTGCCTTGTCCAAGGCGGCCGGGAGCCGTGATGTCGAAGTCGGTAGAGAGTTCCATGATCGTACGCACAACCATCGCCCTGATGATCACCACCAGCGCCGCGCTTGCCGGCCCGGCGGCGGCGCCGGCCGACCGCGAGGCCCTGCGGCAGTACTGCACTGGGGATTACCTGAGCTATTGCGGCGAGTTCGCGCCCGACAGCGCCGAGGTGCGCGCCTGCTTCAAGCAGAACAAGGCCAAGCTCTCGCCGAACTGCCAGGCGGCGATCACCAGCTACAACAAGGCCCAGAAGCGCGCCGACCTCCGCTGAGGCCGGCGACGGGCTCGTCTCACGGCCGTCAGCCCTTCGCGGCGGCCTCGGCCCGCGCCCAGCCGTCCTTGGTCTCGGCCACGAAGTCGGCGAGCCGCCCGGCCGCAATTGCCGCTCGCATGCCGGCCATCAGCGCCTGATAATAGGCGAGGTTGTTCCAGGTCAGCAGCATCATCCCCAGAATCTCGTCCGAACGGACGAGGTGGTGGAGATAGGCGCGGGAATAATCCCGTGCCGCCGGGCAGTCCGAGGCCTCGTCCAGCGGCCGGGTGTCCTCGGCGTGGCGGGCGTTGCGCAGGTTGATCCGCCCGTGTCTCGTATAGGCGAGGCCGTGGCGGCCGGCGCGGGTCGGCATCACGCAATCGAACATGTCGATGCCGCGCATCACCGACTGCATCAGGTCGTCGGGGGTGCCGACGCCCATGAGGTAGCGCGGCTTGGCAAACGGCAGGTGCGGCTCCACGGTCTCGATCATGGCGAGCATCACCGCCTGCGGCTCGCCGACGGCGAGGCCGCCGATGGCGTAGCCCTTGAGATCGAGGTCGGTCAGCGCCCGCGCGCTCTCGACCCGCAGCTCCGGCACGTCGCCACCCTGGACGATGCCGAACATCGCCTTGCCCGGCTGCTCGCCGAAGGCGACGCGGCAGCGCTCGGCCCAGCGCAGCGACAGGTGCATCGCCTTCTCGATCTCCGTCCGCTCGGCCGGTAGGCGCACGCACTCGTCGAGCTGCATCTGGATGTCGGAGCCGAGCAGGCCCTGGATCTCGATCGAGCGCTCCGGGCTCATCCGGTGGGCGGTGCCGTCGATGTGCGAGCGGAAGGTCACGCCCTCCTCATCGATCTTCCTGAGAGCGGAGAGCGACATCACCTGAAATCCGCCGGAATCCGTGAGGATCGGGCCGTTCCAGCGCATGAAGCGGTGGAGGCCCCCCAACCGCGCCATCCGCTCGGCGCCGGGGCGCAGCATCAGGTGGTAGGTGTTGCCGAGCACCACGTCGGCGCCGAGATCGCGCACCTGATCCGCGTACATCGCCTTGACGGTCGCGGCCGTGCCCACCGGCATGAAGGCCGGCGTGCGGATGGTTCCACGCGGTGTCGTGACATAGCCGGTGCGGGCCTGTCCGTCGGTGGCGGCGACGGTGAAGGAGAAGTCGAGCGGGTCTGTCATCTGTCCGGGACTGTGGGGCCTTGTGCGCCGGCCTGATAGCCCAGGGCGCCGTCGATCAGGAAACGCATCGTGTCGAGGCCGGCGCGCATCTGCGCCGGGGAGACAAAATCCAGCCTGTCGTCGCGGGCGTCGAGCGCGTCCCACACCGCCTCTCGATGCGCCTCCGGCAGCCGGTCGAGCACGAAGCGGCCGCCCTCGCGCTTCGAGACGACCCGCCCGGTGGCAAGGGTGCAGACGAGGCGGCTCACGCCGAGAACGCCGTATTCGAGGGCGTCCACGTCGCAATCCGCGTCCGGAGCGGCTTGCGCGAGGGCGGCCTCGGATCGTGCGATCCAGGGGCGCCACGACCCGTCGAGCACGGCGCGGCAATGCGCGTGCAGCGGCGCGTCCTCGTCGGCGATGCCGAGGGCAGCGGGGGTGGCGCCGAGGATCGGCCGGTTGGCACGGGCGAGACAGCGCCAGACCAGCGGATTGACCTCGCCGCAGGGCGCGCCGGTTCGCAGTGTGCCGTCCCTGCTGAACGGCACTGCGGCACCCGGTTCCGGCGCCCGCCGCAGGGCCTCGATCGGCAGATAGAACCCATCGAGGGGCGGTCCGTCGGTTTGCGCCAGGGCAGCGTGGACCCGTGCCAGCGCGTCCGTCTGCGCGGCACCCGGCGCGCCTTCGAGGAGCGCGACGAAATCGATGTTGCTGCGGCCGGAGCGAAAGTCCCCGAGCGCCACCGAGCCGACGAGGTAGAGCCCGCGCAGCCGCGGCCCGCCCTCGCGCGCCATCAGGCCGAGGAAGCGGTCGACGGTGCGGGCGACGTCGACCCGCAGCGGCGGGCGCCGGCTGCTCATGGCGCGCGCTCCGGGAACAGCAGGCTGGCATCGCCGTAGGAGTAGAAGCGGTAGCCGGACTGAATCGCGTGGGCGTAGGCCGCGCGCATGGTGTCGAGGCCGGAGAAGGCCGAAACCAGCATGAACAGGGTCGAGCGCGGCAGGTGAAAGTTCGTCACCAGAGCATCGACCGCGCGGAAGCGGTAGCCCGGCGTGATGAAGATGTCGGTGGCTCCCGAGAACGGGCGGATCGTGCCGTCCGGCCCGGCGGCGCTCTCCAAGAGCCGCAGGGCGGTGGTGCCCACCGCGACGATCCGGTTGCCCCGTGCCCGCACCGCGTTGAGCCGCGCGGCGGTGGCCGCGTCGAGAAGGCCGATCTCGGCATGCATCCGATGAGCCTCGGTGTCGTCCGCCTTCACGGGCAGGAACGTGCCGGCCCCGACATGCAGGGTCACGTGGACCCGCTCGATCCCTGCCGCGTCGACGCTGGCGAGCAGCGCGTCGGAGAAGTGCAGGCCGGCGGTGGGGGCGGCGACCGCGCCGGGCTCGCGGGCGTAGACGGTCTGGTAGTCGGTCGTGTCCTGCGCGTCGGTAGGGCGCTTTCCGGCGATGTAGGGGGGAAGCGGCAGGGCGCCGAGCCCGACGATGGCCTCGTCGAGCGCCGGCCCGGCGAGGTCGAAGCGCAGCAGGATCTCGCCGCCCTCGCCCCGCTCCTCCACCGTGGCATCGAGGCCGGAGAGGGCACAGACTTCACTGGCTCCCTCGCCTCCGAAGCGGATGCGGTCGCCGGGGGCGAGGCGCTTGGCGGGCCGGGCGAAGGCGCGCCAGCGGTCGGGCGCCTCGCGCAGGTGCAGCATCGCCTCGCAGCGCTGCCCCGAACCACCCGCCCGGTGGCGGATGCCGGAGAGGCGGGCCGGGATCACCCGCGTGTCGTTGAAGACGAGGGCGTCGCCGGGATCGAGCAGAGCCGGTAGGTCGCGCACGCCGCGATCCGCCAGGGGCGCGCCGGGGCGCACCACGAGCAGGCGGCTCGCGTCGCGCGGGCTCGCCGGCCGCAGGGCGATCGCAGCCTCCGGCAACTCGAAATCGAACAGGTCCACGCGCATCGCAGCGCATCAGCACGGATGGACGCGCGACGCAAATGCCGGATTGATCCCGGTGGCGGCCGGGAGCAGCATGAACCTCGGAAACAGGGCGGATGGCGGGGCGGATGGCAGAGGTCCTGATCGTCGGCGCCGGGCCGGTCGGCCTGACGCTCGCCTGCGAGCTGGCGCGCTATCGTATCGGCGTCCGGCTGATCGACCGCGCCGTCCACGCGACGCAGACCTCCAAGGCCCTCGTCGTCTGGTCGCGCACCCTCGAACTCATGGACCGGATGGGCTGCACCGAGGCCTTCCTCGCGGCGGGCCTGCGCGCCCGCGGCGCGACCCTGCGCAGCGGCGGCCAAGTGCTTGGTGGTCCCGACTTCTCCGACATCGCCAGTCCCTACGCTTTCGGTCTGATGATCCCGCAGCGCGACACCGAGCGCTTGCTCGCCGAGCATCTGCGGACCTTCGGGATCGCGGTCGAGCGGGAGGTCGAGCTTCTCGCCTTCTCTCCGGCGCTGAAAGGGGTCGAGGCGCGGCTCTCGCACCCGGGCGGACGGCAGGAGACGGTGGAGACGCCCTACCTGATCGGCTGCGACGGCGCCCACAGTGCCGTGCGCCACGGGCTCGGCCTGCCCTTCCGCGGCTCCGCGCAGGGCGACGACTGGCTGTTGGCCGACATCCGCCTCGACGGCGCCGAGGCACCGCCCGGCGACAGGATCGCGGTCTATCTTCACCGGGACGGGCCGTTCGTGATCTTCCCGATCCCGGATGGGCTGGCGCGCGTCGTCGCCACGGTCGGGCGGGCGGACGGGCGGCCGAAGCCCGACCCGACGCTCGCCGAGGTGCAGGCCCTGGTCGAGAGCCGCGCCGGGCCCGGCATCCGTGTCTCCGATCCGGTCTGGCTCAGCCGTTTCCGCATCAACGAGCGCAAGGTCACGGAATACGGCCGCGGCCGCGTGTTCCTGGCGGGGGACGCCGCGCATATCCACAGCCCGGCCGGCGGACAGGGCATGAACACCGGCATGCAGGACGCGGTGAACCTCGCCTGGAAGCTCGCTCTGGTGACGCGCGGGGCGGCTACCCCCACCCTCCTCGACAGCTACAGCCCGGAGCGTAACGCCGTCGGCGAGATGGTTCTGCGCAATGCCGGGCGGCTGACCGCCATGGCGACGCTCGCCAACCCCGTTGCCCAGGCCGTCCGCAACGCCGCGCTGCGACTTCTCCTCGGTCTTCCGGCGGTGCGGCGGCGGATGGCGGTGACGATGAGCGAGATCGAGACCGGCTATCCCGCCTCCGCGCTCTCGGTCGGGCCGGGTGCCGGCCGGCGCTGGCGGCCGGAGGATGCGGCCGGGCCCCCGCCCGGTGCGGGCGCGGACCCGCGCTTCGTTCTCTATGCCGCGGATGCCGAACGCGGGACCGCGCTCGCCGCCCGTTTCCCCGGTCTGATCCAGCCCGCCCCGCGAAGAAATCCGGAGCCGGGGCGCCTGCATCTCGTTCGCCCCGACGGCTATGTCGGCCTCGCCGCCGGCGCCGCCGATTGGACGGCGGCCGCGCACTACCTCAAGGACATCGCGACCGCTTGAGCGGCATGCAGCCGAGGGGCCTCGCTGCGCGTTGAAGCCCTGTTCAACGCAGGACAACGCCGACGATGAGATGGTACGCCGTACGCCCGCGCGATCCCGCCGACCCGCGCTGGCCCTTGCCCGAGACGCCGCAGATCAGCCTGAAGGCCGAGAACCCAGATGATGCCCGCCGCCGCTTCGAGGAGGCCTATCCGAGCGAGCCCTTCGGCACGCCGGGCCACCCCACGGGCGATATTGGGGCCGGCAGCTTCCGGGGCGACGCGGAGGCTCTGGTGGTGGTGGAGACCGATGCCCCGCCCCCACCGAACGCCTGACGTGCGAAGCCGGTCCCCGAGGAGGCCTTCGCCATGACCGAGACCGGCAGGAAGCCGCCGCACGAGACGCTCGACGCGCAGCTCATGCGCTACTGGGAGCGGGAGGCGGCCCGGTTCGACGAATTGTCGGCGCGGGCGAGCTTCGGCTGGACTGCCCGCCTCTATGCCCGCAAGGCGCAACGGGCCCTCGAGAAGGCCGAGCGCGCCCGCGCGAAGGAGATCGCCCGCGGTCGCCTTCCCGCGACCGCGCGGGCGGCGGCCTCGGGCGACGATAGCCCGAGCTAAAACCTTTGCCGTGGCCTTCCGGGGGCGCGGATCGTAAGGGCGGGGCCGTCCCCTCCCCGCCCCTGAAGTCGCATGACCGGAACCGAGAAGGCCGCCCTGGCGAGCGCCGCCGTCGGCGTGCTCGTCACCGCGCTGAAGTTCGCCGCCTACTGGCTCACCGGCAGTCTGGCGCTCTATTCCGATGCGCTGGAGAGCATCATCAACGTCGTGGCCGCGGCCTGCGCGTTCCTCGCCGTGCGCGTCGCCGCGCAGCCGGCCGACGAGGATCACCCCTACGGCCACCACAAGGCCGAGTACTTTTCCGCGGTGATCGAGGGGGCGCTCGTCATCGTCGCCGCCCTGCTAATCCTGCGCGAGGCCTATCTCGGCATCCTCGACCCGAAGCCGCTCGACGCGCCCGCGCAGGGTCTCGCCGTCAATGCCGTCGCCACCGTGATCAACGCGGTCTGGGCGATGCTGCTGTTCCGGCACGGCCGGCGGCTGCGCTCGCCTGCCCTCATCGCCGATGCCCGCCACATCCTCGCCGATGTCGTGACCTCGGGCGGCGTGCTCATCGGCCTCGGGCTCGTCCTCGCCACCGGAACGCTGGTGCTGGATCCGATCGTGGCGGGCTTGGTCGCCCTCAACATCCTCTGGTCGGGCTGGACCATGGTGCGCGATTCGGTCAACGGCCTGATGGATCAGGCGGCCTCGCCCGAGATGGTCACCCGCATCCGCGGCCTGATCTCCGCTCATAGCGAGGGCGCGCTGGAGGCGCACGACGTGCGCACCCGCCACGCCGGCAGCGCCACCTTCATCGATTTCCACCTCGTCGTTCCCGGCGAGATGACGGTGTTCGAATCCCATGCCATCTGCGACCGGCTTGAGGGCGTGATCGAGACGGAGATCGAGGGCGCGGTGGTGGTGATCCACGTCGAGCCGGCCGATCAGGCCAAGGGCCGCGGTGTGCCGGTGATTTGAGATCGCCGCCCGGCTATAGGGCTGGCATGAAGCGGGTCTTCCTCACCTCCACGCCGAGCCACCGCAACGCCTACGACCTGTTCGAGGGGCGCTGGGCGAGCGACCTCAGCGAACTCGTTCCCGACCTGCCGGTCGGCGGCGGCCTGCCCGGCTTCCACGCCGATCCGCGCCCGCGGCAGGCGGCGGAGGTGCTCGGCCGCGACGGGCGCTTCGACGGCTACGACATTCTCGAACTCGGGCCGCTCGAAGGCGCCCATACCTGCCAGCTCGAAGCGCTTGGCGCGAGCAGCGTCACGGCGGTGGAATCGAACTCGGAAGCCTTCCTCAAGTCGCTCGTCGTCAAGAACATCGCCGGGCTTTCCCGCTCGACCTTCCTGCTCGGCGATGTCAGCCGGCATCTGGCCGCGCCGGGGCCGCGCTACGACCTGATCTTCGCCTGCGGCATCCTCTACCACATGTTCGATCCGCTCGAACTGATCCGGCTCGCCGCCGCCCGCTCCGACCGGCTGTTCCTCTGGACGCATTACTACGCGTCGCAGCCCCGCCTGAAGCGGCACGTGCCGCGCGCTGTCGAGCACGAGGGCATGCGCCTCACCCTGCACGAGCTGACCTACCGCGACCGGGGGCTCGCCACCTTCTGGGGCGGCAACCAGGGCAAGACCCGCTGGATCGAACTGCCCGACCTGATCCGGGTGCTCGCCCATCACGGGCTGACCGAGACGAAGGTGATCACCGACGCCCCGGACTTCGTGAACGGCCCGGCCGTGACGCTCGCGGCATGGCGGCCCTCCGCCGCTGCGCCCGCTTGACCCGTCCGGTACGGGCTCCCTACACACCTGACACAGGCGCCGATCCGGCGGCGCCGGCACCGAAGTCGAAGAGAATGACCGAGCGCGTCGATCCGAAGAAGCTCATCAAGGGCGGCCTGCACGACTGGGAGGTCGTGATCGGCATGGAGATCCACGCCCAGGTCACGAGCCGCTCCAAGCTGTTCTCCGGCGCCTCGACCGCCTTCGGCGGCGAGCCCAACGACCACGTCTCGCTGGTCGATGCGGCCATGCCCGGCATGCTGCCCGTCATCAACGAGGAATGCGTCGCCCAGGCCGTGCGCACCGGCCTCGGTTTGAGGGCGAAGATCCATCACCGCTCGGTGTTCGACCGGAAGAACTACTTCTACCCGGACCTGCCGCAGGGCTACCAGATCTCGCAGTACAAGGACCCGATCGTCGGCGAGGGCGAGGTGCTGGTCGATCTGCCCGAGGGCGAGTCGATCACCGTCGGCATCGAGCGGCTGCACCTGGAGCAGGATGCCGGCAAATCCCTGCACGATCAGGACCCGACCAAAAGCTTCGTCGATCTGAACCGCTCCGGCGTGGCGCTGATGGAGATCGTCTCGCGCCCTGATCTCCGCTCGTCGGAGGAGGCCAAGGCCTATGTGACCAAGCTGCGCACGATCCTGCGCTACCTTGGCACCTGCGACGGCGACATGGAGAAGGGCAACCTTCGCGCCGACGTGAACGTCTCGGTGCGCCGCCCCGGCGAGCCGCTCGGCACGCGCTGCGAGATCAAGAACGTCAACTCGATCCGCTTCATCGGCCAGGCGATCGAGACCGAGGCGCGCCGGCAGATCGCGATCCTGGAGGATGGCGGCAAGATCGATCAGGAAACGCGTCTCTACGATCCGGGCAAGGGCGAGACCCGCTCGATGCGCTCGAAAGAGGAGGCGCACGACTACCGCTACTTCCCCGATCCCGACCTGCTCCCGCTCGAATTCGACCAGGCCTATGTCGATGCGTTGGCCGCCGGCCTGCCGGAGCTGCCGGACGCCAAGAAGGCGCGCTTCATCAAGGATTACGGCCTCAGCGCCTACGATGCCGGCGTGCTCGTGGCCGAGCGTCCTGCCGCCGACTACTTCGAGGCGGTGGCGCGCGGGCGCGACGGCAAGGCTGCCGCGAACTGGGTCATCAACGAGCTGTTCGGCCGCCTCAACAAGGAAGGCCGCACCATCGAGGACACGCCGGTCTCGGCCGAGCAGCTCGGGGGCATCGTCGATCTGATCGGCGAGGGCGTGATCTCGGGCAAGATCGCCAAGGACCTGTTCGAGATCGTCTGGGCGGAGGGCGGCGATCCGCGTGAGATCGTCGAGGCCCGCGGCATGAAGCAGGTGACCGATACCGGCGCCATCGAGGCGGCGGTGGACGCGATCATCGCCGCCAACCCCGACAAGGTGGAGCAGGCCAAGGCCAAGCCGACCCTGCTCGGCTGGTTCGTCGGCCAGACCATGAAGGCGACGGGCGGCAAGGCCAATCCGGCCGCGGTCAACGCCCTCCTCAAGGATAAGCTCGGCATCGAGTGAGTCGAGGCTTCGACCGGACCGATGCGCCGACGTGAGCGAAGATCGTTCGCATCGGTCCGAGCGTTTTCCCTCGACTTGCGAATGGGCGTCGAGGCAATTCGCGGAAGAATGTGCTGATCTCGTCCGTCCAGATCGGATCGCGGAAAAATCCCTTCCCAAATCCGTGTCGAAACCACAGACCGCTTTGATGTTGTTCGCGAAAGGGTTCGCTTCGCGTCGTATTCGGTGTGCGTAACCGTAGATGTCGTGTGGTTCGTGAAGCGCCTTTAACCTCAGGCTGAGATCCTTCATCGCATTTCACTGACCGCAACGGCGTCGCAGTTCGGTCAGGCGCTTGCGGGGAAGTCGAGCGATGACAGCAGGCCGTCCGGTGCCGCCCACCGACTGCGGAGCCGTGGCATCCGAACGGCAGGCGCTGTCCGAAGCCGGCCTGGAGGGTGCGCTCGCTATCCTGTGCCGCTCCGCCGCCGAAATCTTCGCAGTCCCGATGGCGATGGTCGCCCTGGTGGACGAGGACCGTTTCCGGTTCCGGGCTCGCTACGGCATTGAGGATGACGGCGTCGACCGCGAAGCCGCCGTCTGCAACCACACGATCCGGCGGCCGCGAGGGCAGTCTCTCGTCGTTCCGGACCTGACCCGTGACGAGCGGTTCGTTCGAAGCCCGATCGTCGTCGGCGATCCTCATGCCCGCTTCTACGCGGGGGTCGCGATCGGCTCGACCTCGGGCCGCGTCATCGGCACGCTCTGCCTGATGGACCGGGAGCCGCGGGGCGATCTCAGCCCCGAACGGTTGCAGGCGCTGCGCGAATTGGCGCTCGTGGCCGAGGCCCATCTCCGGCTCGACGAGGCCCGGCGTGCCGCCGAGGCCGAGGCCGAGGCCGCCGAGCGCCGGGATGCGGAGCTGCGTCTCGTCGAGTGGGAGGCGCGGCTGCGCGCGATCGAGGCTTCTCACGCCATGGCCGAGCACATCGCCGCCTTCGGCCATTGGCGGATCGATGCCGCGAGCCGCACCATCGCGTGGTCGGACGGGATCGCCCGCATCTTCGGGCGCAACGCCGCTCTCGCGATGCTGCCGCTCGAAACGCATGTCGGCTTCTATCACCCTGACGATCTTGAGCGGGTGCGAACTGCGATCGAAGAGGCGCTTGCGGGGCGCAGCCAAACGCTGGGCGGGGGCTACGAGCATCGCTCCCGCCTCGTGCGTCCCGATGGCACGGTGCGGGTGGTGGCCGTGCACGGCGTCGGAGAGCACGACGATGCGGGCCGGCTCGTCTCGATCTTCGGCGTCTGCCTCGACGTGACCGAGTTGGCTCTCTCCGAGCAGCGCCTGCGCGAGACCGGCGAGGCGATGCGTGCCACCCTTGAGGCGATGGATCAGGGCCTCGTGATGATCGGCCCCGACAAGCGGGTCCAGGTCCTCAACCAGCGCGCCCGCGACCTGCTCGAACTGTCGCAGGACATCCTGCACGAGGGAGCTTCCTTCGCGGCAGTGCGCCACCACTTGGCGCAGGGCGGCGCGTTCCCCGAGGCTCGAAGGGCGATGGAGCAGGGCGATTTCCCGCTCGAAGTCCAGAGCTACGAGGGGACCCACCCCAACGGCACGATCCTGGAGACGCGGCTCGCGCCCATGGCCTCCGGCGGCCTGGTCTGCACCTACACCGACCTCACGGCGCGCCGACGGAGCGAGGCAGCGCTGCGCTCGGCCGAGGCCGATTACCAGTCGCTGTTCCAGAACGCGGTGATCGGCGTCTACCGCGCCCGACTCGACGGCAGCATCGTTCAGGCCAACCGGGCGCTCGCCCGCCTGCACGGCTACGGCGACGCGACGGGGCCGCTCGGGGATTTCGCCCACGATTGGTACGTCGATCCGGGCCGGCACGCGGCCTTCATGAAATGTCTTACGGAAAAGGGCCACGTCGAGGACTTCGTCTCCGAGGCCCGGCGTCATGCGGGCGGCGAGCGCATCTGGGTCGCGGAGACGGCCTGGGTGGTGCGCGACGCCGGGGGGCATCCGATCTGGATCGAGGGCACCGTCGCGGACGCCACCGAGCGCAAGCGCGCCCAGGCGCTGGTCGAGCACATGGCCCGTCACGACGCGCTCACCGGCCTGCCCAACCGCCGGCTGTTCCAGGAGACGCTGAGCCGCGAGATCGCGTTGGCGCGGCGCAACGAGGGCCAGGTGGCGGTGCTGTGCTGCGACCTCGACCGATTCAAGGCGGTCAACGACACCTTCGGCCATCCGGCCGGCGACGCCCTGCTCTGCATCGTCGCCCGGCGCCTGCGCGAGGCCTTGCGCGAGGGCGACGTGGTGGCCCGGCTCGGCGGTGACGAATTTGCCATCATCATGCCGGGGCGGGGCGAGCCTCGCCGCATCGCCGCGGTCGCCCGGCGGCTGATCGAGGCCGTCGGCCGGTCGATCGATCTCGACGGCCACGCCACCACCGTCGGCGTCAGCATCGGTGTGGCGATCTGGCCGAGGCACGGCGACGGCGTCGACACCTTGTTCAAGAACGCCGACATCGCCCTCTATCGCGCCAAGGATTCCGGGCGCAACACGGTTCGGTTCTACGAGAGCGGCATGGATCTCGCCGTCGCGACCCGCAACATGCTGGAGATCGACATGCGCGATTCGATCCGCTCCGGCGGGTTCGCGCTGCATTACCAGCCGATCTTCGGCCTCGCGGACGCGGCCCCGAAGGGCTTCGAGGCGCTGCTGCGCTGGGAGCATCCGGTGCACGGTCCGGTCTCGCCGGGTGAATTCATTCCGCTCGCCGAAGAGACCGGCCTCATCACGCAACTCGGCGCCTGGGCCCTGCACGAGGCCTGCCGTGAGGCGGCCGCTTGGCCCGGCGACTGGCGGGTCGCCGTCAACGTGTCCGCGGTGCAGTTCCGCAAGTCCGGACTGGAGCAGAGCGTGGTGCGGGCGCTGGCCGCCTCCGGCCTGCCGGCGGGACGGCTCGAACTGGAGATCACCGAGAGCGTGCTGATGCAGAACTCGGACGCCGTGATCGGCTGCCTGCACCGCCTGCGTGCCATGGGGGTGCGGATCGCGCTCACGATTTCGGCACCGGCTACTCGTCCTTGAGCTACCTGTGCCGGTTTCCTTTCGACAAGATCAAGATCGATCGTTCCTTCATCCGCGATATCGACGAGCCGGAGGCGGCTGCGGTGGTCCGGGCCGTCGTCGGCCTGGGGGAGCGCCTCGGCATGACCGTCACCGCCGAGGGTGTGGAGACGGAGGAGCAGCTTGCGCGGGTCCGGCGCAAGGGCTGCACCGAGGCGCAGGGCTTTCTGCTCGGCAGGCCGGTGCCGGCTCCGCAGGCCAGGGCTCTCGTCACGAGGCGGGCGGTCGCCTGATCCGTTCGCGGTACTCAATCGAGTGTGGCGTCCGGGCAAGTCCTTGGCAAAAAGAAGTTGGTCGACGCGCCGCAAGACTGAAATTTAACAGTAAACGGGTATCAGTCTGGTCGATACGTCGTTGGCCGGGCTTGAGTGGTGATGCCGGGACAGGTGCAGAAGCGGGCGGATGACAGCCGCGACCCGGCGTGGGCCTCCGCTCGCAGCGCCTGGGAGGCCCTCGCCCGGCACGGGCTGACGCCCTCCCCCCGGAACTACGAACTGCTGCACGCCTTCTTCAGCGGCGCCAACCCGCCGCTCGCGGAACGTCTCGCCCCCTGTCTCGCACCCGGCGGCGCGCTGACGGAGGAGCAGGCGAACTCGCTCTACGACGCCTGCATTGCCGGAACCTCGACGGAGGCGCGCATGCTCGACGGGGTCGGCCAACTGGCCGAGGTGGCGGGTGCGCTGGCGGAGCGGGTCGCGGGCAGCTCGAAGGCGATGGCCGGATATGGCGACGTGCTGGCCCATTGGTCCGGCCGTCTCACGGCCCGTCCGACGGCCGACGAACTCATGACGGCGCTCGTCGCCCTGATCGGCGAGACCGAGGTGGCCCAGAGCCGCAACCGGCTGCTCGAAGAGCAGCTCTCGACCTCCGCCGGACACATTGCCAAGCTGCATCGGGATCTTGTCGAGACGCGGCGCGAGGCGGCCACCGATGCCCTGACGGGGCTGGCCAATCGCAAGGCCTTCGACCGCTTCCTGCGCGATTCGATCGCCCGGACCCGGTCGGATGCCGGCAGTACGTTCTCCCTGCTCCTGCTCGATATCGACCACTTCAAAGGTCTCAACGACCGGCATGGCCACCGCTTCGGCGATCAGGTGCTGCGGCTGGTCGGTCGTCTCCTCAGCGAGAAGACGACCGACCGCGACCTCGCCGCACGCTACGGCGGCGAGGAGTTCGCGATCGTGCTGGGCGAGGCCGGCATCGGGGCCGCCGTCGCGCTCGCGCAGGAGATCTGCGGCCGACTGCGTGCCCAGCGACTGGTCAAGCGCGGATCCGGCGACGTCGTGGCCCAGGTGACGATCTCGGCCGGCGTCGCGCAGGTCCGGCCGGGCGAGGCCGCCCGCGACGTGATCGAACGGGCGGACCGCGCGCTCTACGAGGCCAAGCGGACCGGCCGCGACCGCGTCTGCCCGACACCGCAGGCCGCGGTCGCCTGACGGCGCGCGCCGATCAGCGGAAATCGGTCGGCGTGAGGCCGTAGCGGGCGATCTTGTCGTAGAGGGTCTTGCGCGGCACGCCGAGGGATTCGGCCGCCAGCCGCACGTCGCCGCCGGCCATGATCAGCTCCTCGCGGATCAGGCCGCGCTCGAACCGCTCGACCTGCTCCGACAGGCTCAGCGCCGTGGTCGCAGACGCCTCGGGGACGGCCTGTCCGGGCAGGCCCAGCGCGCAGCGCTCGGCGAAATGGTCGAGTTCGCGCACGTTGCCCGGCCAAGTATGGCGCAGGAGGTGGTCGCGCATCGTCGCCGTCACGGGAGGCGCCTCGCGCCCGAACCGGGCGGCGGCGCGGGCCAGGAAGTGCTGGAACAGCAGCAGGATGTCCTCGCGCCGCTCGCGCAGGGGCGGGATCACGACGGTGACGACGTTGAGCCGGTGGTAGAGGTCGTCGCGGAAGGTGCCGGCGGCGGCCTCCTGGCCGAGATCGACCTTGGTGGCCGAAACCACTCGCATGTCGACCGGGCGCCGCTCGTTGGTGCCCAGCGGCTCGACCACGCGCTCCTGCAGCACCCGCAGGAGCTTCACCTGCAGGGCCAGCGGCATGCTCTCGATCTCGTCGAGGAACAGCGTGCCGCCCTGCGCGTGCTCGATGCGGCCGACCCGGCGCTTGAGCGCCCCGGTGAAGGCGCCGGCCTCGTGGCCGAACAGTTCGCTCTCCACCACGCTGTCGGGCAGCGCGCCGCAATTCATCGCGACGAAGTTCTTCGATGCGCGGCGGCTCCAGCGGTGCAGGGCGTTGGCCACCACCTCCTTGCCGGAGCCGGTCTCGCCGAGCACGAGCACGTCGACGTCGGCCCCCGCCACGTCGCGCACGAGGCGGCGCAGCGCGACGATCTCCGGCGAGATGCCGAGGAAGGCGGGATCGTCCTCGATCGCCGCGTCGAGCCGGGCGTTGAGCCTGCGGTTCTCCAGAACGAGGCGGCGACGGTCGAGGGCGCGGCGCACCGAGCCCATCAGCGCCTCCGCCGGATAGGGCTTGGCCAGAAAATCGTAGGCGCCCGCGCGCATCGCCGCCACCGCCATCGAGATGTCGCCGTGGCCGGTGATGAGGATCACCGGCAGATCCGCGTCCATGGCACGGATCCGCTCGAACAGGGCGCGCCCATCGATGCCCGGCAGGCGCACGTCGGTGACGACCGCGCCCGGCGGCTCGGCCCGGATCGCCGCCAGCGCAGGCTCGGCCGCCTCGAAGGTCTCGACCCGGAAGCCGTCGAGTTCGAGGCTCTGCCGGTTGGCCCGCCGCACGTCCTCCTCGTCGTCGATGAAAACGATCCGCTCGGACGTGTCGTTCGGCTCGCTGCTCATGTGGCCTCCAGGCTCGCGGCCGGGCGTTCGTCCTGCGCCGCATCCGGTGGGGCGGCGCGTTTCAGTTCCATCCGGAACGTCGTGCCGTCGGCACCCGAGCGCAGGCCGAGCGTCCCGCCGCATTCCTCGACGATGCCGCGGCAGATCGCCAGGCCGAGCCCGAGCCCTTCGGCTTTCGTGGTGAAGAACGGATCGAACACCTGCGCCCGGTTCGCCTCCGGGATGCCCGGCCCGTTGTCGGCGACCTCGACGGCGATCCGCTCGCCCGTCTCTTCGATGCGCACGGCGACCCAGGGCTCGGCCTGTCCGGTCACCGCATCGAGCGCGTTCTGAAGGAGATTGACGACGACCTGCTCCAGGCGCGGACCGTCGCCGAGCACGGCGAGATCGGGCGCAGGCGACGGGACATCGAGGGCGATGCCGGACTGTACCGCGCGCAGGGAGACCACTTCGAGGCTTCCGCGCAGGATGTCGCAGAGGCGCACCGGCTCGCGCCGGCCCGAGGCGCGCCGGGCGAATCCCTTGAGCTGGCGCGTCAGGGTTCCGATGCGCTCGGTCAGCCGGCCGATGGCCGAGACGTTCTCCGCCGCGTCCTCGATCCGTCCGCGGCGCACGAGGATCGCGGTGTTGTCGGCATAGGAGCGGATGGCGGCGAGCGGCTGGTTGATCTCGTGGGCCATGCTGGCGGCAAACTGCCCCAGGGCCGCGAGCCGCCCGGCCTGTGCCAGTTCGCGGCCCAGACGCTCGCGCTCGGCCTCGGCCCGGCGGCGCTCCTCGATCTCCGCGAGGAGCTGCCGGTTGGCTTGGCTGAGCGCGTGGGTGCGCTCGGCCACTCGCGCTTCGAGCTCCTCGCCCCGGGTCGCGGCCTCGGCCAGCCGTGTCCGCATCCGGCGTCGCCGGCCCTGAAGCGTGGCGAGCCCGGCCCAGGCAAGGCCGGCCGCCAACAGGGCGATGACCCGGCCCTGGGCCCGCTCGCGCTGCACCGCTGCGGCGATGGGCGTCAGGGTGTGGAGACGCCAGTCCGTACCGGGGATCGACGCATCGAGCATCAGCGCCGGCCAAGCCGGTCTGGCACCGCCGCCGACCCGCACAACGTCCGGGGCATCCGATGTGGCGTAGACCGGCAGGGGCAGGAGCGGCGCCTCGCCGAATTCGAGCGCCTCGCGAATGCGCTGGCGCTCCGCCTCATCGACGGTGCGGAAGGCTCGGAAATGCCAGGTCGGGTCGCTCGCCACCAGCACGATGCCGCGCGGGTCGGAGACGAACACGCTCTCGCGGCTCGTGCGCCATGCGGCCTCAACCGCATCGAACTCGATCTTGACGACGACGACCCCGTCGCCCTTGGGCAACCGGCGGGCGAGATAGTAGCCCGGCCGCCCGCTGACCGTGCCGAGGGCGAATTGCGAGCCGGCGCCCGTCTGCATCGACTTCCTGAAATAGGGCCGGAACCCGTAATTGCGGCCGAGGAAGCTTTTTTCCGCGCCCGCATTGCTCGCGGCGACCGTCACGCCGTCGGCACGCATCACGTAGATCACCGCCGCGCCGGTCGCCTCAGCGATCTGCGCGAGGCGCGCGTTCACGCTCTCGACGAGGCCGGGCTCCGGCATCGGCGCCAGGACACCGGCGATCTCGGGGTCCGCGGCGAGTGCGAGCGGAAGCGAACTCTGCTTCTGCATCTCGGCTCGGAACGCGGCAACCTGCAGCCCGAGCGAAGAAGAGGCCGAGCGACGCAGATCGGTCAGCGCCCACCGCTCCGCCACCCGTCCGCCGAGCCAGCCGGTCAAGATGAGGACGGCCAGCCCGGCCACCACGACGAGCGCGCGGCGATAATCCTTCGAAGAGGGCGAGGCGGGGACGATCACACCGGGAAAGCCTGTGCGAGATTTCGGAACGCTCGGGCGCCCTGTGTGCGGATCACCGCAACGGGCTGGAAGGCGCAATTGTCCGCCGATCTGTAAATATCATTCATTTCAAGAGTTTAACAAAAATTTGTCGGCATTTTCGAACTGGCATGCCGGTTGCCATTCCCCATTCGAAACGCAGCCATGACCTACCCGCAGAGCTGTGTGCCGAGAGGCCAAAAGCAAGAGCGGACGGCGCCGGAAAGCTCCTGAGGGAGCCCCGGCGATCTGATCCGACGAACCGTCCACCGCTCCGACAGGGAGAAACGCCCATGGCCTCCGTGCCGTCCCCTCTGACCGCGCCACACGCGCCGTCCGCCCCCAAGCCCATCTATCGCACGCTCTATTTCCAGGTGCTGGTCGCCGTCGCCATCGGCATCACCCTCGGGCATTTCTACCCGAAGCTCGGCGCGGACATGAAGCCGCTCGGCGACGCCTTCATCAAGCTCGTCAAGATGATCATCGCCCCGGTGATCTTCCTCACCGTGGTCTCCGGCATCGCCGGCATGACGAACCTGGAGAAGGTCGGTCGCGTCGGCGGCAAGGCGCTCGCCTACTTCCTGACGTTCTCGACGCTGGCGCTGATCGTCGGCCTCATCGTCGCCAACGTGCTCCAGCCCGGCCATGGCCTGCACATCGACCCGAACTCGCTCGATCCGAAGGCGGTCGCGACCTACGCCGGCAAGGCGAAGGAGCAGAACATCGGCGACTTCCTGATGAACATCATCCCGACGACCGCCGTCGGCGCCTTCGCGGGCGGTGAGATCCTTCAGGTGCTGTTCTTCTCGGTGCTGTTCGGCTTCGGCCTCGCCTTCCTCGGGGACCGCGGCAAGCCGGTCCTCGACATCATCAAGATCATGTCCGAAGCCGTCTTCGGCGTCGTCAACATCATCATGAAGGTCGCCCCCATCGGTGCCTTCGGCGCGATGGCCTTCACCATCGGCAAGTACGGCATCTCCTCGCTGGCCAACCTCGCCTACCTCGTTGGCGCCTTCTACCTGACCTCGGCGATCTTCGTGCTCGGCGTGCTCGGCGCGGTCGCCCGCTACAACGGCTTCTCGATCATCAAGCTCATCCGCTACATCAAGGAAGAGCTGATGCTGGTGCTCGGCACCTCCTCCTCGGAATCGGCCCTGCCCTCGCTGATCGAGAAGATGGAGAAGGCCGGTTGCTCGCGCCCCGTGGTCGGCCTCGTCGTCCCCACCGGCTACTCGTTCAACCTCGACGGCACCAACATCTACATGACGATGGCGGCGCTGTTCATCGCCCAGGCCACCGACACCCCGATCACCTTCGGCGAGCAGATCCTGCTGCTGCTCGTGGCGATGCTCTCCTCGAAGGGCGCGGCGGGTGTGACCGGCTCGGGCTTCATCACGCTGGCCGCGACGCTGGCCGTCGTCCCCTCCGTGCCGGTCGTCGGCATGGCGCTGATCCTCGGCATCGACCGCTTCATGTCGGAGTGCCGCGCGCTCACCAACTTCATCGGAAACGCGGTGGCCTGCATCGTCGTCGCCCGCTGGGAGGGTGAGGTCGACGAGGCCAAGCTCCACGCCGCGCTGGCCGGCCAGCCGATCGTCGAGGTGGCTCCCGCCCCGGCCCTCCAGCCGGCCGAGTGATCCGGGCAGGAGGGCGCACCGTCCTGCGTCCTCCGTCCGGTATGGGAACCGCGGCAGCCGTCACGTGGCTGCCGCGGTTTCTCGCTTTCAGGGACCGTCCCCCGGCCCTATCCTGCGCGCCGCCGCAGTGACGCTTCGGGATTTCAGGGGGAAGGCACCATGCTCAAGGGACGCTGCCATTGCGGGGCCATCCGCTACGAGATGACCCCGGAGGTCGTCCATAACGCGCTGTGCCACTGTTCCGATTGCCGGCGGCATTCCGGCGCGCCGATGGTGGGCTGGGCGATGGTGCCGGCCGAGGGCGTGACGATCTCCGGCGAGCCCGCCGTCTACGCCTCCTCCGAGCACGGGCGGCGCCATTTCTGCGGCCGCTGCGGCACAAGCCTGTTCTACGTCAACGAGCAGATGCTGCCGGGCATGATCGACGTGCAGACCGGCACCCTCGACACGCCCGACGCCCTACCGCCTCAGGCGCATATCCAGGTGGCCGAGCGCATCGCCTGGATGGAGGACGCGCACCGCCTGCCGAGCTTCGAGCGGTTTCCGGCCAGCTGAGGCCGTTCAGAACGCCGTCAGCCGCCGCCGGACCCGCTCGACGAAGCGCATCCGCGCCTCGTCAGTGGCTTTGTCCATGCCGGTGAGCGCGATCCAGTCGAGCCGGCAGCGCCGGGCGCAGAGCGGGCGGATGCCGAAGCGGAACAGGCGCCAGTCCGGCCAGCCGACGAGCCAGAGCAGCCAGCGCGGCGAGCCGTAGGTCGTCACCACGGCGATCCGGCGGATGTGGGTGAGGCGCGGTTGCAGAACCTTCGCCCCGCCCAGCGCGAAGGCGACGCCGGGCAGCCAGACCCTGTCGAACCAGCCCTTCAGCATGGCCGGCGGCCCGAACCACCATGTCGGATAGACGAAGACCAGCGCCTCGGCCCGGCGCAGGGCGGCGATATGGCCGGCGATGTCCGGGCGCTCTGCCTCTTCGTGATAGTAGGCGCCGCGCTCCCGCGCGCTGAGGCGCGGGTCGAAGTTCTCCGCGTAGAGATCGAGCCTCTCGACCGTGTGGCCCGCCGCTTCGAGGGCGGCGGCGGCCACGTCGCGCAGCCGCGCGTTGAAGCTGTCGGCGCGGGGATGGCAGTGGACCAGCAGGACGCGCATCGGTTCAGGGGGCCGGCGCGCCCGCCGCCCGCACCCGGTCGAGCAGGGCGGCATCGGCGTAGCCGTCGGGCACGAGGCCCTTGTCCGCCTGGAAGGCGCGGATCGCGGCGCGGGTCTTCGGGCCGATCTTTCCGTCGGCGCCGCCGACCGGATGGCCGAGGGCGGAAAGCCGCGTCTGCAGGTCGGTGCGCTCCTCGGTCGTGAGCATGCGGTCGCCCCGCGGCCAATCGCGGGTGAAGCCGGGCTTGCCGCGCAGCCGGTCGGAAAGATGCGCCACGGTGAGCGCGTAGGCGAGCGCCGTGTTGTAGCGCAGGATCATCCGGAAGTTCGGCTCCAGCAGGAAGGCCGGCCCCTTGGCGCCGGTCGGCAGAAGCAGGGCGGCGCGGCGCTCCGCGCCCTCCGGGAAGGCGCCGGCGGCGGGCTTCAGTCCGAGTGTTCGCCACTCGGAGAAGGGGCGCTCGGTGGTCTCGTCGGCGAGCCGGTAATCGAAATTGTCCGGCAGCAGCACCTCGACGCCCCAGCCCTCGCCCGCACGCCAGCCGGATTGCTTGAGGAAGTTGGCGGTCGAGGCCAGCGCGTCCGGCACCGCGTGCCAGATGTCGCGCCGGCCGTCGCCATCGAAATCGACGGCGTGGCGCAGGAAGGCGGTCGGCATGAACTGGGTGTGCCCCATGGCGCCGGCCCAGGAGCCGCGCATCCGCTCCGCGTCGGCATCGCCGTCGGCAAGGATCTTCAGGGCCGCGACGAGCTCGTCGCGCCACAGGCCCGGCCGGGCCGGGTCGCCGCAGGCGAGCGTCGCCAGCGCCGGGATCACCGGACGGATCCCGTTCCCTTCGAGGGCGGCCCCGTAATTCGACTCGACACCCCAGAAGGCGACCAGGATGTGCCGATCGACGCCGTAGGCCGCCTCGATCCGTCCGAGAACCTCGGACCACTCGGCAAGCTTGGCTTGGCCTGTCGCGATCCGCTCCGGCGTCACGCTCGCCTCGACATACTGCCAGATCGGCTTGACGAACTCGGCCTGGGACTGGGTCGCCGGTACCACCGCGGGATCGGGGGCGATCCCCGTGAGCGCCGTCTCGGCCACCGCCCGCGGCACGCCGCGCTCCTCGGCGAGCGTCTTCAAGTCGCCGAGGCATTGCGCGAAATCCGGCCCTGTCGCCGGGTTTGCCGCCGCGTTGGTCGCCGGATCGGTCGGTGCCTCGGCCCGCACCGGGCTCGCGCCGGTCAGGGTCAGGGTGGCGAGGAGGAGGGCTTTGGCTGAAGGCCGCATGGGTGCAGCCTTATCATCTCTTCGCCCGTTCGCGAGGGCCGGTGCGTCAGCCTCCGAAGGCACTCGCCCGGGCGAAGGCGGCGGCGAAGCCTGAGAGCGGCACGGTGATGATCGTAGGTTCTTTCGCGTCCGGCTTGGTCGCCGAGATCGTGAGGTTGGTCGCCGTCTTCATCGCGTCGGTGGCGAGCGTCGGCAGGCTGATCGGCACGAGGCAGCCGTCGGTGACGCAGTAAGAGAACGGCGCCCCCTTGCCGAGCTGCCGGTCGTCGAGCTTGAACGAGACGCCGGGCTCGATCTGAAGGCCGAACGGCATCAGGATCAGGCCCTCGCTCTTCCCGTCCCGGGGCGGACGCAGCTCGACGCTGAACAGCCGCTTGCCCGTGCGCCGGTCGCCCTGCGACTGGATGATGACGCAGTCGGTGCGCGCTTCGGCGCGATTGCAATTCATCGTCCAGTCGCCGTAGCTCTCGCTGACGGAGCTGGCGCCGGCGGGCCACTGGGAGGAACTGGCGGCCGCGGCAGGTTCCAGCACCGTGCCGGACGGCGCAGGGGTAGCGGATTCCTTGGCCTCTTCCTTCTTCGGAACCGGCTTGCGCGGGCGCGGCTTCGGCTTGGCGGCCGGCTCGGCAGGCGCAGCCTCCGTTGCGGCATCCTCCTGCGCCGGTGCGAGGCCCGGCCAAGCCAGAACCATCATTCCGGCGAGCAGAAACGCGGTGGCAGGCGCGGTTCCGCGGGACAGAGGCGGCATGGTCGGGCTCCTAAGGGTGTCGTAAGGGGGCGCCTAGCCCCGCTTGCGGACGGATGCAATCGCACCGACGCCGCACAGCAGCGAGACGAAGAAATTTGCGGTCAAGCCTGGAATCGTTCCACGAAATTCAGAACAATATCCCGGTTCCCGCCGGGACTATTGTGCAAAAGAAGATGCCCGGAGCGCTCATGAGCAGCATTCTCGATCACGCCCCGCGCGATGCCCGCGGCGAACCCCATCCCCTGTCGCAGTATCGCGGCAAGGTGCTTCTGGTGGTCAACACCGCCTCGAAATGCGGTTTCACGCCGCAATATCAGGGCCTCGAAGAGCTCTGGCGCCGCCATCGCGACCGCGGCCTCGTGGTGCTCGGCCTGCCCTGCAACCAGTTCGGCGCGCAGGAGCCGGGCGATGCCGCCGCCATCGAGCGATTCTGCTCGCTCAACTACGACGTGACCTTTCCGGTGCTCGCCAAGGTGGAGGTGAACGGCCCCGGCGCCGACCCGCTCTACATCGATCTGAAGCGGGAGAAGCCGGGACTGCTCGGCACGCAGGCCATCAAGTGGAACTTCACGAAGTTCCTGATCGGCCGCGACGGACGGGTGATCGGCCGCTTCTCGCCCTCGACGAAGCCGGCGGCCCTGGAGGGCGCGATCGAGCGGGCCCTGGCGGAGCCGGCCGGTTAGGGATTACCGCCCAGGCCGGGCCGCTGGCCCCGGATCGATCGCCGGCAGCTCGCCCGGCGGCAGGCCGGGGGCAGCGGCAGCCGCCTGTGGGGTGTCGACGCCGCGGGCGCGGTTGGCGAGCGCCACGGTCAGCTTCTCGGCGGGCTCCGAGCCCATCAGGGCCAGCACCTCGGCCATCTTGCGCGGGTTCATCGCCATCACGATCGGCACCAGCGTCTCGAGGTTCAGGCGGTCGAAGACCCGGGCCGCATCCTTCGGCTTCATCGTCTCGTACATCAGGACGATGCCCTTCATCCCCGCCTTCTCCGCCTCCGCCCGCCGGCTGCCCTCGGACCCGACCTTGTCCTCGGCGCCCTTGAGATCGGCCACGCCGGATTCGAGTTTGCGCTCGGCGTCCTTCAGCATCTGCTCGCGCAGGTCGAGTTCGTCCCCGCGATGCTTCAGGGTCTCGCGGCGGGCGGCGAGTTTTTCGAGGATCGCCCGCTCGCTGTCCGAGACCGGTTCCGGCACCTGCGGCTGGTAGACCGGCGGCGGAGCGGGCTCGGCCTTCTTCGGCGGCGTCGACACGGAGCCGGTGGTGGTCGGGTCGGTCGGCTCGTAATTGGTCCGTGCTTTGGCCAGCACGCGGGCGAAGTCCGGCAGCGGCGTGCCGGGGGGCGCCGGGTCGTCGGCCAGCAAGGCCGTCAGCTTGAGCACGAGAAGCCCGATCGCCGCCAGGGTCACGGCGTCGATCAGGCGCAGCCGGAAGGGACGCGCCGGAAGGCTCGCGAGGCGTGCGAGTCGGCGCGCGGGCAGGCTCATGCGGCTCTGGCCCGCAGACGGTCGAGGGCGCGCTCGGACAGGGCCTGAGCGGCGGCGAGCGCCGCGCCGACGCGCTCGCCGTTGCCGCCGGCCGGGGCGGCTTCCACCAGCACGGCACGCGGGCCGGCCTGGGGAGCAGTGGTCGAAGGCGTGGCGGCTGGCGCGGTGGCCGCGTTGCGCGCCTGGCCGACGATGGCCGCGATACGGGCGATGACGCTCTCACCCGCCTGCACATGCGCGGCCAGATCGGTGCTGGTGCGCTCGGCGCCGGCGAGGCGCTCGGTGAGCGTGCGGTCGCACTCGTCCAGCGTGGCGCGCAGGCCCGCGATCGCCCGCTCGGCGGTGGCGCTCGCGACCACGAGGTCGCCGATGGTGGAGCGCAGGGCCACCTCGTCCGCCTTGAGCCGGCTGATGCGCCGCGACAGCCTCACCGAGGAGACGATGGTCGCCACCAGCAGAACGGCGACGAGGACGTCGGCGGCCATCGAGACGAAGAAGGTCATCATCGGCACCCTGCGGCTCAGCCGTCGTTTCGGTTCTGCATCGAGATTTCGTAGGCCTGCAGCGTCGTGCGCGACTGCCGCAGGGGGCGGGCGACCTGCACTGCGATGGCATCGTCGATCCGGCCGATCCGCCCCTGCGTCAGCGCCCAGTCGCCGCAGCGCACGGTGATGAGGTCGGTCGGCTTGCGGTCGAACATCAGCGTGTCGCCGACCTTGAGGTTGAGCACGCGCTTCAGGGGCAGCGTCACCTCGTGCAGCACCGCCTCCATCTCTACGTCCGCCTGCCAGATCTCGGTGGCGAGGTGACTCTCCCAGACCTGATCGCGCCCGAGCCGCTCGCCCATGAAGCTCTGCATGAGCAGGTCGCGGATCGGCTCGATCGTCGCGTAGGGGAACAGGATCTGCATCCCGCCGCCGCGCCCGTCCATGTCGAGCTTCAGCGTGATCAGGATCGCGGCGTTGCCGGGCCGGGTGATGGTGGCGAAGCGCGGGTTGGTCTCGATGCGGTCGATGCCGAACCGCACCGGCGAGAGCGGCTGGAACGAGAGTTCGAGGTCGGTGAGGATGATCTCGACGAGGCGGCGCACGAGGCTCATCTCGATCGTGGTGAAGGGCCGCCCGTCGAGCCGGCTCGACGAGCCGCCGCGCTTGCCCCCGAGCAGGAGATCCATGGTCGAGTAGGCCAGCGTCTGCTCGACGGTGACGAGGCCCGAGCCCTCCCACGCATCCGCCTTGAACACACCGAGCAGGGTCGGCAGCGGGATCGCGTTGAGATAGTCGCCGAAGCGGACCGAGGTGATGTTGTCGAGGGTCACCTCGACGTTGTCCTGGAAGAAGTTGCGAAGGCTGGTCGACAGCAACCGGATCATCCGGTCGAAGACGATTTCCAGCATCGGCAGGCGTTCGTACTGGACGACGCCCGAATCGACGATGGCACGCACACCCCCCGCGCCGGAGGCGGAGAGTTCGCGCAGCGAGAAGCCGAGGACGCCGTCGATCTCGTCCTGGTTCAGGATGCGGTCGTTGCCGGCGAGTTCGGGGAGATTCTCGGTCTCCCCGTCCTCGATCATCGTCGCCCACTCGGCGGCGACGTCGCCCGCGCTCTTGGTCGTGCCCTGCTCGGCGAGCGCCGCGCCCCATTCCTCGGCCAGCGACGCGTCGCCGCCGCCGCCTTCGCCCTGCTCGGCAAAGGCGGCCGCCCAATCGTCGTCCAGCTCGTCCTCGGGGCCGGTCATGCCTGTCGCGCGCTCGCGGTTGTCTTTACGGCGTTCGGGGTTCGGGAAGAGGCGGCCGCGCCGTTCACTGGACGATCACGTCCTTGAACAGCACCGCCTCGGCCTTGGCCGGATGCAGGGCGATGTTGACCCGCCGCAGCAGCTCCTCGCGCAGGCGATAGAGGCCGGTGGAGCCGGCCAGATCGCTGGCCCGGATCTCGCGCAGGTAGGTCTGGAAGGCGTCCTCCACCCGCGGCATCAGCGGCTTCACCGTCGCCTCGACCTTGGCGTCCTTGAGTTCCAGGGCGACGCGCAGCTTGAGCACGTTGGCCTTGGTCGCGCCGGGATCGGGGCTGAGGTTGACCATCATGTCGCGCATGTCGAGGAACACGGCCTGCGCCTTGGGATCGACCTTCTCGGCCGCGTGTTCGCCGTGGGCGTTGGCATGGGCCGCCCGGCTCTTCATGAAAAAGAACCCACCTCCGCCGCCGCCGAGGAGCAGCACCGCGGCGGCGATGATGATGAGCTTCTTCTTGGACTTCGGCGCTTCCTCAACGCCCTCCTCGCCCTCGGCCGCGGGCGCCTTCTTCGGCTTCTTTGCCATGTGCTGCTCGTCGGCAAACCGGTTCGGGACGATGGGGCGAGGCGCGCGCGCGAGGCGCAATCCCCTCGCCTTCCTTCTCGGCCGACGTGGTTAACCCTCGGTTAAGGCGGCAGAACTTGCCGGGTCGGACTTGCCGCCGGTGCGCGGCGGACTGGTAGCCTTGCGGAGCGCTGGTCGGGGCAAGTCACTGGCTGTTAAGGTAAAAACCAACTGGCCGCGATTGGCACGGCCCCTGCGGTGAAGGGAGCGAACCCGTCGCCATCCGAGGTCCACCATGCAGAACGCGCTCTTCGTCGGAGTCTCCGCCCAGGCCGCGCTCGCTCGCGAACTCGACGTCATCGCCAACAACATGGCCAACGTCTCGACCACCGGCTTCAAAGCGCGCTCCGCTCGTTTCCAGGAATACCTGATGCCGGTGGCCTCCGCCGACAGCTTCCAGCGCGCCGACCGGCGCCTCTCCTACGTGATCGACCAGGGCACGCCGCTCGACCTCACGCAGGGACCGGTGGAGCCCGACGGCAACCCGATGCACGTGGCCCTGCGCGGCGATGCCTTCCTCGCGGTCCAGACGCCGCAAGGGGTGCGCTACACCCGCAACGGCGCGTTCGAACTCGACGCCACCGGCAACCTCGTGACCTCGGATGGCTACGCGGTGCAGGGCGATGGCGGCCCAATCACCATTGGCCAGCAGGAGACGGGGCTCGCGATCGCTCCCGACGGCACGGTCTCGACCAATCTCGGCATCCGCGGCCGGTTGCGCCTCGTCACCTTCGCCAACGCCCAGGCGCTGAAGTCGGAAGGCGCCAACCTGTTCTCGTCCGAGGCGCCGGCCCGGCCCGCCGGCCCCGGCGCGCATCTGGAGCCCGGCGCGCTGGAGCGCTCCAACGTGAAGCCGGTGGTCGAGATGACCCGGCTGATGGACGTGAACCGCACCTACACGATGGTGTCGAGCATCATCTCGCGCCTCGATGACCTGCGCGGCACGGCGATCCGCCGTCTCGCCGACGTCGCCTGATCTCCCGGCTCCAGCCTATTGTTTTGTCACGCTTTCTTTCGACGAACCGGCATCCACTTCGTCGGAAAGCGCTCTAAGGACCGACGCCGATGCGCGCCCTCTACGCCGCCGCCACGGGCATGGCGGCCCAGGAACTCAACGTCCAGGTCATCTCGAACAACATCGCGAACCTGCGCACCACCGGCTACAAGCGCCAGCAGGTGCATTTCCAGGATCTGCTCTACCAGAACCTGCGCCGCTCCGGTTCTTCGACCTCGGACCAGAACACGCTCCTGCCGGCCGGGCTGGCGCTGGGCTCGGGTGTGAAGACCACCTCGACCGCCCGCGCAATGAACCAGGGGCCGCTGGCCCAGACCGAGAAGGACTACGACGTCGCCATCCGCGGCGAGGGCCTCTTCCGCGTCCGCCTACCCGACGGGCGCACCGCCTACAGCCGCGACGGCTCGTTCGATCTCGACGCGCAAGGGCAGATGGTCACCCGCGACGGCTACCTGCTCGATCCCGGCGTAACGGTGCCCAACACCGCGACCTCGGTCACGATCTCGGCCACCGGCGCGGTGCAGGCGACCCTGCCGGGCCAGACCGCGCCGCAGGCGCTCGGCCAGTTCCAGCTCGCCCGCTTCGTCAACAAGGTCGGCCTCGAATCGATCGGCGACAACCTGTTCGTCGAGACCGCGGCCTCGGGTCCCGCCATCACCGGACTGCCGGGCTCGGAAGGCTTCGGCAACCTGCAGCAGCGCTACCTCGAAGAGGCCAATGTCAACGCGGTCACCGAGATCTCGTCGCTGATCGCGGCGCAGCGCGCCTACGAGATGAACTCGAAGGTCGTCACCGCCGCCGACCAGATGCTCTCCACCACCTCGCAAATGTTCCGCGGCTGAGGATCGGATTCGTGATGCACGCGCTCAAGCCGCTCCGCCGCTCCGCCCCTCCGGCTGTCACCCCCCTGTCCCGCGGCGTGATCGGCCGGACCGTCGTCGCGCTGGCCGCCTTCATGGCGATGACTCTGTTCGCCCTGCCGCTGATGGCCGCCGGCAACCCGCTGCGCCTGCGCGGGGACGTGACCGCGCGAGGCGACACGCTGAGCCTCGGCGACCTCGTCGAGGGCGCGCCGGCCGAGCTGGCTGCGCGCCCGCTGTTCCGCGCCCCCGCCCTCGGAGCCATCGGCACGATCCAGGCCCGCCGCATCATCGAATCGGTCGCGGCCCTCGGCCTTACCGGGATCGAGACGGGCGGCCGGGTGCAGGTCACCGTGCAGCGCGCCGCCCGCCGGGTCGGACCGCCGGAGATCGAGGCGGCGCTGAAGCGCGCGCTTGAGACCGGCTACGGCCTCGACGCCAAGGCGCTGTCCGTGCGGCTCGACGGCGACGCGCCGGTTCTGCTCGCGCCGCTCGACCTCGACGGGCAGGCGGCGGCGGTCGATGTCACCTTCGATCCCCGCTCCCGCCGGGTCGCCGGCCTCATCGTGCTCGGCGAGCGGCAGGCTTCGCTCCGGGTCGCGGGCGTTGCGGTCGAGACCCGCGAGGTGGCGGTGCTGACCCGCAGCCTCCATCGCGGCGAGGCGATCGCCAGCGCCGACCTCAGCCTCGAACGCCGCCCGCGCGATGCCGTGCCCACCGACGTGCAGGGCGCGCCGAACCTGGTCGCCGGCCAGGTGGCGCAGCGTTCCTTGAGCGCCGGCGCGGTCCTGCGCTCGGGCGACGTGGCGCCGCCCGATCTCGTCGCCCGCGGCGAGAGCGTGGCCATCGTGTTCGAGACGCCCGGCGTGTCGCTGTCGATGCGCGGCGTCGCCAACGAGAGCGGCCGGCTCGGCGCCAGCGTCTCGGTGACGAACGGCGCCTCGAAGAAGGTGCTCCAGGCCGTGGTGATCGGCCCCGGCCGCGTCTCGGTCGGTCCCGTCCCCCAGCCTCAGCCCGTGCTCCAGGCCAGCGCCGCCCCGTAGACGGCGCGCTCCTCACATCGCCTGCCCCTCGCCCTTCCCGTTTCGCCTGCGCCGGACCCTTCCGATGACCGCTCGCCGCCCCTCTCTCCGCTCCCTCGGCCGCCCCCTGCCCCGCCTTGCCGTAATTCTAGCGCTTGCACCGCTCGGCGCCTGCAACACCGTGGACCGGCTCTCTCAGGTCGGTGCCACCCCGACGCTCTCGGCGATCGAGGACCCGACGGCTCAGCCCGGCTACCGGCCGGTCCGCATGGCGATGCCGGACGTCGCCCCCGTCTCCTATGCACCGAACTCGCTGTGGCGAACGGGTTCGCGGGCGTTCTTCAAGGATCAGCGCGCCGCGCGGATCGGCGACCTGCTCACCGTCAAGGTCAACGTCACCGACCGGGCCAACCTCAACAACGAGACCAAGCGCTCGCGCACCAATGCGGAAGGGTTCGGCCTGCCCAACGCCTTCGGTCTGGAGAAGAGCGCGGGCGTGGCGGCCGCCGGCATCTCGCCCGATAAGCTCATCAACGGCACCTCGACCTCGTCGAGCGACGGTGCCGGCTCGGTCCAGCGCGCCGAGACGGTGACCACCAACGTCGCCGCCGTCGTCACGCAGGTGCTGCCCAACGGCAACCTCGTGGTGGAGGGCAAGCAGGAAATCCGCATCAATTTCGAGGTGCGCGAGTTGATCGTCGCGGGCGTGGTGCGGCCCGAGGACATCGAGTCCGACAACACGATCGACTCGAGCAAGATCGCCCAGGCCCGCATCGCTTATGGCGGCCGCGGCCAGATCACCGATGTGCAGCAGCCCCGCTACGGACAGCAGCTCGTCGATATCCTGCTGCCGTTCTGACCGAAGGGGCCTGTGGGCCCCTTCCCGCGCCGCTGGCGTGCGTCAGTGCTCGGTGCCGGGCCGGTTCGGCCGCGGTGCCTCGCCATGGGTTTGGGTGAAGGCCGAGCGGCGCGGGTCTCCCTTGGACTGCGCAACCCGCCCCCGCTGCCAGATGGCGAAGGCCGCGACGAGGACGATGGTCACGATCGCGAGCAACGGAATGAGGACGTCGTTCGACACGGCCATTTCCTCCGATGATTGTGTTCGGGGGCAAGTGGCGCGCGTGAGGAAAGTTCCGAACAGTCAAGCCGCCGCCGGGCATCGAAACGATGCGGCATGATGACTTCGCCTGATTTCATCGGAGCGACGTAAGACTGAAATCCTTGTTGTGCGACTCCGCTCGGACCTCGGGCCGGTCGAGGCGGAACGTCATGCCTCTTACGACAGACGCGTTCACGCACCGGCGCGCAGGATCGAGCTGTAACGCTTCAGCACTTCACCGCCCGGGTTGCCCGTCGTCGCGAGCGTGGCACCGGACATCACGCCCATGTAATCCTCACGCCCATGTAATCCTAACGACCATGTAATCCTCCGCAGCCGACGTGAGGACGCCGTCCTTCAGCGTCATCACGCCGGACAGGGTCGGATGTCGATCATGCGTGCGGTGTAGCGTCCGTAGGCCGCCACCTCGTCGTCCCGGCTTCAGGCGCTCTTCTTCTCCTCGTTGTAGAGTTCGAGCGATTTCTGAGCGGCTTGCATGGTTCTCGGGGAGGCGACGCTCTTGGACTCCATGGTCAGTTCGGAAGCGTCCCTGAACAGCGTTTCGATCTTCTTTTGACCGGAAAGCGCCGCCGTCAGAGCGTACGCGACAGCACCAGCGGTCCGCCCTGCGTGCCCCGCCCGTAGGGGGACGGCGAGAGCGAGGGGCGACCGTAGACGGTTGGCGTGCGTGTCTTGGCGACTTCCTCGGCCAGCGCCTTGACGAGCCCCTCGGAGACGGCGCGGGCGGTGGCGAGCACTTGCTGGTTGGTCTCGACGACCGCCGCGAAGCGGTGCTGGGCCGCCTTCAGCGCCGCCAGACCTTCGGGCGCGAAGCGGGCGAGCGCGATGGCGTTGGCTTTGGCCGCCTCCAGGCCGTTCATGTAGGCCGAGGCGAGTTCGGATTTCGGCGCGGAATCCGTCAACGCCTGGGCGATTCGCCCGGCGCGCACGCCCTCGCTCTCGCGGGCGAGCACGCGCTCCAGCGCGTCCATGGTGGCGAGCAGGCCCTGCACGAAGCCGAGCGCCGCGGCGCGGTCGGTCAGGCGCACGGCAGGAGTCGGTTCAGCGGCCACCGCCCGCCTCCTGCATCCGCATCATCTCGGAATAGACCTGATTGCTGATGCCGACGCCGCCGGTCTTCACGATGGCGTTGGCGTATTCCTTGGTCAGCATCGAGCGCCAGACACCGCCGCCGGTGCCGTTCTCGCCGAGCGGCCCATCCGTGCCGGCGCTCTGCGTCAGCTTTTCCAGGCTGTCCTCCAGGAACATCTTCTCGAAGTCGTCGGCGGTCTTGCGGGCCTTGGCCGAGGCAGCCGCCTTGGCGGTGTCCATCGTGTCTGAATCGGTCTTGGCGAGCGAGCCGATCAGGCTCTTGCCGACACCGACCGCGGCGGAAGCCGCAAAAGTTGCGAGGGGCAGCATGGTGCGGTCTCCCGGTCCGAGAAAAATTACATCAGCTCGATGTCGGCCTGGAGCGCGCCGGCCGTCTTGATCGCCTGGAGGATCGAGATCAGGTCGCGCGGGCCGACACCGAGGGCGTTGAGGCCGTCCACCAGCTCGCGCAGGCTCACGCCTTCCTTCACCAGGGCGAGCTTGTTGCCGTCGCCGGTATCGACCTTCACCCCGGTGCGCGGCACGATCGCGGTCTGGCCGTTCGACAGCGGCGCCGGCTGGCTCACCATCGGCTGCTCGGTGATCGTCACCGTGAGGTTGCCCTGTGCGATGGCGACCGTGGAAACGCGCACGTCGCGGCCCATGACGATGATGCCGGAGCGCTCGTCCACCACCACCCGCGCGGTCTGGTCGGGCTCGACCTTGAGCTGCTCCACCTCGGTGATGAGGCGGATCATGTTGCCGCGGTACTTGGCCGGGATCTGCAGGGTGATGGTGGCCGGGTCGGTCGGCTCCGCGGTGTCGGCGCCCATGAAGTCGTTGATCGCCGAGGCGATGCGCTTGGCCGTGGTGAAGTCGGGGTTGCGCAGCGACAGGCGCAAGCTGCGCGCCTCGTTGAGCTTGAACGCCATCTCGCGCTCGATCAGCGCGCCGTTGGAGATGCGCCCGTTGGTCGGCACGCCGCGGGTGATCTTGGCCGCCTCGCCCTCGGCTGCGAAGCCGGCGATCGCCACCGACCCTTGAGCCAGGGCGTAGATCTCGCCGTCGGCGCCGAGCAGCGAGGTCGCCACCAGGGTGCCGCCCTGGAGCGACTTGGCGTCGCCGAGCGAGGAGACCGTGACGTCGATATGCGTGCCCTGCGTCGCGAAGGGGGGGAGGTTGGCCGTCACCATCACCGCCGCGAGGTTCTGCGTGCGCATGGTCGCGCCGCGGGTGTTGATGCCGAGCCGCTCCAGCATCGCCTGCAGCGACTGCTTGGTGAAGGGGATGTTGTTGAGGGTGTCGCCGGTGCCGTTGAGGCCGACCACGATGCCGTAGCCGACGAGTTGGTTGGTGCGCACGCCCTCGACGGCGGCGAGGTCCTTGACCCGAGACAGGGCGCTGGCCGGGGCCGGCGGCAACAGGGCCGACAGGCAGGCCAGCATCGCGATCAGCGGGCGGGCGAGGGAAAAGCGAGGCAGGGGCATCGGGACTCGGCGACCGGTTTTGGCGTCTACGCGCCGAGCCGATCTCTGCCAGGGCCGTGCCAAATGCCAAGTCTCTGAGCAAACGATGTTTTCTTCAGAGGGGTGATGCCGGGGCGGCCCGTGTGGGGGCAGCGTTTCCTGCCGCCCCGGCAGCTTCTGCCGGGCTGTTTACCCATGCTTAACCCTACCGGACGATGTCTTTCCGGGTCAGCGCTCTTCGTGAATTGAGGGGCGCGAGAAGGTTTCAAGCCCCCATGCGCGTCGACACACGCTTTGCCGCCGCCGCAGCGGGTGCGCTCAATGCGACCCGCCGCGCCGCCGCGCCGGGCGCCTTCGCGCCCGCCGGCACCGAGGAAACGCCTCGCGCCGCGACTGCGGGCACGAGCCAGACCGGCATGCTCACCGGGCTCGACGCGCTCCTCACGCTGCAGGGGCAGGACGGGGCCGAGGCGCAGAAGGAACGGCGCCGCCGCTCGGTGCAGCGCGGGCACGATCTGCTCGACGGGCTCGACCGGCTGAAGGCAGCGCTGATCGGCGGCCGGGTGGCGACGCGCGACCTCCAGGCCATTGCCGGCCGCCTCGCCGAGCGGATGGCCGAAAGCGGCGATCCCCGCCTCGACGGGCTGGTGGCCGAGATCGAGCTGCGCGCGGCGGTGGAACTCGCCAAGCTCGAGGCGGCCCGCGGCGTCTGAATGCGAAAAGGGCCGGACCCCTGTCGAGATCCGGCCCGAACGATCATCCGATCAAGCGATCACCAATAATAGGGCCGCGGACGGTAATAGCCGTAGGGCCGATAGAACGGCCGCGGACGGTAATAGCCGGGGGGCGGGCCGTAGAAGCGGCGCGGCCCCCAATTCGGGCGGCAGATGCCCCACGGATTCGGGTGGAAACCCGGCCCGCAACCGCCGGCGGTGCGCTCGACCAGCGCGTTGTCCGTTGCGGTCGCGAGGGGGGCGGGGCTGAAGGGAGCCGCCTGGGCCGAACCCGCCACACCGAGGCTGCCGGCGATCACCGCAGCCAATGCGAACGCCTTCGCGTGCATCATCGTACGATTTCTCCGTTCGGGCCGAAGCTTACGGCCGATGTCCGAAGCTAGGTCTTGCTCGATGAACCGAAGCTGACTGGATGTTCGACCGCGCGGCATTGCCTGGGCCCTGCCGCCGGAGCCGATGCACATTGCCGTGATCGAAGCATGCCGCTGCAATCTCTTGCCAGCCTCTTGCCAGCCCCTTGCCGGCCCCTTGCCGATGCTTTCCGCTCGAAGCCGTGTCGGCCCCGGTCGGGCAGGCGAGCGGCCCTCCGCGTCCCCGATGCGCAGTCTCGTCGCGATTGACGGTTCCGCTTCGATCCTCGACAAGGCTGGCCGCGTGAGCGGGCGCGCGCCGGTCTCGCCGGATCGCAAGAGGAAAACGTCCGCGCCGCGATGCTGTTCAACTCCTTCGTCTTCCTGCTCGCCTTCCTGCCGGCCGCGCTCGTGCTGCACGCAGCCGCCGAGCGTTATTGGCCGCAGGCGCGGCTGCCACTCCTCGTCGGACTCTCCTTCGTCTTCTATGCGTGGTGGGACTGGCGTTTCCTGCCGCTGCTGCTCGTCTCCATCGGCGTGAACTGGGGGATTGCCCGCATCCTGCCCCGGGACCGCACCGGCTGGCTGTTTCCGGCGGCGCTGGCCGGCAACCTCGCGGTGCTCGGCCTCTTCAAGTATCTCGGCTTCCTCACCGATCTCGCCGATCTGATCCCCGGCCTCGATCTCCCGCGGGTCGATCTCGTCCTGCCGCTCGGGATCTCGTTCTTCACCTTCCACCACATCATGTACCTGACGGACCTGAGGGCCGGGCGCGCGCCGGCCTTCGGGTTGACCCACTACGCCCTCTACATCGCCTTCTTCCCGCAGGTTCTCGCCGGCCCGCTCGTGCGCTGGAGCGAGATCATGCACCAGTTCGAGGAGCGCCCCTACGCGCGCCCGGACGCCGCCGAGCGGATCGGCCGGGGCGTGATGCTGCTCACCGTGGGGCTCGCCAAGAAGGTGTTCCTCGGCGATCCGCTCTCGGTCTACGTCAATCCGGTGTTCCAGGCGGCCGCCGCGGGCAAGGCGGTGAGCATGGCCGAGGCGTGGCAGGCGACGCTCGGCTTCACCTTTCAGATCTATTTCGACTTCTCCGGCTACACCGATATGGCGCTCGGCCTCGCGCTGCTGTTCGGGATCGTGCTGCCGCAGAACTTCGACGTGCCCTACCGCGCCACCTCGCTGCGCGATTTCTGGCGGCGCTGGCACATGACGCTGTCGCGCTTCCTGCGCGACTACCTCTACATCGCGTTTGGAGGAAACCGCCGCGGCCTCGCGGTCCAGGTCGGCGCCCTGTTTGCCACCATGACGCTCGGCGGCCTGTGGCACGGGGCCGGGCTGACCTTCGTCGCCTGGGGCGCCGCCCACGGCATCGGCCTCGCAGCCGGCGTGCTCTGGCGCCGGGCGGGGGGGCGGATGCCGCACCTCCTCGGCTGGGCGCTGACGGCGGCGTTCGTGATCCTGACCTGGGTGCTGTTCCGCGCGACCTCGTTCGAGGCGGCTCTGGCGATCTACAAGGGGCTGTTCGGGCTGGCTTCGACCGACTCCGGCTTCAAGTGGCGGGCCATCGCCATCGCCGCCGCGGTCGCGATGATCGGCCCGACCGCCTGGGCGGCCGTGCACCGGCTGCCGCCGAACCGCTGGCTGGCGGTCGGCTTCGCCCTGTTGTTCGTCGTCGTCCTCCTGAAGATCGGGGACGATGCGAACTACGAGTTCATCTACTTCCAGTTCTGAGATGGTGTCCGTCTCCGACAGCACCGGACCACGGAACTGGGCGGGCTTCGCGCGCCTGTTCCTCGGGACGGCGATCGGCCTGCTCGCGGGCTATCTCGCAATGGCCTTCCTGATCGACCCCTATGACAGCGGTCGCTCGACGCTGGTCTCGGCCGGCGCGGTGCGCCCGCAGGGCCCGCGCACCGCCGCGGCGTCGCGCGGGCGCGACCCGGCCTTCGCGGGGGCGGTGTTCGGAAATTCCCACATCCAGCTCGTCGAGCCGGCTCGGCTCACGGCGGCGACCGGCATTCCCTTCGTGCAGCTCTCCGTGCCCGCGACCGGCCCCGGCGAGCAGCTCGCCCTGCTCGCTTGGTTCCTGCACCACCATCCGGCGCCGAAGGCGATCGTTTTGGCGATCGACGATTACTGGTGCATCGCCGATCCGGCATTGCCCAACGACAAGCCGTTTCCGTTCTGGCTCTACAGCCACGAGCCGCTCGCCTATCTCCGCGGTCTCCTCCGCTTTTCCGTGGCTCAGGAGGTGGTCGAACGCGCCGGCTGGCTTCTCGGCCCGCGCCGCAAGCGGGCAGCCGCCGACGGCTGGTGGGACTACGAGCCGGATTACCTGCGGCTCGGCGCCCTCGACGGCGAGCGTTTCCGCGCCGCCCGCGAGACGCCGGTCTCCGACGCGCCGGATCCGGGCAAGGCGGGACCGGCTTTCCCGGCCGCCGCGCGACTCGGCGCCGCCCTCGCGGCTCTGCCGCCCGAGACCGCGGTGGTCATGGTGTTCCCGCCGGTCTACGCCGCCGGCCTCCCCCGCCCCGGCACGCCGCGCGCCCAGGCCGAGACCGCATGCCGGGCGGCGATGACGGAGGCCTTGCGGCATCACGCACGCAGCGCCCTCCTCGACGCGCGGCACGAGCGGCCGGCCTCGCACGACCCCGCCCTGTTCTTCGACCAGACCCACTACCGGCACGCTCTGGCCCAGCCGCTGGCCGACGAGATCGCCGCCGCGATCGACCGTCTTCGCAAGAGGCCCTGAACCGGAGCGGAGTCGGCCGGAGCGGACCCGGCTCCGTGGCAGGCCTCGCCCATGGCGCCGTCCATCTCACGCGTGCCGCGTGAGACCGTAGGACAACCTGATGTCGCGGAGACGGCCACCTGAGCGTGTCGTCTTTGCCGCATCGCGGGAGCTTTTCACGCGAGACGCTGCATGGCGGCATCCGCGCGTTGTAGAGCTTGCCCGGCTCGATTATAGCCTCGCCCAAGATCGCCGCTGACCGGCAGGGAGCGCGAGGAAAAGACGATGGCGAAGGTCACGATCGAGGACGGCTACAGGCCCTCCGACGACGAGCCCTTCATGAATGAGCGGCAGCGCGAGTATTTTCGTCGCAAGCTGCTCAACTGGAAGAGCGAAATCTTGCGCGAAGCGCAGGATACTCTCAGCGCGCTTCAGAGCGAGAACGAGAACCATCCCGATCTCGCCGACCGCGCCTCCTCCGAGACCGATCGTGCGATCGAGCTGCGCGCCCGCGACCGTCAGCGCAAGCTGACGAGCAAGATCGACGCGGCTTTGGCCCGGCTGGAGGACGGTTCCTACGGTTTCTGCGAGGAGACCGGCGAGCCGATCTCCCTCAAGCGCCTCGATGCGCGGCCGATCGCGACCCTGTCCCTGGAAGCGCAGGAGCGTCACGAGCGCCGCGAGCGCGTCTACCGCGACGACTGATCCGACCCGGTGCCGGCGTTCAGGCGGCGCCGATCAGTGACCTCCCGCATCGATCCGCACGAAGCTGCGCACTGGCCCCAGTGCGGACTCGCTGCGGGTATCGACCGCGATGCGGCCCTGTAATGAGGGAGCGGTCCGGCGGGTGCCGATATCGGCGCCGGTTCTGACCCGTCCGGACAGGCGGATGCAGGTCGTCGTGCCGGGAATGCGGATGAAGCCCGCTCCCTGGCTCGGGCAGGCCTCCATCGGCGTGTCGGAGGGATGCGGTGCGCGCTCGAACGCATGGGCCGGGCAAGCGCCCGCGATAAGCGTCACAAGCGTGAGACAAAGGCCGAGACACGGCACCGCCCTGCGCATCATCCTGCTCTCCTTAGCTCCTGCACCGCGATCCGGCCGCCCAACGATCGATACGACAACCGAATCGATCCGGTATCAATAGTGCGGTGGTGGCGGCTCCGGAGCACCGCTGGCGGCCCGGAAGGCGCTTTCCTCGACCTGCTCCTGCACCCGTGCGAGCTGCCGGGTGAGCCGATCGATGACGCCCCATTGCGCCGTGATGGCCGCGTTCAGATCCTCGATCACGGCCTCTTGCTCGGTCAGCCGGATCTCGAGGCGCGCGATTCTGTCGGTATCGGAGGGAATGTCACTCATCGCTCGAGCATGCGCGCGGCGGCCCGCCCCTGACAACCAGCGTCACCGACAGCAAGGGCTGGAAAGACCGCGATTTTCTGTCATGCCGGTTTTGGATGAGCGGCATGTGTTTTCGGTATGGATGCGCGCCTGTCCAGATCGCGACTTGTATTGAACGCTCATCAGTCGTTTTGAGTGTGCACTCGAAACGATGATTCAGCTTTCGTTCGAGCACAGGCGCAATGCCTGGATTCTGTCTCATCACGCATGGCTAGATCGCAATCAGCCGGTTTCAGATGAGCCCGACAGTCGCGGGCGCCGAGGTCATCGGCAGGCGGAGGCCTGATGTTCGCCTCGGCTCGCGAACATAGACCGCGCCGCGTCATCCATAAAAAAGTCCGCAAAAGTCGAGGAATTCTGTCCGTTTTCCCTTCAGGGCTGTGCCTTCAAGGTGGCGTGACGACGACATGTTGCAGCATGACCGAGCATCTCACCCCCGATCTCCATACCGTGATCCTCCCAGCCCTCTGCTGGAGTCGGCGGCAGCCCGACTTCTACGCGGTGACGCAGGATGTCTCCCGGGAGGGCATCAGCTTCCGCTCGGCGGCCGAGCCGGCGGTCGACGAGCAGATCACCTGCAGCATCCGCTACATCGGCCAAGTCGATGCCCGCGTCATCAGAACCGACGACAGGCTGTTTCTCGTCCGGCTCAAAGCATCCCGACAGAGGGCGGCCGAGGTCGCCCGCACCCTGCTGGCGCTGAGCCGCGAACAGGAGCGCACCCTGCAGCCGACACGCGCGCATCCGCGGATCAGCCCTGATCGCAAGGACGTGCTCGTGACCCTTGAGGACGGGCGCGTCCTGCCGGGGCGGCTGATCAACGTCTCGGCCTCCGGCGCAGCGCTGGCTCTCGACCACACGTTGTCTGCCGGAGCGAGCATCACGATCGGCAGCACGGCGGCGCAGGTCGTGCGCATCTTCCGCGACGGCATCGGCGCCGCCTTCGCCTTCCCCTTCGATCAGGGGCAGGTCCATGCCGGGATCCGGCTCTGATCCGATTTCGGTCGGATGGATCCGTCCCGGCCCTCCCCTCGCATCCCGGCCGCGGAAGGTCTAAGTCCCGGGCGAGCCCTGCCCGATGACGCGGCCGAAAGCCTGTCCGTGACTGACTATATCAAGAAGATCCTCTCCGCTCGCGTCTACGACGTGGCGATCGAGAGCCCCCTCGACCCGATGCCCCGCCTGACCAAGCGGCTCGGCCGCCCCGTGCTGCTCAAGCGCGAGGATCTGCAGCCGGTCTTCTCGTTCAAGCTGCGCGGCGCCTACAACAAGATGGCTTCGCTGCCGCGGGAGCAGCTCGACCACGGCGTGATCTGCGCCTCGGCCGGCAATCACGCGCAGGGGGTCGCCCTCGGGGCGGCCAAGCTCGGCGTGCGCGCGGTGATCGTGATGCCGCGCACCACGCCCGCCATCAAGGTCGATGCCTGCCGGGCGCGGGGCGCCGAGGTTGTGCTGCACGGCGACGCCTTCGACGAGGCTTTGGCCGAGGCGCGGCGCCTGGAGGCGCAGTGGGGCCTGACCTTCCTGCACCCGTTCGACGATCCCGAGGTGATTGCCGGTCAGGGCACGATCGGCATGGAGATCCTGCATCAGCACACGGGGCCGATCGAGGCGATCTTCGTGCCGATCGGCGGCGGCGGGCTGGCCGCCGGAATCGCCACTTTCGTGAAGTACCTCCGTCCGGAGACCAAGGTGATCGGCGTGGAGCCGGAAGACGCCGCCACCATGGCCGAGGCGATCCGGGCGAACGACCGAGTCATGTTGCCCAGTGTCGGCCTGTTCGCCGACGGCGTCGCGGTGCGGCAGGCCGGCGAGGAGACCTTCCGGCTCTGTCGCGAGCATCTCGACGCGGTGATCACCGTCGATACCGACGCGATGTGCGCGGCGGTGAAGGACATTTTCGACGACACCCGCGCGATCTCCGAGCCGTCGGGCGCGCTGAGCCTCGCCGGTGCCAAGGCCTGGGCGGCGGATAACCCCGGCGCCGGGCCGCTGGTGGCGATCTCGTCGGGCGCCAACCTCAACTTCGACCGCCTGCGCCACATCGCCGAGCGGGCGGAGATCGGCGAGGAGCGCGAGGTGCTGCTCGGCGTCACCATTCCCGAGCGTCCGGGGGCCTACCGCGCCTTCATCGGTGCCCTGGGCCCCCGCGCGATCACCGAGTTCAACTATCGCTACGCCAAGGGAAGCGAGGCGCGCATCTTCGTCGGCATCAACCTGCCCGGCGGCAAGCCGGAGAAGCGGGACCTGATCGCGGCCCTGGAGAGCGCCGGCTACCGCGTCGCCGACATGAGCGACAACGAGATGGCCAAGGTGCATGTCCGCTACATGGTGGGCGGGCGCGCCTCGGGGCTCGCCGACGAGCGGCTCTACCGGTTCCAGTTCCCGGAGCGGCCGGGTGCGCTGATGAAGTTCCTGGAGGCTTTGGGTGACGGGTTCAACATCAGCCTGTTCCACTACCGCAACCACGGCGCCGATTACGGCCGGGTGCTGGCCGGGATCGAGGTGCCGCCGGCCGAGCGCGCCCGCTTCGACGCCGTCCTCGATGCGCTGGCCTACCCCTATGTGGACGAGACCGACAATCCGGCCTACCGGCTGTTCCTCGACAACGGCATCGGCGGCGACGCGGCCCATCGCTAGAGCATCATCCTGAAAGGTGGCCGCCGGCTTTCGGAAAAGATGATGCGAAAACAAAGGCCTCGAGTTTTGCCCTGGATCCGAGATCCAGGACGATGCTCCGCGTGAGAGTGGGTCCGATCGCTACGGCGCTCGCGCCGCCCTGAGGGACGGAATGCCGTCTTGCGGCCGTTTTTCCGCTGTCAGCTTCGGTGCCACCGATGGTACCGGCAGGCGGCGATGGCCGGCCGCAAAGCGAGGCGACCCCCGATGCGCGCAGCCCTTCCCGCCCTGCTCGCTCTCGCCACGCCGGCTCTGGCCGGTCCGGCGGAGCGGGATGTACCCGCTGCGGCGCCATCCGCGCAGACCTCGATCCTCACGCACCGCAGCGCCGAGGACTCCATGGCGCGTCAGGCCGAGTTCGACCGGCGGATCGCCGAGCGCAGTAACCGCGCCGCCCGCTCGATTTGCTCGGGTTGCGCAGCCGGCGCCGAGGCCAGCCGGCGCGGCGCGACCGTCACACCGGGGCTGCGCAATCCCGGACAGAGCGAGGTGAGACCCGCCGATCCGTCCCAGGCACCACTCGATTGATCGGTCGGGCCGGTCCCGAGGCGATCACACGGCGGCGTGCGCGGGCTGGCTGCGGAACAGAGCCGTGCAGCCGGCATCCCGGTGCATGCTCAGGATCGAGGCCCGGTCGATCTCGGGGTGCTCGGCGAGAACGCGGCGCACGTCCTCCACGACCTTCTCGTAGCGGTGGGCGTCGAAGTCCTTCTCCAGCGGGCTGACCGCGATGTAGGCCTCGACGACGAGGACGCGTTCGGCGCGGTCCTTGGTGATATCGACGGCGATCCAGGCCGATTTGACCAAGCGGTTGGCGGCGAGCATGGGGCGAACCTCCGATGCCGCCGCGTTATCCGGCGGCTGTCGAAGGGAAGCATGGACCGCGCCGAAGAGCTTGCCAAGAGATTCCGGCGTCGTGTCAGGCCTCAATCCTCACGGATCCGGCCTGAAGGCCGATGACTCCGGCCGGCGCATCTTCCGGTCTGCATGCTTCATCACAACCGTGATCCCGCGCCGGTGTCGTTGGAGACACCGGCGCGGTGGTTCTGCAATCAGGGTTCGCGTCCGTCTTCGGCGACGGCCTCGCGCCCTGCGATCCGAGTCTCCGGATCAGGTGTCGGAGACGATCCGCAAACCCGTGAAGCCGTTCAGGCGGGACGGCGCGACATAACCCGCGGCACTGTCGCCCGCTTCAGCGTTCGCCGATTCCTTCGCGCGCCCTTTCATCAGGGTGGGGCGTGCGATCCACCGCACAACCTTGTCACCCTCGTAGCGTCCGGCCCGCCGCTCGTCCCTGCGCAAAACCCAGCGCGGATGAACCGCCCCATTCCTGACCATCACCCATCCCCCTCAGGGCTCCTCCGCCGACACCGGCACGCCCCCTCGGCGTACCCCGGTGTCACAGCGGACCGTGCCCCAACGATGAAAGCAGGCAACGATTTCAGGACGATTGCATCCTCCAAATTAGGGATATCCGGCATCATTTGCGCTTAAGTAGTCACTTGCATCCCCAAGCAGATCTCGCCACCGGGTGCCGCCGGACCTCGTTGCGCCACCGCAACCGTCAGTCGGCGGCAACGACGCAACATTTCACGCAACATGGCCGCAAACAGCCAGGGCTAACCCGCTTCTTGCGAAACGAAGACGTCGCGAGGGGAAAGATGCCGAAGATCGCTATCGCAGCCCGAGCCGCTTCGGTCCTTCTGATCGTGTCCGGTGCGGCTCCCTGCCTTGCGGCAACGGGCGGCGGATCGGAGCGCCGTTCCGAGGATGCCCGATCAGCGCCCGGGCAGGAGACGGGCGGCAGCCCGCAGAGGTCTCAGGGAGCGGCGCGAGCGTCATGCCCGCCGCGCTGGCCCTACATCGTCCTGACCTGCGTGGCGTGAGGCGTAATGACCCTGTTCCTGATCCTGCTCGCCTGCAACCTCGCGCTCGGGATTCTATTCACGCTGATCGCGTCATCGGTGGAATAGACCCGGCGGACGGCACCTGAGGCGCGCAGGTCGCGCTTGACCGCGGCAATGGCTTGCGCGCACCTGATCCCATGCTGACGCTTGTTCGCCTGATGGCGTGGATCGTGGCCATCGGCCTCGTCGCCGTGACGCTCTCGCCGCTCGAGGCGCGTCCGGTCATCGCCTCGGCGAACCTGGAGCGGGCCGGCGCCTACGCGCTGTTCGGCTTCCTGCTCGCGCTGTCCTATCCGCGGCGCTGGGGGCTGGCCCTCGTCGCAGCGGTCGCCCTCGCCGGCGCCCTCGAAGCGGCCCAGGGCCTGACCGTGAGCCGGCACGGCCGGATGATCGATTTTCTGGTCAAGGGCGGCGCGGCGATGATCGGCGGCCTCGCCGCGCAGGGTCTGCACCTCCTGCTTGCCCGCCGCGCGGCGCGCTGAGGTGGGGGGCAGTCCTCCAGTCAGTCGTCGCGCGCCAGCGCGCCGACGCCGATATGGCGCAGGCCGTGGCGGCGGGCCTCGTCCGGCGCGTAGACATTGCGCAGATCGACGAGGACGGGGGCGGCCATCAGCCCCTTCAGCCGGGCCAGATCGAGCGCCCGGAAGGCGTTCCACTCGGTGACGATCACCAGCGCGTCCGCCCCTTCCGCGCAGGCATAGGCATCCTCGGCATACGCCACGCCCTGCAGAAGCGGCCGCGCCTGCTCCATGCCTTCCGGATCGTAGGCCACGATCCGCGCTCCCGCATCCTGCAATCCAGCGATGATCGACAGCGAGGGCGCGTCGCGCATGTCGTCGGTGTTCGGCTTGAACGTCAGGCCGAGCAAAGCCACCCGCTTGCCCCGCACCGAGCCGCCGCAGGCCGCGATCACCTTGCGCGCCATCGCCCGCTTGCGCTGGTCGTTGACCGCCACCACCGTCTCGACGATCCGCACCGGCGTGCCGTAATCCTGCGCCGTCTTCACCAGCGCCAGCGTGTCCTTCGGAAAGCAGGAGCCGCCATAGCCCGGCCCGGCATGCAGGAACTTCGAGCCGATGCGATTGTCGAGGCCGATGCCGCGGGCGACCTCCTGCACGTTGGCGCCGACCTGCTCGCAGAGATCCGCGATTTCGTTGATGAAGGTGATCTTGGTGGCCAGGAACGCATTGGCGGCGTACTTGGTGAGCTCGGCCGTGCGGCGTCCGGTGAGCAGGATCGGCGCGGCGTTGAGGTAGAGCGGGCGGTAGACCTCCTGCATGACGGCGGCGGCGCGGGCATCCTCGGCGCCGATGACGATGCGGTCGGGCCGCTTGAAGTCGTCGATGGCCGCGCCCTCGCGCAGGAATTCGGGGTTGGAGGCGACGCCGACATCGAGGTCGGGGCGGGTCTCGCGCAGGATGCGCTCGACCTCGTCGCCGGTGCCGACGGGGACGGTCGATTTGGTGACGACCACGGCGTAGCCGGTGAGCGCCTCGGCGATCTCGCGCGCTGCGGCGTAGACGTAGGAGAGGTCGGCAAAGCCGTCGCCGCGGCGCGACGGGGTGCCGACCGCGATGAACACGGCTTGCGCCTGTGACACGGCGGGCCTGAGGTCTGTAGAGAATCCGAGGCGTCTGGCCCGCACGTTCTCGGCGACGAGGGCGTCGAGGCCGGGTTCGTAGATCGGCATGCGGCCCTGGTTGAGGGCTTCGATCTTATCGGGATCCTTGTCGATGCAGACGACCTCGTGGCCGAAATCGGCGAGGCAGGCGCCCGAGACGAGGCCGACATAGCCCGAGCCAATGATCGCGATGCGCATCGGTGATCCGTCTCCCTGCCGCGGCAGCCCTCGATCCTCAGGAACCGCGGAGGAGGCCGCCTGTCACAAGGGTCGGCATATTTTCCCGTGCCGACAATGCGCGCAGCGTGGCCGGTCTCGGCGCATTCGGGTGACGACCGGGTGATGGTCCGGTGACGCGATTGCCCCGAAAGGCTGTGATCCGACTTAGTGTCTCTCACAAACGCCCGCCGCGCTGTCCTCGCCAGGGCGAGAACGGTCGGTAACCGGGAGTTTTGTGAGGCACTCTCAGAAGACGAAGGGCGATGAGAGCTCCGTCCTGCGCCTACTGGTCTCCGTAATAGTCGAGGTACCACTTCACGAAGGCGGGGATGCCGGTCGCCAGCGGCGTTTCCGGCAGGCGGCCGACGAGGGCGTGCAGCAGGTCGGTGCTCGCATGGGTGCGGATCACGTCCCCCGGCGGCAGCGGCTTCAGCACGCGTTCGGCCTTGCGCCCGAGGGCCGCTTCCAGCGCGCCGATCATCGCATCGAGCCGGACCGGACGGCCGCCGCCGATATTGACGAGGCGGTAGGGGGCCACTGCGCTCAAGGTGTCGGCGGTCGAGACCGGACCGCCCTCGCCCGGCAGCGGCGGCGGACGCTCCGACAGGGCGACGATCGCGTTGATGAGATCGTCGATGTAGGTGAAGTCGCGCTCCGCCGCGCCTTCCCCGAACACCTCGATCGGCTCGCCCGCCAGGATCTTCCGGGTGAACAGGAACAGGGCCATGTCCGGCCGTCCCCAAGGTCCGTAGACCGTGAAGAACCGGAATGCCGTCGTCGGCACGCGGAACAGGTGGGCGTAGGAATGGGCCATCGCCTCGTTGGCGAGCTTGGAGGCGGCGTAGAGCGTGAGCGGGGAGACCGCGCGGTCGGTTTCGCGGAACGGCACGCTGGCATTGCCCCCATAGGCCGAACTGGTCGAGGCCGTGAGCAGGTGCCGGACGGGGTGGGCGCGCACCGCTTCCAGCAGGTTGGCGAAGCCGACGAGGTTCGCCTCGACATAGGCGCCGGGGTCGACGAGGCTGTAACGGACGCCGGCCTGTGCCGCGAGGTGGAAGACGAGATCCGGCTTGGCGCGGGCCATCACGTCGAGGAGCGCGCCGGGCGTCTCCAGCCGGGCCTCCACCGCCTCGAAGCCGGGATGCCGGGCCAGATCCGCGTGCCGGGCCTGCTTCAGCGCGACGTCGTAATAGGGCGAGAGGCCGTCGAAGCCGGTCACGGTGTGGCCTGCCGCCAGCAGATGCCGGCTCAGCGCGTGGCCGATGAAGCCGGCGGAGCCCGTGACAAGAGCGTGCATGCGAGGCCCGTGGCGCCGAATTCCCGAGGATCAAGCGGGATAGCCTTCACGGGCGCGCCTCGCAAGAAAGGCGATCGCGGTTGCCAGAGCCCCGGATGAGGGCCTGTGCTACGGTCTTCGCTCGATCGGAGCGGAGAGCGTATCAGCAAGCCCGCGTAGCACTTGAGCGATAGCCAAAGCCGCCATCCCGACGGGATCAAGCGGATTTGGCATGAGAACCGTCGAGGGAACGTTGCCGTCTCTCCTCGATTTCCGATTTGGAAGGTTTTCCGGTGCGTTATCGCGCGCCGGGCGCTTTGTCCGTCCGCTCAAGCCTGCTTCCAGCGCGGACCTGTCGCGCCGGTTCAGGGGTTGTTTCTCGGGGAATCAGGTATACTTACGCCAGACTATCAGCCGACCTATGCCTTGCGCCCGCCCGCGACGCGGGTCCCGACGTCTGCCGGGGCCGAACGTCGTTGCACGGAAGGAGCGAGACAATCCGGTCGGCCGAGACATCCATCCAGGCCCAGGGCGCCGTGTCGCCCCTCGCTTGGGTCCAGCGAGTTCGAACACCGAGTGTCCGCACGATGAACCAACTTTTCCGCCTGCCGCAAGTCGGCGAGGCCGATGCGATTGCCGAGCCCTCCGCCAATCTCCGTGTCCCCTTCGCGCAATCCGGCACCTTCGTCTGCAAGTTCATCATCGGTGAGCCGAGCGACCAAGCCGTGTGCTGCGGAGCCCCGGTTGCCGACGGCAAGAGCTGGTGCGCCTATCACCGCCGCATCGTGTTCGAGCCGGCCCGTCCCGGCCGCGCTCGCTGAAGCACCACGCGCGCATCCGAAGTGCGCAGCGATCGGACTCGGGCGCCCTGTTCTGCACGGCGCCCGCTTCATTCCTCGAACTAATCCGCGCCGAAAGCATCGAGCGGAGACGGCTGGCCGACCACGGTGGGCGGCATGCCTGGTCCGCGCCAGCGCATGACGAGGCGTCCGCCCTCGCGCATCCCGACGCTGCGATAGGCGGCGGCGCCCTCCGGCGGTAAGCCGAGATCTCGGGACCGGTTGCCGACCGTCCCGAACCGGCGCTGCTCGTAATAGGCGTCCGCCGGAGCATCGGGCGGGATGTCGCCGTAGACCGGACGCAGGCTTCGCATCGGCGCCGCTCTCGCCTCTCTCGGCCAAGCCCTCTGCCGAATCGCGACCCGGCGGCTTGGCCGCTCGACTCTCCGCACCAACGCCACCCGTTCCTGCCGCGCCGGCCGCGCGCGAACCGCGGCCGTCCGAATCCGCTCGCGGCGAAGCTTGGCCGAACGCCGGGGAGAGCGGGCCTCGATGCGGGTCTCGCCCCGCGGCTCGTCGATTTTAGCGGGCGTCAAGACGGTCTTCGACCCGGCATTCGTCGCCGGGGGATCGACCTTGGCCGGCGGATCGGTCCACTGGCCGGCCGCTTTGCTGTCGGCTAGGGAAGGACCCGGCTTGTCCTGCGCAGCGGCAGGGCTGCCTGCCAGCAGCGTGCCGAGCAGGACCAGGAGAGTTCGAAAGCGGCTGCCGCGCGACATGGGAAATCCCCCTCGGGATCGGAGATGGACAACGCCGGCCGTCAGCTCCTGAGTCGGGTACAACGATCCCGCTGTGGAAGCTCCCAGCAAAGGTAGGGATGCGTGCCTGCGGCGTCCATAGATCCATGTATCAAAACGCGAACTTCATCGACTCTTCCACCACAGGTCTTGGCCAAGACGCTTCCTCCCGAAGCTCTGCATCCCTATCGTCACCGTTCGATACCGCCGGGACCGCGGCACGGTTCGCGCTTTTCTTTCGACGATCTCAGGAGACGGTATGGCAGCGGACGGCACGACGGCGCGGCGCCTCTGGATCCGTGATCCCCTCGCGATCCTGGCGGAGGGAGCCGGCGGAGGCGTCGTCGTCGAGGGCAGCCGCATCGCCGAGACGGTGCCCGCGGGCGCATACCCCTCCGCCCCGGTCGACGAGACCTTCGAGGCCGGGCGGCACGTGGTCATCCCCGGCCTCGTCAACACGCATCACCACTTCTTCCAGACGCTCACCCGCGCCCATCCGGCGGCGATCAACAAGCCGCTGTTTCCCTGGCTGCAGGCGCTCTACGGCGTCTGGGGCCGGCTCACCCCGGAGGCGTTCCGCCTCGCCACCCGGCTCGCCTACACCGAATTGCTGCTCTCGGGCTGCACCACGGCGGGCGACCACCACTACCTGTTTCCGCAGGGGCTGGAGAACGCCGTCGACATTCAGGTCGAGGAGGCGCGGGCTTTGGGCATCCGCGCCGTCGTCACCCGCGGTTCGATGAGCCTGCCGCAGGAAGATGGCGGCCTGCCGCCGAGAGCGCTGGTACAGGATGACGACACCATCCTCGCCGACAGCGAACGGGTGCTGCGGCTGTTCCACGATCCCAAGCCCGGCGCGATGGTGCGGATCGGGCTCGCGCCCTGTTCACCCTTCGCCGTCACCAAGCGGCTGATGCGCGAGAGCGCGGTGCTGGCCGAGCACTACGATTGCCCGCTCCACACCCATCTCGGCGAGACCCGCGACGAGAACGCCTTCTGCCTGGAGGCCTTCGGCCAGCGTCCGGTCGATTACCTCGAGGAGGTCGGCTGGATGACGCGGCGGGCCTGGCTCGCCCACGGCATCCACTTCGAGGACGAGGAGGTGCGCCGTCTCGGCGCTGCCGGCGTCGGCGTGTGCCACTGCCCGACCTCGAACATGGTGCTGGCCTCGGGCCATTGCCGGACCTGCGAACTGGAGGCGGCGGGCTCGCCCGTGGGCCTCGGCGTCGACGGCTCGGCCTCCAACGACAGCTCGAACCTGATGGAGGGCGTGCGCCACGCCCTGATGATCAACCGGTTGACCTACGGCGCCGAGGCGGTGACCCATCGCGACGCCCTGCGCTGGGCGACCGAAGGCTCCGCCGCCTGCCTCAACCGCGATGATATCGGCCGGATCGAGAGCGGGCGGGAAGCGGATCTGGCGCTGTTCACCCTCGACGAACTGCGCTTCTCCGGTGCCCACGACCCGCTCGCGGCGCTCGTGCTGTGCGGCGCCCACCGGGCCGACCGGGTGATGGTGGCCGGTTGCTGGCGGGTGATCGACGGTCAGCCGCTCGGTATCGAGACCGGGCGCCTGCGCGAGGAGCATTCGCGGCTCGCCCGCCAACTCTTCGGCTGACATCCGCCGAATTCGGCCTCCGGAACAGCCCGTACCGGCCGGGCGCTGGCCGCCGGGCCGGAGATTTGCCTCGCGATACCCGACATGTCGGACATTCCGATCGATCCGGTCTCGTTCAGTCGTGAGCGCACGGGCGCTGCGTGTCCGCCGGGCATGACCTACACGGACGGTTCAAGGGGGGGGCGAGCACGTGGGACGCGTGAAAGCGATCGTCACGCGGGTGCTCTGTCAGCGCTCTCTTTAATCCCGAGGCAAACCTGCCCTGTGCTGACACGCACCCCTCGGGAAAGGATCATGCCAACTGCTGCGGATGTAAGCAAAATCCTGCGATCCGCGCGTAAGCCATTGATTTAGCGTAGAGTTGGTGAGCGGCCTAGGCAGTTCCTTTAGTGCCTCGGCAACTCATGGCTCTGGGTCTGCCTTTGCAATGGGCAAAGTCTGGCGCTGCGTGAGGCATCGCTGCACAAATTCTATGATGCGAGCCTCGGCCTCGTGCTTAAATCCTGAATCGGAAGACCTTGTTCAGGAGTCACACGATGTCCGCACACACCGTTTCGGCCGCTCTCTTGGTGCTCGCCTTCTCGGCAGGCGGCGCCCTTGCCGGCGATCGGGGCCGGATGCCCGCGAATCCGCAAGCGGAGACCACCGGCAGCGTCGGGCGGCTGAGTGAACCGTTCAGCCTCTTCGAGGCTCCGCCCTACGATCCGCGCGATCTCGGGCCGCGCGCGTCGGGCCGCAGCGGCTTCAACCCCGACACCGCCCGCGCACGCCACTACGCGCGCTGAGGCGGCAACGAGGCGGCCGATCACCCGCGTTCAGCGACGGAGATCGGCCCCCGCTTTTTATTAGAGCGTCGTCCCGAAAGGCGGCCAGCGGCTTTCGTGTCAACGGGAGTCCGAAGGTCAGGCCAGCCTACCGGATCGGCTATCCCTCACGAGGCTTCGGCGGCGGTTCGGCGCGGCAGGACCCGGTAATGGCGTCCGGCGTAGAGCAGACCGTCGCTGTCCCTGATCTCGGCAAGCGCCTCGACCTCACAAATCAGCACGTCGTGGGTGCCGACCTCGTGCCGATCGACGATGCGGCAATCGAAGGCGACGAGGGCATCCGGCAGGACCGGTGCTCCCGTCTGCAGGATGCCCCAATCCCGCCCGTTGAAGCGCTCGTCGCGCGGTACGCGGCCGGCGAAATCGGCCGCGAGACCCTCGTGCGCCGCCGTCAGCGTGTTGATGCAGAGCACGCCGTTTCGCAGAAAGGCGGGATAGGCGGAGGAGCCGCGGTTGAGGCAGACCAGCAGCGTCGGCGGACCGTCACTGACGCTGCACACCGAGGTCGCGGTGAGACCCGCCCGGCCGACCGGCCCATCGGTGGTGACGAGATGCACCGCGCTCGCGAGTTGCGCCATCGCCTCGCGATAGGCCGAGGCGGAGAGGGTCTCCAGATCGGATGAAGTCATAGCGTGCGCCTCTCGGGGCCGAAATCGGGTCCCGATCGTTGAGCAGGACGTCGCAAGGCCCGGTCGAGCGCTCGCGAAAGCATGACGCGGTGGGCGCTCCGGCCGTTCCGGTCAAGGGCGCGCGTCGTCGTCCGGGGCTGATCGTGGCCGGTTCGTCCCGTGCGTTGCCGAAGATCGGTGCGGGATGGCACCGGACGGAGCGCGTCCGTCGTCTTGCGGACCGGGCCGGCCCTGTCGGATGAAGCGCCGGTCGAACACCGTCGGAGGCCTACCATCCCCGCTGCCGAACTGCATCTCCCGGCCCCGGTCCGCCAGCGCTCGCACGGGATTGTGCACCTGCGCGCCGCCCCGGCCGGCACCGCCGCGCCCGCCCCGACGCGGATCGTGGATCTCGCCGAGAGCGGCCCCCTGCGCCTGCGCTTCCCCCGCCAGGGCTCCGAGCGGATGCTGGAGGGCGTCCTGGTCAATACCGGCGGCGGCGTCGCCTGCGGTGACCGGTTCGAGGTCTCGGTCGGGGTCGAATCCGGCGGCGCCTGTCTGCTGACCACGACCGCGGCGGAGAAGATCTACCGCTCGGACGGGCCGGATGCGGAGATCCTCAACCGGGCGAGCGTCGGCGTGGGGGCGCGCCTCGACTGGCTGCCGCAGGAGACGATCCTGTTCGACCGTGCCCGGCTCCGGCGCCGATTCGAGGCGGATCTGGCCCGTGACGCGGCGCTGCTCGTGGTCGAGATCGCGGTACTCGGCCGGGCGGCGCGAGACGAGAGCCTGCAGGAGGCCCTGTTCGAGGATCGCTGGCGCATCCGCCGCGACGGTCGCCTCGCCTATGCCGACGATCTGCGCCTCGACGGGCCGGTGAGTGCGCTCATGGCCCGCACCGCGATCGGGGGCGGCGCCCGCGCGCTCGCGACGATCCTCGACGTCTCGCCCGGTGCTGAGGCACGGATCGACGAGGCGCGCGCCCTTCTCGGCGCGCTGCCTGACTCCGTCGAGGCCGGCGCGAGCGCCTGGAACGGTCATCTCGCCGTGCGAATGCTGGCGCCGACCGTCGCGCCGCTGCGCGAGGGCGCCGCCCGTTTCCTGGCCGCGTGGCGCGGGCGGCCGATGCCGCGGGTCTGGCAGAGCTGACCGACCCGCTTGACCTCGGCGCGAGCATGATCCTTGCTCGCGCCGACCTTCAAACCCGGCCGACTCTCACCTCAGCTCTCTGCCTCAGGACGCACGCCTTGCTCCTCACGCCCCGCGAGAAAGACAAGCTCCTCGTCGCCATGGCCGCCCAGGTCGCCCGCAACCGGCTGGCGCGCGGGGTCAAGCTCAACCATCCCGAGGCGGTCGCGCTCATCACTGACTTCGTCGTCGAGGGGGCCCGCGATGGCCGCTCCGTCGCCGAATTGATGCAGGCGGGGGCCACCGTCCTCGACGCCTCGCAGGTGATGGAAGGGGTGCCGGAGATGATCCACGACATCCAGGTCGAGGCGACCTTCCCCGACGGCACCAAGCTCGTCACGGTCCATCACCCGATCCGCGGCGTCCCCTCGGCGGACGTTCCCGGCACCGTCACGACCCTACCCGGCGAGATCGTCTTCAACGCGGGCGCGCCGCGGACCGTGATCGAGGTCGCCAATACCGGCGACCGCCCGATTCAGGTCGGCTCGCACTACCACTTCTTCGAGGTGAATCCGGGCCTCGTCTTCGACCGCGAGAAGGCCCGCGGCCAGCGCCTCGACATCGCGCCGGGCACCGCGGTGCGCTTCGAGCCGGGCTCGACACGCGCGGTGGCGCTCGTGCCTCTCTCGGGTGACCGGAAGGTCTTCGGCTTCCGCGGCGACGTGATGGGTCCCCTGTGAGCCTGACCGACGAGCTGCACGAGCGCGACCGGGGAATGATGGCGCTCGATGCCGAGGCGCATGTGCTGCCGACGAAAAAGCGTGGCGTCTGCGCGATCTCCGGCGTCGAGATGAACCGCCGCAATCTCGTTCCGTTGGCGAGCCTGCGCCCGGCGCTCGCCGGACATATCCGGTCGGACTATCCGGGCCTCGCCGACGACGCGCTCATCAGCGTCAAGGAGCTCGCCCGGTACCGCACCCGCTACGTCGCCGAACTGCTGGCGGAGGAGCACGGCGAGTATTCCGATCTCGACCGGCAGGTGGCCGAGAGCATCGCCGCCCAGGACACGATCGCCGAGAACATCGAGGAGGATTACGACGAGCACCGCAGCTTCGGCGAGCGCGTCTCGGACGGGCTCGCCGCCTTCGGCGGGTCCTGGGCCTTCCTCATCAGCTTCGCGCTGGTCCTGGCCGCGTGGATGGCGGTGAACGTCACCATGGGCGAGATGGGGGCGTTCGACCCCTACCCGTTCATCCTGCTCAACCTCGTCCTGTCCTGCCTCGCGGCGATCCAGGCGCCGATCATCATGATGAGCCAGAGCCGGCAGGACAAGAAGGACCGGCTGCGCTCGAACAACGATTACCGCGTCAACCTGAAGGCTGAGCTGGAAATCCGGCACCTGCACGAGAAGATGGATCATCTCGTCACGAAGCAGTGGCAGAGACTGGCGGAGATCCAGCAGATCCAGCTCGAGATGCTCCAAGAAATGCGCACCCGCGTGGCGCGCAAGCCCGTCGTCAAGGTCAAGAAGGTCGTGCGCAAGAAGCGCGCGAAGCCGGCGGCCTCCGACGTGGCTCCGCCCGCGGGCGAAGCCGGGCCGCCCACTGGGCCGCCCTCGTCCGATTCCGCGGCTTGAGCGCTCTCCGCCCCGATCTTCTCGGCACCGATCCTGCCTACTCCTCCTGGCGTCCGCCAAAACCTGAGTGTCCCTCATGTCTGCCCGCCTGCCCCGCGCCGCCTATGCCGACATGTTCGGTCCGACCACCGGGGATCGCATCCGGCTCGCCGACACCAGCCTGGAGATCGAGGTCGAGCGCGACTTCACGACCTACGGCGAGGAGGTGAAGTTCGGCGGTGGCAAGGTGATCCGCGACGGGATGGGCCAGTCGCAGGCGACGAACGCGGAAGGTGCGGTCGACACCGTCATCACCAACGCGGTGGTGCTGGATCACTGGGGCATCGTGAAATGCGATGTCGGCATCGTGCGCGGCCGAATCGTCAAGCTCGGCAAGGCCGGCAATCCTGACGTTCAGGCGAATGTCGACATCGTCGTCGGGCCCGGCACCGAGGTGATCGCGGGCGAGGGCAAGATCCTCACCGCCGGCGGCTTCGACAGCCACATCCACTTCATTTGCCCGCAGCAGATCGAGGAGGCCCTGTGTTCCGGCGTCACGACGATGCTGGGCGGCGGCACCGGCCCCGCGCACGGCACCTTCGCCACCACCTGCACGCCGGGCCCCTGGCACATTGCCCGGATGATCGAGGCGGCGGACCATTTTCCGATGAACCTTGCCTTTGCCGGCAAGGGCAATGCCTCGGTCCCCGGCGCGCTGGAGGAGATGATCCGTGCCGGCGCCTGCGCAATGAAGCTGCACGAGGATTGGGGCACAACGCCCGCCGCGATCGACACCTGCCTGACGGTGGCGGACGCCCACGACGTGCAGGTCATGATCCACACCGACACGCTCAACGAGTCGGGCTTCGTCGAGGACACGATCGCCGCCTTCAAGGGCCGCACCATCCACGCCTTCCACACCGAGGGCGCGGGCGGCGGCCACGCGCCGGACATCATGCGGGTGGCGGGGCTCGCCAACGTGCTCCCGTCGTCGACGAACCCGACCCGGCCCTTCACCAAGAACACCATCGACGAGCATCTCGACATGCTGATGGTGTGCCACCACCTCGACCCATCGATTCCCGAGGACCTCGCCTTCGCCGAGAGCCGCATCCGCAAGGAGACCATCGCGGCCGAGGACATCCTGCACGACATCGGCGCGCTCTCGATGATGTCCTCCGACAGCCAAGCGATGGGCCGGGTCGGCGAGGTGGTGATCCGCACCTGGCAGACCGCCGACAAGATGAAGCGCCAGCGCGGCGCCCTGCCCGGAGATGCATCGGGCAACGACAACCTGCGGGCGCGACGCTACGTGGCGAAGTACACGATCAACCCGGCCATCGCCCACGGCGTGTCGCGCCATATCGGCTCGGTGGAGGCCGGCAAGCTCGCCGACCTCGTGCTATGGACGCCCGCCTTCTTCGGGGTGAAGCCGGACCTCGTCATGAAGGGCGGGATGATCGCGACCGCGCCGATGGGCGATCCCAACGCCTCGATCCCGACGCCGCAGCCGGTGCATTACCGGCCGATGTTCGGCGCCTACGGCCGCGCCCCGTTTGCCACGGCCCTCACCTTCGTCTCGAAGGCCGCGATCGAGGACGGGGTGAAGGAGCGGCTGCGCGTCTCCAAGGAACTGGTGGCGGTGGAGAACGTGCGCGGCGGCATCTCGAAGAAGAGCATGATCCTCAACGACGCGACGCCGGTGATCGAGATCGACCCCGAGACCTACGATGTGCGCGCCGATGGCGAGCTGCTGGTCTGCGAGCCGGCCGAGGTTCTGCCGATGGCGCAGCGCTACTTCCTGTTCTGAGCTATCATCGGCCACTGACAGGAGACCCCGATGACAAAGGCCGCGCTTAAGCCGTCCTCGGCTGCCGATCTTTACGAGACGGATTTCTACGCCTGGACGCAGGCTCAGGCCGAACTGCTGCGCGCAGGCCGGTTCGATGAACTCGATCTTCTCAATCTGATCGATGAGGTGGCTAGCGTGGGAGGCAGCGAGAAGCGCGAGATCGAAAGCCGCCTCGACGTCCTCTTGGCGCATCTGCTCAAGTGGAAATACCAGCCCGGTGCTCGGACGAGCAGTTGGCAGGCCACGCTGCGGGAGCAGCGCATGCGTATCGGCCGAATTCTGAAGTCGAGTCCGAGCCTGAAGCGCTATCCGGCCGAAGTCTTCTCGGAGTGCTATCTCTCTGCGCGCCTTGAGGCAGCCAGAGAGACCGGCATCGACTTCAGCCTGTTTCCCGAGCAGCCACCCTTCACCGTCGAGCAGGCGCTCGATCCAAGCTTCCTGCCGAAGGAGCCTGGTCTCCTCGACCCATCGTAAAGTCATGATCCGCGCCACCCGCGTCATCCGCCGCGATCGTCTCGGCTCCGGCGAGATCGTCGACCGCATCGTGCTCGATTCGAACGACCGCCACCGCCGCCGCATGGCGATGCGCGGCGTCGGGGGCACCGCCTTCCTGCTCGACCTCGCCGAGGCCACCGTATTGGAGGACGGCGACGCCCTCGCGCTGGAGGATGGCCGGCTGGTCTGGGTCGAGGCGGCGACGGAGGCGCTGCTCGAAATCCGCGCGCCCTCCCCGCACGCGCTCAAGCGGCTGATCTGGCACATCGGCAACCGGCACATCCCCGCCGAGATCGGCGAGGAGGCGGTGTGGATCGGCCACGACCACGTGCTCGCCGAGATGGTGCGGGGCTTAGGGGGCAGCGCCGAGCCGGTGACGCGGCCGTTCCGGCCCGAGGGCGGCGCCTATGCCGGCGGCCACGGGCACGACCATGCTCATTCGCACGGCCACCATCACGCCCATGATTGATGCGCTGCGGCTGATGGCGTGGCTCTCGCCGACCTACCCGGTCGGAGCCTTCGCCTATTCGCACGGACTCGAATGGGCGGTGGAGTGCGGCGACGTGAGGGACGCCACCACCCTCTCCGACTGGCTCGGCGACGTGCTGGAGCGGGGCGCGGGGCGCAACGACATGATCCTCTGCGCCGCCGCCCATCGCGCGACGGAGGCGGGCGACGGGGCGGGACTCGTCGAGATCAACGATCTCGCGCTGGCGCTCGCCCCCTCGCGCGAGCTTCACCTGGAAACGAGCCAGCAGGGCCGCAGCTTTCTCGACGCGACGTTGCGGGCCTGGCCCTGCCCTGCTCTCTCGACCGTCGCCGAGCATCTCGCGGCCGAGATCGCCTATCCCGTCGCCGTCGGCGCGGCGGCCGGCGCGCACGGCGTCGTGCGGGAAGCGACGGTGGCGGCCTACGGCCTTGCCTTCGTCCAGAACCTCGTCTCGGCGGCGCTACGGGTGGCGCCGGTCGGCCAGAGCGCCGGCACAGCGGTGCTCGCCGCGCTCACGCCGCAGGTCGCTGCACTCGCGGGGACGCTTCAGGTCGGAGACCTCGACGCGCTCGGCAGCGCGACCCTGCGGCTCGACCTCGGTTCCTTCCGTCACGAGACGCAGTATTCCCGCATCTTCCGCTCCTGAGGACATTTTTGGACGTTATGGCATCCCTCAACGGACCTCTGCGCGTCGGCATTGGCGGCCCCGTCGGCTCGGGCAAGACGGCGCTGATGGAGCAGCTCTGCCGCCGGTTTCGCGACAGCTACGAGATCTGCGCGATCACCAACGACATCTACACCAAGGAGGATGCGCGCATCCTCACCGTGGCTGGGGCGCTGCCCGAGGAGCGCATCCTCGGCGTCGAGACCGGCGGCTGCCCGCACACGGCGATCCGCGAGGACGCCTCCATCAATCTCGCGGCGGTGGCGGAGATGCGCCGCCGCTTCCCGAAGCTCGATCTCGTGCTGATCGAATCCGGCGGCGACAACCTCGCGGCGACCTTCTCGCCGGAACTGGCCGACCTCACCCTCTACGTCATCGATGTGGCGGGCGGCGAGAAGATCCCGCGCAAGGGCGGCCCCGGCATCACCCGCTCGGACCTGCTCATCGTCAACAAGACCGACCTCGCCCCGCTGGTCGGCGCCGACCTCTCGGTGATGGAGGCCGACACGCGGCGGATGCGCGGTACGCGGCCCTACGTGTTCGCCTCGCTGCGCGAGGGACACGGGGCGGATACGGTGGCGCGCTTCATCGTCGAGGCCGGGGGCTTGGGATGAGGCCGGTTCAGGTGATCCGCATCGGGTGAGTGCGCATCCCCTCGCCCCGCTTTCCCCTCACGACGGCGCGGAACGGCGGAACGCATCGCGTTCCTCCAGCACCTCGATGAGGTCGAGCACCCGCACGACCTGACCCGAGACGTTCCACCACGGCGGCAGGCGGCGTGAGGCCGGGACTGGATGGTGCAGCACGGCCTGCACGAGGAACGCCGTCTCCGGCAGCGGCGGTGCCGAAAGGCCCGGCACGCGGCCCGCGGGCAGGACGGCGCGAGCAAGGAGTCCGGCCTTGTGAGCGCCGCTGACGCGGGCGCGCCGGGTGATCGCATCGAGGCCGTTCGCCTCCACCGCGCGGCCGATTTCCGCGTAGATCGTGCCGGCGGCGCGGATCGCCGGGCGGCACCCCAGGGGAAGCGCGGCGATGCCGGGTTCGGCGCGGGCGTAGAGTTCGTCGGCCGCCGTCAGCAGGTCGGCCAAGACCCTTTGCAGGCCGGGGCTGAGCCGGGGGGTGGCGAGGAAGGCGTCCGGATCGATTCCGGCGGCGTCGAGCCAGTTCCGCGGCAGGTAGAGACGCCCGGCGCGGGCATCCTCGCCGACATCGCGGGCGATGTTGGTGAACTGCATCGCCACGCCGAGGTCGCAGGCGCGGGCGAGCGCGTCCGCATCGCGCACGCCCATCACCAGCGTCATCATCGCCCCCACCGTTCCCGCGACGCGGGCGGCGTAGGCGGAAAGATCCGACAGGGTGTCGTAGCGCCGCCCTTGCGTGTCCCAGGCGAAGCCTTCGAGCAGCGCCCGCGGCAGCGCCTCGGGGATGGCGTGGCGGGCCAGGACCTCGGCGAGCGCCCGGTCGGCAGGGTGATCGGCGGGGCGGCCGGCAAGCGCCGCCGTCAGCCGCCGTTCGAGCCGCGCCAGGGAAGCGGCCCGGTTGCCGCCCGCCGCGTCCACCGCGTCGTCGGAGAGGCGGCAGAAGGCGTAGAGGCCGTAGGCGGAGACCCGCACCTTGGGCGGCAGCAGCATCGAGGCCGCGAAGAAGCTTTTCGACCCGGCGCGGATCGCGGCCCGGCAGGCGGCCCAATCGCCGGGGCCGGCGGCGGAGGGATCAGGCACGAACACGGGCATCCGGCACCACCGAATCGAGGACACGGGCCGAGGAGAGCACACCCGGCAGACCGGCGCCGGGATGCGTCCCTGCGCCGACGAGGAAGAGGTTCGCCACATCCTCCGAGCGGTTGTGCGGGCGGAACCACGCCGATTGCGTCAGCACCGGTTCGAGCCCGAAGCCCGAGCCGCGGAAGCTCAGGAAGTCGTCGGAGAAATCCTGCGGCGTTGTCACCCGCGAGGTGACGAGGGCGTCGGAGAGCCCCGGCAGCACCGAGCCTTCGAGGAAGCGGGCGATCCGCTGCCGGTACGGCTCGGCGCGCTGCGTCCAATCCTGTCCGCCGGCGAGGTTCGGCACAGGGGCGAGCACGTAGAAGGCGTCGCAGCCGGGTGGAGCGAGCAGCGGGTCGGTCGCCGTCGGGCGGTGGAGGTAGAGGCTGAAATCGTCCGCCAAGTGCTTGCGGTCGAAGATGTCCTGCAGCAGCGCGCGGTAGCGCGGGCCCATCAGGATCATGTGGTGATCGACCTCCGGGTATTTCTTCCGGGTGCCGAAATACCAGACGAACAGCCCCATAGAGGACGCGGCGCGCGCGAGACGCCGCGCGCTCCAGCGCCGGGTCCGGCCGCCCAGAAGCGTGCCGTAGGTGAAGGCGGAATCGGCGTTCGAGACGACGATGTCGGCGGAGAGATCCTCGCCGTCCGCCAGCTCGACGCCTGTCGCCGCCCCGCCCTCGACCCGGATGCGTGCCACGTCCGCGCCGCAGCGGATCGTCCCGCCCTGCCCGCGGATCAGCCCGGCGAGGCCGTCTACCAGCCGCCCGGTGCCGCCCATGGCGAAATGGACGCCCCATTGCCGCTCCAGATGGGCGATGAGGCAGTAGATGCCGCTGGCGCGGAACGGGTTCCCGCCGATGAGCAGCGGATGGAAGCTGAAGACCGTGCGCAGCCGCTCATCGCGGATGAAGCGGGCGACCACGTCGTAGACGCTGCGGTGGCCCGACAGGCGCAGAAGGTCGGGCGCGATCCGCAGCATCGCCCCGACGCTCCCGAACGGAACGTGGCCGAGCCTCTCGAAGCCGACACGGCACACGGCCTCGCTATGGGCCATGAAGCGCTCGTAGCCGGCCACGTCGTCTGGAGAGAACCGGGCGACCTCGGCCCGCATCGCCGCGCGGTCGCCGCTATAGGCGAAGCTTTCGCCGTCCTCGAAGCGGATGCGGTAGAACGGCTGCATCGGCACGAGGGTAGCGTCCTCGTGCATCGCCCGCCCGCACAGGCGCCACAGCTCCTCGAACAGGAACGGCGCGGTGACGATGGTCGGCCCTGCGTCGAAGGTGAAGCCGTCCTGCCGGTGGACGCGGGCGCGACCGCCCGGCTGGTCGAGCCGTTCCAGCACCGTGACGCGGTAGCCGCGCGCGCCGAGCCGGATCGCCGCCGCCAGCCCGCCGAAGCCGGCGCCGATCACGACGGCGTGCGGCCGGGCATCGGGGCCTGTCGCATCAGTCGGCTTGACGGCGAGTGTCAACATACGTTGACACTATGGCCGGGATTTTTGTCAGCGCAAGAGGTGATTCAGGCCGACGCAGCCTGCCTCCCACCGGCTTCCGCGAGGATGATGTCGGCCACCCGCTCCGGCGCCTCCTCGTGGGCGAGATGGCCGAGGCCGCGCAGCAGCTCGACGCGGGCGTCGGGCAGGCGCTCGCGGAGGGTGAAGGCGTCCTCCGGCTTGATCGCCTTGTCGTCTCCGCCGACGATCAGCAGCGTGCGGGTGCCGAGCCGCGGCAGATCGCGCGACAGCGCCGGAAGATCCCAGTTCGCCATCATGCCGAGGGCACCTGCGACGTGGCCGGCGCGGGTGAACAGCCGCCGGTAGAGGTCGAGACCCTGCGGATCGAGGCGCGAGCCGGTGCCGTCGATGAGCCGGCGTACGGCGGCCCGGTCGGCGCTCCAGGCGAAGACTTTCGGGGTGACGGGGTTGAGGAACAGCATCCGGGCGATGCCGGGGAACAGGAAGCTCGCCACGCCGGGAAACGGCGTCAGCGCGCCGTTGAGCGCCACCAGCAGCTCGGGGGCGATGCGTCGCTCGAGGCACATCCGCGCGAGCACGGCCGCGCCGGCCGAGTGGCCGATGGCGAGGCGCGGCGTCAGGTCGAGGCTGGCGGCGAGGTCACCCACCGCCTCGGCCATGCCCGGCAGGGAGAGGCGGCGGGCGGGCAGCGGATCGGTGAAGCCGTGGCCCGGCAGATCGGGCGCCAGCACGCGAAACCCGCGCGCGGCCAGGAGCGGCGCCAGCCCGCGCCAGGAATGCGTCGCGGCCCCGGTGCCGTGCAGGAGCAGCAGGCCGGGTGCCCCCGGCTCGCCGAATTCCTGCACGTGCCAGCGCAGGCCCGCGGCGTCCACGAAGCGGCTCGCGGCCCGGTGCGGCCAGTCGCGGCCGTCGCGCTCCCAATTCGGCCGGTCGTCGTTGCGGAGGGGCAAGAGCAGTCGAGCCTCAGGCTGTGGCGGCGCGCACCGCCGCGCTGACGCTGCCCGCATCGGCGTGGGGCAGCGGACAGTAGCGCGCCTGTGCCACTTCGGCGAGGCGGCGGGCGCCGTCCGGGCGGGCACCGGTGTCGATCACGAGGATAGGCAGGCCCTGCGTCCGTAGCAGGCGGGCGGCGCCCAGCGCCTCCTCCCCAGCCAGCGCCCGGCCGCCGAGGCCGGATCGGGCGACGTTGGCGCGCCCGTCGGTGAGCAGGACGATGACCGGGCTTCCGCCGCCGCGTCGGATGCCGAGCGCCAGGGTCGCGGCGGCGTCGAGCCCGGCGGCGAGCGGCGTGCCGCCCCCGCCCGGCAGTCCGGCGAGCGCGCGCTTGGCCCGCACCAGGGAGCGCGTCGGCGGCAGCACGGTCTCGGCACCGGTGCCGCGGAAGGCGACGAGGGCGATCCGGTCGCGTCGGACGTAAGCCTCGGCGAGCAGCAACTCGACGGCGCCCTTCGCCTCCGCCAGCCGCTCCAGAGCCGCCGAGCCGGAGGCATCGACGCAGAAGATCGTCGTGGTCTCGCTGCGCCGCTTCAGCCGCCTAATCCGGAAATCCTCCGGGGTGACGACGATGCGGCCCGCATTGTCCCCGGCGTGACGCAGGCGCTGCCAGGGCGCGGCGGCGCGGAGCGTCGCGATCAGGTCGAGCCGCCCCCGGCGCGGGTCGCCGGGACGGCTGCCGACAGGCCGGCCCAGCAGCGGCGAGGCGGAGGCCGCACCCATCCGCCCGGCGGCCGTCGCGCGCAGCGGCGGACCGCCGGCGAGAAGCTGCGCCAGCAGATTTTTTGGCAACGCGGCGCGGACGGCTTCGAGCACCGTTTCGTCGAGCGTCTGCGCCATCGACTCGTTCCGCTCTGTCGCGTCGTCGGGCTCTGGCTGAGCGTCTCGCGGAGGATGCGGCTCCGGAGGCGGCGGGTCCGCTGCCTCTGCGTCGGGTTGGGGCGGCGCGGGCAGCCGCGTCGCACGCGGGGCGAGCACGAACCGGGCCGCCTCGATCAGGTCGGCCTCGCCCAGCTCCCCGCGGCACGCCGCTGCCGCGATCTGCCGGGCGGCCCGGAGGGCGAGGAGCGGCGCCCGCAGGGATGCGACGCCGAAGGCTTCCGCGACGGCGCACAGGGTGGCGACCGGATCGTCCGGCGCCTGTCCCGGTGGCGTTAGAGCCTGCGGCTCCCGTGGCTTCGGCCCCTTTGCCCGCGGTGATGCCGTCGCCCGCGCCTCGCGCAGGCTGACGCCGCTCAGGTCGATGCGGAAGGCGAGCCGGTCGGCGAGGGCCGCCGCGACGGTCTCGTCCTCATTCCCTTCGCTGTCCTGCCCTTCGTCGAGCAGCACGAGGCCGAACCGGGCTGGGAGCCGAGCGGCGAGGCCGTCGCGTTCGAGCGTCAGCCTACCGGTATCGAGGGCGCCCGCGAGACGGGCGACGGTGCCGCGCTCCAGCCGCTCGGCCATCGGCACCAGCACGAGCCCGCCATCAGCCTCGGCCAGAAGCCCGCACTGAATCACCGGGCGGCCGGCGCGCAGGGTCGCGGGTAGGTCGAGGCCGCCAATCAGCCGGTCGTCGGCGATGCCCGGCGGCATCCGGCGGATCGGCCCGGCGAAAAGATCGCGCAGATGGTCGAGCCAGAGATCGCGCACCGGCCCTGCGCGGGCGCGCAGCACGATCCCGCCGAGACCGTGCGGATCGGCGGCGAACAGGGCGGCGGCGCGCAGCGCGTCGTCCCAGACCCCGGCCGGATCGTCGGACTCCGGGGCCATCGCGGGGCTCAGCGCTTGAACATCGGGTGCTCGACCCGGTCGCCGGCGCGGATGCCGAGCTTGGCGGCGGTGCCGGCATTGAGTTCGAGCACTGCCAGAACCGGCTCACCCGAGGAGATCACCTTGGTCGAGAGCGGCTCGGTGTCGGCGGCGATGCGGGCGATCGAGCCGTCGGAGCGGATGAACACCATGTCGAGGGAAAGGTAGGTGTTCTTCATCCACATGGTGGCTGGCGCCGGCCGCTCGAAGTCGAACAGCATGCCGTGGTCGGCGGGCATGGAACGGCGATACATCAGCCCCTTGGCGCGCTGCGCGTCGGTGCGCATCACCTCGACCTGGAAGGCGTGGCGGCCGTTCTTGGCGACGATGGCGAGCGGCTCGGTCGCAGCCTGGGCCGCGGGTGCCGCGTCCTGGGCGCGGGCCGGCAGCGGCTGAGTCGCCGCCGCCAGCGCGGCAAGACAGGCGGCGAGGAGGAGCTTGGACGCGGATCGGAACACGGGCACGCGGATCACCGTCAATGGGAGGCCGGAAGCGCCCCATCGGCGAGGCGGACTTCCGCCGCCATAGCACCCTTCGAGCCGTCGCCGTAGCGAACCAGCACCTGCTCGCCGGGCTTCAGCTCGGCGATGCCGTAGCGGCGCAGGGTCTCCATGTGGACGAAGATGTCCGGCGTGCCGTCGCCGCGGCTGAGGAAGCCGAAGCCGCGCAGGCGGTTGAACCACTTCACCACCGCGACCTCCAAGCCGCTCGTGGGCGTGACGACCTCGTGCGTGCGCGCCATCGGCAGCTCGGAGGGGTGGAGCGCGGTCGATTGATCGAGCGAGATCACCCGGAAGGTCTGCCAGCCGCGGGCACGCTTGACCGCCTCGACCACGATCCGCGCACCCTCGCTGGCGGCCTGGTGGCCATCCCGACGCAGGCAGGTGATGTGCAGCAGCACGTCCGCCGAGCCGTCGTCCGGCACGATGAAGCCGAACCCCTTCGAGACGTCGAACCACTTGATGCGCCCGGCGATCTCCACGAGTTCGGGCGGACGCTCCTCCTCGCTCTCCCGCTCCGTCGCGCGGTGCCGCATGTCCGGCGTGCGAAGCTCGACGGAACTCAATTCGTGATCGTTCGACATGTAAGCAACCCGTGCCGAATCGCGCGGCGCAATCCCGGAGCTACGTTAACAAAGTCAGATTACGCGGAAAGCCCGTTTGGCCGGCAACGGGACACTTCAAATGATCATTTTTCGAAGGCATGGCGACAATGTCGCATCTCGCCGGGGCCGTCTCGCCGGCCTGTCTGATCAGTCTTGAACAGATTCCGGCACGGGAGAGCGTGGCCGCACAAAGGGTTAAGGTCGCCCCTGCCGCCGTTCACGGAAGCGTGGCCCCTCTCGCGCACGATGCGAAGGGTCGCAGGGCCGGCTGTCCAGCAAACAGCGGCTTACGCGCGCACCCTTCGCCCGGACCCGCGAACGGTGGTAGGGCGCGGCCATGTCTGCCTCCCCCTCGTCCACGCCGCTCCGCCCGAGCCGGCGGATCGATGCCGTCGATCTGGCCCGCGGCACGGCGCTTGCGGCAATGGCGGCCTATCATGGGCTGTGGGACCTCGGCTTCCTGCAACTCACGCCGCAAAACTACGCGCTGACACCACCGGGGCGGCTGGCGGCCCACGGCATCGCCGGCGCGTTCCTGCTGCTGGTCGGTGTCGGTCTCGTGCTCGCCAACGGCGACGGCGTGCGCTGGCGGTCCTTCGCCCTGCGCCTCGCCCGCATCGGCGGCGCGGCGCTCCTCATCACGGCGGCAACGCGGATCGCCTTTCCGCAGAGCTACATCTTCTTCGGCATCCTGCACTGCATCGCCGTCTCCAGCCTGCTGGGACTGCCGTTCGTGTTCCTGCCGGCCTCGGTCGCGGCGCTCACCGCCCTCGGGGTGATGCTGGCCCCGCACGTCGTGGCCCATCCCCTGCTCGACGCGCCGGAATTCTATTTTCTGGGTCTCGGTCAGGGACTGCCGGACAGCAACGACTGGGTGCCGCTGTTTCCCTGGTTCGGGCTGGTGCTGGCCGGGATCGCGCTCGCCCGACTGCTTCGGCCGATGCTGGCCGACTCGGCGCTCGCCCGTTGGCGGGCTCGCAATCCGGTGGCCCGCGGGGCGGCCTTCGCCGGACGGCACAGCCTTGCGGTCTACCTCGCCCACCAGCCGGTGCTGCTCGCCCTGCTGACCGGCCTCGTGACGCTGACCGGCCCGCATCCGAAGGCCGGGCTCGCGAGCTTCCGCAAGGATTACGTCGCGCACTGCACCCGCACCGGCGGCGAGGCGGGAGCCTGCCGGATCGCCGCCCGCTGCACCGCCGACGCCCTACGCCGGGAGGGGCTCTGGGGCTCCGGCAAACCGTATTCGGTTGAGGAGCGGGCCGAGGCGCAGGGCCTCTCGCAGCGCTGCTACGAGGCCGCGGAAGGCACCGCAGCCCCGCCGTGAAGACTTAGTCCTTCGCACGCTCCACGTACGAACCGTCGGCCGTCATGATGACGACGCGGGTGCCGGTGGTGATGTGCGGCGGCACCGAGGTCTTCACGCCGTTCGACAGGAGCGCCGGCTTGTAGGACGAGGAGGCGGTCTGGCCCTTGGTAACCGGCTCGGTCTCGACGATCTCGAAGGTCATGCGCTGCGGCAGCTCGATGGTCAGCGGCACGCCATTATGGGTCGAGAGGGACACGGTCATGCCCTCCTGCAGGTAGGGGGCGGCGTCGCCGATGACGTCCGCCGGAACGGCGATCTGCTCGTAGCTCTCGGGGTTCATGAAGTGATACCCCTCGCCGTCCTGATACAGGAAGGTGTGGTCGCGATCCTCGACGAAGGCGCGCTCGACCTGCTCGGTGGTGCGGTAGCGCTCGGAGACCTTCACGCCATCCGTGATGCGACGCATGTCGAGCTGCGTCACCGGCGTACCCTTGCCGGGGTGGATGTTCTCAGCCGTCAGGATGACGTAGAGCTTGCCGTCCTTATCGACGACGTTGCCCTTGCGAAGGGTACTGGCAATCACTTTCACGAGCGTGGACCTTGGCTGGACGAGAACGGCGGCTCTTCACCGGCGTCTCGGCCGGGTGAGCGGAATCATCCGCGAGGCCCTACCCTATCCGCGGTTCGGTTGCCAGCCGGAGGCTGTTTTCGCGTGAGTCACGAGTCTTCGCCCTGGTGGCATCCCGGCCTCCACGCGGATCGCCGGCCGCTGCTGCTGACCCGCAACCGCATCCTCGCGGGACTCCGCGCGTGGTTCGCGAGCCGCGATTTCGTGGAGGTGGAGGCCGCCGCGCTGCAAGTCTCGCCGGGCAACGAGGCGCATCTCTCGGCCTTCGCCACGGAGGCGATCCTGCCCGATGGCGGGCGCGAGCCGCTCTACCTCCACACCTCGCCGGAATTCGCCTGCAAGAAGCTCCTGGCGGCGGGCGAGCCGCGCCTGTTCAGCCTCGCCCGCGTCTTCCGCAACCGCGAGCGCGGCGCGCTGCACCATCCCGAATTCACCATGCTCGAGTGGTACCGGGCGGGCGAGGACTACGACGCCCTGATGGCGGATTGTGCCGCCCTGCTAGCGCTCGCCGCCGAGAGTGCGGGTGCCCGGCGCCTGACCTTCCGCGGGCGCGAGGCCGACCCGTTCGCGCCCTTCGAGCGGCTGACTTTGGCCGAGGCGTTCCACCGCTTTGCGGCCATCGATCTCCTCGCCTCGATCGCCCCCGACGGCGCCACCGACCGCGACCGACTCGCCGACGCGGTGATGACCCGCGGCCTGCGCGTCGCGCCGGACGACAGCTGGGCCGACCTGTTCAGCCGCGTCCTCGTCGGGCTGATCGAGCCGCATCTCGGGCAGGGACGCCCGACGGTGCTGTGCGAGTATCCGGTGAGCGAGGCGGCGCTCGCCCGGCCGAGCCCGCGCGACCCACGCGTCGCCGAGCGGTTCGAGCTCTATGCCTGCGGCGTCGAACTCGCCAATGCCTTCGGCGAACTGACCGACCCGGCCGAGCAGCGCCGCCGCTTCGAGGCGGAGATGGCGGAGAAGGCCCGCATTTACGGCGAGCGCTACCCCATCGACGAGGAGTTTCTGGAGGCGCTCGCCGTGATGCCCGAGGCGAGCGGCATCGCGCTGGGCTTCGATCGGCTGGTGATGCTGGCCACCGGTGCGCCGCGCATCGACGACGTGATCTGGACCCCGGTCGCCCGGGGCAGGACCCGGTGAGTGGAGACGTGTTGAGTCTTGCCCTGAAGAGCACGGCCGCGCTCGCCCGCACCGGGCTGGTGGAGGCGGCCGCTCTCCCCGCTCTGGAGCGGGTCGCGGCGCGCTACGCGGTCTCGGTGACGGCCGACATGGCCGAACTGATCGACCGGGACGACCCCGACGACCCGATCGCCCGCCAGTTCGTACCGCGGGCGGACGAGATCGAGACGCGCCCGGAAGAGCGCGCTGACCCGATCGGCGACGACGCGCACGCGGCCGTTCCCGGCATCGTCCACCGCTATCCCGACCGCGTGCTGCTCAAGCCGCTCCATATCTGCCCGGTCTATTGCCGGTTCTGCTTCCGCCGCGAGCGCGTCGGGCCCGCCGGCCACGGCTCGCTCAGCGAGGCGGAGCTGGCGGTCGCCTATCGCTACATCACCGAGCATCCGGAGATCTGGGAGGTGGTGGTGACGGGGGGCGATCCCTTCGCCCTCTCGCCGCGGCGGCTGGCGGCCATCACCGAGGCGCTTGGCGCGATCCCGCATGTGCGGGTGCTGCGCTTCCACACCCGCGTCCCCGTGGTCGAGCCGCGCCGCGTCGACGAGGCGTTGGTCGCGGCGCTGAGACAATTTTCCGGCGCGGTGTTCGTGGCGCTCCACGCCAACCATCCGCGCGAATTCACGCCGGCCGCGTGCGCGGCCATCGCCCGGCTGGTCGATGCCGGCATCCCGATGGTGAGCCAGAGCGTGCTGCTACGCGGCGTCAACGACGACGCGGAGACGCTCGAGAGCCTGATGCGCCGCTTCGTCGAGAACCGGATCAAGCCCTACTACCTCCATCATGGCGACCTCGCGCCCGGCACCGGCCATCTGCGCACGGGACTGCCCGAGGGGCAGGCGCTGATGCGACGCCTGCGCGGGCGCCTCTCCGGCCTCGCCCAGCCGCTCTACGTGCTCGACATTCCCGGCGGCCACGGCAAGGTTCCGGTGGGGCCGGGCTATCTGGAGGAATCGGACGGCGCGTGGCAGGTGACCGATCCGAGCGGGGCCGTGCACGCCTATCCGCCCGAGAACACCGACGAGGACCAGGGATGACGCTGAAGCTGTGGGGGCGGGCCAGCTCCGGAAACGTGCAGAAGGCGCTCTGGGCGCTCGACGAACTCGGGCTCAACTACGAGCACATCGAGGCGGGCGGCGCTCACGGCATCGTCGGCGACGCCGCCTATCGCGCGATGAATCCCAACGGCCTCGTGCCGACGCTCGAAGAGGACGGCTTCGTCCTGTGGGAGTCGAACGCGATCCTGCGCTACCTCGCCCATGCGCATGGCGGGCCGCTCGCCCTGCCCGAAGCCCCGCGCGCCCGCGCGCTGATCGATCAGTGGCTCGATTGGCAGGCCACCGCCTTCACCCCGGCGATGCGCGACGCCTTCCTCCAGCTCGTGCGCGTCGCGCCCGACAAGCAGGACCCCCGCGTGATCGAGGCGTCACGGACGAATTCCGAGCGCTGCGCCGCCCTGCTCGACCGGCACCTCGCGGACACCCCCTACGTGGCAGGCGCGCACTTCTCCATCGCCGACATCGCCGCCGGGCTCGCGGCGAATCGCTGGTTCCAGCTCCCTCTGAAACGGGAGGAGCGCCCGAACATCCGCCGCTGGCTGGCCACACTGGCGCAACGGCCCGCCTCCTCGGCGGTTCTGTCGCTGCCGCTCACCTGACGCGCCGCCGCGAAGGTCAGCCCGTGACGGAAGCCGTGCCGAACTCTGGACGAAAGAAGACGATGTTCTTCCCGCTCTCGAAGCTGATCTTCTTCGTCCTCACGCCGTCGAACTTCCTGATTTTGCTCGGGCTTGTTGGCTGCCTGCTGCTCTTCACCGAGTTCGGCCGCGGGATCGGACGGGTTCTCGCGATAACCGGCTTCGTCGGGCTTTTCGTCGCCGGCCTCTCACCGCTCTCGGCCTGGACGCTGGCGCCGCTGGAAAACCGCTTCCCCGCCTTCGCCGACGACGGGGCGCCGGTCACCGGCATCATCGTCCTCGGCGGGACGGTCGAGGCCGATACCTCGATCGGCCGTGACCAGATCACGGTCAACGAAGCCGGCGAGCGCGCCATCGCGCTGGGCGACCTCGCCCGGCGCTACCCGCAGGCGCGCCTCGTCTTCTCCGGCGGCGCGGGCAGCACCCGCGAGGACGCGGTCTCCGAGGCCGAGATCGTCAGCCGCTACGCCGACACGCTCGGCGTGCCGCGCAACCGCCTGATCCTCGAACAGCAATCGCGCAACACGCGCGAGAACGCGGTGTTTTCGGCCCGGATGGTGCAGCCGAAGCCGGGCGAGCGCTGGCTCCTCGTCACCTCCGCCTGGCACATGCCGCGCTCGATCGGCTGCTTCCGCAAGGCCGGGTTCGACGTCACCGCCTATCCGGTCGATTACCGCACCAACTGGCCGCGCGACGCCTACCGCTTCGCCAGCTTCGCCTCGACCGGCCTGGGCGAACTCGACATCGGCGTGAAGGAGTGGATCGGGATGCTGGCCTACAAGCTCGCCGGCTACACCGACGCGGTGATGCCGAAGCCGTGAGCCGCCGTCACGCCTGCGGCAGGCTCAGGCGATAGATCCCGCGAAAATCGTCGGGGTCGGGCACGGGCTTGCCCTTTCGAAGAATCTGCACCCGGCCTTCTTTCGTCAGCCGCACGGCGACGCGGCGGACCGGCTGCATCAGCGGACTCCAGCCGTCGGGATGCGGGCCGCCGAGCGCGCGGGCGATCTCGGAGGGACAGCAGGTCTTGTCCGCCCCGCGCTCGCTCACGAGCCGCAGCATCGTCTCTTCGATCGCGGCTTCATCGGCCATGGGAATCCTCCTCGGCGAGCAGCGCGGCGCGGATCGGCGAGGCGAACTGGCGCCGCCACATCACCCAAACCACGCTGGCGGTGGCGAGCATCAGCACCGGCGCGCTCACGAACCAGCCGAGATAGGCCAGCGCGAACAGGAAGGCACGCTGTCCTTTCGCGAAATGCGACCCCGCCGCCACGTTCATGGCGCCAGCCCGCTCGGCGGCGCGTCGCATCTCCGCCTCGGGGGCGCCCGAGCCCTTGGGCGGCACCGCGCCGATCAGGATCGCGCCGTAATTGAACAGCCGGTAGGCCCAGGCGAATTTGAAGAAGGCGTAGACGAACACCACCGCCAGTCCGGCGACCTTGATCTCCCAGGTCTGCCGCGTGGTTACGGTGCCGAACGGCAGCGCCGAGAACAGGTTCAGCACGTCGTCGCCGGAGCGTGAGAGCGTCAGCACCGAGCCGAGCGCGATCAGCGAGGTCGAGGCGAAGAAGGCGGTGCCGTTCTGCAGCGAGGCGTTGATCGTCGTGTCCACCACGCGGTTGTCGCGGGCGATCATCTGGACCGCCCAGTTGCGCCGCTGACGGTTCATGATCTGGCTGAGGCTCAGCCGGTCGCCCCGTCGCCGCGCCACCGCGATGCTGTAGCCGGCCCAAGCGGCCACGAAGAAGACGAGCGCCGCGAAGTCGAGCGGGGAAAAGGCGTGGAGGTCCCACATGGTCAGGGCGTCGTCATCGCGAGTTCGTCTGGCCGGTCCGTGCGGAAGCGCTGCCCAGGCGGCTACAGGCCGGAGGCACGGCCGGCAAGCCCTCGCGGTTTCTAGGTGCGGATCTCGAAACCCGTGATGGAGGCCGCCTCGGCCTCGTCGCTGACCTCGATGCCGTCGACGCGCGCCGCGAACGGGCCGCGTCGGCACGCGGCGAGCAGCGCCTCGACCGCCTCGACCGGGCCCGTGAACAGGGCTTCGACGGTGCGGTCGGGCCGATTGCGGACCCAGCCCGCGACGCCGTGCCGTTCGGCCTGCTTCCGGGTCCAGGCGCGGTAGGACACGCCCTGGACGCGACCGCGGATCACGATGCGGATGGTCTTGCTGTCGATGCTCAAGGCGGCAGGATCTCGTGGATGGCGATCGGCGGTCAGCCGACGATGATCGTCGATGATACCATGCGGGCGCGACGGGGCGTATGCCGCCACCCGATCAGGCCGGAGCCCTGCGCTGCCAACCGCGGATCTCCTGAAGATAGGGCCCGGGCAATTGCGCCGCCTGACCGGCCGCGAGCACGGCTTCGAGGTAGCCGGGACGCGGCAGGCCCCCAGTTCCGCTGCGGCCGAGATAGATCAGGGCGCGCTTCGTGCCCTCTTCGGTGACGATCGGCTGATAGGCCTTCACGTAGAGGCCGCCCGCCACACCCTCGTAGCGGTCCAGCGCCGGGACGTCGGAGAGCGCGAGCTCCCAGAGCACGCCCCACACGGTCGCACCGGGCGCGCGCACGACGGAGGCCCAGCCCTCCCGCATGATGATGAAGCGGTGCCGCGGCAGGCGCCCGCGGCCGATCAGCCGCGAGGCCGGGCAGCGCTGGGCCATGGCGGCGGCGTCCATGTTGGCGCCGTAAGCGAAGTAGAGGGGCATGGCTTTTCGGCGGGGAACGAGCGGCGGGCCGACGCGCGGGGAGTCCGGTGCGCGTGCCCGGCGGTGCACTCACGACGCCGCAACGGCGGTGGTGATCGGCGTGAGGCCGCCGATCACCGTACTGATCAGGCGAATTCCAGGATCACCGCATCGACCGCGAGGCTGTCGCCCTCCTTGGCGGCGATCTTGGAGACGGTGCCGTCGCGCTCGGCGCGCAGCACGTTCTCCATCTTCATCGCCTCGACGATGGCGAGCGGCTCGCCGTTCTTCACCTCCTGGCCCTCGCTGACCATGATCTGCTTGACCAGACCGGGCATCGGGCAAAGGAGCTGCTTGCCGGAGCCGGCATTCTCCTTGACCGGCATCAGGTCGGCGAGTTCGGCCTCGCGACGGGTGAAGACGCGGGCTTCCGCCGCCGCGCCCGCATGCTGCAGGAACACGCCGTTGAGGAGCGGGCGCACCTGGATCGCGACCGGCTCGCCGCCGACCGTGCCGCTCCAGACCGGCTCGCCGGGGCGCCAGTCGCTGCGCACCGGCGCCTGCGTGCCGTCGTCGAAGGCGACGAGCAGATCGGCGTCCTGCGTATCGACGGTGACGTTGAAGCGCTGGCCGGAGAGCACCACCACGCGCTCGCGCTGGAAGGTCAGCAGGCTCGGATCACGCATCTGACCCGAGATGCCGCGCTTGCGGATGTTGAGCTTGTGGTCGATCGCCGCCGCCACCGCCGCGAGCCGGCGGGCAACCTGCCCCTCGGGGGCGGGCGCGGCGAAGCCCTCGGGGAATTCCTCCTTGATGAAGCCCGTGGAGAGCCGCCCCTCGCGCCAGCGCGGATGGGCCATCAGGGTGGCGAGGAAGGGGATGTTGTGGCGGATGCCGTCGATGGCGAAGGCGTCGAGGGCGGTCGCCTGCGCCTCGATCGCCTCGAGCCGCGTCGGCGCCCAGGTGACGAGTTTCGCGATCATCGGATCGTAGTGGATCGCGATCTCGCCGCCCTCCTCCACGCCGGTATCGTTGCGCACGATTCCCGAGCCGAGCGGACCTTCCTGCGGCGGCTGGTAGACCGTGAGCCGGCCGATCGAGGGCAGGAAGTTGCGGGTCGGATCCTCGGCGTAGACGCGGCTCTCGACCGCCCAGCCGTTCAGCTTCACCTCGCCCTGCGTCAGCGGCAGTTGCTCGCCGGCGGCAACGCGGATCATCAGCTCGACGAGATCGAGCCCGGTGATCATCTCGGTGACCGGATGCTCCACCTGCAGGCGGGTGTTCATTTCGAGGAAGTAGAACGACTTGTCCTGGCCGGCGACGAATTCCACCGTGCCGGCGGAATCGTAGTTCACGGCCTTGGCGAGGGCGACGGCCTGCTCGCCCATCTTACGCCGGGTCTCCTCGTCAAGGAGCGGCGACGGCGCTTCCTCGATGACCTTCTGGTTGCGGCGCTGGATCGAGCACTCGCGCTCGCCGAGATAGATCACGTTGCCGTGCTTGTCGCCGATCACCTGGATCTCGATGTGGCGCGGATCGGTGATGAACTTCTCGATGAAGACGCGGTCGTCGCCGAAGGAGGACGAGGCCTCGGACTTGGCGCGGGCGAACCCCTCGGCGACCTCGTCGGCCGATTCGGCGATGCGCATGCCCTTGCCGCCGCCGCCGGCGGACGCCTTGATCATCACCGGATAGCCGATCTCGTCGGCGATGGTCACGGCGTGCTCGGGGCTCTCGATCACGCCGAGGAAGCCCGGCACCGTTGAGACCTTGGCGGCGGCCGCGGCCTTCTTCGATTCGATCTTGTCGCCCATGGCGGCGATGGCGCCGGGATTCGGGCCGATGAAGACGATGCCGGCCTCGGCAAGCGCCTTCGGGAAGGCCTCGCGCTCCGAGAGGAAGCCGTAGCCGGGATGGACCGCCTGCGCGCCGGTTTGCTTGCAGGCGTCGATGATCTTGTCGATCAGGAGATAGGACTGCGCGGCGGGCGCCGGGCCGATATGCACGGCCTCGTCGGCCATCGCCACGTGGACCGCGTCACGGTCGGCGTCGGAATAGACGGCCACCGTCTTGATGCCCATTCTCCGGGCCGTCTTGATGATACGGCAGGCGATTTCGCCCCGGTTGGCAATCAGGATCTTATCGAACATCGCAGCCGCTTCTTGAGGGAGACTGTCTCGGCCCGCCCCTCCCGAAGGCAAGCCCGAACGCATCCCGATAAAGCAGTTGCGCGGGTGGGGGAAGCTGTGCCGCATCGCCCAAAAGGCCAGCTTCGGTGAAATTCGATTGACCGGCTCTCAATTCGAATTTCGACATTGCCCGGATGCTGGCGGCGGCGCCGCGATCCCGGGTGCATTAGGCTCCAAAACTGAATTCATCATGCAGCGCAGGACAGCCCACCGGTGCGGCACTCGGCGGTGCTGGCAGCCGCGATCTTGGCCAGAGCGCTCTTGGCCTTGAGGGCGAAGGCGATCAGCGTCTCGTCGCTGGTCTCGGCCTCACGCACGATCTCCATGGCGATGCGGCTGCCCAGAGCGGTCGGGCCCTTGCGGCCGGCGATGGAGGCGGAGAGCCACGCGGACATCTCGCGGGTGATGATGCCGGTGGGGCGCTCGCCGTAGACGGCGAAGTTCACGACTTCCGCCGTGACGAAAGCGGCGAAGCCCTCGTGGATGTCGGCGACGGCGCGGTCCAGCGCCAGCAGCAGGTCGGCCTCTTCGCGGCCCATGATGCCGTCGGGCAGGATCTCGCGGGCGAGTTCGCGGACGTCGTCCTGGGTCAGGCGGCCGGCATCGACGATGCGGGTGCAGAACAGTTCAAGCGCAGTGTTGGTCATGGTTTGATGCCTCCGCGGCCTGGTGTCGCCGGTGTTTGTCCGTGTCTGTGCTGACAATACGGACCGACAACGCTCGAAGAGGTTAATGGCCAAATCTGAACCCGTGTTCAGGTAAACGTAGGCTCACGATTGAGCCTTTCGGAAATCTTGCCGGTCAAAAGTAAGAGTCTCTTCATCGCACCACGACCTTCGCCGCCACCGGCACGCGCTCGTAGAGGTCTATCCCATCCTCGTTGAGCATGCGGATGCAGCCCGATGAGACCGCCTGCCCGCTCGTCTCCGGCTCGTTGGTGCCGTGGATGCGGGAGAGCATGTCCCTGCGATTCTGATCGAGGGAGAGGGCGCGGCCGCCGATCGGGCTGAAGGGACCGCCCTCGAGGCGCGGCGGCAGATGCGGGTGGTGCCCGATCATTTCGGGTGCCGGGTTCCAATCCGGCCATTCAAGCGTGCGATTGATCTCCGCGCGCCCGGTCCCTGCGAGACCCGGCCGACGGAGACGGGGGGCGCGCCTCACCTTGCCGCCGGGCCGCACGAGGTAGAGCCGCCGCTCGGCCGTATCGACGACGAGCGCCGACCGACACGCGCGTCGTGAAATCGACTGCGGTGCGGTCTCGGTTTAATACCTAATCAGCTTGACCTTATGAGGAGCCGCTATCGACCCTGAGCAGACTCCGGAATGGCCCGCTTTGAGGCAGGCTGTCGATCCGGCAGCGACCTCTCCTTGAATGGCGCAGCTTCGTGCCGGTCTGTTTCCAAACGGTCGGACTACTGCAGCAGATTTGGGCCTGCGAACATGTTGCCAGGGAAAGCTCGACCCCCAGCCATGATGCTCGTTAGAAGCGGGCCGCAACCCCACCCATGATTGCACGGGGCGTGCCCGGGGTCGCATAGCGGTTCTGGAAAGCGCGGTCGTAGTAAGTTGTGTCGAACAGGTTGTCGACGTTGAGATAGACCCGCACCTCCGGTGTAATCCAATAGTACGAGATCAGGTTGAAGACAGTGTACTCCGGCAGCCGAAAGGTCGAGAGAGCTGTGCCCGCCACGCGCTGACTGACATAGGTCACGCCACCACCCAGGCCGAGGCCACGCAGATCAGGCCCCTGGAACTCGTAGACGCTCTGGAAGGCGAGGCTGTCAGCGGGGATGTTGGCGATCCGCGTCCCAACCGGCAAGGTGTTGTCACGCGAGACCGCGGCATCGGCGTGGGTGTAGGTGCCGAACACCCGCCACCCAGGCGCCAGATAGCCGGCGACCGTCAGATCGAAGCCGCGGCTGCGCACCTCACCGGCCGCAACGCTGAAGTTCGGATCTAGCGGATCAACGGTGAGGACGTTGGTGCGCCGGATGTCGAACACGGCCGCTGTGGCGCTCAGTGTCCCGTCGAGCAGGCTGAACTTTGCCCCAGCCTCGTAGCCCTCGCCCTGCTCGAAGGCGAACGGGCGACCCGCTCGATCCGTGCCGGTGTTCGGCCGAAAGGAGCGGCCGTAGTTACCGTAGATCGAGACCGTGTCGGTCAGATCGTAGACGAGGCCAAACCGCGGCGTCGCGACCGTCCCTTGCAAACTCGTGGTGCGGCCGGTCCGATAGTCCGTCGAGACGAGGCCAAGGTCCTCAACGCGCACACCGATGAGGGCGTGGAGATGCGGGGTGATGTCGATTTGGTCCTGGACGTAACCCCCGAAGCTCTGGGTGTTCTGAAGGAAGTTGGTGATCGAGCCGAGCGGCGGCAGCGGCACTTGGCCGTAGCGGGGTGCGAGTAGGTCGAGGACGAAGGGGTTGGTGTTCGCGTTCGAGCGGTTGAAGATCTCGCGGTAGCGGTAGCTGTCGTATTCGAAGCCCATCAGCAGGGTGTGACGGAAGGAGCCGGTTTCGAACTTGCCGGCAAGGTTGAGCTGAACGTCGAGATCGGACCAGCTCAAGTCGCGATGCTCGAAGGTGCGCCGCAAGGTCCGTCCATCGCTCAGCACGTTCATGGCGCCCACGCCATCGCCGTAGAGACGGCCGCCGAGGGCCTGCGCGCCCGCGGTGATCACCCAATCGGGGTCGAGCCGGTGCTCGATGCGCAGCTGGCCGAGCGCGCTGTCATTGCGCACCGCCGGGATGCCAGGCTCACCGATGAAGAAGGTGCGCGGCAGGGCGCGGATGTTGCCGTTGATGGGCACGACGCCCCGGTCGAAGGTCGTGGCGGTGCTGACCAGCTCGCCTTCGAGGGTGATCGTCGTGTCGGCGGTTGGTTTCCAGGCAATGACGGGGGCGAGGTAGTAGCGGTCGCCGCGCACGAAATCGCGGAAGCTGCCGTTGTCCTCGACCGCGCCCGTGACGCGAGCGAGCACCCGACCCTCTTCATCGAGGGCTCCGGTGGCATCGAAGGTGCTGCGCTTCTGATTGAAGCTGCCGATCTGTGTGCCGATTGCGAGGGCGCGCTCGGCCAAGGGCTGCTTGGTGACGATGTTGAAGGTGCCACCCGGATCGCCGCGCCCGTAGAGGAAGGCAGAGGGGCCTTTCAGAACCTCGATCCGCGCAATCGAGATCACGTCGGGCGAGTTTGGGTAGCCGCGGTTGGCCGGGAAGCCGTTGCGGTAGAACTCGCCCGTGGAGAAGCCGCGCACGGTGAACTCGGTCAGGCCAAGGCCTGCGAAGTTGTTCCCCCGGCCAACGCCCGCGAGGTCGAGCGCGGTGTCCACGCGCGTGGCAGCGGCGTCCGTGAGCACCTGATCCGGCACGACCACGACCGTCTGCGGAACCTCGCGCAGGGGTGTGTCGGTGCGCGTGGCGCTTACGCTGTCTTTGGCAAGATAGCCATCGACCCTGCGTCCCGCTCCCCCGGCTGGCCCGCTGGCGGGTACACCGTTGCCGACAACCGACAGTTCTTCGAGCTGCACCTCCTGAGAGGCGTCAGCCGCGAGTTGAGCGGCGGCCGAACTCGGCCCGAAATGAACCAACGAACCCGATTGCACGATGAGCACGAGGGCGGCCGAAGCGGCTAGCGCGGTGTTTTTCTTGATAGTCTTGTTCGGGACAGTCACGGACGCACACCAACTTAAGTTAGTGGTGGGCCGTTACAATCGAGAAACACGAGGGGTCAAGCTTGAGAAGGAATGTGCAAAGAAGCCTAGTTGCGAGCCGTTTTAAGGTGTCCCAGCGCGGCTTTTGAAGCGTTATAATCCGCAGCTTCTCCAGGCCTGTGCGTTGCGTGGATACCACAGGGCCGGGGCTGTGGGGCGTATGACAATGTCCTCTACTCGGCACACGGCCCATGTCGCCTTCTCACCCTCAGCAGCCTTCTGTGCGGTCAAGCTGATAGAGTTTTGACGATAGGACGGGATCGAGAGGCGCCTTCGGCGCAAACTTCATCCAGGCCGCGTCCCGTCCCGGTCGCAGCAGCAGGGGCGGTACGGCGGGCCGTTCAGCGGTCGCCTGGACCGGCGGTACCACTCGGGCCGTCTGCGTTGGCCAGGCGGCCAAGATGCCTGCCAAGCCGGCGGCCACGGGGAGAAGGCGCACGAGGAGGCGGGCGGGGAAGGAGCGCAGGGCGGGTGGTCGGTTGTGCGGGGAAACGACCGCAGGTTGCGCCTGTGTTTGTGGCCGCGCTTGGGCCGCGAGCGGAGCCTTGTGGAAGAACGTGATCCGGGCCGTCGTCCCGGTTTGCCCTGTTGCGTGTGGACGGCAAGATCGACAAGTTCGAGACAACAAGAACGGCAAACCTGGCGGCAGCCGGAAGCGCCGCATCGGCAGCAACGAGGTTGCCCTGCCCCCGCAGGGCGGCGCGTGACGAGGCGGGATGGCCGAGGCTCGGCATTGCCGTTTCGCGCACCCGGGAGAAACGGCCCTGAGCACCCTGTACGTCACCCATCCGAGCGCCGTCGAACACGCGGTCCCGACCGGGCATCCGGAGCGGCCCGCCCGCATGCAGGCGGTGGAGAGCGCCCTCGAGAACGAGCGGTTCTCCGCCCTCGTCCGCTGCCACGCCCCGAAGGCGGAGGCTTCGGTCGCCGAACTCGTCCACCCGGCCGCCTTCGTCGAGACCATCGTCTCGGCGTCACCCAGCGAGGGCTTCTTCCAGATCGACGGCGACACGCTGATGTCGCCGGGCTCGCTCAACACCTGCCTGCACGCCATCGGCGGATCGAATCACGCGGTCGATGCGGTGATGAAGGGCGAGTGCGCCAACGCCTTCGTCGCCATGCGCCCGCCCGGCCACCACGCCGAGCGCGACCGCGCCATGGGCTTCTGCCTGTTCAACCACGCGGCGATCGCCGTGCGCCACGCCCAGAAGGCGTTCGGCGCCACCCGCGTCGCTCTGGTGGATTTCGACGTCCATCACGGCAACGGCTCGCAGGACATCTTCTGGGCCGACAAGAGCGTCATGTACGCCTCGACCCATCAGATGCCGCTGTTTCCCGGCACGGGCGGAACGGGCGAGCGGGGCGACCACGACACCATCGTCAATGCGCCGCTCAAGGCCTTCGACGGCAGCGAGATGTTCCGCGAAGCCTTCGAAGCGCGGATCCTGCCACGGCTTGATGCCTTCGCGCCCGACCTCATCGTGATCTCGGCCGGGTTCGATGCGCACAAGCTCGACCCGCTGGCCAACATCCAGCTCGAAGAGGCGGATTTCGGCTGGGCCACGCGCCGGCTGATGGAGGTCGCCGACCGTCACGCGGGCGGGCGCGTCGTCTCGATCCTGGAGGGGGGCTACAGCCTCGACGGGCTCGCCCGATCGGTCGCTGCTCATGTGGATGCGCTGATGGGGCGGTGACCGGCACCGCCCCAGACCAGGGGCCTATCGGTGGGTCAGGATCAGCGTGATGAGCACCGCGGCGACGCTCAGAAACATCACGCTGCCGAGGATCGCCCCGGTGATGGCGTTCGCCGAGACATAGGTTCCGGCGACGCGACCGAGCGCCGGCACGAGGCCGTGCCGGTCGGACTGGCTGCCGGGATGCCCGCAGGTGGGGCAGGCGAACGCCTTGTCCGAGACGCGGTGATCGCAGGCGGGACAGGGGACAAGGACCATGCGGTGCTCCCTTCCAGTGAGGCGGCGATGTCGCCGCCTCACTGGACCTGGGAACGGCCGCGCTTGGCCGCAAGGGGTAGAACGCGTGTCCGGGTGAGCGCCGCGTTGGGTGCGCATTCCCTCTCCCCGTACGTGGGGCGACGGGTACCCCGGCGGCGAGCGGAGCCGCTCACCCTTCCAGCGGCTCCTCGCTGACCAGCTCGATGCCGAAGCCCGACAGGCCGACATAGGAGCGCGACGAGGAGGACAGGTTGCGGATCGAGACCACGCCGAGGTCGCGCAGGATCTGCGCGCCCAGGCCCACCTCGCGCCACTGTCGCACGCGCTGCGCCTCGGCGCCTTCTTCGGCGTAGCGGTTGAGCGGAACGCCCGCGGTGCCGTCGCGCAGGTAGACGAGGATGCCGCGGCCCTCCTTGGCGAAGCGGCGCATCACGCTCTCGATCTGCCCCCCGCCCTCGATCACGTCGGCGACGACGTTCGAGCGGTGCAGGCGCACCGGCACGTTGCGGCCGTCGCCGATGGCGCCGTGGACGAAGGCGAATTGCTGGATCGGCTCGAACGGCGTCACGTAGGCGTAGCCGGTCATCGCGCCGAACTCGGTCTTGACCGGGAAGGTGCCGACCCGCTCGACCAGCCGGTCGCGGGCCTGCCGGTAGGCGATGAGGTCGGCCACCGAGACCCGCTTGAGGCCGTGCTGCTCGGAAAACGCATCGATCTGCGGCCCCTTCATCACGGTGCCGTCGTCGTTGGCGAGTTCGCAGATCACGCCGACCGGCGGCAGACCTGCGAGCTTGCACAGATCGACCGCGGCTTCCGTATGCCCGGAGCGCATCAGCACGCCGCCGTCGCGGGCGATGAGCGGGAAGACGTGGCCCGGCCGGACGAAGTCGCCCGCGCCCATATTGCCGTTGGCCAGCGCCCGGACCGTGTTGCAGCGCTGCTCGGCGGAGATGCCGGTGGTCAGTCCGTGGCGCACGTCCACCGTGACGGTGAAGGCGGTGCCGAGCGGCGCGTCGTTCGAGGCCACCATCGGGTCGAGATGGAGGCGGCGCGCCTCGTCGAGGGTGATCGGCGCGCAGACGATGCCGCAGGTGTTGCGGATGATGAACGCCATCTTCTCCGGCGTGCAGAGCGAGGCGGCGACGACGAGGTCGCCCTCGTTCTCGCGATCGTCGTCGTCGGTGACGACCACGATCTCGCCGCGGGCGAAGGCCTCGATGGCCTCGGTGACGCTGCAATGGGGCACGGGCTTCGTCTCGTTCAGCGGTTCGAAAGGGCGAGTCAGGCGCGTTCGCCGACCTGGCCGCGATGGCGAAGATAGTGATCGGCCAGCACGCAGGCCATCATCGCCTCGGCGACGGGCACGGCGCGGATGCCGACGCAGGGGTCGTGGCGGCCCTTGGTGATGAGGTCGATCTCCGCGCCGTCGCGGTTCACGCTCTGGCGGGGTGTCAGGATCGAGGAGGTCGGCTTCACGGCAAAGCGCACCACCACCGGCTCGCCCGAGGAGATGCCCCCTAAGATGCCGCCGGCATGGTTGGCGAGGAAGCGCGGGCGGCCGTCATTGCCGGCGCGCATCTCGTCGGCATTGTCCTCGCCGCGCAAGGCGGCCGCGGCGAAGCCGTCGCCGATCTCGACACCCTTGACCGCGTTGATCGACATCATCGCCGCGGCGAGATCCGCGTCGAGCTTGCCGTAGATCGGCGCGCCGAGGCCGGGGGGCACGCCCTCGGCGATCACCTCGATCACCGCGCCGACCGAGGAACCGTCCTTGCGGATGCCGTCGAGATAGGTCTCGTAGAGGGCTGCCGCCTTGGGGTCCGGGCAGAAGAACGGATTGTGGTCGACCGCCTCCCAATCCCAGTTCCCGCGGTCGATGGCGTGCGGCCCCATCTGCACCAGGGCGGCGCGGATGGTGACGCCGGGGATCACCTTGCGGGCGATGGCACCGGCCGCGACCCGCGCCGCGGTTTCGCGGGCGGAGGAGCGTCCGCCGCCGCGATAATCGCGAAAACCGTACTTGGCGTCGTAGGTGTAGTCGGCGTGGCCGGGACGATAGCTGTCGCGGATCTCGGAATAATCCTTCGAGCGCTGATCGGTGTTCTCGATCATCAGCGCGATCGGCGTGCCGGTGGTGAGCTGGCGGCCGCCGGTGCGGTCATCGCTGAAGACGCCGGACAGGATCTTCACCTGATCGGGCTCGCGCCGCTGCGTGGTGAAGCGCGACTGGCCGGGTTTGCGCCGGTCGAGTTCCGCCTGGATCTCCTCGGCCTCCAGCGCAAGGCCGGGCGGGCAACCGTCCACCACGCAGCCGAGTGCCACCCCGTGGCTCTCGCCAAAGGTGGTGACGCGGAACAGGTGGCCGAAGGTGTTGTGCGACATGGCGCGCGTGCCTTAGCGCGGGATAGCGCGAAGGGCCAGCTTCCGCCTGCGGTTCCGGCCCTGCCTCAGAACATGAGCCCGCCCCGCGCCTTCAGCGCACGGTAGGCGGCGATGCCGGTGGCGAGGTCGGCGCGCAGCCTGCGCTCGTCGGCCAGGGCGTCGAGATCGTAGGTCAGGCCGAGGATGTGAGCGGCCTCGTAGCCCTCGGGCAATTCGCCCGCGATTCCGAGGGTAATCGCGGTGGCCGGCAGGACACCCGAGAAATCCGAGAGTCGTTGCCGCAGCCGGGCGCCGCTGACGCGCAGGTGCTCGCCCGCGCAGGTGCCGTGCTCGCGGATCGCCGCCACGGTCCCTTGCGCCAGCGAGAGATGCACCGCCTCGCGATGGGCCGGAAACAGATAGACGAGGTAGTAGCCGCGTGTGGCGCTCGTCGTCACGGCGGGGTCGAACATCGCCAGCCACGGCACCGCCGCCCAGTGGCTGCCGCGGCCGGGGCTGCCCTTGACCAGGAACGGTCCGTCCAGCGGCGCGAGCGCCCGGCGCAGTTCGTCCGGCGCGCCTTTGCGGATGACGTGGGCCAGTGGATGCCCGGCCGGCGGGTCGGTGCGCGCGAGCGGATACTCCTCGACGATGCGGCGCAGGGCGTGGCCGAGACTCAACGGACGAGGCTCACGGGTCGGAGACGATGCCGCCCGTGACCGGCGCGCTGACCCCGGTGGTGGTCGGGTAGGTGAGCGGTAGGCCTTCGAGGGCGCGCAGGGCGAGATAGGCGAAGGCCTGCGCCTCCAGGAAGTCGGACGACCAGCCGATCTCGTCCGCGTTCAGCACCTCGGCGTCGAGGAGCCGCTTCAGCATCGCCATCAGCGTCTCGTTCTTCGCCCCTCCCCCGCCGACGATCCAGCGGGTCGGCGGCTCCGGCGTGAAGGTGCGGCTGCGAGCGATGGCGTGGGCGGTGAAGGCGGTGAGCGTCGCCGCCCCATCCTCGGTCGTCAGGTAGCCGGCGAGCCGGTGGGAGAACCAGTTGCGATCCAGCGATTTCGGCGGCGTGCGCAGGATCAGCGGGTGGCCGAGGAGGTTGTCGAGCAGCGCGGCATCCACCGTGCCGCGGGCGGCGGTGGCGCCGCCTTCATCGAAATCACGGCCGGCCCGCTCCTTCATCCAATCGTTGATCGGCCCGTTTCCCGGCCCGGTATCGAAGGCGAGCACGGTGCCGCGCGAGCCGATCAGCGTAACGTTGGCGAGCCCGCCGATATTGAGGATGCCCAGCGGTCCGGCAAAGCCCGCGGCCTCGGCCAGCGCCTTGTGGAACACCGGCACCAGCGGCGCGCCCTGGCCGCCCTGCGCCACGTCGTTGGCGCGCATGTCGGACACGACGCGGATGCCGAGGCGCCGGGCGAGCGCCGCGCCGTCGCCGATCTGCAGGGTGAGGCCGAGCCGAGGCCGGTGGATCACCGTCTGGCCGTGGAAGCCGATCACCTCGATCTCGGCGGGGCTCAGGCCGTTCTCGGCGAGGAACGCCTCGATCGCCTCGGCATGGGCGCGGGTGACGAAATCCTCCGCTTCCGCGAGGCGGCCCGGACGGTCGGTGCGCGTTCGGATGCCCTCGGCGTCCCGAGTGACCTCGCGCAGCAGCGCCTGCTCGGCCTCATCGTACCGACGATAGCCGGTCGGCCCGAGCGGTGCGATGAAGCCATTGGCGGACTTCACGACGCGGATGCGCTCGCCATCGCTCTCGATCAACGCGAGATCGATCCCGTCCAGCGAGGTGCCGCTCATCAGGCCGATCGCGCGCTTCATCGCCATGGCCGCCCTGTCCCCCCGTGTCTTTCGCGGCCTGCCCTGCTAAGAGCGCGCGCGAGCGCTTCCCCTCGCGGGATAGCATTGCGGCCGCGCCCCTGTCGCGCCGCCACACCATCCGAGACCGATCACCATGACCGCCGAGAGCTTCGCACTGAGATCCGACTTCATCCGGGTGCTGCAGGAGCGCGGCTATATCCACCAGGCTTCCGATCTCGCCGGCATCGACGCGCTGGCCGCGGAAGGCGGGCTGACGACCTATACCGGTTACGACTGCACGGCGGCCTCGCTCCATGTCGGTCACCTGCTCTCGATCATGATGCTGCACTGGCTGCAGCAGACCGGCGGCAAGCCGGTGGTGCTGATGGGCGGCGGCACCACCCGCGTCGGCGACCCGTCGGGCCGCGACGAAGCGCGCAAGATCCTGACGCTGGAGCAGATCGAGGCCAACAAGGAGGGGATCAAGCAGACCTTCGCCCGCTTCCTCAGCTTCGGCGAAGGCGGCAACGGCGCGGTCATGGTCGACAACGCGGAGTGGCTGACCAAGCTCAACTACATCGAGATGCTGCGCGACATCGGCCGGCACTTCTCGGTCAACCGCATGATGTCGATGGACAGCGTGCGGATGCGGCTGGAGCGCGACCAGGAACTCTCGTTCCTGGAGTTCAACTACATGATCCTCCAATCCTACGACTTCGTGGAGCTGAACCGCCGCTTCGGCACCCGCCTGCAGATGGGCGGCTCGGACCAGTGGGGCAACATCGTCAACGGCATCGATCTCGGCCGCCGCATGGGCACGCCGCAGCTCTACGCGCTCACCTGCCCGCTGCTGACGACGTCGTCTGGCGCCAAGATGGGCAAGACGGCGGCCGGTGCCGTCTGGCTCGATGCCGGGATGCTCTCCCCTTACGATTACTGGCAGTTCTGGCGGAACACCGAGGACGCCGATGTCGGCCGCTTCCTCAAGCTGTTCACCCTGCTGCCGCTGCCCGAGATCGAGCGGCTCGCCGCGCTCCAGGGGGCCGAGATCAACGAGGCCAAGACGATCCTTGCCACCGAGGCGACGGGACTGATGCACGGGGCGGAGGCCGCGGCGGCCGCCGCCGAGACGGCCCGCAAAACCTTCGTGGAAGGCACGCTGGCGCAGTCCCTGCCGACGATCTCCGTGCCGTCCCCGGTGCTGGAAGCGGGTCTTGGCGTGCTCACCGCCTTCGGGCCGGACTACGCCAAGCTCGTTCCTTCGACGAGCGAGGCGCGCCGCCAGATCAAGGGCGGCGGCCTGCGGGTCAACGACGTGCAGGTCAGCGACGAGAAGGCCGTGCTGCGCCCGTCCGATCTCACGGCGGACGGCGTGATCAAGCTTTCGTTCGGGCGCAAGAAGCACGTTCTGCTGCGGGCGGAATAGCCGCCTCTTCCGGTCGGGAGGGGCCTGCTCACCTCGGGCCCCGATCGTTCCGACAGTTCGGATGATGCTCATGCATGTCCGAGCCTTCGTCCGCGTCTCGGCGGCTGCCCTGTCGAACTCTGACCGCGTCCCGCGCGTCTCATACCGTTTCCGGTTGATTGCTTCGGTTTTTGCCCGACGCCATCATCGCGAGGCGAAGCCGAAGCGATCCAGGGCGCGACATCTCCGGAAAGTGCGGAGCCCTGGATTGCCACGGCTTCGCCTCGCAATGACGAAGAGACACCGAAGCGATCAAGCGGACCGCGTCTCAGGCGGCCTGGAGCCCTCGTACACGCGCGAAGCCAACCATCCTGCGGGCCTCTTCGTCCCAGAGCGCCAGCTTCAGGCAGCGCAGGCTCTCGCGCAGGGTCAGACGGCCCACGCGCCCGAGAACCTCGTGGCCGTCGAGGCATTCCTGCAGGCGATAATTCGGGATGCGGCTGTTGAGATGGTGGACGTGGTGCAGGCCGACATTGCCGGTGAACCACTGAAGAACCCGCGGCAGCGCATAATATGAACTGCCACCGAGCGCCACGCGATGGAAGTCCCAGGCGTCGGCCTCCTCCCAGACGGTCTCCTCGTACTGGTGCTGCACATAGAACAGCCAGCCGCCGACCCAGGCGGCGACGACGATCACCGGCAGGAATGTCCAGAGCACCGGCCCGATGCCGCCGGCCGCGAGCGCGAGCACGGCTAGAGCCGCGAGGAGCACGGCGTCGAGCGCCAGCACGTCGCGCCACGCCGTCCGCCACGGGAGTCCCATGCCGGAGGGCAGGCGTTGCAGGATGAGGAAGTTGATCGGAGAACCGAGCACGATCAAGACGAGCGGATTGCGGTAGAGGCGGTAGCGCAGCCGGCCCCAGCGCGGCAGCGCGAGATATTCGCGCACGGTCAAGGTATGGATGTCGCCGGTGCCGCGGCGGCTGAGATCGCCGGTGGTGGCGTGATGCAGGGCATGCGCGCGCTTCCAGCTGTCGTAGGGCGTCACGGTCAGCAGGCTCAGAGCGCGACCGAGCCCGTCATTGCCGCGGCGTGACGGCAGGAACGAGCCGTGCCCGCAATCGTGCTGGATGATGAAGAGCCGCACCAGGAGCCCGCCCGCCGGCACGGCCAGCGGCAGGGCGAGAAGCGCGTAACCGTTCGCCGCCGCGCCGAGCATCACGGTGCAGAGGATCAGGTAGGGCAGCAGCGTGTCGGCCACCTGCCGAAGTGCCAGCCGGGGAATCGGTTCGCGGAACGCGGCGCAGTGTCGGGCCACCTCCCGCGCCAGCCGCGCATCGTCGGTTCGGTTGGCTTCGTCCGCGCGCCCGCCTGTCGCGGTCGGGTTCGATGGTGGGGCGATCACAGCGGCCGGCAATCCTGTTCGTCGGGCGCCTTGTGAGGCGGGATAGGCGTGAAACGGAGCCGTTCGCGTGACGCGATCGGGCCGCTGCCGTCGGTTCCGCTTCCGCGGTTCGAACGGATGTTCATCACGGTTCGGGCCAAGCGGGCCCAAGCGTGCGACCTGTTCAGCCGCTCGCCGTAACCGTACGAGGTTTGCGTTGGAGAGATCTCTTTCGCCGCCCTTCGAGAGCGCTGCGATGAGCGCGAGGCTCGAACGCAGGAACCCTCACCGGTCAGACCGGTCGGTCTCAAAGGCCGTATGCGAAAGGCCGAACCTTGTGAAGGCGCGACTTGAAGCACCGTCGCGCTTCCGATCCACCCGGTGCCATTGTGCCGCGTCGCGCTCGATCAACGCCGCGCCCCGGCACGGTTCGGAGGTCGTCTACGCGATCGTTCTCGATCCCCTCCTCGACCGGACGCCCCAGATGGTCGGAAGGCTCGCGTTCGGAACCCTACCGTTCGGGCCCGCCCTGCCCTGCCCCATTGGCGAACGCCCCGCCGCCGCCAGCGCCGAACAGCTTGCGCAGGAAGCCGGGGGCGACCGCCGAGAGCGGGTTCACGTTCACCGTCGGCTTGGCGATCGGGCCCGAGACGTTGAAGTTCACCGCGAACAAGCCCTCGTTGCTGCCGCCTGCGAGCAGCGGCCCGAACAGCGGAACCTGCGCCACCACGTTGTTGAGGCCGTAGAGCGGCACGAAGGTCCCGTCGATCTGCGTGCGCTCCTTGGCGGTGTCGAGCCAGCCGGTGGCGGTGAAGCCCATCGCCGGGTTGGAGATCGCTGCGTCGGAAAAACTCACCCGCGGGCCGCTGCGCGTGAAGTTCGCCCGCATCGTGTCGAAGCCGACATCGTTGGCGTTCGGGGCCGCGCGCCGTCCGTCCGCGGGCGGAGGCGCCTGGGCGACGATGCTCGACAGGGCGGGCTCGTTGCGTAGCGCGAAGTCCTTGATCTGGACCACGCCGGCCTGCGGGCCGTCGTTGAGATAGATGTTAAGCGCGAGCCGCCCGCCATACATCCGCTTGTAGATGTCGAGGAAACGGAGGGTGGCGCCGGAATCGGCGGATTCGAGGGTGAGCAAGGGCGCACCGCGCTCGCTCCGGACGACGGCGTTCAGTGGGGCGGCGCCGAACCGGCCCTTAAACTGGGCGGCGCGCAGGTCACCGCCTTTGAAGCTCGCCTTGAGGGTCGCGTTGGTCAGCGACTCGCCGTTGAAGCCGGACACGATGCTGGCGGCCACATCCGCTTCGATCTCCTTGCCGGGCTCCTTGCTCCCCTTGCTGTCGTCCGTCATGCCCTTGAGGAAGGGCCGCGCGTCCACGACGGCCCCCTTCACCGCCACCTTGTAGGCCGAGCCGGCCCGGTCGAGGCTGACGCGCATGTCGTCGCCCGGCGAGAGCTTGAGCGTCGTCAGGTCCGCCCGTTCCAGATTGCCCTCCGCCGAAATTGTGGCGCTGCCGCGGGCGAGCGCCGGAGCGGCGTCGAGGGTGATGTCGCGCATTTCCATCCCGCCGCCGGCCGCCTCCACCAGGGTGAAGCCGAGGCGCCCGGCCTTGCCCGCGGGCTTGTTCCAGCCCGGAAGCAGGCCGTTGATCGAGGCCCGCGTGAGATCCGCCTCGACCCGTGCCGGCGGCTTGCCGGCGGAGGCCGGGCGGCCCACCGGCACCACCACGCGGGCCGGGATGGCGCCGCCGAGCTGCGGCGCGGTGGGAAGGCCGCGCTTGGCCCGGAAGGCGTCGTCGAGGACGAGGCTCACCACCGCTTCACCAGGGCTGCCGGGCTTGGGCTGCTTCAGGTCGATGGCGACCGCCGCGCCGAGGAGCCGCCCGTCGCCCTTCAGGGCGAACCCGCTGCGGTCGAAGGAAATCGTGAAGCGGCCCGCCTCGAAGCGGTCCTTGCCCACCGCCTTATCCATGCTGAAATCGGCGAGCGTCCCGGTGAGGGTCACCGGCATGTCGGCCAGATCGGGCACGTGCTTGAGGTTGATCGGCACGTCGATGCGCAGGTCCGCCTTGCCCTTGATCGTGGCCGGATCGATCTCGGCCCCCGTGAGCCCCTTGAACATCGGCGTTTCGAGGAGCGCGGCGAGCGATTCGGCCGATCCGGACAGCCGCAGGCCGAGCTGGGCGATGATCTTGTCCGGCTGCGGATCGCGGATCAGGAAGGAGGCGTCCGAGATCGACAGCACCCGCGTGTCGGAAAGGCGGATCGCAGCGGTGGCGTTCTGAATCGTCGTGGTGCGGCCGGTGATCGTGCCGCTGACCCGGCCATGGCTCAGCGGCGGGGCGTCCTGCGAGATCGAGAGGCTCGCGTCCGAGACCGCGAAGGTGATGTTGAGCGCCTGATCCGGCATCGGGTCGCCGCGGGTCGCGGCGGCGAGTTCCGGGCCGCTCATGTCGATCTGGATGTCGGCCCCGTCGAGCCGTCCGCCGCGCAGCTCGTCCACGAGGTAGTTGCGCACGCCGGGCGCGATGTTCTCGGGCCACAGCCGCAGCGCCTTGCGGCCGTCGGTTCCGCTTGCGACGATGTGCAGGGTGATGCCGTCGTCGTCGGCTCGGGTGCCGATGGTTCCGCTCAGGCGGCCCTGCAGGCCATCGGCCGCGATCGCGATCGACTCGATGTTCACGCCCCCGGCCCGGCCGGTGATCCGGCCGGTGATCTCGCCGACGCGGAAGGACGGGTCGCTGCGGGCGGCGCCGCGCAGCAGGGCATCCTTGCCGGCGAAATCCAGGGTCCAGGCATCCTCGGCGCCCTGAGGGCCGATGGCGAAGGCGCCGGTGAGGTGCGCGTCGTTGCCGCCGCCCTTGTAGTCGATCGCCGAGATGGCCAGCGCACGCCGGGTCTCGTCCCAGGCGGCCTCGGCGCGCAGCTCGTCGATGACGACGGGGTTGAAGTCTTTCTCGTCGACGAGGAGCGTGCCGCCGCCGGTCTTCACCTCGGCCTTCATCGTCTCGATGCGCCCGCCGGACAGAGCCACGTCGGCCTTGGCCGAGAGCTTGAGGTCGGTCTCCACCGGCATCTTCGAGTGGCCGGACAGCAGCAGCAGGTCGGTGACCGGAAGGTCGTCCAGGGTGATGACGCCCGCGCGCCGCCCCTCCCCCACCTCGTGGACGCGCCCGCCGAAGCGCCACTCGCCATGCGGGCCGTCGATGCGCAGCTCGAACACCCGCGAATCGTCGCTGGTGCCGCGGCGGAACAGGCCGTTCACCCGCTCGAAGGTGGCCTGATGCCGGGCGTCGTCGATGAGGTTCAGGCGCCCGTTGGTGATCCGGGCCCGATCGAGGGCGCCGATGACGCCCGCCGGATCGAGCACGACGCCGAAGATCGAGGCGACCGCCGCCGAGACCGGCGAGACGGTGCCGCGGGCGGCGTCCACGCTCGGCAGGGTGTGGGGTTTCGCGGCCTCGCCCTGCTGCGGCGCGGAGGCCGCGAAGGCGATCGAGCCGTCGTCGTGGACGAGGGCCGTCATCTCGATGTCGCGGAACTCGATCGAGCGCGGCAGCACCGACAGGCGCAGCAGACTCCAGGTGTCGAGGCTGACCACCGCGAGCGGGGCGCGCACCACTAGGGCGCCTTCCGGGTTGAAGATGTCGAGCCCGCCGACCCGCAGCGCCAGCGAAGACTCGCTGTCGAGTTCGAGCGCGCTGTCGCGCAGGGCCACCCGCCAGCCCGGTCCGAAGCGGTCCGCCACCGCCTCGGCGACCTGATGGGTGAGGCCGTCGATGCGCAGCGGTCCCTGCGACAGCCGCAGGACGACGAGACCGCCGCCGAGCCCGAGCAGGAACACGAGCAGCAGCGTGCACCAGAGAACCGGCCGCCGCCGCCGACGCGGGCGGCGCGGCTCGACCGCCTCCTGGAGCAGGGTCCTGGCCGTTTCCTGATCCATCACTCGTTCGCTGCTGCACCCGTAGGTTCGGGCGGAGGTCCGTTGGCCGCGGCGTCTTTCCTCAGGATTCAAGCCACTCCGGCATGGCGTCCCGGGACGTCTGCGTGCATGGGGTCAGGCACACCATCAATCGGCCGAAAGGAAGGCGAGATGCCGTTAGAACCCGGCAATGCGGCGCCCTTGTTCTCGTTACCGGGAGCGGGCGGGGACACCATCTCTCTGGAGAGCCTGCGCGGTCAAAAGATCGTGCTCTATTTCTATCCCAAGGACGACACGAGCGGTTGCACCCTGGAGGCGCAGAACTTCAATGCCCAGAGCGAGGCCTTCGCGGCGGCCGGGGCGACCGTGATCGGGGTCTCGCCCGATTCCGTCAAAAGCCATGACAAGTTCCGGGCGAAGTACGGCCTAACGTTTCCGCTCGCCTCCGACGAGGCCAAGACGATGCTGGAGACTTACGGCGTCTGGGTCGAGAAGAGCATGTACGGCCGGAAATACATGGGCGTGGAGCGCACGACCCTGCTCATCGACCGTGAAGGGCGCATCGCGCGGATCTGGCCGAAGGTGAAGGTGCCCGGTCACGTCGAGGAGGTTCTGGCGGCGGCGCAGGCTCTCGCCTGACAATACAACCGGATTGTTGAGCTTTCACACGCAGAAGCTTCGCTTCCATTTCCGAAACGCCGCTTCGACAAATGGGGCCCGGTGTATCGTCCCGGCACCGGCTCCCTGACGACGCACTAAGCTTCCTTAACCTTAATCGTCTGTGATCGGCCGCGTCACCGAACGACCGACGTGCCATGACATCGACTGCCTGGGCCCGCCGCAGCGCCGGCCTCTCTTCCCCACCGCCGCGCCGCCTCATCGTGGCCCTCAGCCTGGGACTGGCCGTCTCGACGCTCTGGGCGGCGGGAGCGAGCTACTACCTCGTCTTCCACGACGAGGTGCTGGCCCGCTTCGTTTCCCGCCAGAGCGCGATGCAGTTCACCTACGAGGAACGGCTCGGCACGCTTCAGCGCGCGCTCGACCGGTCGGCGGCCGAGAGCGTGGCGGCGCGCGGCAGCGTCGAGAACCGGCTCGCAACCCTCATTGAGCGACAGGCCCTGATCGAGAAGCGCCAGGGATTGCTCTCCGGCTTCGCCGGGGCGGCGTCCATCGACAATCCTCCGCCCGCACCGGCGCCGGCCCCAGCTCCGGTCGCGGACACCGCGCCGCGGGTCCGGAAGCCGTTCCCGACGCCGGGACTGCGCATGGGCGGCGAGGACCGCGTCGAGATCATCGGGCACGACTCGGCCGCACGGCTGTCGCGCCTGGAGGACGCGCTGCAGCGCGTCGCCGAGGCCCAATCGCGCACCGTCGCCGGCATGGCCCGGCAGGCCGCGCGCAGCGCCGAGCGATTTCGCGATCTGATCGCCCGCACCGGTCTCTCGCCCGCCCGCTTCGACGCGCCGCCGGCCGGCGTCGGCGGCCCTCTCGTCCCGCTCGGCACCGACACTTTCGAGAGCGCCCTGGCCGATGCCCGGCGCCAGATCGACGAGGAGACGCATCTGCGCCGGGTGGCCGCCGCCCTCCCCTTCCGCCAGCCCCTGCCGGGTGAGCTCACCTTCACCAGCAGCTTCGGCGCGCGGCTCGATCCGTTCACCCGCGGCTACGCGCTCCACACGGGCGTGGATATGCGCATCGAGACCGGTACTCCGGTCCAAGCGACCGCCGCCGGGCGGGTCACCGCGTCCGAGTATGCCGGCGGCTACGGCAACATGGTCGAGGTCGATCACGGCCGCGGCCTCGTCACCCGCTACGCGCACCTGTCCGGCACCGCCGTCTCGGTCGGGCAGCGGGTCGAGGCGGGCACCGTCGTCGGGTTTGCGGGCTCGACCGGCCGCTCTACCGGCAGCCATCTGCATTATGAGACCCGCATCGACGGCGAGCCGGTCGATCCCCAGCGGTTTCTCCGCGCCGGGGCGCAACTCGTCTTCGCCGATTGAGGGCGAAGGTCTCCTCCCCAAGCGGGGAGGAGAGCGTCAGTCGATATCCGCGACCTCTTCGCTGCCGCCGAAGACGCGCTGCGCCAGCGAGGCTTCCATGAACGGGTCGAGGTCGCCGTCGAGCACCTCGTCCGGGTCGGTCGATTGCGTGCCGGTGCGCAGGTCCTTCACGAGCTGATACGGCTGGAGCACGTAGGAGCGGATCTGGTGACCCCAGCCGATCTCCGTCTTCGAGGCCGCTTCGGCGTTGGCCTTTTCTTCCCGCTTCTTCAACTCTGCCTCGTAGAGGCGGGCGCGCAGCATGTTCCAGGCGGTGGCCCGGTTCTTGTGCTGCGAGCGCTCCTGCTGGCAGGCCACGACGATGCCGGTCGGGTTGTGCGTGATGCGCACCGCCGAATCGGTCGTGTTGACGTGCTGGCCGCCCGCGCCCGACGACCGGTAGGTGTCGATGCGGCAGTCGGATTCCTTGATCTCGATCTCGATCCGGTCGTCGATGACCGGATAGACCCACACGCTGGCAAAGCTGGTGTGCCGCCGCGCGTTGGAATCGTAGGGCGAGATCCGCACGAGGCGATGCACGCCCGATTCGGTCTTGAGCCAGCCATAGGCGTTGTGGCCCTTGATCAGGAGCGTGGCGCCCTTGATCCCGGCCTCTTCGCCGTCGGTCATCTCGACGATCTCGACCTTGAACTTCCGCCGCTCGGCCCAGCGGGCATACATGCGCTGGAGCATGTTCGCCCAGTCCTGGCTCTCGGTGCCGCCGGCGCCGGCATGGACTTCGAGATAGGTGTCGAAGCCGTCGGCCTCGCCGGAGAGAAGGGTCTCGACCTGCCGGCTCGCAGCCTCCTTCTCGACTGCCTTGATCGCGTTCTCGCCCTCGGTGATGGAGGCCTGGTCGCCCTCCATCTCGCCGAGTTCGATCAGCGTCGCGGCGTCCTCGAGATCCTGCTCGAGCTTCTTGATCGCGGTGACGGCCTCGTCGAGCTCCTGGCGCTCGCGCATGACCTTCTGCGCGGCCTCCGGATCGTTCCAGAGGTCGGGATTCTCGGAAGCCGCGTTTAGCTCCGCGAGGCGTTTATCGACGGTGTCCCAGTCAAAGATGCCTCCTCAGCAGCCCTATAGACTGCTTGGCGGCATCCGAGGCCTGCTCGATCTCGGCGCGCATCTGGTGTGAAACTCGTTTGTCGGTGTGGCCGGGGGTGATACCGGGCGGCTCCCGCCCTGTAAACCGCCGCACCGCGATGCCGATCCTCCGATCCCGCCGCATCCTCCTCCTCGCCGCCGTCCTGGCCGTGATCGTGGCGGGCATCGGCGTGCGCTACCTGCCGTTCGGCCTGCCGCGGGAGGTCGTGAAATATGCGGGCTCGGTGCTGTGGGGGGCGATGGTCTACGGGCTCATCGCCTTCCTCCGCCCGGCCGCGCCCGTCGGCCGGCTCGCGGTCGCCGCCGGGCTCATCGCGGTACTGGTCGAGCTGTTCCGCCTCGTCCATACGCCGGGACTCGACGCGTTCCGCCTGACGCTGGCGGGGCAGTTGCTGCTCGGGCGCATCTTTTCCGTCTGGAACGTCGTGGCCTATGCCGCCGGCATCGGACTAGCGGCCGGGCTCGATGCGGGGACGCGGCAACTCGACGGGCGGCGGCGCATTGCCGATAAGCTGGCCATGCCGGGCGTCGCCGAGATCGATCTCAAGCCATATCATGCGACGATCGAAAGCCGACCGGCCGATCTTTCCTGATGTGATGGTGCTCCTGAGCCGTGGCGTGGCCGGCTTCGAGCCGACCGGCCTGTCTCAGCGCCCGGAGATCGCCCGTACCACCGCCTGGTTCGGCGCAATGTAGCGCTGGAAGTAGGTCTTCCCGCGCGCCTGCGCCTCCTGGATCTGGGCGCGGTCGAGCATGCCGGCCGCCTGGATGGCATTGGCCATGGCGGACTCATCCATGATCGAGGCGTGGGTCGCCGGATAGATCCAGGCCATGCCCTCGACGGTATCGCGCGGTACGCCCTTTCCCTCGATGTAGAGAATGCCGAGTTCGTTGCCGGCCTTGTAGTGGCCACCCTTGGCCGCCCGCTCGTACCAGCGCGCGGCCTGCGCCGGGTCGACGGCGACGCCCTGGCCCTTGCGATAGGATTGGCCCAGGTTGAACGCGGCGAGCATGCTGCCGCCCTCCGCCGCCTGCCGGTAGTAGTCGAGAGCGCGCACCGGGTCGGCCGGAACGGCACGGCCCTCCGCGTAGGCGACGCCGAGATTGTAGAGCGCCTGCGGGTCGCCCTTCGCCGCGCCCGCCTCGAAGGCGCGCATCACCGCCGGGAAGTCGCCCCGTGCATAGGCCTTGATGCCCTGCGCCACCTGGGCCGAGGCGGACGTCCCGAACAGGGCGGCGAGGACGCCGAGAATGCCTGCCAAGGCCTTCCTCCTCACTTTGCTGCCCGGTCTCACGCTCACTCCGCCGCGGCCTTGCGGCTGTCGAGGAAGGCCGCGTGCTCGGCGACCAGGGCGCCGCTCAGCGCCTTCTCGATCAGCGCCCGCGTGCCGGCGATTCCGTAGAGCGCGATGAAGGAGCCGAAGCGCGGTCCCTGCGCCTCCCCGAACAGCACGTTGTAGATCGAGGCGAACCATGTCTTCGACACGCCCGGCCGCCCGTCCGGGCTCTTGGCCTTGCCGGACAGGTCGGGGAAGTGGCGCCGGCCGACCTCGTAGACGATCGCCTGCAGCGCCTCTGGGTCGGTCGAGCCCTCGTGCTCGGCGAGCGTGTCGGACAGGTCGCGCAAGGCCGCGGCCTCCTCCTCGGTCGGGGCGCGGTACTGCTTCTGCGGGCGCACGAAGTCCCGGTAATAGGCGAGCGCCCGCGTCACGAGCCCGGCGAGCTTGGGATGCGTCTCCGGCCCGACATTCGGCGCGTAGCGGCGGATGAAGCCCCACAAAACCGCCTCGTCCTCGGCATTGGCCACCGCCACGAGGTTGAGCAGCATGCCGAAAGAGAGCGTCGTGCCGGCCTCGTCGATGGTCTCGACCGCCGGCGGCGCGCCCGCGTGCAGGTGCCAGACCGGGTTGCCGAGCCGGTGCTTCGCTTCCTGGCCGGCGAAGCGGCCGAGGAAGTTGTCGTACTCGTCGACGTGGCGCGGGATCACGTCGAAGAACAGGCGCTTGGCCTCCCGCGGCTTGTTGTACATGAACAGCGCGAGCGACTCAGGGGTCGCGTAGGTCAGCCACTCGTCGATCGTCAGGCCGTTGCCCTTCGACTTCGAGATCTTCTGGCCCTTCTCGTCGAGGAAGAGCTCGTAATTGAAGCCTTCGGGGGGCTCGGCGCCGAGCGCACGGGCGATCTGGCCCGAGAGCTTCACCGAATCGATCAGGTCCTTGCCCGCCATCTCGTAATCGACGCCGAGCGCGACCCAGCGCATCGCCCAGTCGGGCTTCCATTGCAGCTTGGCGTGCCCGCCGGTGACCGGCGTCTCGTAGATCTCGTTCGTCGCCGGATCGCGCCAGACGATGGTGCCGGCGCTCGGTCTCACCTCGTCGATCGACACCTGCATGACGTGGCCGGTGACGGGATGGATCGGCAGGAAGGGCGAGTAGCTCGCCGAGCGCTCGGCCCGCAGCGAGGGCAGCATGATCGCCATCACCGCGTCGTAGCGCTCGAGGACGAGGCGCAGCGTGTCGTCGAAGACGCCGGAGGCGTAGCACTCGGTGGCCGAGCGGAACTCGTAGTCGAAGCCGAAGGCGTCGAGGAAGCGGCGCAGCTCCGCGTTGTTGTGCGCGCCGAAGCTGTCATGCGTGCCGAACGGGTCCGGCACCTTGGTCAGCGGCAGGTTGAGCGCGTCGCGCAGCATCTCCCGGTTCGGCACGTTGTCCGGCACCTTGCGCAGGCCGTCCATGTCGTCCGAGAAGGCGATCAGCCGGGTCGGCACCGCATCGTTGGTCAGCACGCGGAAGGCGTGGCGCACCATCGAGGTGCGGGCTACCTCGCCGAAGGTGCCGATATGCGGCAGGCCCGAGGGGCCGTAGCCGGTCTCGAACAGCACCTCGCTCTTCGGCTTCTTCTCCAGCCGCGCCACGAGCTTGCGCGCCTCCTCGAACGGCCAGGCGGCGGCGGAGGCGGCAGCCTCCAGAATATCGGGGTCGAGACGAAGGGGCGCGGACATCGAATGCTTTTCGGGGTTCAGGACGGGCGCCGCACCGGCCATCCGGGCCGGGGCGCGAGAGCGGGCAACCTATGGAGGGCGGGGGCCGGGGTCAACGTGAGGCCGGTCATCCCCGCCCGAGCAGCATCAGCCAGCCGACCGTCGTCGCGGTGGCAGCCAGTGTCGAGACCAGCACGGCGGCGGCGACAAGCCCCTGCTCGCTCTTGTAGCGGGCGGCGAGCAGGTAGGCGTTGATGCCCACCGGCATCGCCGCGAACAGCACGGCCACGCCGGCATAGGCCGGCGGCATGGTGAAGACGTGGAAGGCCAGGAGGTAGACCGCGAGCGGGTGCAGGCCGAGCTTGAGCGCCGCGACGATGCTGGCACCCGGCAGGTCGTGCAGCACCTTGTAGCGGGTCAGGCCGGCGCCGAGCGCGATCAGCGCGCAGGTCGAAGCGGTGCCGCCGATCGAATCGATCAGTGCCTTCGGGATGCCGGAGAGCGAGAGCCCGGTCGCCTTCATCGCCATGCCGACCGCGAGCCCCAGGAAGATCGGATTCTTGGCCAGCACCAGTCCGAGCGCCCTGAGACGCTGGCTCAAGGGCCGCTCGCCCTCCGACTCGATCAGGAAGGTGGCCGCGCCCATCATCAGCGGCAGGTGGACGGCCAGCAGCATGAAGAGCGGGAAGGCGCCCGACTCGCCATAGGCCTGGAGAATCATCGGCACGCCGACGAAGACGGTGTTCGACTGACTCGCGGCGAAGCCGTGCAGCACGGCGCCGCGCCGGTCCACACCCGCGGTGCGGCGCCCGATCAGCGAGCCGGTGGCCCAGGCGATCGCGGCCCCGCCGAAATAGCTCGCCCAGTAGCCCCAGGCGATCTCGCCCGTGAGGCCCGGCCGCGTCAGCGTCGAGACGATCAGCGCCGGCACCGCCAGCGAGAAGACGTATTCGGAGAGCCCGTCGCCGACCCGCTCGGAGATGATCTTGGTGAGCGAGGCCAGCCAACCGACGAGGACGAGGCCGAAGATCGGGAGGATGAGGGTGAGCGCCGTCATCGGCAGCTTGGGCCTTGTCGAACGGAAAAAGCCACCGGGCGCGATCCGCGCATCCGGTGGCCTCCCGATTCATTTTGGAAGAAGTGCGGGCCGCTGCGGACCCGGCGGACTTACGCGGCGGCGGGCGTCGCGGTCTCGGCGAGCTTCTTCTCGATGTCGCGCTTGAGCAGGCGGGCGGTCTGCGACAGCTCGATCTCGCGCGCCTTGACGAGGAAGGCGTCGAGGCCGCCGCGGTGCTCGACCGAGCGCAGCGCGTGGGCGGTCACCCGCAGGCGGACGCGGCGGTTGAGGGCATCCGACTGCAGCGTGACGTTGCAGAGGTTCGGAAGGAACCGGCACTTGGTCTTCCGGTTCGAGTGGCTCACGAGGTGGCCGACCTGGACGGCCTTGCCCGTGAGTTCGCAGCGACGCGACATCGTTACAGTCCTGTCAACGTTAGGCCGGGTCTCGGCGCTGAAGCGTTTCGGCAATGCCACACGGCTCTCGCGCCGAGGGCGTCGAACCCTCGCGACAATCGATACCGGCGGAGTCCTATGGAAGTGGCGAGCCTATAGGGGAGACGCACCGGATTCGTCAAGGTCGAAGGGCGAAGAACCTCGGCTTACTGGATCACCGTCCGCGCCAACTGCCGGCTCGGAGCGGGGCTCGGTGCCTGCGCCGTCTTCGGTGCCGCGCGCCGGGCCGCCATGGCACGCAGCTCCCGCACATTGGCCGCCGCTTCCGCCGGGCCGAGGTCCTGGGCCAGGACCTGCTCCGCCTCGTCGTAGCGGCCCTTGAGGCCGAGCACCAGAGCGAGGTTCTGGCGCACGCGGGCATCCGCCTTCGGCTGGCCGACCGCGAGGCGCAGGGTCGTCTCGGCCTCCTCGAGGCGGCGGGAGAGGGCGTAGGACAGGCCGAGATTCGACAGGACGCGCGGCTCGTTCGGCGCGATCTTGAGAGCTGCGTCGTAGAGGCTCTGCGCCCTCGCGTGGTCGCCGGTCTCGTCCGCCACCATTCCCTGCGCGGAGAGCACGCGCCAATCGGGCTGGGCCGGGCTGTGAGCGTTCTGGAGGACCTCGTTGGCCTCCCCGTAGCGGCCGGCATCGGCGAGGCTCTTGCCGTAGGCCGCGAGCACCGCCTTGTCCTTCGGGTTGCGCAGCGCAAGCTGCTGCAGCACCGCGACCGCTTGCGATTTCTGATCGGTGGCGCGCAACGCCGCGGCGTAGCGCATCGCGTTGCGCGCATCGCTCGGATCGGCGTTGTAGCGCTCCGCCAGAGCCTCGACCTCGGCGCGGGGCGAGCGCTCCGGGCGGCTCTTGCCGAACGGGTTGAGGCTGCTGATCGAGCCCGTCGTCTCCGGGGACCGGGTCTGGCAGCCGGCGAGTCCCAGGCCCACCAGAACCAGGGCGAGCAGGCGGCGGGTGCGGACCGTTCCAGGCTGGCTCGGGGCCCTGCCGCAGATGCCGGTCATGTTGTCCTCTCCCCCAATCCCGCGGCCGGCGCTTGCGCCGTACCGATGCCGGGGTGATAGAGCGTTAACCCTAATGGCCGGTTAAGCTTATTTTCCATGACCTCAGACCCGACCCAGTCCGGACCCGCCCTCCTCGATGCAACCGCGGGCGCAGTCCCGATTCGCTGCGTCTCGGTGGACGGATGGGCCGCGGTCGAGGCCGGCCTGCCCCTGCTCCAGCGCAACTTTGCTGCTGCCACCGGCTTCGCGCCGAAGGCGGGTCGCGTCGCGCTGCTGCCGGGCGAGGACGGCGGGCTCGGCCTCGTGCTGCTCGGGCTCGGCGAGGCTGGACAGGGACATCGCGACCGGTTCCTCGCCGGCAAGCTGCCGGGCGCCCTGCCCGCCGGCGATTACCGTCTCGAGCCCTGCGACGCCCTCGATTCCGGTGAGGCGGCGCTGGCCTGGCTGCTCGGCAGCTACCGGTTCGATCGCTACCGCAAGCCGGGCGAGCCGCCCCCGCGCCTCGTGGCGCCGGAAGGCGTCGATGCGGCGGCGGTCGGCCGTGTCGCGCGCGCGGTCGCGGCCGGGCGGGACCTTGTCAACACTCCCGCCAACGACCTCGGCCCGGCCGAGGTGGAGGCGGCCGTGCACGCCGTCGGCGAGCGGTTCGACGCGAGGGTGGCCGTCACCCACGGCGCTGAGCTGGCGAAGGAGTTTCCTCTCGTCCACGCGGTCGGCGCTGCCTCGCCGCGAGCGCCTCGCCTCATCGACCTGACCTGGGGCGAAGAGGACGCACCGCGGGTGACGCTGGTGGGCAAGGGCGTGGTGTTCGACACCGGCGGGCTCGACATCAAGCCGGCCTCCAATATGCTGCTGATGAAGAAGGACATGGGTGGCGCCGCTGCGGCGCTCGCGGCGGCGGAGATGATCATGGGCGCCGGCCTGCCGGTGCGGCTTCGGCTGATCGTGCCGAGCGTCGAGAACGCCATTGCCGGCGACGCCTTCCGCCCCGGCGACGTGATCCGCTCCCGCGCCGGTCTCACGGTGGAGATCGGCAACACCGATGCGGAGGGACGCCTGATCCTCGCCGACGCCCTGGCGCTGGCCGATGCCGAGGAGCCGGACCTCATCCTCGATTTCGCGACGCTTACCGGCGCCGCCCGCGTCGCACTGGGCCCAGACCTGCCGGCCTTCTTCACCGAGGATGAGGCACTGGCGGGCGCCGTCGCGGAGGCGGGCCTGCGGGTCAACGACCCGGTCTGGCGCCTGCCGCTGCACCCGCCCTACGCGAGCCTGCTCGATTCGAAGGTGGCCGACCTCAACAACGCGCCGGGCGGCGGCTTCGCCGGAGCGATCACCGCAGCCCTGTTCCTGCGCCGCTTCGTGCGCCGGACGCGGGCGCACGTGCATTTCGACCTGTACGGCTGGAACCCCTCGACCAAGCCCGGCCGGCCCGAGGGGGGCGAGGTGCAGACCGCCCGCCTCGCCCATGCCCTGGTGGCCGAGCGCTACAGGCGGAACGGCTGACCGAGCGCGCCGGGCGACCTCAGCGCCGTCCGGCGGGGCGGGGCTCCGGCGCGTAGCGCTCCTGGGCCCGCGCCACGCTGGGCGGAAGCACCTCTTCCGGCCGGATCCCGCCCGGCAGACCGGGCGTCGCCGAATCGCGCTCGCCGCGCTCTAACGCCCATCCCGCATTCACGCCGGCATAGAAGCCGGTGAAATCCTCAGCCGCGGCCGGTGCCGCGAAGAGGAGGAGCAGGCCAAGGGCGCTCACGGTTCGACGCATCGCGTGTCCCATCGTGATGTCTGCCGCCCGAAGGCGGTCGGTGCGGTCTACGCGCCAAACGAAAACGGCGGCCCTGAGGCCGCCGCGTCCGTCATCGAAGTTTTTGACGTCGATCAGTACTCGACGGTGATGCTCGAAGCCTCGCGGCCCTTCTGGCCCTCGACCACGCCGAGGGTGACCTGCTGGCCCTCGGCCAGGGAGTCGAGGCCGGCGCGAGAGAGCGCCGAGCGGTGGACGAACACGTCCTTGCCGCCGTCGTTCACCGACACGAAGCCGAAGCCCTTGGCCGGGTCGTACCACTTCACGGTGCCGGTCATCTCGACTGACGGACCGGAGGCGAAACGTCCACCGCCGCCACCGCCGCCGGCACCGCCGAAGCGGTCACGGCCGCCGCCGAAGCGGTCACCGCCGCCGAAACGGTCCCCGCCACCGCCGAAGCGGTCGCCGCCGCCGAAGCGCGGGCCCTCGCGCCGGGGCGGAGCCGCCTCGGCCGTGGAGGTGTCGACGGTGGTCACCGCCGTGACCTGCGGACCCTTCTGGCCCTGAGCGGTCTGGACCGTCAGGCGCGTGCCGGGCAGGAGGTCGTCGTGACCGGCGGCCTCGACCGCGCGGATGTGGAGGAAGGCATCGCCGGAGCCGTCACCAAGCTCCACGAAGCCGAAGCCCTTCTCCTTGTTGAACCACTTGACCGTCGCGTCACGCTCCGGACCCGACGGGGCCGCGGGTGCGCGCGCCGGGCCGCGGTCGAAGCCGCCGCCGCCACCGCCGCCACCGAAGCGGTTGCCACCGCCGCCGCCGCCGAAGCGGTCACCGCCGCTGGGGGGCAGTTCATCCGGCCAACGCGGCTCGGCACCACCCTCATCGAAGCCGCGCTTCTGCGGCCCCCTGAAATCACGACCACGTCCCATTGAAAGCTCGCAAAAACCGTCCGCCCGCCAAGTCTCGAATACCGCGTGCGCGCTATCTCGAGACAGCCGACGCGCCGCACTATCATCCCCCCGGCTGCGGCTACCGGGAGCGATGCCACAGGTCTGACGCAATCCCGTCCGTACCGCAAGGATCTTCTAACCGATCCGTGCTCCAGGCTCCGCATTTTCGCGGTGAAACTGCGTACGTACCCCTTTTGGGGACGATCGAGGTGTTGATCCGGATTGCACGCAAGGGACGTCAACGAAAACGATTCTCGCGCATCTGATTCCCAGAGTTCCGTCACGCTTTAGGAAAACGCAAACCGGACGGCGCGTAAGACTCGGCCCGAAACGCTCCGGATCAGAACCGGGCGCCGGCCGCCGATGATCGCAACTCCGACCTTCCCGGACCTTTCCGCCCTCGTCGTGGACGAGAGCCTCTACATCCGCCGCATCGTGCGCGACATGCTGATGCGCGTCGGCATCAAGCGCGTGCTGGAGGCACCCGACGGTGCGGAGGCGCTCGGCGTGCTCGCCGAGAGCAAGCCGGACCTCACCATCATCGATTGGGATCTGGCGATCCTCTCGGGCGAGGAGTTCATCCGGCTGGCGCGCACGCCCGCCACCTCGCCCTCGCCGACGGTGCCGATCATCCTGATGCTGGCCCAGCCGCGCCGCAACGTCGTCGATCGGGCGATCGCGCTCGGCGTCAACGAGATCATCGCCAAGCCGTTCTCGCCCAAGACGCTGTGGTCGCGCCTCGACGAGGTGATCAACCGGCCGCGGCCGTTCTCGCAGGTAAAGAGCCTGCTCCGCCCCCTGCCTCGCGCCAGCGGCCTGTCGAAGATGGGCGCGATCTGACTAGGGCGCAGGGGTGCGGATCAGCCCCGGCGCAGCCGCCGCCGATGGACGATCCCGATCCGGTCCGCCGGAGGGGTCTCGATGTCGAAGCCCGACAATTCGCCGATGCCGCCCGCCTCGTCGAGTCCGCGCTCGGTCACGGCGATGCGGAAGCCGATCTCGGCCGGCGTGACCGTGTAGAGGTAGTAGGAGGCGCGCCGGTTGGTGAGCAGGGTGCGCGCCGAGGCCGAGGGCGCACCCACCACCGGAACCGGACGACCGTCCGGTCCGGGGATCTGCGCCACCGTGCCGACATGGTTGTGCCCGTGCAGGATCAGATCCGCTCCGGCCCGTCCAATCATCGCTGCGAAGGCGGCGGCGTCCTTCAGTTCCCGTCCCGAGGCGGCTCCGCCCGGATGGGGCGGGTGGTGGATCATCACCACCCGGCAGGGCCGGTCCGGCGCCATCGCGAGGTCGCGCAGCAGGCGCTCGGCGGCCTCGATCTGCGGCACGCCGAGGCGTCCGCTCGCCACAAAAGGCTTGGTCGGGATCGCCGAGGACAGACCGACCAGGGCGAGCGGCCCGCGCCGCCGCAGGTAGGGAAAGAGACGGGCCTGCCCGTCGTCGGCCTCCGTCCAGCCGCCGCAGGCGGCGAGCAGCCCCTCCAGTGAGCCGCGGACATAGGCGTCGTGGTTGCCGGGCACGAAGCTGACCCGCTCGGCCGGCCCCAGCGCTTCCAGGAAGACACGGGCGCTCTCCCACTCGTCGGGGAGGCCGAGATTGCACAGGTCGCCGGTGCAAGCGACATGGTCCACCCCCTGGCCGTGCAGGTCGGCGACGAGGGCGCCGAGCAGGTCCATGTCGTGGTGGCGCCCGCGGCCCCGGCGCCAGTTCACGTAGCCGGTCGCCCGCTTGCTGAGAAGCTGGCGCAGGCGCGGCCGCGGCAGCGGCCCGACATGGGGGTCGGTGAGATGAGCAAGACGGAACATGCGCCGTCCCGCATCGCGTCAACACGCGTCCGCGTCAATATCGGGCACTCCGCCGCGCCGATCCGAACGGTCCCACCCGCCTCATGCGGGGTGGCCTCGCTTAAGAGAGGCCATTCCCTCCGTTGCTTCGACAGAGAGGTCGGGGGTAGACAGCCGCCGCTCCCTTACCGTCTGGCGTGACCGGCGGCGGAATCCGGCAACGACGAATCGGAACAGGCGATCCGATCCCATGGGCCTGATCAAGACCATCGGCCGAAAGCCCGGCGTTCAGCGGGTGCTCAGCCACATCGCCTCGGGCTATCTGAAGCTCGTGCGGCGCACCAACCGGTTCACCATCGAGCCGGCGGATGCCTATGCGCGGCTCGACAGCTACGGCCCGTTCATCGCGGCGATGTGGCACGGGCAGCACATCATGATCTCGTTCATGAGCCGTCCGCAGGACCGGGTCGCCACGATCATCTCCCGCTCGCCCGACGGCAACATCAACACCATGGCTCTGGAGCGGCTGGGGGTGCGGGTGATGCGCGCCTCCGGCGCCCGCGGTCGCGCGGTCAAGGACGTTCGCGCCAAGGGCGGCGCCGACGGGTTGCGGGCAATGGTCAAGGCGCTGAGGGGTGGCGAGACGGTCGCCTTCTCGGCCGACGTGCCCAAGGTCTCCCGCGTGTGCGATGCCGGGATCATCATGCTCGCGCGCTTCTCCGGAGCCCCCATCGTGCCGGTGGCGGTGGTGACGAGCCGGCACATCCGCTTCAATTCCTGGGACCGGGCCTGCCTCGGCCTGCCTTTCGGCCGCGGCGCTATGGTGTTCGGCGAGGCGACCTTCGTCCCCCGTGAGGTCTCGCCCGATGAGATCGACGCCCTGCGCCAGCGGGTCCAGGCCGAGCTGAACCGCGTCCACGACCGCGCCTACACCCTCGTCGGCCGGCCGGATCGGGTCGGCGGCGCCCCCGCCGCGGCCGCGCCGCAGGGCAGCCCGGCGTGAGGGTGCCGAAGCTTCCCGTCGCGCTGCGCGCCTACCGCTACGGCCTCTATCTCGGCGAGCCGGCGGTGGCCGGCCTGCTGGCGTGGCGCGCGCGCCGGGGCAAGGAGGATCCGGGGCGGCTCCCCGAGCGGCGCGGCCTGCCGGGCCGGGCGCGGCCGGTGGGCCATCTCGTCTGGATGCACGGCGCCAGCATCGGCGAGGCGCTCTCCCTCGTCGGGCTGATCGAGGGCATGATCGCCCGCGGCTGCTCGGTCCTCGTCACCACCGGCACCCGCAGCGCCGCCGATCTCCTGAGCAAGCGCCTGCCGGCCGGCGCCGTGCATCAATACATGCCGCTCGACGCGCCGCGCTGGATCGAGCGCTTCCTCGCGCATTGGCGGCCGGATCTCGCCATCGTCGCCGAATCCGAGATCTGGCCCAACACCATCATCTCGCTGCACCGGCGCGGCATCCCGCTCGTGCTCGTCAACGGGCGGATGTCGGAGCGCTCGTTCAAGGCCTGGATGCGCTCGCCCGATACTGCCCGGGCGCTGCTGTCGCGCATCGCGGTCTGCCTCGTGCAGACTCGGGAGGACGGGGAGCGCTTCGCCCGGCTCGGCGCGCCGCGCATCAATGTCGTCGGCAATCTCAAATACGATTCGGCCGTGCCGCCCGCCGATTCCCAGCAACTCGCCTATCTCGGCGACATGATCGGCGACCGCCCGGTCTGGGTTGCGGCCAGCACCCATCCCGGCGAGGACGAGGTGATCGCTCGCGTCCATGCCGGGTTGAAGGCGCGTTGCCCGCGCCTGTTGACGGTGATTGTGCCGCGCCATCCGCGCCGGGGCGAGGAGGTGGCCCGGATTGCCGCCGAGGCCGGTTTGCGGACGAGCCGGCGCGCCAAGGGCGGGCGCCCGCTGCCTTCGATCGACCTCTACGTCGCCGACACGATCGGCGAGCTCGGCCTGTTCTACCGGCTCTGCCCGCTCGTCTTCCTCGGCGGCTCGCTGGTGCCGCACGGGGGCCAGAACCCGATCGAACCGGTGCGCCTGGACAGCGCCATCCTGCACGGCCCCTTCATTTTCAATTTCCACGAACCCTACGGCGCGCTCGACGCCGGGGGCGGCGCTCGCATCGTTGAGGACGAGGCAGCGTTGCTGGCAGCCGTCGGTGATCTGGTCGCCGATCCGCGGGCGCTGGCGGCGATGTGGGCCAGGGGGCAGGCCGCGCTCCAGCCCTTCGAGGGCGCGGTGGGGCGCACCTTCGCGGTGCTCGAACCCTACGTCGCGCAGATGAAGCTTTCCGCGCGCGAGCGCGACTGAGGCCGCGATGCGCCCGCCCGGCTTCTGGTCCCGGCCGCCCACGCATCCCCTCGCCCGGCTGCTGGCCCCCGCCGGGCGGTTCTACGGCGGGCTGACCGCCGACCGGATGGACCGGTCCGGCGCAGCCCCACCCTGCCCGGTGCTCTGTGTGGGCAACTTCACCCTCGGCGGTGCCGGCAAGACGCCGACGGCGCTGGCGCTGGCCCGCCTGCTGCGCGGGATCGGCCGGACGCCCGCCTTCCTCAGCCGCGGTTATGGCGGCCGGCTCGCCGGGCCGCTGATCGTCGATCCGGCGCGGCATGGGGCGGCGGACGTCGGCGACGAACCGCTGCTGCTGGCGCGTGCCGAAACCACGGTCGTCGCCCGCGACCGGCCGGCCGGCGCCTGCCTCTGCGCCGAGGCCGGCGCCGACGTGATCGTCATGGATGACGGCCTGCAGAATCCGAGCCTGACCAAGACGCTCTCGCTCGCGGTCGTCGATGGCGGCGCCGGGATCGGCAACGGACTGCCCTTCCCCGCCGGGCCGCTGCGGGCGCCGCTTGCCCGGCAATGGCCGCACGTTGCCGGCCTCGTGCTGGTCGGCGACGGCGCGCCCGGTGCGGCTTTGGCGAGCGAGGCGGAGGCCCATGGGCTTCCGGTTCATCGCGCCATCCTTCGACCCGAGGACGGAGCCGATTGGACCGGTCGGCGTGTCGTGGCCTTCGCCGGGATCGGGCGCCCGCAAAAGTTCTTCGAAACGCTGCGGAGCTTGGGAGCGGAGATCGTGGCCGAGCGGGCCTTTCCCGACCACCATCCCTTCCGCGCGGGCGATCTGGCGAAGCTGTCGGCGCTCGCCGCTAAGGAGGGCGCCGGGCTCGTCACGACGGAGAAGGATGCGGTCCGTCTTCCGGCCGATATGCGTCTTGCCGTGAGCGTTCTGTGTGTCGCCCTGTCGTTCGTCGAGGAGGCCGGCCTTCGCCGTCAGCTCGCGGCGGCCTTCCCGGATGCCTGACGCCCGGCGTCGTTTGGCTGGGAACTCGGTTCACGTGTGGGGGAGCCGGCTTCCCGGCCATCACCGACGTCATTCTAGGCCCGCGCAGCGGCACGGCGACCGAGGTGCCGGCTACGCGGTTGATCAGGCCGATTCGCGAGGAGTCGGGTGCGCCCTCAACGGGCCGCGCCGATTTCCTTCAGGCGCTGCATCGCCGCCTCGGGGGTGGCGTAGGCCTCCTGGCGATCGACGTTCCAGTAGCGCAGGGCGTCGAGCGGGATCGGCTCGCCGGTCACCGCGCAGCGCACATAGGTGCCGGGCTTGACCACGCGCATGGTGCCGTCACCGTACTCGACCTTGGCCTCGCCGCCGGCCGATCCCCGATCGTAGCGTCCGAGCATTGTGTGGGCTCCCGGTGCCGCGCCCGTGCGCGCTCGGATTGCCTTAGAGCATCACCCCGAAAGGTGGAATGCGGCTTTCGGAATGAGATGATGCGAGAAGGAGAGTCTCGCGCGGCTCTGTCGGTGCCTGCCCCTCGACAGGCCCCCGCCTTCGGGTCAAACGAAACCACGCGCCTCACGCCGCTCCGGAATGGTCCGTGACCGAGCCCGATCTCGATGCCCTGTTCGAAGCCGCCGCCGCGGTGCGCGCGCGGGCTCACGCGCCCTATTCGGGCTTTGCCGTAGGCGCCGCGCTGCTGGACGAGGCCGGAGGCATCCATGCCGGCTGCAACGTCGAGAACGCGGCCTACCCGGTCGGCACCTGCGCTGAGGCCGGCGCCATCGCCACGATGATCGCGGCCGGCGGCCGGGAGATCCGCGCGATCCTCGTCCTGGCCGACAGTCCCGATCCCGTCACCCCATGCGGCGCCTGCCGCCAGCGCATCCGCGAATTCGCACATCCCGGCACGCCGATCTTCTCGGGCAGTCCCGAGGCCGTGCGGGCCCGCTACACGCTCGATCAGTTGCTGCCCGCCTCCTTCGGCCCGGAGCATCTCGCCCATGGCGCCTGAGGAAGCGGCGGTCGCTTATCTGCGGACGGAGGGCTTTGCCGCCCCCTATGCCCTGGCGATCGTCACCGGGACCGGGCTCGGCGCCCTGGTCGAGGCGGTCGAGGACCGCCGCAGCCTCGCCTACGCGGCGGTTCCCGGGTTCCCTGCGCCCGGCGTGACCGGCCATGGCGGCCGGCTGCATCGCGGACGCCTTGCGGGGCGGCCGGTCCTCGTGTTCGAGGGACGGGCCCATGCCTACGAGCGCGGCGAGGCCGCCGCCATGCGGGTGCCGCTCGCCGCGGCGCGGGCGCTGGGGGCGAAACGGCTCCTGCTCACCAACGCCGCCGGCTCGCTGCGTCCGGAGGTCGGCCCCGGCCGCCTCGTGATGCTGTCCGACCACATCAACCTGTCGGGCTTCAACCCGCTGATCGGCGAGGCGAGCGACGCCCGCTTCGTGCCGATGACGGAGGCCTACGATGCCGGCCTGCGCGCCGCTCTCGGCGCGGCGGCCGAAGACATCGGTCTTCCGCTCGCGACCGGGGTCTATGCGTGGTTCTCTGGTCCGAGCTTCGAGACGCCCGCCGAGGTGCGCATGGCCGGCATCCTCGGCGCCGACCTCGTCGGCATGTCCACCGTACCCGAGACCATCCTCGCCCGCTTCCTCGGCCTGCCCGTGGCCGCGGTCTCGGTGGTGACCAACCTCGCGGCGGGAATCGCGGGCGGCGACCCGCACCATGCCGAGACCAAGGCGGTCGCGGCCCAGGCCGGGGCGGATCTCGCCCGCCTCGCCGCGGCTTTCGCCGGCCGCCTGCCCGAAGCGTAGGGAACGCAGATGACCGCTTCAGCTCCCCCTTCCCCACACAACGAGGCCCAGGCCAGGGCAGCTCTGGCCCGGCGCGCCCTACCGTTGCTCGACCTCACCGATCTGAGCGACACCGCCACCGCCGCCGCCGTCGAAGACCTTTGCGGCAAGGCCCTTGCGAGCGGCGTCGCGGCCGTCTGCGTTTGGCCTGATTTCGTCGCGGAGTCGGCTCGGTCGCTGCGCGGCAGCGGCGTGCGAGTCGCCACCGTGATCAATTTTCCCGAGGGCGCTGACGACATCGAGCGCGCGGTTTCGGACACCCGCGCCACCCTCGCCGACGGCGCCGATGAGATCGATCTGGTCCTGCCCTACCGCGCGCTGATGCGCGGCGAGGCGGAGAGCGCCCGCGCCATGATCGCGGCCGTGCGCGACGCCTGTGCCGGCCGGCTCCTCAAGGTGATCCTTGAGACCGGCGAACTGGATGACGCGGCTCTGATCGCGCAGGCGAGCCGCCTGTCACTGGAAGCCGGCGCCGACTTCATCAAGACTTCCACCGGCAAGACGCCGGTTTCGGCCACACTGCCCGCGGCCGAGATCATGCTGGCGGCGCTTCGCGCGCACGGCGATCGGCCGGCGGGGCTCAAGGTGTCCGGCGGCCTGCGCCGGGTCGAGGATGCGGGCGCCTATCTCGCCCTCGCCGATCGTATCATGGGACCGGATTGGGTGAGCCCGAGCACCTTCCGGATCGGCGCCAGCGCACTCCATGCGGAACTCGTGCGCGCCCTGGAGGCCGCGCCGTGAGGCTCCCTCAGGAGATCATCCGCGACAAGCGCGATGGGCGCGCCCTCACCGAGGCCGACATCGCCGGCTTCATCGCGGGCCTGACGCGGGATGAGGTGACGGAGGGGCAGGCCGCGGCCTTTGCGATGGCAGTGTTCTTCCGCGGCCTTTCCCGCGACGAGCGCGTGGCACTGACCCGTGCCATGACCCATTCGGGCACCGTGCTCGCCTGGGAGCTGCCCGGGCCCGTCCTCGACAAACACTCGACCGGCGGCGTCGGCGACAACGTGAGCCTTCCGCTTGCGGCCATGGTGGCGGCCTGCGGCGGCTACGTGCCGATGATCTCCGGGCGCGGTCTCGGCCATACCGGTGGCACGCTGGACAAGCTCGCGAGCATCCCCGGCTACGACGTGGCGCCCGGCCTCGACCGCTTTCGGCAGGTCACGGCGGAGGCCGGCTGCGCCATCATCGGCCAGACCGTCGACCTCGCGCCCGCCGACCGGCGCCTCTACGCGATCCGCGACGTGACCGGAACGGTGGAATCGCTCGATCTCATCACCGCCTCGATCCTCTCGAAGAAGCTCGCGGCTGGGCTTCAGGGACTCGTCATGGACGTGAAGACCGGCTCCGGCGCCTTCATGGCGAGCGGGGCGGAAGCGCGGGCCTTGGCCGAGAGCATCGTCACGGTGGCCAATGCCGCGGGGCTGCGCACCCGCGCCCTCGTCACCGATATGGACGCGCCGCTCGCCTCCAGCGCCGGCAATGCGGTCGAGGTGGCCTATGCCGTCGATTACCTCACCGGCCGCGTCCGCGAGCCGCGTTTCCATACCGTGACCCTGGCGCTCGCCGCCGAGATGCTGATCATCGGCGGGCTCGCCGCGAGTGGTGCGGAGGCGGAGGAGCGTCTGACGGCGGCGCTCGAGTCGGGAGCGGCCTGCGCGGTGTTCTCGCGGATGGTGGCGGCCCTCGGCGGGCCGTCCGACTTCGTGGAGGCATCGGACCGTTATCTGCCGCGGGCGCCGGTGGTGCGGCCGGTGACAGCGCAAGCCTCGGGCGTGGTCGAGCGGATCGAGACGCGCGCCGTCGGCCTCGCGGTCATCGGCCTCGGCGGCGGCCGCACTCGGCCGCAGGACGCGATCGATCCGCGCGTCGGCTTCACCGGCCTCGCACGGCCCGGCGACCGGCTGGCGAAGGGCGATCCGATCGGCCTTGTCCATGCGGCGGACGAGGCTGCCGCGGCGCGGGCCGAGACGGTGCTGCGGGATGCCTATCGGATCGGTGGGGAGGCACCTTCTGCCCGCAAGCCGGTGGTGGAACGTCTCGGCTGACGCGCCTTCGCGTCGGAGGCAACGTCAGGAATTCCGGGAAAACGGTGCACCGTCCCCGAGACGGTTCGGATGAAGCTCTCGCATCACCCGAACCCCTTCAAGCCGGTGCGTCTACCAGTGATGGTGGTGGCCCCAGTGACGGCGGTGACCCCAATGGCCGCGATGATGGTGGCGATGGCCCCAGCCGTGGTGATGGTGGCCCCAATGGCGGCGATGGTGGCCCCAGTGTCCGTGGTGGTGGTGGCGATGCCCCCAGTGCCGAGGATGATGGCGGTGGCCGAAATGATGGTGGTGCCACTGCACCGTTTCGACCGTCGCCTCCGACGCGAGAGCCGTGGCCGGAGCCGGCGCCAGCGGGGCGGCGTTGGCGGCGCTGCCGCCGAAGAGGCCGCCGGCCATCAGCGCGAGGACGGCAAGTGCGAAACGGGAGCGACGTGTAGAGGATGGTTCCGACATCGTGTGACCTCCGTTCATCGGGCCGTTCAGGGCGGCCTTGAGAGCGAAGCTAGATCCGGGCGGATGAACGCGTACTGAGCGGAATCCGTACAATGGGAAACAAGACCGCGCCCGCTCGATGACGAAGAGCGAAGGCCTCGTGCCTCCTGCCGTCGTAGTGACGGAGATCGACTCGATCCACGGTCTGTTTGGTTCGGAATTCCACCAGTCGCAGCGGACGGGGCGCGGAAGATCGTTCCTTCGCCCGCGTCGTGTCCGGAACGTCAGACGCTGCCGGCCTTCGGCTCGGGCCGCCGGTACACCCAGACGCGGGCCGGGGGCAGGTTGAGCCAGACCTTGTTGGAGCGGCTCGCCGTGTAGCTGCCCGCCTCGCACTTGGCCGGGATCGGCGGCACCACCGCGTAGGTGAACTGCACGAAGGGCGCGCCCGGATGCATCAGGTCGTGCGCGCCCTGAAGAAGGTCGAGGCGCTGCTCCAGCGGCTTGGTGAACAGCGGCAGGCTGGAGATCGTAGCGGCGCAAAGGCCGTCGAGCCGGTCGCGCAGGGTCTCGCGAATCCGGTAGGCGTCGCCGCCGATCACCGTCACGCCGGGAAAGCGACGGCGCAGCAGCGTGCAGAAATCAGGATTGAACTCGACGAGGACGAGGCGGTCCTGATCGAAGCCGCGGCGGATCAGTGCCTCGGTCACGGGGCCGGTGCCGGGTCCCAGCTCAATCACGGGGCCGGCGACGTTCGGGTCGGCGTAGGAGGCCATGGTGCGCGCGAGCATCCGGCCCGAGGGCGTCACGGCGCCGGTGACGAGCGGGCGCTCGAACCAGGAGCGCAGGAAGCGCGCCTCGTCCTCCAGCGGATCCTTGCGCTCACGGATGACGCGTGCGGCGGCGACGGCGCGGGCACTGGAACGGCGAAGCGGCGGCACGTCCGAAGGTCCTCGGCTCATCATGGTTGGCACAGGCTAGACGACGAAAACCCGCAGGCAGTCAAGCTTCGCGACCGGCATCGGGTGCATGATCGCAGCGATGAGCCGCGATCATAACCAGTGGTGCCCCCGGTTTGATCCCGGAGGGGCGTCGCGGATCACGCCCGCGTGGAACCGCTCACGAAGAAGTCACGCACCTTGGAGAAGAACCCGGCGCTCTCGGGGTGATTCTCGTCCGAGGCGCTCTGGTCGAACTCCTGCAGCAGCTCGCGCTGGCGCTTGGTCAGGTTCTGCGGCGTCTCCACCGAGACCTGGATGTAGAGGTCGCCGACCTCGCGCGAGCGCAGCACCGGCATGCCCTTGCCCTTGATGCGGAACTGCTTGGCGGTCTGCGTGCCGGCCGGGATGCGGACCTGCGTCTGCGAGCCGTCGATCACCGGCACGGTGATCTCGCCCGAGAGCGCCGCCGTCACCATCGAGATCGGCACGCGGCAGAACAGGTCGGCCCCGTCGCGCTGGAAGAAGGGGTGTGGCTTGATCGAGAGGAAGACGTAGAGGTCGCCCGACGGTCCGCCGCGCAGGCCGCTCTCGCCCTCGCCCGCGAGCCGGATGCGCAGGCCGTCATCGACACCCGCCGGCACGTTGATCGAGAGCGTGCGCTCGCGGTTGACCCGGCCGGCGCCGGAGCAGGACGGACAGGGATCGTCCACCACCTCGCCGCGCCCGTGGCAGTTCGGGCAGGTCCGCTCGATGGCGAAGAAGCCCTGCGCTGCCCGCACCCGGCCGTAGCCGCCGCAGGTCGAGCAGGTGCGCGCCTTCGATCCAGCCTTGGCCCCCGTGCCCGAGCAGGTCTCACAGGCGATCGAGGTCGGGATCCGGATGGTCTCGGTCTTGCCGGCAAACGCCTCTTCGAGGCTGATCTCGAGGTTGTAGCGCAGGTCCGCCCCGCGCTCGCGGCCGGGCGCACCGCCGCGCCCGCGTCCGCCGCCCGGTGCGCCGCGACCATCCCCGAAGAAGTTCTCGAAGATGTCCGACATGAAGTCGCCGAACTCGTTGCCGAATCCGGGGCCGCCCGCGCCGCCCTGGCTGAAGGCGGCGTGGCCGAAGCGGTCGTAGGCCGCGCGCTTCTGGCCGTCGGAGAGGCACTGATAGGCCTCGTTGACTTCCTTGAACTTGATCTCGGCTTCCTTGTCGCCGGGATTGCGGTCCGGATGATGCACCATGGCCAGCTTGCGGAAGGCGACCTTCAGCTCGCTCTCCGAGGCCGTCTTCGCGACGCCCAAGACCTCGTAATAGTCCCGTTTCGACATTCCCGGCCCCTGGAGCCTCTCGTTCGCGCCGGCTGCCGACTCGCGTGTCGGGCTTCGGCCGCGCCGCGATCCGCCTCCCGACTCGAACGGGACGGGCCGGATCGACCTTCGCTTCTCTCGGACGCTCGGCACCGTTGATCCCCGAGCCTTGCCCGAGGATCAAGCCGTTCGCGCCGCTGACGATGAAAAATGATCGGGAGCGGCGCTGGCGCACCGCTCCCGAGCCGTTACGCGGACTTACGCGCGCTTCTTGCGCTCGTTCTCGTCCACTTCCTGGAAGTCGGCGTCGATGACGTCGTCCTTCTTCTCCGCCGAAGCCGCGGCTCCGTCAGCACCCGGCGCACCCTCGGCCTGGGAGGCGGCGTACATCGCCTCGCCGAGCTTCATCGAGGCCTGCATCAGGTCGTTGGTCTTGGCCTTGATGCCCTCGGCATCCTCACCCTCGAGCGCGGAGCGGAGCGCCGTGATGGCGGACTCGATGGCACCCTTGTCGGCGGCCGAGACCTTGTCGCCGTACTCCGCGACCGACTTCTCGGTGGCGTGGATCAGGCTCTCGCCCTGGTTCTTCACCTCGACCAGCTCGCGGCGCTTCTTGTCCGCCTCGGCATTGGCCTCGGCATCCTTGACCATCTTCTCGATGTCGGCGTCCGACAGGCCGCCCGAGGCCTGGATGCGGATCTGGTGCTCCTTGTTTGTCGCCTTGTCCTTGGCCGTCACGTTGACGATGCCGTTGGCGTCGATGTCGAAGGTCACCTCGATCTGCGGCATGCCGCGGGGCGCCGGCGGGATGCCGACGAGGTCGAACTGGCCGAGCAGCTTGTTGTCGGCCGCCATCTCGCGCTCACCCTGGAAGACTCGGATGGTGACCGCGTTCTGGTTGTCCTCGGCCGTCGAGAAGACCTGGGACTTCTTGGTCGGGATCGTGGTGTTGCGGTCGATCAGACGGGTGAACACGCCGCCCAGCGTCTCGATGCCGAGCGACAGCGGGGTCACGTCGAGCAGCAGCACGTCCTTCACGTCGCCCTGGAGCACGCCGGCCTGGACCGCGGCGCCGATGGCGACGACCTCGTCCGGGTTGACGCCCTTGTGAGGCTCCTTGCCGAAGAACGCTTTCACGACCTCCTGCACCTTGGGCATGCGCGTCTGGCCGCCGACGAGCACGACCTCGTCGATCTCGGAGGCCGAGACGCCGGCATCCTTGAGCGCCTTGCGGCAGGGCTCGATCGTGCGCTGCACGAGGTCGTCGACGAGGCTCTCGAACTTCGCGCGGCTGAGCTTGAGCGCGAGGTGCTTCGGACCCGTGGCGTCGGCGGTGATGTAGGGCAGGTTGATCTCGGTCTGTGTCGCCGAGGACAGCTCGATCTTCGCCTTCTCGGCCGCCTCCTTGAGGCGCTGGAGGGCGAGCTTGTCCTTCGTCAGGTCGATGCCCTGCTCCTTCTTGAACTCGCTGGTGAGGTACTCGACCACGCGGTTGTCGAAGTCCTCGCCGCCGAGGAAGGTGTCGCCGTTCGTCGACTTCACCTCGAACACGCCGTCGCCGATCTCGAGGATCGACACGTCGAAGGTGCCGCCGCCGAGGTCGTAGACCGCGATCGTGCCGGCCTTCTTCTTGTCGAGGCCGTAGGCGAGCGCGGCGGCCGTCGGCTCGTTGATGATGCGCAGCACCTCAAGCCCGGCGATCTTGCCGGCATCCTTGGTCGCCTGACGCTGGGCGTCGTTGAAGTAGGCGGGGACCGTGATGACGGCCTGCGTCACCGGCTGGCCGAGATGCGACTCGGCGGTCTCCTTCATCTTCTGAAGAGTGAAGGCCGAGATCTGCGAGGGCGAGTACTTCTTACCGTCGGCCTCGACCCAGGCGTCGCCGTTGTCACCCTTGGCGATCTTGTAGGGCACGAGACCCTTGTCCTTCTGCGTCAGCGGATCGTCGTAGGTCCGGCCGATCAGACGCTTGATCGCGAAGAAGGTGCGTTCCGGATTGGTCACGGCCTGCCGCTTGGCGGGCTGGCCGACGAGGCGCTCCCCGTCATCCGTGAAGGCGACGATGGACGGGGTGGTGCGGGCGCCTTCCGCATTCTCGATGACCCGCGGCTGCGTGCCTTCCATGACGGCCACGCAGGAATTGGTGGTGCCGAGGTCGATACCGATTACTTTACCCATGGTGGGATCCCTCTGTTGGATTTTTCAAGCAGACCGCCGAGCCCCGAAGCAGCTCGACCCATGGCGGTACAAAAACATCAGGTTTGAGAACGGGATGGATCCGAAGCGCATCGCCCTGGCGGGCTGTGCTTCCCAGGCTTCGTCCCGTGTCCCGCCGCATATAAGAAGACGGCTACGCCGCCGCAAGAACGTGCGCCGAACGGTTCAGCGACGTCCGCCATCCTCCGCCGGGTCAAGGCGATTTTCGGAATGAGATCCGTAGAGAAGCTTGTTTGTTGCCAGGCTGCCACGTCCGCGCCACGGGTGACGTGGTATGACGACGACACATGGCCCGTGAAGTGGCTTCAAACCGGGAGGCCGACGGCCTGATGTCCCTGCCCGTCTCCGAGAGAATGTCCGCGCGGAAGGTCCGCAGGGCGGCGCGCCCGGCCTGTGTCGCCAGCGGAGCGCTGCTCGTGCTCGCCGGCTTGGCTGTACTCCCGTCCACGCCCGCGCGGGCGCAGAATTTCTTCGAGGAGCTGTTCGGCATCGGGCGGGCGGCGCGCCCGCCGCAACCGCCGCGCAACGTGCCGGTCCAGCCGCCGCCGCAACCGGTCGAGCCGGGTGCCCCCGCCCCCGGCGAAGGTGTCGAGACGCGGCCGAGCGCGCCGGCCCAGCCGCGCCAGCCGGTGGTGCTGCGCGTGCCGGCCGAGGACAACGTCGCCGGGCAGGAGCTGCTGCTGAACGGGTTGAAAGGCTCCCTGAAGATTGAGCGGAACGGCGCGGCCTACACGGCGCTGATGAGCCTGCCGGGCACCAAGATCTCGCAGCCGACCGAGGCTTGTACGGTCAAGCTCAACGACGGCAAGCCGATTTCGCTAAGCGCGGAGGGCCGCGCCCAGGGTGTCTCCCGCTTCTCGGTGGCGAGCGCCGAATGCCCGCTGCGCTTCGAGATCCTCGACGGCAGCGTGCTCGCCACGCCGCTGGGCTCGGGGCCGGCCTGCACCTTCACGGCGGCAGATTGCGAGACCACGCCGTCGGGCCTGTGGGGACCCGGCGCGGCGAGCCTCATCCCGCAGGCGGGCGAGTTCGATACCGCCCGCGGCGTCGCCGACAAGGCGGTGCGCGACAACTACAAGATCATGACCCAGCGCTCGCGCGGCAGCGATATCCGGCCGATCGTGCAGGAGCAGGCGGCGTTCTCGTCCGACCGCGAGCAGGCGTGCCGGACCTATGCCCGCGAAGGGGCGCACGGCTACTGCCACCTCCGCTTCACCGAGGCGCGGGCGATCGCGCTCGCGGCACGGCTCGGCGCCAACACCGCGGCGCCGACCGCCGCCAACACGGCACCGCGACCCCGCCGCAGCCGCGTTCCGGTCGAGGGCATGAACCCGGATGCGCCCGGAGCGGAGCCCTTCGCCGAACAATAGGGCCGCTCACTGCGCCCGCAACGATCGCGGGCATCCGGGGTCGCGCCGGAGCCGTCGTCGCATGGGTGGAACCCGACGTTTCACCCCTGTGTTGCGCCGAGGTCACCCGAAGCGAGCCCGGCCATGCCCGACGAGAAGATCGAAGCCTATACCGACCCGGCCGGCGGATGGGGCTCGGCCCGCTCGCTCGTCGATATCCTGACCCGTGAGGAGATCCCGGCCTCCGGCGCGGCGATGCTGATGAAGCAGAACAAGCCGGGCGGCTTCATGTGCGTGTCCTGCGCGTGGTCGAAGCCGGCCAAGCCCTCGACCTTCGAGTATTGCGAGAACGGCGCCAAGGCGACCGCCTGGGAGCAGACGCGCAAGCGCATCGGGCCGGACTTTTTCGAGCGCCACTCGGTCACCGAGCTTCTGACCTGGGCCGATTACGACCTTGAGGAGAAGGGCCGCATCACCCATCCCCTGCGCTACGATCCGCAGCGCGACCGCTACCTTCCCGTCTCCTGGGAGCAGGCCTTCGAAGAGATCGGCCGCGAGCTGAAGGCCATTCGGGAGGAGGATCCGAAGGCGGCGGTGTTCTACTCCTCAGGCCGGGCCTCGCTGGAAACGAGCTACATGTACGCGCTGTTCGCGCGCATGTACGGCAACAACAACCTGCCCGACTCCTCGAACATGTGCCACGAATCGACCTCGAAGGCGCTGCCGCAATCGATCGGCGTACCGGTCGGGACGACGGTGCTGGAGGATTTCGAGGCCACCGACCTGATCCTGTTCTTCGGCCAGAACGTCGGCTCGAATTCGCCGCGGATGCTGCACCCGCTGCAGGACGCCCGGCGCCGGGGCGTTCCGATCATCACCTTCAACCCGCTGCGGGAGCGCGGGCTCGAGCGCTTCACCAACCCGCAATCGCCGATCGAGATGCTGACGCATTCCTCGACGCAGATCTCGACCCAGTACCATCAGGTGAAGGCGGGCGGCGACATCGCGGCGATTGCCGGGATCTGCAAGGCGCTGTTCGCCATGGACCGGCAGGCGCAGGAGGAGGGGCGTCCCCGCGTCCTCGACGTCGACTTCCTCAGTGAGCACACCCACGGCTTCGAGAAGTTCGAAAAGTTCTGCGACCGGCTCGAATGGCCGGCGCTGGAGGCCAAGTCCGGCCTGAAGCGCGAGGGGATGGAGGCGGCCGCAGCCGTCTATGCCCGCGCGCGGGCGGTGATCGGCATCTACGGCATGGGCCTGACCCAGCATCGCCGCGGCACCGAGACGGTGCAGATGTTCGTCAACCTGCTGCTCTTGCGCGGCAATATCGGGCGCCCCGGTGCCGGCATCTGCCCCGTGCGCGGACACTCGAACGTGCAGGGCCAGCGCACCGTCGGCATCGCCGACGAGCCCTCCCTGGTGCCGCTGGACAAGCTCAAGGCGATGTACGGCTTCGAGCCGCCCCGCGAGAAGGGGATGAACACGATCGAGACCTGCGAGGGCGTGCTCGCCGGCAGGGTGAAGGCGTTCGTCGGGCTCGGCGGCAACTTCGTGCGCGCCATCCCCGACACGCAGCGGATGGAGGAGGCATGGCGCGGGATTCGGCTCACCGTACAGGTCTCGACAAAGCTCAACCGCTCGCATCTCGTTCACGGCGAGATCGCCTACATCCTGCCCTGTCTCGGGCGGATCGAGATCGACGAGCAGGCGAGCGGTCCGCAGGCGGTGTCGATGGAGGATTCGACCTCCTGCTTCCACGGCTCGCGCGGCGTCGCCTCGCCGATCAGCGACCACGTGCGCTCCGAGCCCTGGATCGTGGCGCAGCTCGCCAAGGCGACGCTGCCGGAGAACCCGCGGGTCGATTGGAACGCCTGGGTCGGCGATTACGCCAAAGTGCGCGACGCCATCGAGGCGACCTATCCGGAGAAGTTCAAGGACTTCAACGCGCGCCTGTTCGAGCCCGGCGGCCTGCACAAGCCGCTCGCCGCCCGCGAGCGCAAATGGGAGACGGACACGGGTAAGGCCAACTTCGTCGTGCCGCCGGACGGGCTCGACATGGACCCGGATATGAAGAGCGACCGGCGCGACGTGCTCGACCTCATTACCCTGCGCTCGAACGACCAGTTCAACACCACGATCTACGGCTACCACGACCGCTTTCGCGGCGTGAAAGGCACCCGGCAGGTGCTGTTCATGAACGAGAACGACATCGAGCGCCTGCAACTCGCCGACGGCGAGACAGTCGATGTCGTGACCGAAGCCGCCGACGAGTTCGCCCGCGAGGTGAAGGGTCTGAGGATCGTCAAGTACGATATCCCCGAGGGCAATTGTGCCGGCTACTACCCGGAATTGAACGTGCTGATCCCGCTCTGGCACCACGACGCCCAGGCCAAGGTCCCGGCGGCAAAGGCGATCCCCGTGCGGATCGCCAAGGCGGCGGAGCTGGCTGTGCGGGATTAGAGCATCGTCCTGAAAGGTGGCTGCCGGCTTTCGGGAAAAGACGATGCCCTAGGCCGATCGCTCGGCTCCGGCCGAGCAGCACCCCGCCGACGAGTACGGGATTGTACGGTGTGCAAAACATCACTTGCACATCGTGCAAACCCGGCGCACTCCTATCGACGTGACGACGCGGTCACGCCCTCGGAGTGATGCCATGTTGACGCTGTTGCGAACGCTTGCCCGCGGCGCCGCCGCCCAGGCCTGCGAGGAGGCCTACGACCGCCACGCCCTCCTCGTCCTTGATCAGCAGATCCGCGAGACCGCCGCCGACTTGGAGCGGAGCCGGCGGGCGCTGGCTGCGGCGATGGCCGGGGACGCCGCCGAGGCCCGTCGGCTGGCCGACGTCGAGGCGCGCGCGGCCGATCTGGAGACCCGCGCCGTGGCCGCCCTCACGGCGGGCCGCGAGGATCTCGCTTGCGAGGCGGCCGAAGCCATCGCGAGCCTCGAAGCCGAGCGGGATTCGCTCCGCGCCGCACGGGCGACCTTCGCCGCGGAAGTGACGCGGATGCGCACAGTGCTCGCCGACGCGACCCGGCGCCAGGAGGCTCTGGAGCGCGGGCGGCGGGTTGCGGCGGCCGCGGAAGCCGTCCGGCGTCTGCGTGGGAGGCAGAGCGTAGGCGGCAATGCCAGCCTGCGCGAGGCGGAGGCCACCCTGGCCCGGCTCCAGCGGCTTCAGGCCGAGGCAACGGATGCCGATGCGGCGCTCGCCGCGATCGAGACACCCGAGGAGACGATCGCCGAGCGTCTTGAACGCGCGGGCTTCGGGCCTCGGACACGTCCTTCCTCCGACGACGTGCTGGCCCGCCTCCGCGGCCGCGCGGAGGCCGGGCGCGCGGGTGCCGTCTGATCCGCCCCTCCCCTCTCAAGGAAGAAAGCCATGTCCCAAGAAACCGCGCAGCATACCGGCGCCTGGGTCGTCTTCACCCAGGCCTCCTTCGTCGCCTCCGCCGCACTGGTCGGCTTCGGCATCCTGTTCATGCCCCTCGACTTCTGGATGAAGGGCTATCTCGCCATGGGCACGGTGATGCTGATCCAGTCCTGCATCACCGCCACCAAGACGCTCCGCGACGTCCATGAGGGGCGCCGCATGGTCAACCGCATCGAGGACGCCCGTACCGAGCGCCTGCTGATGTCGGTGGGCAAGGAGTGACGAAAGGAGTCATGTGAGACCGCGTGCGTGGAGACTCGACGCGCGCCCGCGACGGTCCATATTCGGTGGCATGGACAGTTCGGACGGAGCTCACGCGCGGCGGCAGGCGATCATCGATCGCTTGCTCAGCGACGCCCTGCGCCCGGCCGGCGGCATCGTGCTGCCGAGCCACGACGCCCTGCCGGCTGACATCCGCATGACGGTCGACCGCCTGCTGGCCAAGGCGGATGCCGAGCGCCGTCGCTCACTGACCTACGACGACCTCGAAGAGGCGCTGCCGCCCCGCGACGTGACCGCCGACGATCTGGAGGCGATCTTCTGGGTGCTGGCGGAGTACGGAATCGAGCTGGACGAGGGCGACTGAGAGGGCCTTCGAAACTCCCGGTCGCCGGCGGTTTCGCCTCGGCAATGGGCCGTGCGGCGGGCGTTCTGTGAGCGACGCTAACCCTCGGCCCCCTGGAGAAGTCGCGCTGCCGCCGCGCGGGCCTCGTCGGTGACGGTCGCGCCAGCCAGCATCCGGGCGATCTCTTCCCTGCGCGCGTCCGCCGCGAGCCCGACCACCCGGGTCGTGACCCGTTCCGAGCCCTTCTCCACGCCCTTGGCCGCCTTCCCCTTCGCGCCGTCCTTCACGCTGTCCTTGGCGATGCGGAAATGCGTCGAGGCGCGGGCGGCCACTTGCGGCGCGTGCGTCACCGCCACCACCTGAACCTGTTCCGAGAGACGGCCGAGCCGCGCGCCGATGGCATCGGCCACCGCGCCGCCGAGGCCGGTATCGATCTCGTCGAAGATCAGGGTCGGCGCCGAGCCCTTGCCGGCCAGCACCACCTTGAGCGCCAGCATGAAGCGGGACAGCTCGCCGCCCGAAGCCACCTTCATCATCGGTCCGGCGCGGGTGCCTGGATTGGTCTGCGCCCAGAACTCGACCCGCTCGGTGCCGGCGGCATCGCGCGAGGCCTCGTCCACGGTGATCTGGGTGATGAAGCGGGCGCCCTCCAGCTTCAGCGGCGGCAACTCGGCCTGGACCGCCGCGTCGAGGGCTTTGGCCGCCTTGCGCCGCCCGTCGCCGAGCCTCTTCGCGGCCTGGGCATAGGCGGCCTCGGCCGCGTCCAACTCGGCCTCAAGCCCCGAGAGCGCCTGCTCCCCGGCATCGAGTGCGGCCACATCCGCATCGTAGCGGCTGCGCAGGTCGGCCAAATCGTCGGCCGGCACCGAATATTTCCGCGACGCCGCGCGCAGGGCGAACAAGCGCTCCTCCACCCGCTCCAGCTCGCGCGGGTCGAACTCGGCGGCGAGCACCGCCGCGTCCAGCGCGGCGCGGGCCTCATCCAGCGCGACGAGGGCGGCGTCCAGCGCCGCAATGCTCGGATCGACCAGACTCGGCACAGTCGCGCTGCGCCGTTCCAGCCGGCGCACGGCGGAAGAAAGGTGCGGCACCAGCGAGCCCGAGCCGCCGACGAGGTCGAGCGCCTCGTTCAACTCGCGGGCGACCTTCTCGCCCTGCTGCATCACCGTGCGGCGCTCGGCGAGCATCGCTTCCTCGCCCGCTTGTGGGTCGAGGGTGCCGAGCTCCTCGACCGCGTGGCGCAGAAAATCGGCCTCCTTCTGCGCCGCCTCGACCCGCGCGCGCTGCTCGGACAAGGTGGTGCGGGCGGCGCGCACGCGTTTGGCCGCAGCGGCGACCTGATTGAGCGGACCCTGCAACCCGCCGAAGGCGTCGAGGATGGTGCGGTGGGTGGTAGGGTCGGCGAGCGCCCGGTCGTCGTGCTGGCCGTGGATCTCGACGAGTGCCGTGCCGATCGCTCGCATCGTCTGCACGCCGACCGGCTGGTCGTTGACGAAAGCGCGGGTGCGCCCGTCGGCGAACTGGGTGCGGCGCAGGATCAGGTCGCCATCGGTGTCGATCTCGGCCGCCGCGGCGACGGCACGGGCGGGATGATCGGCCGCCACGTCGAATACGGCGGTGACGCCGCCCTGCGCCTCGCCCTGTCGCACGAGCCCGCCATCCCCGCGCCCGCCGAGGGCCAGGGCAAAGGCATCGAGCAGAATCGACTTGCCCGCACCGGTCTCGCCCGTGAGGACGGTGAGCCCGGCGGAGAAGGTCAATTCAAGCTTGTCGATCAGAACGATGTCGCGGATTGCGAGCTGGACGAGCATGAAGCTGCCCGGTTCCCCTTCGTTGTCGTGAGGGTGATCTAGACGGAACAGGCCCCGACTTCACGCGGAAAAAATCGCAGCCAATCGCTTCGGACCGTTCCTGCCCAATGGACCGGTCGCCTCGCCCGCCGCTAGAAGGCGGGACAGGGCATCGGAGCGTCGCGGCCGAGCGGGAACATGACGGCCTATTTCATCACCTGCCACCAATCGCCCGCCTTCGTTCGCGACCAATTCCGCTTCCTTTACCATCGAGATCACGTCTACCTCTATCACGTCGATGCAAAGGCGCCCGAGGCTCTTCACGACACCGTGCGGCGGCTGGCGCAGGCGTTCCCGAACGTCGAGGTTCTACCCACCCGGCACTATGCCTGGGCCAGCTACTCGCAGGTTGCGACGACCCTCGACGCGATCGCCTGGGCGCTGAAATCCGCCCCCGCATGGTCGCATTTCGTGGCGCTGAGCGAGCAGCACTGTCCGCTGCACGACCCGATCACGGTGGCGGCCGCCTTCCAGCCCAGTGTCTCCTACGTTGGCACGACACCGTTTTCCGCCATGGATGCCGGCGGCCAGGTGGACATCGCCCACCGCTTCAGCATGGACTACCGCGAGCTTCCGGGCGTCGGCAGCTTCGGCATCGCCGCGCTTGCACGCGATCCTGATTTTCTCAGCCGCCTCCACCACGGCAGCAACTGGTACGTCCTGTCGCGGGCGGCCTGCGCCTATCTGCACGATATCATGCCCGGCCTACCGGACATGGCGCGCTTCCGGCGTTGCGTCCATGCGGACGAAGATATGCTTCAGACCCTGCTGGCGCACACGGACGGCCGGGCCGGGACGATCACCTGCCGCGAGACGACCTTCGTGGCGTGGCCGCATGTCATCGGCAACGACAGCATGATCTTCCGCGAGGGAGACTTCTTCGCGGCACGCGAAGAGGGTTGGCTCTTCATTCGCAAGCGCCCGGCCGTCCTGCCGGAGCGGGTGACAGCAGCACTCGAAGCATTCGCCGCGATGACGGAAACCGGTCTGACGGACGTGGCCGGGGCTTGTCCGGAAGCCGTCCCGACGACCCTCGATGCCGACGGCATCGCACTCGCTCGGCGTGTCGCACGGGCCGTGGTGCGCCGCGGGCGAGGCGTGCGGGCGGATCTGCTCAATCTTCGCTACGGTCGACGCGATCCGCTCGTCAGTCTGACGTTCCAGACGGATCGCATCCCCGACGATGTCGAGGTCAGGGTCGTCTCGCAGAACCTGATGGATTTCCGTGTCCTGCTGCTCTCGATGGCGCCGCCGGCCATCGACTTCTCGACAAGGCACCTCCACGGGCGGCTGGCACCCCTGTTGCGCGTTCGCTCCGACGACTTCTTCTGCCGCAGGGAGATCCTCGTGCCGGAGGATCCGGCTCACGGGTTCTGGACCCTTCCCTCCGATGGAAGCATCTCCGGCCTCGTTCGCCGGATCGAACGGTATATCGCAGTGGCCGAGACCTTCGGCGGCCGGAGCGATCTGCTCGCCGATCCGGGTGTCTTCAGCATGGCGTTCCGGGAGGCGACGGCGCGCTGGCGCAGCGCGCACTGGATGCTGCGACGGTTCCTTCGCCGAACGACGGCCTGATCGAGAGCGTCCGTGACCGAGGGCCGAACGGGCAGGCCGAAACAAATCGGCGCCGATCCCGATGCGGGACCGGCGCCGCTCAAACGACGGATTGAGAGTGTCCCACGAAACTCCTGATCACCGGCCGTTCTCGTAGTGGCGAGGACAGCGCGGTGGGAGTTTTATGAGAGACCTTTACTCCGCGGCGGCGGTCCGCCCGATCACGCCGCGATAGATCTTGCTGAGCCAGGAGGACTTCTCCTCCCGCGGCTCAAGGCCGCCGGTCTGCAAGAGCTTATAGGCATCCTGATACCAGGGGCTGTCGGGGAAGTTGTGGCCCAGCACGGCCGCCGCGGTCTGCGCCTCGGCGGTGAGGCCGAGCGCCATGTAGGCCTCGACCAGACGCTCCAGCGCTTCCTCGGCGTGGCGGGTCGTCTGGTACTTGCTGACCACGTCGCGGAAGCGGTTGATCGCCGCCGGGAAGGCGCGCTTCTGGAGATAGAAGCGGCCGACCTCCATCTCCTTGCCGGCGAGCTGGTCGCGGGTGATCTGGATCTTGGCCTTGGCGTCGGCGGCGTATTCCGAGGTCGGGTACTTCTGCACCAGCTCCTGGAGGGCGACGAGGGCGCGCTCGGAGCGCTCCTGATCGCGGGTCACGTCCGGGATCTGCTTATACTGCGACATCGCCATCAGGTACTGGGCGTAGGCCGCGTCCTTGCTCGCCGGGTGGCGCTGCAGGTAGCGCTTCGACGCGTTGATGGCGTCGTCGTACTTCGCGCTCTCGTAGTTCGCGTAGGCCGTCATCAGCAGGCCTTTCCGCGACCAGTCGGAATAGGTGTACTGCTTGTCGAGCTGCTCGAACTGCTTGGCGGCGTTCTCGTAGTCCTTGTCCTCCATCTTGGCCAAGCCCTCGCTGTAGAGCTTGTCCGCCGGCGTGTCCGGAACCGCCTCGGGCTTGTACTTCTCGGCGAAGAGGTTGGTCGGATCGAGGGCATCGCAGCCGCCGAGACCGAGGCCGAGGCTGAGGAGCACGGCCGCCATCGCGCCACGGGTCGGGAAGGTCAGAGGCATCGCGGTCAAATTCCCTGTCAGGCCCGGCCGCTTCGAGGCGGCGCGCGACCTACGCGCAGGCTTTCACGGGTGGAGGCCGATTCGGGCGCCAAAACGGCAAGACGGCGGAGACCGTTAAGGGATTCCGCCGAAAACGTGGATCGAGGGCCGATGTGGCGCGGCGGTTACAGTTCCGCGGCGAAGGCGGCGATGCCAAGGCCGAACTCGGCGCGGGCCGGCTCGCGGCGAGTGCCCTGACCCTCGACGATGGCGTAGTTCGCGCGGTCGGCGAACAGGGCTTCGAGGATGCCGACATTCATGCGGTGGCCGCCGCAATACGAGCGGTAGGCGCCCTGGATCGGCAGGCCGGCCAGCGCGAGGTCGCCGACCGCGTCGAGGAACTTGTGGCGGACGAACTCGTCCGCGAAGCGCAGGCCTTCCGGGTTGACCACGGCGGTCTCGCCGACGGCGACCGTGTTGTCGAGGGAGGCGCCGAGCGCGAAGCCCGCCTTCCAGTACCGCTCCACGTCCTTCATCATGCCGAAGGTGCGGGCGGGGGCGATCTCGCGGCGGTAGGCGGCCGGGGTCAGGTCCATCGCCTTGCGCGAGCGGCCGATCACCGGGGATTCGAAGTCGATCTCCACGTCGAGGCGGAAGCCGCGGTCGATCGGGCGGAGCTCGGCGAAGGCGCGGCCGACCTCGATGCGGACCGGCTGGAGCACCTTGATCCAGCGGCGCGGCGCGCCGCAGGTGGTGAGGCCGACGCTGTCGATGGCGGTGACGAAGGGGCGGGCGCTGCCGTCGAGGATCGGCATCTCGGGGCCGTCGATCTCGATCAGCGCATTGTCGACACCCAGACCGTAGAGGGCCGACATCAGGTGTTCGATGGTGGCGACGGCGCCGGTCTCGACGTCACCGATGACGGTGCACAGCTCGGTGGCCGAGACGCATGCGAAGTGGGCCTTGATGAGCCGGTCGTTGCCGGTGGTGGTGCCCGTCCGGAGGAAGGCGATACCGTGGTTGGCTTTGGCGGGGTGGATCGTGATCTCTGCCGGGTTTCCGGAGTGGACTCCGATTCCGGTGAGGGTCACGGACGTTTTGAGCGTTGTTTGTTGGTTCGTCCGCATACCTTAGCCCTCGGCCAGGATCCTTCCCGCGCATCCCCGGTCGGGGCGCGGTGTGGGAAAGTCCGTCCGCTGCTTGAAGCCTCTGCGAGCGCTGCCGGTCGGTCGACCAAGCGCGCCTTCTGTCGTTCCGGCATGGTGTATAGCTGTGGCAAACAGGGCGGCCAAATCACGGATTCTTACGATCTGTTACAGCCACGGTTTCGCCACGATCTTTAAAAAGCATTTTGTGATCAGTGTCTTAACAAGTAGATAAACCCGGGATCTTGCGATCCCGGGTCTGTTGCTGAAACACCTCACTGACGACCGATGGGGGCAGGGTTGCCCCCATCAATCCACAGCCGAAACGCTTTTCGGTTCGCGTCTCAGTTCGCTTGGCGACGGAGGAAGGCGGGGATTTCGAGCTGGTCGTCTTCCATCATCCGCGGCGGCAGGGCGCGACCCTGCGCATCCAGGTTGCCCTGCGCGGGGCGGTATTGCGGCGCCTGGGGCGCCGGGGCCCGCAGGGCCGGCTCGATGCGCGGCGCGGCGACCGGGGCCGGCGCGGCAGAGCGGGCCGGCTGCGCGGGGGCCGGCTCGGCCTCCTCGCGGCGGCCGCCGAAGCCGACGGTGGCGAGCCGGCGCAGCAGGGTCATGCGCTTGGAGTCCTGGCTCGGCTCCGGCTGGGGCTCCTCGCCGCGGCTCTTGAGGATCTGCGCCTGGGTGTGGGGCGGCAGGTCCGAGATCTGCGGCATGCGCGGCGCACGGGCAAGCTGCGGGGCCGGCGGCACGTAGGGGCCGCTGGCGACCGGCGCCGGCTCGTGGGCCTGGACCCGGGCCGGCGGCTCGTAGGCCGGGACGGCGGCGCGGGCCGGCGCCTGCGTCAACACCACGTCGTGGTGATGCATCGCCGGGGTGGGCTCGGCGCGCATCGGCTCGGGCGCCACCGGCTCGGACAACATCGCCCGCGGCCCAGCGTTCGGGGCGAGCAGCGGCTCGGGGGCCGACATGCGGGGCGCCGGCTGATGCGCCGCCTGCTGCTGCACCGGCTGGTGCGTGGAGGCCGGGCTCAGCGCGGCGGAGGCGCGGGCGCGGGCCTCGGAGCGCAGGCGCTCGGCGACCTCGGCGATGCGCTGCTCGGTCTGGGCGATCTCCGGGTTGTTCGGAGAATCGGCCGAGATCAGCGCCGGCTCGATGCCGGTGGCGACCACCGAGACGCGGATGATGCCGTCGAGGCTCTCGTCGAAGGTGGCGCCGAGGATGATGTTGGCGTCGGAATCGACCTCTTCGCGGATGCGGGTCGCGGCCTCGTCGAGCTCGTAGAGGGTGAGGTCGGAGCCACCGGTGATCGAGATCAGCAGGCCGCGGGCGCCCTTCATCGACACGTCGTCGAGGAGCGGGTTGGCGATGGCCGCTTCCGCCGCGCGGTTGGCGCGGTTCTCGCCGGAGGCTTCACCCGTGCCCATCATCGCCTTGCCCATGCCACGCATGATCGCGCGCACGTCGGCGAAGTCGAGGTTGATCAGGCCTTCCTTGACCATCAGGTCGGTGATGCAGGCGACACCCGAGTAGAGCACCTGGTCGGCCATGGCGAAGGCGTCGGCGAAGGTGGTTTTCTCGTTGGCGACCCGAAACAGGTTCTGGTTCGGGATGACGATCAGGGTGTCGACCGCCGCCTGAAGCTCCTGGATGCCGGCCTCGGCGGTGCGCATCCGGCGCATGCCCTCGAACTGGAACGGCTTCGTCACGACGCCGACCGTGAGGATGCCCATGTCTCGCGCCGCGCGGGCGATGACAGGCGCCGCGCCGGTGCCGGTACCGCCGCCCATGCCGGCGGTGATGAAGGCCATGTGCGCGCCCGAGAGCTGATCGCGGATCTCGTCGATGACCTCCTCGGCCGCCGCCGAGCCGACTTCCGGGTGCGAGCCGGCGCCGAGGCCCTGCGTCACGCCGATGCCCATCTGGATCACCCGCTCGGCCTTCGAGGAGGTGAGCGCCTGGGCGTCGGTGTTGGCCACGACGAACTCGCAGCCGAGGAGGCCCGACTCGATCATGTTGTTGACGGCGTTGCCGCCCGCGCCGCCGACGCCGAACACGGTGATGCGGGGCTTGAGTTCCCGGATGTCCGGAGCCTGAAGAGAGATGGCCATGTGGTCTTGCCCTTCGTGACTTTCGATTGCCTGAACGACGCCTTGCAACGCCTGCCCTGTCTTGCTTGTCCCACGCTGGCCTCGCGGCGGCGCGGGGTCGTTTCTTTGGAGCCGTTGCCCGTCCCGTCAGGCCGGGAACGCCCCCAAGTCATTGTCTTGAGGCGATATCTTCACGCGAACCGGACCCGCTTCGCGCGAAATCGCTCTAGAAACTTTCCCGGATCCAGCGACCGACCCGCGAGATGTAGCCGTCCGTTCCCGTGCCGGCGAAGGCGCCCTGCCCCCGCGGCTCGAAATGCTCCGCATGCGCCACCTGCGGGTAGACCAGCAGGCCGACCGAGGCCGAGAAGGCGGGCCCCTTGGCGGCTTCGGGCAGGCCGCGGATGCCGAGCGGGCGCCCGATCCGGACCTGTCCCTGGAGGATGCGCCGGGCCGTCTCCGGCAGGCCGACGAGCTGGCTGGCGCCGCCGGTGAGCACCACCCGGCGGCCGGCCTGCGTGCCGAAGCCGGCCCCACGCAGGCGGTCGCGCACCAGTTCGAGCACCTCCTCGACCCGCGGCTTGACGATGCGCACGAGCTGCGAGCGCGGCACGTGGCCGGGGGCCTCGCCCTCGTCCTCGCCGACGCCGTGTACGGCGATCATGTCCCGCTCGTCGGAGGCCGTGGCGATGGCCGAGCCGTAGAGGGTCTTCAGCCGCTCGGCGACGGAGACGCGAGTCGAGAGACCGCGGGCGATATCCATGGTGACGTGGTGGCCGCCGACCGCGACCGCATCGCAATGGACGAGGTGACCGCCCATGAAGACGCCGACGCTGGTGGTGCCGCCGCCCATATCGACCACGGCGCAGCCGAGTTCGGCCTCGTCGTCCACCAGCGCCGAGAGGCCGGCGGCGTAGGGCGTGGCGATGACCGCATCGACGCCGAGATGGCAGTGTTCGACCGCCAGCATCAGGTTGCGCGCGGCGGCGGCTTCCGCGGTGACGACGTGGAGATCGACGCCGAGCGCGTTGCCGATCATGCCGGAGGGGTCGATCACCGCGCCTTGGCCGTCCAGCGCGTAGCCGGTCGGCAGGGCGTGCAGCACGGCCCGGCCGGGGCTGACGCCGTGGGCGCTCGCGGTCTCCAGAACGCGCTCGACATCGGCGCCGGTGACGGTGCCGGAGCGGACGTTCACCCGCGCCTCGAAATGCTGCGAGGCGATGCGCCCGCCGGAGATGTTGACGATGACCGACTGGACCTCGGCCTTGGCCATCCGCTCGGCGGCGTGGACCGCCTGACGGATCGCGCCCTCGGCCGCTTCCAGATCGACGATGGCGCCGCCCTTCAGCCCGAGCGAGCGCTGGTGGCCGATGCCGATGATGCGGGCGAGGTGCGTGCGGCCGCGTAAGGTCGACATCGCCTCGGCCGGCTGCAGCTCGGCAATGAGGCAGACGACCTTGCTGGTGCCGATGTCGAGCACCGACATCGTCGCGCTCCGGCGGGCGGAGAGCGGTTTCAGGCGCGGCGTGAGGCCGTGATGAGTCTGCATCGGACGCTACTCGGCGGATACGCGACAGGACACGGAGGAGAGTGCGGCGGGATGGAACGCGATCATGTCGCGGTCCCCTTCTTCGGCTTCTTGCGGCTCTCGGCCCGGGTGGCCGCGGCCTCCTCGGTCAGGCGCACCACGACGCGGTCGGCCATGCGCAGGTCGACCGCGATGATGTCCTTCTCCAGAATCCTGCTCTCCCGCTCGAGCCGCACCAGCCGAGCGAGCGCCTCGGCGGGGCCGGCCTCGGGCAGGCGGATATCGACGCCGTCGAGCTTGAGCGTCCAGCGACGGCCGGAGACGTAGGTGCCGGCGCGGATGCGCGAGCCGAGCGGACCGGCCGCCTCGATCAGCGCGAGATATTCCTTGAGGCGCTCGTTGGCGCCCGCCCCGACGACGAGCGGCAGGTTGACGTAGCGCTCGTCGCGCAGGTCGTCGATCACCTTGCCGTCGGCGGCGATCACCTGGATTTCGCCGTTCTGCTGCCACAGGGCGGCAGGCTCGCGCTCGACCTGGTTGATGACGATCTCATTGGGGTAGAGCTTGCGCACGGAGGCGCTGGCGATCAGCTTCTCGGCGAGCAGACGGTCGCGCACCGCATCGACGTCGAGGAACGGCACGGAGGAGCGCCAGTCGATGCCCGCGGTGCTCAGCACCTCGCGCTCGTACATCCGCGACAGGCCGGTGATGGTCACCCGCTCGACGCCGAAGCCGGCGATCCGGGCGAGGATGTCGAGCGGACGGCCGTTCTCGGCAACGAAGCTGTCGTAGCGTCCGCTCATGACGAAGCCGGTCAGCGCGACGGTGCCGGCGAGCCCGGCGACCAGCGCCGTGCCCGCGAGCCGCGGCACGCGCGCCTCGATCGGCACTGCCGGCCTGAGCCGACGCGCCGACGAGAACCGCCTGAGGATCCGGGGAAGCCGCAGCCCCGCGAGGATCCCGCCGCTGCCGGACGTGCCGGCGGCGTTCAGCGGTTGAGAGAAGCGTCCTCCACCATCCATCGGACGAGTTCACCGAAACTCAGGCCTGCGTGGGCCGCGATCTCCGGCACAAGGCTCGTCTGGGTCATCCCTGGCTGCGTGTTGACCTCCAGAACGACGAGGGCACCGGTTCCTCCCGGTGTGTCGTCGTAGCGAAGGTCGGCACGGCTGACGCCACGGCATCCCAGTGCTTGATGCGCCGTTAACGCCAACTCTTGGACACGCTGGTAAATATTTAGTTTAAGATTGGCGGGGAGGACGTGGATCGATCCCCCTCCCGCGTACTTGGCGTCGAAGTCGTACCACTCCCCCGAGACGGGCTTGATCTCGGTCACGCCGAGCGCCCGGTCGCCCAGCACCGCACAGGTCAGCTCGCGGCCGGCAACGTAAGTCTCTGCAAGCACTTCCTCGCCGTAGACCCACGCATCGGAGGCCAGGATCTGGGGCGGATGCGAGCGTTCCTCGCGCACGATGATGACCCCCATGGAGGAGCCCTCGGCGATCGGCTTCACGACATAGGGAGGGGTTAACGGGTGTGACTTCGCCGCATCATGACGGTTAACGACCCGGCCCTCCGGAACGCTGACTCCGGCCGCCCGCATGACCGTTTTGGCACGCTCCTTGTGCATCGCGAGTGCCGAGGCCAGGACGCCGGAATGGGTGTAGGGGATCTTCAGGATCTCGAGCAGGCCCTGAATCGTGCCGTCCTCACCCGCCGGGCCGTGCAGCGCGTTGAGCGCCGCGTCGGGCTTGAGCTCGGTCAGCACCGTCGCGATGTCGGGTCCGACATCGACGCGGGTGACGCGATACCCCTCCCCTTCCAGCGCCCCGGCGCAGGCATTGCCGGAGCGGAGCGAGATTTCCCGCTCGGAGGACCATCCGCCCATCAGGACGGCGACGTGCTTGGACATCGGTTTCGAGCCTTTCAGGGCTAGTTCGGCGCCTCCGGCGCCCGATCGAGCGGAAGGGACGTATCAGGCCTCGTTGCCGAGGAGCCGGCTGCCGCGCATCGCGACGCCGTCCTCGACGGTGACGCCGTGGCGCCGCAGCCCGGCGAAGAAGCGCGCGAAGTCCGGGCGGCGGAAGGTGATGCGGCCTGGGCCGCCATTCGGCGCGATCGCGTCGAACAGCACCACCGACGGTTCAGGCGATGCGTCCGTGTAGTCGAGGCAGAGCCAGAGGTCGGAGCCGTGGTTGCTGATCGGGATCATGCGGTCGATTCCGGGCAGGGCCGCGCGCCAGGATACTTCCTCGCTGCCGAAGTCGATGCCGTCGCTGACGGCGCCGAGGCTCTCAAGCCGCTCCAGGGTGGCCAGGTCCAAGCCGGGCAGCACCGTCCGCCAGACCTCGTCGGCCTCGCGGACAGCCGCATCTCCCTCGAATTCGAGGGTGGCGTCGGGGGTATCGGTGGCGAGGAAGTAGTCCGTCGCCCCGCCGTTCCGCTGCCGGTAGAGCGCCTTGAGCGTCTCCGGCAGCCTCACCCCGAGGCGGGCTTCCGCCGCGCCGATCGCCGCCTCGGCCCCGGTCGCCCAATCCCCGGCCGGCGTATCCGCTTCGAAGAAGGTGGCGACGGTCGGGCCTTCGGGGTCGATGACGAGGCGCGGCTCCGGCTGCGGGGTCGAATCCCTGAGGCTGACGAAGCGTTCGGTCAGGCGGGTATGCGCCGCCTCGCTGCGACGCCGCAGGGCAGCGTAGGTCTCCCCGGAGAGATGGGCGCCCGGCTTTGCGCCGTCCCATTGGCGGTTGAGCCGGTCCCGCAGGCGCAGGATGTCACCGCCGGTGCGCGCCGCATCGGCCCCGGCGGTGATCTCGTCGACGAGTCGGCCGAGATGCTCAGCCAGGGCTGTCGGGTCGGTCGGGGCCATGGGCGATCCTTCCTGCGGTCTCGACGCGGGCTTTCCGTCAGGCGGGCGACGCCTCGACGCCGATCCGCTTGATCTCCCAGTGCAGCTCGAAGCCCGAATGCTCGCGCACCCGGCGGCGCACCTCCTCGCCGAGCCCCTCGATGTCGGCGGCGGTGGCGCCGCCGCGGTTGATCAGGAAGTTGCAGTGCATCTCCGAGACCTGGGCCCCGCCCATGGTCATCCCGCGACAGCCGGCGGCGTCGATGAGCTGCCACGCCTTGCCGCCCTCCGGGTTCTTGAAGGTCGAGCCGCCGGTGCGCTCGCGGATCGGCTGCGCCGCCTCGCGGGCGGCGGTGACGCGCTCCATCTCCGCCTCGATCTCATCGCGATCGCCGGGGCGTCCGCGGAAGGTCGCGCTCGTGAAAATCACGTCGTCCGGTGCCGAGGAGTGGCGGTAGCGAAAGCCCATCTCGGCATGGGTGAAAACGCGGAGTTCGCCCTTCCGGTCGATGCCGCGGGCTTCCACCAGCACGTCGGTGGTCTCGCCGCCATGGGCCCCTGCATTCATCCGCAACGCGCCTCCGACCGAGCCGGGAATGCCGCGGAAGAAGGCGAGCCCGTCGAGGCTGGCTTCCGCCGCCGCTTTGGCGAGCCGCATGTCCGGCACGGCGGTGCCGGCGCGAACGGTCTCGCCATCGATCTCGATAGAGCCGAACGCCTTGCCGCCGAGCCGGATCGTCACGCCGGGTATGCCGCCGTCGCGCACGATCAGGTTCGAGCCCAGCCCGATCACCGTAACGGGTACGGACGAGTCGAGGGCGGCGAGGAACTGCGAAAGGTCCTCCGCGTCGGCCGGGCTGAACAGCACCTGCGCCGGCCCCCCGACACGGAACCACGTGAGGTCGGCCAGCGACTGGTTTTCGACCAGGCGGCCGCGAAGGTTAGGCGCGGTAGCGCGGATTGTTTCGATCAGATCGGGAAAGGCGGTCATCCAGGGTCTCCCCCTCTCCCCGCATGCGGGGAGAGGGCTTCGGCGACCTCGTCGTCGCCGAAGCGAGGCGGCAGCCGGGGGTGAGGGGGCCGATCCGGAGGAGGCTCACGCGTCGAAGCCCCCTCACCATCGCCCTGCGGGCTCGTCGCGCCGACGACCCAAGTCGGGCTTGCCCGATTTGGGCATTCCAGATCGGAACTCGGGTAAACCCGAGGTCCGAGGTCGTCGCGACCCTCTCCCCGCGTGCGGGGAGAGGGAGGAAGCGCGGCAAGGATTGTGTCTAATACGCCGATGACGTTGTTCGAAACCTCCGCGTTCCAAAAACGGAGAATGCGGTAGCCACGCTCGACCAGCCACGCATCTCTCTCGGCGTCATAGGCGCTGTCCGCATGCTGAGAGCCGTCGAGCTCGACGATCAGCCTCGCCTCGCGGCAGCAGAAATCCGCCACATACAGGCCGATGCTCTCCTGCCGGACGAACTTGAACCCGGCGAGACGACGGTCGCGGAGACGAAACCGCAGCCGGCGGTCGGTCTCGGACTGGTCGTGCCGCAGCCGTTTTCGAAACTGACTCCGCTCGTCGTCCGCGGAGCGCACGCCTCACCCCTGCAATGCCGCCAATTCCCCCGGCAACGCGTAGGCCCATTGGGTGATCGTGCCGGCGCCCAGACACACCACGTAATCGTTCGGGCCTGCGCGCCCGGCAACCAGCCGGGCAAGATCCTCCGGCCGGTCCAGCGCGACCGCGTCGCGGTGGCCGCGGGCCTTCAGGCCACTGATCAGTGAGTCGCGGTCGATGCCCTCGATAGGCGCCTCGCCCGCCGCGTAGACGGGTGCGACGATCACCGTGTCGGCATCGTTGAAGCAGGTGCAGAAATCCTCGAACAGCGATTGCAGCCGGGTATAGCGGTGCGGCTGCACCACCGCGATCACGTTGCCGTCGGTGGAGGAACGGGCCGCGCGCAGCACGGCGGCGATCTCCACCGGGTGGTGGCCGTAATCGTCGAAGATCGCCGCGCCGTTCCACTCACCCGTGCGGGTGAAGCGGCGCTTGACCCCGCCGAAGCCGGCCAGCGCCTTGCGGATCGCCTCTTCGGACACGCCGAGTTCGTGAGCCACAGCGAGAGCGGCGGTGGCATTGAGGGCGTTGTGGCGGCCGGGCATCGGCAGGACGAGATCCTGCATCTCCAGGCGGAAGCCGGGCCGGCGGTCGCGGATCATCACCCGGAAGCGGCTCTGGCCGCCCTTCAGGTCGATGTCGAGCAGGCGCACGTCGGCCTGCGGATTCTCGCCGTAGGTGATGATCCGCCGATCCTCGATATGCCCGACCAGATCCTGCACGATCGGATGGTCGATGCACATGACCGCGAAGCCGTAGAACGGGATGTTGTCGATGAAGCGCCGGAAGGCGTCCTTGATCGCGTCGAACGAGCCGAAATGGTCGAGATGCTCGGGGTCGATGTTGGTGACGATGGCGACATCCGCCGGCAGCTTGAGGAAGGTGCCGTCGGATTCGTCGGCCTCCACCACCATCCAGTCGCCGCCGCCCATGCGGGCATTGGTGCCGTAGGCGTTGATGATGCCGCCATTGATGACGGTGGGGTCGAGGTTGCCGGCGTCGAGGAGCGTCGCGACGAGCGAGGTCGTCGTGGTCTTGCCGTGGGTGCCGGCCACCGCCACGCAGGACTTGAAGCGCATCAGCTCGGCCAGCATCTCGGCCCGGCGCACCACCGGCAAACGGCGCTCGCGGGCCTCGACCAGTTCCGGATTGTCGCGGCGGATCGCAGTCGAGACCACCACGAGGGCGGCATTCTCGACGTTCTCGGCACGGTGGCCGACGAAGGTGCGGATGCCGTTCTCAGAGAGCCGCCGGACGTTGGCGTTGTCGTTCGCGTCCGAGCCCTGCACGGTGTAGCCGAGATTGGCCATCACTTCGGCGATGCCGGACATGCCGATGCCGCCGATGCCGATGAAATGGATGGGGCCGAGCTTTTCGGGCAGCTTCATATCGAAAACCTTTTGAGTCCGGGGCGCTGACGAACCCAGGCTGTCTCGTTCCGGACTTCGACGATCCTGCATCGTCGAAGTCCGCCCCCGCGACTGCGGGGCGGCGGTCGTCCGCCGGACGCGGCAAGCCTTTTCGGGCTTGCCGCAGATTTCACGTTGCGGCCGCAGTCTCGACGACGAGGGCAGCGAGGCGGTCGGCCGCATCGAGGATTCGCGCGGTTTTGGCGGCCGCGGCGGCCTGGGTCAATTTCCGCGGCGCCTCGAACAGGTCGACCAGCTCGGCGGCGAGCCGGTCGGGGGTGAAGGCGCTCTGCGGAATCGAGAGCGCGGCACCGATCTGCGCCAGCGTCGCGGCGTTGGCCGCCTGATCCTGATCCAGCGCGCCGGGCAGCGGCACGAGGATGGCGGGCCGCCCGATGGCAGCGAGTTCCGAGACTGTCGAGGCGCCCGAGCGCGCCACCACGAGATGAGCGGCGGCCATGCGACCGGGCAGATCCTTGAAGAACGGCGCCGCCTCGATCCCGCCGAGCCCCATGGCGAGGTAGCGGTTCTGCGTCGCCGTCAGATCCTCCGGACGGGCCTGCTGCACGAGGTGGAGCCGGGCGCGCAGGTCTTCCGGCAGCCGCTCGATGGCCGCCGGCACGACCTCGCTCATCACGCGGGCGCCCTGGCTGCCGCCGAAGACGAGAAGGCGCAGAGGCAAATCCGCGTCGAGGGCCGGATAGGGCGTCTCGGAGACGGCCAAGACCGCCGGGCGGATCGGGTTGCCGGTATGGACCCGCCGCGCCGTCGCCTTCTCGGGGACGCCGCGCACCTCCTTGAAGCCGGTGGCGATGACGCGCGCGCCCTTGGCCAGGAAGCCGTTGGCCCGGCCCATCACCGCGTTCTGCTCGTGCAGGATGGTGGGCACCCGCAGCAACTGCGCCGCCAGCATCGGCGGCACGGTCGGATAGCCGCCGAAGCCGACGACGGCGGCCGGGTTCAGCCGCCGCACGGCCCGGGCCGCCTGCCCGAAGCCGCGCCCGAGTGTCAGAACGGCGCCGGCCCGGCGCAGGGCCGAGCGGCCCGACGGCGTGGCCGAGGCGATGGTGACGATCTCTTCCGCCGGAAAATCGCCCGCGATCGAATCGACGCGGGCATCGGTGGCGAGCGCGACGCGGATGCCGCGCTCCTTCAGAGCGTAGGCGAGGCTCTGGGCCGGGAACAGGTGGCCGCCGGTTCCACCCGCGCAGACGAGGACCAGGGGTGTGAAGACGGTCATGATGGCTGTCCTCGATGCCGACGCTTCAAGGACGGTCCGCCGCACGGGCGGCGCGCCTTCGCGCTCGCGGGCGGCACTCGGCAGGAGGATGTCATGGTCGCTGCCGCCGGGGTCACTGCATCAATCCCGGAACGGCCGAAGGCGTCGTGCCGGGCGGGCGCTGGTTGATCGTCGTGGTGCGCGGGCGCTTGCGGGTGAGCGCCACGAGGAAGCCCATGCCGAGCGCCAGCGAGATCAGCGACGAGCCGCCGTAGGAGACGAACGGCAGGGTCATGCCCTTGGCCGGCATGAGCTGCGTGTTCACCGCCATGTTGATGCAGGCCTGGAGGCCGAAGAGCGTGGTCAGACCGGTGATGGCGAGCCTCGTGAAGGTGTCGTCGGTGCGGCGCGCGAGCTTCAGCCCGCGGATGACGATGTAGGCGAAGAGCGCCACGAGGCCCAGGCAGACCAGCACGCCGAATTCCTCGCCCGTCACCGAGAAGATGAAGTCGGTATGCGCGTCGGGCAGATGGCGCTTGGCCACGCCCTCGCCCGGCCCGGTGCCGAACCAGCCGCCCGAGTTGAACGATTCCCGCGACCAGACCTCCTGGAAGCTATCGCCGGATTCCGGGTCCATGAAGCGGTTGATGCGCTCGCGCACGTGGTGGAGGAAGGTGTAGGCGGTGAACACGCCGACCATGCCCGCCAATCCGAGGCCCGCCACCCAGAACCAGTGCAGGCCGGCGACGAAGAACAGGGTGCACCACACCATCGTGATCAGCATGGTCTGCCCGAAATCGGGCTGCAGGATCAGCGGCACGATGGTCAGCGGCAGGAGCAGGAACGCCAGGGTGACGCCGGGCATGTCGCGGCGGTTGGCGCCTTCCGAGAAGGCCCAGGCCGTGACGATCACGAAGGCGGGCTTCACGAATTCCGACGGCTGAAGGCCGAAGGAGCCGATCTGGATCCAGCGGTGCGCGCCCTTGATCTCGGGGCCGAACTTGCCGGCGAGCACGCAGAGCATGACGCCGACCAGCCACGTCACCAGCGCGAAGCGCCGGATGTGGCGCACCGAGAGGAACGAGACGGCGATGATGAGCAGAATCGTCGGGGCGAGGTACATCGCCTGACGGTTCAGGAAGTAGAAGGTCGGCAGGCCGATGCGCTCGGCCACCGGCGGGCCGCCGCCCATCAGGAAGACGAGGCCGGCCACCATCAGGCAGCCGAGGCCCGCAAGCAGGCCGCGATCGACCGTCCACCACCAATCGGCCAGGGGACTGCGTTCGGCGCGCGACATCATGGCGAGGGCTCGTCTCCAGCCGGCCGGTCCCGCAACAGGACGCGGGCGGTCCGCCGTGATCGTGGAACGTAAGGGTTAATGGGGGGTTGCCGCGACGGATCAGAACGGCGCGCAGACGCTCCGATCGCCCAACAGCCATGCACCGCAATCGGTCGCGGCGGCTTTGCGTGCGTCGCGCGCCATGATACTGGCCCCTGCCAACCCGATCTCGCTGGCCGGACGCTTCCGGCCCGGCGCAACACCCGTCTCCGGAGTTGGTTTCCATGGCCCGTATCAGCGCTGACACGATCATCGAGGGCCTCACCTTCGACGACGTGCTGCTGCGCCCCGCCGCCTCCTCGGTCATGCCGACCGAGGTCGACGTCGCGACTCGCCTCACCCGCACGATCCGGCTCAACCTGCCGATCATCGCCTCGGCGATGGACACGGTGACCGAGGCGCCGATGGCGATCGCCATGGCGCAGAACGGCGGACTGGGCGTCATCCACCGCAACCTCGAGCCGGCCGAGCAGGCCGAGCAGGTCCGCCTCGTCAAGAAGTACGAGTCGGGCATGGTGCTCAACCCGATCACGATCCATCCCGACGAGACGCTCGCCGACGCCTTCGAGGTGATGAAGAAGAACCGGATCTCCGGCATCCCGGTGGTCGAGCGCGGGCCCAACGGTTCGCGCGGAAAACTCGTCGGCATCCTCACGAACCGCGACGTACGCTTCGCCACCAATATCGGCCAGCCGGTCGCCGAGCTGATGACCCGCGACCGGCTCATCACCGTGCGCGAGGGCGTGACCCAGGACGAGGCCAAGCGGCTGCTGCACCAGTTCCGCATCGAGAAGCTGCTCGTCGTCGACGACCACTACCGCTGCATCGGCCTCATCACAGTCAAGGACATCGAGAAGCAGGTTGCCTATCCCAGCGCCGTCAAGGACGAGCAGGGCCGGCTGCGGGTCGCCGCTGCCACGACGACGGGAGATTCCGGCTTCGAGCGGGCCGAGCGCCTGATCGATGCGGGCTGCGACGTGATCGTGGTCGACACCGCCCACGGCCATTCGCGCAAGGTCCTCGACAGCGTCGCGCGGGTGAAGCAACTCTCCAACGCCGTGCAGATCATCGCCGGCAACGTCGCGACGGCCGAGGGTGCCCGCGCCCTGATCGATGCCGGCGCCGATGCGATCAAGGTCGGTATCGGACCGGGCTCGATCTGCACCACCCGCATCGTCGCGGGCGTCGGCGTGCCTCAGCTCACGGCGCTGATGGAGGCGGTGGAGGCGGCGCAGGGCGCCGATGTCCCGGTGATCGCCGACGGCGGCATCAAGTTCTCCGGTGACCTCGCCAAGGCGATCGCCGCGGGCGCTTCCGTCGCCATGCTGGGCTCGCTGCTCGCAGGCACCGACGAGGCGCCGGGCGAGGTGTTCCTCTACCAGGGCCGCTCCTACAAGAGCTACCGCGGCATGGGCTCGGTGGGCGCCATGGCCCGCGGCTCGGCGGATCGCTACTTCCAGGCTGAGGTCAGCGACACCCACAAGCTCGTGCCGGAAGGCATCGAGGGGCAGGTGCCCTACAAGGGCCCGGTCGCGGCGGTGCTGCACCAACTCGCCGGCGGCCTGCGGGCGGCGATGGGCTATGTCGGCGCGGCCACCGTTCCGGACTTCCAGGAGCGGGCCCAGTTCGTGCGCATCACCAATGCGGGCCTGCGCGAGAGCCACGTCCACGACGTGACGATCACCCGCGAGAGCCCGAACTATCCGAGCCGGGCCTGACGAGACCGCCTGAGCATCGTCCGGGATCTTGAATTCCGGACGATGCTCTCGCGTGGTGTTTTTGCGTCGCTTTCTTTGAAAGCCGGGCCCCACCATTCGGGACGATGCTCTCGGACGGGGCCGTGCGGAATCCGCCTCAGAGCCAGATCATGCTGATGAGCAGGATCACGCATTCCAGTAGGATCATCATGCAGAGCGTGGCGGCGATGGCCCGATCCCGTGCCGTGGCCGGGGGCGGTGAGAGAGTGTGCCGCATCGTCAGCCTCCGCGAGCCGACAAGCGTAAGCGAACGCCAAGCTTTAAAAATTATTGAAGATTAATTGGGTGATAGAAAGTCTCTTCCGAAATTAAAAAAATCTCCGCATCCCTGATGTGGCTGCGGAGAGCAAGTCTTGGGAGGAATACGCCCGACGGAGATCAATTGCCGCCGCTCCGGGACGAGGCGGAAATTTCGCCGGTCGCCAAAGAAGATTTCCTTGGCAGATGCTTTTTCGCAATGACATGAATCAAGTGGCGCCAGGTTCTTCGCCCGCCGCGCGCTCGCCTCGTGTTTTGCGTCATCCTTTCCCGGAATTCGATCGTCACCTCTCGAGGTGACGCTCTATGGCTTCGCGACCGGGGGGCCCGGTGCGGCCTCTGCCTGCCGGTCGATCACGTTTGCGAACTCGTCCGGGCTGAGGGTGATGAAACGGCGCAAGGCCTCCTGAAACTCCGCCTCCCTGTCGGCGGTGGGGCAGGCAAAGCCACGCGACTTCGTCACCTGCGCGCGCATCGCCGCCTCAAAGGGGGCCATCTCGGGCCGGAGCGCGGCCATCCTGGCTTCGACCGCTTCACGCTGCGCATCGGTTGCGGCCACGTTGCAAGTCCGTAGCACGCCCTGAAGGGCGAGCCCCACCGTGTAGGTCGCCATCCGTGCCTTCGGCGGCAGCGGAGGCTCCACCGCCACCGTGGGCTGGCTTGCCGCTCCGGTCGCGCACAGCCGCAGGGCGGCGACGGCGGCCGCGAGATCGGGGATGGCCACGGCCATATCGCCTTCGGCGAAGCGAAGCGCCAGCGCCCGCGCGCTCAGCAGATCCGGCACGATCGTTTCCGGCAGCGGCGTGCGCAGGATCTGGCCGTCGCCGGTCCAGATCAGCGTCGTCCCGGCCGGCTTGCCATTGAGGAGCATCGGTACGGCGAAACGCTCGCCTGCCGGGAAATCCCAGTTCCTGTCCGCGACCGCCAGGCTGAGACCACCGCGATCGAGGGAGACGATCACCAGCCGCCTGATCTCGCCCTGGGCGTCCCGCTCGGTGCGGGTCATCCGGCAGGCAGGTGCGTCGGATGGGCCGGGACGGCGCTCGATCGCCCAATCGCCGACGGGCGCGAACGATGCGCGGTCCGCGGCGGTCAACGGGCCGCCGAGGAGCGTCGCCAGCATCGCTGCCGTGACGAGTGAGAGGCGCACGCGACATCTCCGCGGGGACGACCGGCCCGAGCCGCCCGCGGAACGCGGGACAGCTCGCCGGCCGACGAAGCCTAGCCGCAGGCCGCCATCGCAGCCAGCCTCGAAGAGCGCATCCCGCACAGGGTTTTGCGGGGTAGCGGAGAGCGGTGAAGTCTGCTCTCGCCAGACGGTTCGACCGTCTTGCCTTATGGACCTGGCGGCGTCCAAGCGCTCGCACAGCAATCCTGCATCGGCAGGATAAGGCAAAGCATGCGCCGTCCCGCTGGCCGATCCCGAAAGCCGGTGGCCCGCCTTCGGGAGGATCACCTGTTCAAAGCTTCGAATCGGGCGCCGCTTTCGCCGCATTGTCGGCCGCGGGTGGCTTCTCGAGAACCGCGACGAAATCTTCCGGACTCAGCTCGATCATCTTGCGCAGGACCTCCTGGAAGTCGGCCTGCTTGTCCGCTGGGGGGCAGGTTTCGCCGTTGCGCTTCAGTTCGCTTCGAAGCTGCGCTTCCAGCGGTGCCATCTCGGGCTGAAGCGCGGCCATTTTGGCATCGACGGCGGCGCGCTGCTTCCCCGTCGAGCTTACGTCGCATTCCTTCAGCACCCGCTGCACCGACAGCCCGACGACGTAGGCTGCGATCCGCTGCTGAGACGGCGCGGGCGGCTGAGCCGGCGCGGCCTGAAGCGCAGCGGTTCCGGGTTGGCCCGGCTGAGGGACGATTGCCGTGGCCGGCGTGGCATCGCAGCGTCGCAGCGATTCGTAGCCGGCCGCGAAATTCGGGATCCGGAAATCCGCGTCGCTGTCCTCGAAGCGCAGGATCACCGTCTTGGCCGCGAGCAGGTCGGGCACGACGCTGTCGGGCAGTTGCGTGCGCAGGGTCTTCCCGTCCCCGATCCAGGTCGTCTTCACCTTGATCGGCTTCTTATCGAGGAAGAGCGGCACCTTGATCGGCTCTTCCTTGTCGAAGTTCCAGCCCTGATAGACCAGCACCAGCGCGGCCGACGAACCCCGCAGGGCGAACACCACCGCATTGGCGGCGTTGTTGTCGTCCTGGTCCTCGTAGGCATGGGTCATCAGGCAAGGATTGGCGCTGGTATCGCCGATGGTGCGCTCGACCTCCCAACCCTTCACCACTTCGAACGGCTGGCGTTCGCCGGCCGAGGCGGCAGGCGCGCCGAGAACGGGAAGCAGTCCCGCGGCCAGAGCAACGAGGATCGAGAGGGTACGCATGGCGAAATCCGCGGAAGCCAGAAATCGCCGGTGCGGAATGCAGAGGTCGTCTGGTGGAACCAAGCTTAGCCGTAGCCCGGTCGCGACTCCAGATCTGTTGGAGTGAAGGGCCGCGCGATCACGAAAACAGGTGACCGGATCGCAAATCCGGCGGGGTGCGGGAGACGGGACTTCGCGATATGTGAGGACGCAACCAAAGGGGAGAACGATGCGGATTCTCGTGGTCGGGGCCGGCGCGACCGGCGGCTATTTCGGGGCGCGGCTGGCGGAAGCCGGGCGGGACGTGACCTTCCTCGTGCGTCCGGCGCGTGCCGAGCGGCTCGCCGCGGACGGCCTGCGGGTTCTCAGCCCGGTGGGTGACCTGCACATCGCGCGCCCGCAGACGGTGACGGCCGACCGACTCGGCGGCGCCGGCCCGTTCGACCTCGTGCTCCTCTCCGCGAAGGCCTACGACCTCGACGCGGCGGTGGCGGATGTCGCGCCCGCCGTCGGACCCGGCACGGCGGTGCTGCCGATCCTCAACGGCCTGCGCCATCTCGACGTGCTGGATCGGGCCTACGGCGCGGAGCGAGTGTTGGGCGGGAGCTGCGGCATCGTCGCGACGCTGACGCGCGACGGTGCGATCCGCCAGATGACGGACCTGCACAGTCTCACCTACGGCGAACGCGACGGCAGCCGCTCCGAGCGGCTCGGGCGGATCGAGGCGCAGATGGAGGGCGTGCGCTTCCAGCCGCGTTCCAGCGACAAGATCCTGCTGGAGATGTGGGAGAAATGGGGTTTCCTCGCGACGCTCGCGGGCGCGACGACGTCGATGCGCTCGGCGCTTGGCGACATCGTCGCGGCACCCGGCGGCCGGGCCTACATCGAGGCGCTGCACGACGAGTGTCAGGCGGTGGCCGGCGCCAACGGAAACGCCGCGCGCGAGAAGGTGTTTGCCGGCGCCCGCAAGATGCTGACGGCGGAGGGCTCGGCCATGACCGCCTCAATGCTGCGCGACATCGAGGGGGGCGCCCGCATCGAGGCTGATCATATCATCGGCGACCTGATCGAGCGCGGACGGGCCAAGGGCGTCGAGACGCCGGTGCTCGACAGGGTGCTGACGCACCTCAAGGCCTACGAGCATCGGCGCGCCCGCGAGGCGGCCTGAGCCGCCCCGCTTTTGCCTCGGCTCAGTAGCGGCCGCGCCCGATCGGCGGCGGGTTGCCGTATTCGAGCTGCGTCTTGGCGTCGGGCCGGGGCGCGGGCGGGGGCACCGGATCGAGGGCGGGCGCGGCCGGAGCGGTAGAGCAGGCGGCGAGTGTGAGCGCCAGCAGGCCGGCGCAGATGACGGGCTTCAGGGACGGCATCCGAGGGTCCTTTCCTCACATGTCCTTGACGGACGGGGCCATCGTGCCGTTCTGGACGGGCAAAGAGCCGGAAGCTCGGCCGTAACGTGTCGGGCCGCGGGTCCAAGCGTGGCCGCACGGTGGCAAGTTTAACGAAACGTTTCCGGAGCCGATCCTGACCCCCTCCGCTCGCCTCTCCGCCGCCATCGAGATCCTCGACGACATCGCCGCACGTCGCCGCCCAGCCGCCGACGCCCTCAAGGATTGGGGCCTCGCCCACCGCTTCGCCGGCTCCGGCGACCGCGCGGCGATCGCGAGCCTCGTCTATGACGGCCTGCGGCGCCGGGCCTCGGCCGCCTGGATCATGGGCGGCGAGACCGGCCGCGCCATCGTCATCGGCATGCTGCGCCTGCAGCGGGGCCTCGCCGAGCCGAGCATCGCCTCGCTGTTCGACGGCGCGCGCTTCGCCCCCCCTCCCCTGACCGAGGACGAGCGGAAGCGGCTGGCGGAGGGAAGCCTCGCTGACGCGCCGCCCGAGGTCGCGGGCGATGCACCGGCCTTCGTGCTGCCCTCGCTGGCTGCCTTGTTCGGCGATGCGCTGCTGCCCGAGTTGCGGGCGCTCGGCCGCCGGGCGCCGCTCGACATCCGCGCCAACACCCTGAAGCAGGATCGCGACGCCGCGCTTGCGGCGCTCGCCGACCTGATGCCCGAGGCGACGCCGCTCTCGCCGCTGGGCCTTCGCATTCCGCTCGGCGAGGATGGGCGCGGCCCGGCGCTGCACGTCGATCCGCTGTTTCTCGAGGGCGGGTTCGAGATCCAGGACGAGGGCTCGCAAATCGCGAGCCTGCTCGTAGGGGCGCGGCCGGGCGAGACGATCGTCGATCTCTGCGCGGGCGGGGGCGGCAAGTCTCTGGCGCTCGCCGCGATCACCGGCAACGCCGCCCGGATCATCGCCACCGATGCCGATCCGCGCCGCCTCGCGCCGATCCACGAGCGCCTGCGCCGCTCGGGCGCGGAGGTGGAGGTCCGCACCCCGCGCACCGGCAAGGCGCGCGCGGACGTGCTGGCTGATCTCGACGGAACGGTCGATCGGGTGCTGGTCGATGCGCCCTGCACCGGCACCGGCACGTGGCGCCGCAACCCTGACGCCAAGTGGCGCCTGCGGCCGGGCAGCCTCGCTGGCCGGCTGGCCGAGCAGGCCGAAGTGCTCGACCGCGCGGCCAAACTCCTGCGGCCGGGCGGCACCCTGGTCTACGTCACCTGCTCCCTCCTGCCCGAGGAGAACGACGCCGCCGTGGACGGTCTGCTCCGGCGTGCCGGCCCCGCGATCCAGGCGACGGCGACCGATCTCGCCCCCGTTCCAGGTCTCGACGAGCGGGTCCGCCGGACGGCGCGCGGTATCCAGATGAGCCCGGCGCTCACCGGCACCGACGGCTTCTATGTCGCGACGATGACACGCAAAAGTTGATTCGAACGCGGATCGGTCTCGCGCCTTCGCCGTTGTCTCGGCAGCCGCGTGCCGGACATGCGGGGCTGCCGTCACGGACGAGATTCCTGCGCGGTGCCGCAGCGGGAGTTTCGATGACGGCGAGGCCGAGACCATGACGCTCCATCGGCGAGCCCTCCTGGCAGGCACGGCGACGGTGCTAGCAGGAGCCGGGGCGCGGGCGCAGCAGCCGGACCTGCCACCGGCTCTCCGGCTGCCGGTCCGTCCGCAGACCGGCGAGGTCGTCCAGCCCTTGCCGAAGGCCGCGCCCGGCTCCGATCTCGACGTCATCGACCTGTGGCCGGATCTGCCGCCGGGGGGCGGCGGACCGTTCCGCTCGGAATACCGCTTCGACGAGACCTTGACCGGCGTCATCACCGCCGTGGCGCGCCCTTGCCTCCTCGTCATCCGGCCCCAGCGCCCGAACGGGGCGGGCGTCCTGATCGCCGCGGGCGGCGGTTATTTGCGCATCGACATCGGCAACGAGGGCCTTCCGGTCGGACAATGGCTGGCGCGCGCCGGCATCACCGCCTTCGTCCTGGTCTACCGTCTCCCGAGCGAGGAATGGCGCGACGGCCCCGACGCGCCCCGCCAGGACGCGCAGCGGGCCATGCGCCTGATCCGCTGGAAGGCGGAGGAATACGGCCTCGATCCCGACCGGATCGGCGTGCTCGGCTTCTCCGCGGGCGGCCACCTGATGGGCGTGACCGCGACCGATGCCGAGCAGGATCTCTACGACGACATGGACGATGCAGACGGCCTGAGTGCCCGCCCCTCCTTCGCCGGGCTGATCTATCCGATCATCACCATGCGGGCGCCGTTCGACCGCACCATGTCGAGCCGCCGGGTGCTCGTGGGCGACGATCCGCCGGATGCGCGGCGGCGGGCCTACTCGGTGGAGGTTCAGGTCAACGAGCGGACGCCGCCGGTCTTCATGGTCCAGGCCTCCGACGACCGGATCGCGGTCACCGACCATCCCCTGCTGATGTACGCGGCCCTGCGCGCGGCGAAGGTGCCGGCGGAGATGCACCTGTTCGAGCGCGGCGGCCACGGTTTCGGGCTCGGCGTACCGGGCAGTCCGGCGGCGGCCTGGCCCGCCCTGTTCATGGCCTGGATGCGCGGCCACGGCCTGTTGAAGTCTTAGAGCATCGTGCTGGATATCAGATCCAGCACGATGCTCTCTCCTCTTGTTCGTGCATCGTCTTTTTCCGAAAGCCGGTGGCTACCTTTCGGGACGATGCTTTAGGACAGGCCGAACTCCGTCCTCGGGACGGCGCACCGACAGCCGCGCCTGATCGGATGCAGCTCTATTGCGGCAGGCCGGCAAACGGAAAAGGCTTGGCTTCGCGATAGGATCGTGTCGCGTCGCCGGCGAAGACATTGGCCTCATCGACCCCGAGGTCGAGCTTCATCACTTTTCCCGTCTCCTGCGAGAAATCGATCTGGTTGAGGTCGGTCCAGAACGTGTTCGGCGACAGCGCGGATTCGAAGAAATACAAGCGGCGCTTGTGATCGAAGACGGTGCGCCAGCGCGTCGATGAGATATCCGGTTGATCCGGCGTCGAGACCCCGAGCGGCACGGAGATGTTGCGGATGATCCCGTACACGCTGGCCAGGAGCCGGTCGGGGGCGCCGGTCGGCGGAATCGATTTGACGTAGAAGGCGGCGCGAGCGAAGCGGTCGGAGGCACGGCTCGTACCAGGCAGCATCACAGTGCCGCCGATCTGAGACCAGTATGAGGCGAGAGCGAGTTGCTGGTCGTAGGTCGGTGAATTGGTCATCACTTGGTATTGCCGACCGTGATGAATGACTTGCTTGCCGTTGATGTACTCGATGATGGCGCTGTCCCCGCTCGAGTCGGACAGCGACAGATGGACGTTCGTCGTGATGTCGGTGCCGGGGATCATGCCGGTCACGAGCGTGAAGGGCTGCTTCTCCAACGCGGCCACCGCTTCAGCGACCGTCGCGAAGTTGTCGAGAGCGTATTGCGCCCACGCCGACACTGCGAGACCGGGCCGACCGGTGCCGTCGAAGGCGGGGTACTGCGATTCTTCGAGCCAGAGAATATTGACGTTCAGCCCCGGTTCGTTCGCGCCGTCGGAGGTGGAGTTGTCGAACGCCGTCGCGACCAAAGATCCGTACTTCGACGTCCACCGGATCGAGTTTGGTCCGACCTCACCGTTGCGCTCCATGCCTCGCGGCAGGATGTAGAGACTGGTTTGGATCGGCCGGGCCCAGTCCATCGACCGGGCCGTGAAAATCTTGCCGTCCTGTCCGAGATAGACGAAGCGCGAGCACGCATGCGCGGATTCGACGGCAATCGGGAGCGCGGCGCAAAACGCCACGGCCGACGCAACGATCCTGATCGGCCACATCCGCAGCATCGGGGCATTTCCTTCGATGCAGTCAGGGACACCTGAGGGGCCACCCGACACGTGCGCGTGCGAACGGCCGCGCCGATACATGCGATGGTGGGAGCAGGCGCGGTCAGCACAATCTATGATTGGACGCATTTCATCAATGAGATGAATCAAATCTCAACCGGAATACTGGGCCACAAGCTCGTGTCGACGCGTTTTGTTCGGATCGCGCCGCATGGTTGCGGCAGGTTGCCTCCGGCACTGATCGTATCTCGGCCTCGTGACCGCAGATCGATGAGGTTCGCGGGCTGTCGCCCGGACGCGAGCGGCGCGCCGCACCTTGCATCCACGTGTCGGCGTTCGATCCAAACAGAAACGGCCCCCGTCTCCGGGGGCCGTTCGTCGTTCGGCGTGAGAAAGCGCTGATCAGAAGCAGCGGCGCTCGCGGGTGACGACCACCCGGCCGAAACGGCCGCGGCGCTTGGTGACGACGGTCTTGCAGCGCGGGCCGCGAATGACACGGCGGCTGTACTGAGCCTGCTGGAAGAGGCCGTCAGACAGCGGAGCGGCACCGGAAAGGGGAAGGGCCTGGGCCGGCGCGGCGGCGCCGAAACCTGCGAGCGTGACGGCGATTCCGAAGAGGGCAGCTCTCATGGTCGGATGACTCCTGTCCGTTTCGAGGGGGTGCCGTGTCGCCCTGAAACCGTGAACGCCAGATTAACGGAAGTGGTCTGAGGCCGATCGCAGGTGCTCTCGCAGATCGGGAGGCCGCCTAAAGCGATCATTTGATGGATTTTACCTTCGGGTAGAGGTTGTTGCCGCGGCGAAGGTTGCGGGCTTCCTGAGCTCTCTGCCTGTTTGAAGCCTCGTCTTGGTCGGAACACGCTCCGTTTTGGGGCGCTTCGTGTCGAAAACTTGCTGCCTCCGCCCTGATCGACGGCCCTGCTCCCGTCATCACGCGCGTTGCGCCGTCCCGAGGCCTCGTCTAACCGGTATCGCAGAAGGCCCGAGGCAGCATGACCATCGACACGTCCCACCACGACAAGATCCTGATCGTCGATTTCGGCTCCCAGGTGACGCAGCTCATTGCCCGCCGCGTGCGCGAGGAGGGCGTCTATTGCGAGATCGTGCCGTTCACGAAGGCCGAGGCCGCCTTCGACGAGCACCGACCCAAGGGCGTGATCCTGTCCGGCGGCCCGGAATCGGTCACGACGGATCTGTCGCCGCGCGCGCCGCAAAAAATTTTCGAATCCGGCGTGCCGGTCTTCGGCATCTGCTACGGCCAGCAGACCATGGCGGCCCAGCTCGGCGGCGAAGTCGAGGGCGGCCATCATGCCGAGTTCGGCCGCGCCGAGGTCGAGATCCTATCCGATTCGCCGCTCTTCAAGGGCGTCTGGCATGTCGGCGAGAAGTATCCGGTCTGGATGAGCCACGGTGACCGCGTCACCAAGCTTCCGGACGGATTCACCACCATCGCGCTGTCGCGCAACGCCCCCTTCGCGGCGGTCGCGGACGAAGTCCGGCACTACTACGCCGTCCAGTTCCATCCGGAGGTGCACCACACGCCCCACGGCGCCCTGCTGATCCGCAACTTCGTGCGCGACATCGCCGGCTGCTCCGGCGACTGGACCATGGGCACCTACCGCGAGGAGGCGATCGCCAAGATCCGCGAGCAGGTCGGCAAGGAGAAGGTGATCTGCGGCCTGTCCGGCGGCGTCGATTCCTCGGTCGCGGCCGTTCTGATCCACGAGGCGATCGGCGATCAGCTCACCTGCGTCTTCGTCGACCACGGGCTGATGCGCCTCGGCGAGGGCGACGAGGTCGTGCGCCTGTTCCGCGACCACTACAACATCCCCCTCGTCCACGTTCAGGCGCAGGATCTGTTCATCGGCGCGCTCGAAGGAGTCGATGACCCGGAGGTGAAGCGCAAGACGATCGGCCGCCTGTTCATCGACGTGTTCGAGGCCGAGGCCAAGAAGATCGGCGGTGCCGCCTTCCTCGCCCAGGGCACGCTCTACCCGGACGTGATCGAGAGCGTTTCGTTCTCCGGCGGTCCCTCGGTGACGATCAAGAGCCACCACAATGTCGGTGGCCTGCCCGAGCGCATGAACATGCGACTCGTCGAGCCGCTGCGCGAGCTGTTCAAGGACGAGGTGCGGCTGCTGGGCCGTGAGCTCGGCCTGCCCGAGGCCTTCGTCGGCCGCCACCCCTTCCCCGGCCCCGGCCTTGCTATCCGCTGCCCTGGCACGATCACCCGCGAGAAGCTGGAGGCCCTGCGCAAGGCCGACGCGATCTATCTCGACGAGATCCGGCAGGCCGGCCTCTACGACACGATCTGGCAGGCCTTCGCGGTGATCCTGCCGGTGAAAACGGTGGGCGTGATGGGCGACGGGCGCACCTACGACCACGTCTGCGCGCTGCGCGCCGTCACCTCCGTCGACGGCATGACCGCCGATTTCTACCCCTTCGACATGGCCTTCCTCGGCCGCGTGGCGACGCGGATCATCAACGAGGTGAAGGGCATCAACCGGGTGACCTACGACATCACCTCGAAGCCGCCCGGCACGATCGAGTGGGAGTGACCCTGGATCCACCCAAACACGAAGATTCAGGGCATCGGCGCGCGCGGAAGACCATGGGCAGCGAGTGCTGACGTCGAAGCACTCCTCCGCGATGCCCTGGCCGATGCCAGCGTCGCTTGGAGCCTTGGCAGCTTCGGCGCCCTCGCCGAATTCATGCGCAAGGCGGACGAGCCGGTGCGGGCGCTGCCCGATGCGCGGATCGGACTCGCCACTGCCCGCGGCGCCATCGCGCTGACGCCGAGCGCCGATCTCAGGCCCATCGCCTACGAGACCGGCTTCTCCGGCGGCTACAATCACGCCGTGGCGCTCTGCCTGCCCCTATCGGCCTGCGCCATGAGCGGGCGGAGCGTCGTGACCGAACTCGGTCCCGATCGGGGGGCGGCGCGCGAGGAGGATCGTGAGGCGATCCTGTTCGATCTCGGTCTCGGGCTGCTGGCGGTCGATGCCTGCGTGCGCACGAGCGACCTGGAGGTCATCGCCTGCCTGCGTGCGGGCCTCGGGCGGCCGGTCTTCGCTCCCGGTAATCCGATCGGCCCGTGCCTCGTGGCAATGAGCCCGCACCGGATTTTTTGCGCGCGCATCGGCCGGATCGAGGTGACCGCACCGATTCCCGGTCCCGGAGAGAGGAGCCGCGAAGGACCGCACACGCACCTCCTGCCGGAGCTGCTGCGGGCTAGGCGCACCCACGCGGCAACGATGCCGATCCCTGAGGGCTTCGTGCCCTGCGGCGGGCTGCATCCACCGCACCCCTACAAGGACGGGCTCGGCCGCCGCATCCCCTTCGATCCCGCCCGCCACGCGGCGTTCCAGGCCCTGTTGGCGCGCTGGGGGGATCCGGATCTCCTGGCGGTCAAGCGGGGCATGTCGCCTTCCAAGGCCGTCTCACCGAGACACGCGCGATCGGCCCGCCGCGCCGCCGAGATGCAGGGGCGCCTTCTTCGTGGCGAGCGTGGGACGGCGCTGACCGGCGGCAGGGACGAGGATGGCGAGCGGACCTGAGCCTGTGGACAGCCGCGCACCGATCGCAGCCTCGAAAAAATCAGGCCGGAAGGCCAGCCGGCTCAAACAAGAAGTCGTCGACGGAGGGGATCGTGACCGCGAGGCCCGAGCCGTAGCCGGCTTTCGACAGGCGCCACGGCCGCTCGGAACGGGCGCGGATCGCCTCTGACGGACGCAGGCGGCGCAGCGAGCCGTCCTCGCCCATCTCCTCGATGGTCAGGAAGCCGTAGACCTGAAGGCGCGAGGCGATCAGCTTGGTCTCGCGGTCGCCCGCTGCCACCCGCAGGCTGCCCGTGGCGTAGACCGCATCCATCAGGCTGCGCTGGTCGGCCCGCGAACGGCTCCGCGGTGCCGCGACGGCCCCGAACTCGGAGGCGATGGCTCCCTGCCGCGCCGCAGCCGGGCGGCGAAAGGGGATGACGTTGTCCGTTCCCGGAACGCTACGCATACACACGCACCTTCGTATCGCGAAAAGCTCCCCGACCGGTGCGCTCTCACGGCGCCGTCCCGATCGATGCGAAGCTTTCGACGATCCCGATTAATGCCTGCTTAGCCATGCCCGCCCGCGGCCGGCGGAAGACGTCCCGAAACGGGCCGCCCTCCCCCTGCCGGGCTTGCGCATCTCAGTTCAGCGCCACCGTGAAGGCGCCTTCGGTCTTGGCGCGGACCTCGTCCTCGGTGACGCCGTCGGCGAGCTCGACCAGAGTCATGCCGCCCTCGCCCTTCTTGTCGATGGTGAAGACGCCGAGATCGGTGATCACCATGTCGACCACCTGCGTGCCGGTGAGCGGCAGGTCGCAGGTCTTCAAAAGCTTGGGGCTCTCGGATCCGTCCTTGTTCTTGGCGACGTGCTCCATCACCACGACGACCTTCTTCACGCCGGCGACGAGATCCATCGCGCCGCCCATCCCCTTCACCATCTTGCCGGGGATCATCCAGTTGGCGAGGTCGCCGTTCTGCGCCACCTGCATCGCGCCGAGGATCGACAGGTCGATGTGACCGCCGCGGATCATCCCGAACGAGTCGGCCGAGGAGAAGTAGCTCGTGGTCGGCAGCGCGGTGATGGTCTGCTTGCCGGCGTTGATGAGGTCGGGATCCTCCTCACCCTCGTAGGGGAACGGCCCCATCCCGAGCATGCCGTTCTCGGATTGCAACTGAACCGACATGCGCTCGGGAATGTAGTTCGACACCAGCGTCGGGATGCCGATGCCGAGATTCACGTAGAAGCCGTCCTGCAGCTCCTTGGCGGCGCGCTCCGCCATCTGTTCACGGGTCCAGGCCATTTTCGACGTTCCCTCGTTTGGCGCATCGCCGGAAGCGACGAGGCGCCGTCCGCCCCGGTCGGCGGCGACGCACCGTCGCGCTCGCGGCCTCTCGGCCGATTGTTCGGTTCAGATCTGTCCGCCGCCGGCGGCCGCCGTCTCCGGCTCCTTGCGCTTGCGCACGGTGCGCTGCTCGATGCGCTTCTCGCGAGTCGGCACATGGAGGATGCGGCCGATGAAGATGCCCGGCGTGTGGATGTGATCGGGGTCGATCTCGCCGGGCTCGACGAGGTGCTCGACCTGCGCCACCGTCACCTCGGCGGCGGTGGCCATCATCGGATTGAAGTTGCGCGCCGTCTTCCGGTAGACAAGGTTGCCCTCGGTATCGCCCTTCCAAGCGTGGACGATGGCCAGATCCGCGAACAGCCCGCGCTCCATCACGTAGCTCTCGCCGTCGAACTCGCGCACCTCCTTGCCCTCGGCGACCTTGGTGCCGACGCCGGTCTTAGTGAAGAAGGCCGGGATGCCGGCGCCGCCGGCGCGAATGCGTTCGGCCAGCGTGCCCTGAGGGTTGAATTCGATCTCAAGCTCGCCGCCGAGATACTGGCGGGCGAATTCCTTGTTCTCGCCGACATAGGACGAGATCATCTTCTTCACCTGGCGGGTATCGAGCAGCTTGCCCAAGCCGACGCCGTCGATGCCGGCATTGTTGGAGACGACGGTCAGATCCTTCACGCCGGAGGCCTGGATCGCGTCGATCAGCTCGTCCGGAATGCCGCACAGGCCGAAGCCGCCGGCCATGATCGTCATGCCGTCGCGCAGCAGGCCGGCGAGCGCCGCCTTCGGATCCGGGTAGACCTTCTTCATCGACAGCGTCCCTTCCTCGTCTTCCGCGGTCGCGGGCGTCGCCAAGCTTCGGGCTTCACGACTCGGCGCTCGGCCGCAGTCCCGATCGATGGCGATCGGGTGTGCAACGCAAGGCGGTTTTCGTCAAACCGGCGACGCATTTGTGCGCGATGCAAAATCCCCGAGCCGTAACCGACCGCCGGGTCGGAGGGGCGGCGTCCGTCCTCGCTCGGCAGGGCGGGTCGCACCATCCACCGCATTGCGGGCCGGTCTGCCCTTGGTCGCGAGACAGAAGGACCGGAACCGGCTAAGCATCCGGATCGCACGGCTCGTCACGCCGAGGCGGCTCGGCCGAACCCGATCCGCCTCGCCCGCCCACGGAGTGTAATGTCGCTGCGCCGCACCCTCTCTGCCCTCGGATTCGGGCTTCTGGCCACGGCGTTGGTGGCTGCCTGCCTGCCGTGGTCGGTCGAGGTGCCCGCGGCAGCCGGCTTCGTGAGCCGGGGGCTGCAGCAGAGCTGGGGCGTGACCCTCGCCGCGAAGGGCCCAACGGAAGTGGTGCTGCTTCCGCTCCCGCGTGTCGTCTTCCGCGATATCCGTCTTTCCGAAGGCGATGCGGATGGGCCGGTTCTCGCCTCGGGCGGACACCTGTCGCTTCAACTCGACCTCGCCGCCCTGCTGACCGGCCGGGTCGAAGTCGATTCCCTCACTCTCGACGGCGCCGACGTGACTCTGCCTCAGACGGCCGGGGACACCCGATGGTCCGGCGCTTTTGAGCGGCTGACTCACAGCATCGCCGGTGATGACGGAGACCGCCCGCGCAGGGTCATCCTGACACGTTGTGCGGTCACGGGCCTCGACCCGCGGGACGCGCGGCTTCGCACGATCCGCAACGTCGATCTCACGGTCTCCTGGCCCGCCTGGAGCGAGAGCCTCGCCCTGACCGGAGGTTTTCGCTGGGACGACGGCAGCGCCCGGATCACGCTCGCCGGCCTGCGGCCCCACGCGCTTCTCTCCGGCGGCGAGAGCCCCTTCACCGCCGCTGTGACATGGCCCGCCGGTTCACTAAACGCCGAGGGCAGCGGCAGCCTGCGGGACGGTCTGAGAGCATCCGGCACGGGTCGACTCCAGACGCGCTCGCTCCATGGGACGCTGGCGCTGCTCGGCGGCCGCCTTCCCCTCTCGCCATTCGTCGAAGATTTTTCCGTCGAGGGGAGCTTCGAGGCCAACTCGGGCCAGATCCAGTTCCCCACTGTGACCGTCCGCAGCGACGGCAACAGTCTCGAAGGGGCTGGCTCGGCCGTCCTCGGCCCGCAGCGCACCGCGGTGCAAGCCACGCTCGCCGCCGAGACACTCAACCTCTCCCCCCTCCTCGCTGGCGTGCTGCGGCTGACGGGCTTCGATCACGCCGACGACGCGACCTGGCGCGCGCGGTCGCTCGACCTGCGACCGTTCATCGGAGGGGATCTCGACCTGCGGATCTCCGCCGGCAACGCGCGGATCGGGCCGGTGCTCGTGACGGATCTCGCCTCCAGCATCCTCGTCCGTGAGGACGGCATCGAAGCCTCCCTCGGCCGTGCCAACCTGAGCGGCGGCATGGTCAAGGGCCGCGTCTCCTTCGCGACCGGCGAGGGGGACGCGGCCCCGACCCGGATCAAGGCACAGGGAAGCTTCGACGGGCTCGATCTCGGTGGTCTCATGGACGAGATCGGGCAGTCCCGCTGGATGGTCGGGGCGACGCGGGGGAGCCTCGTCCTGGAGGCCGCCGGCCACGATATCGGGGCTGCGGCCCGCTCCGTTTCAGGTCGGCTTGCCCTCGAGAGCGAGGACGGTGCCCTGTCCGGGCTCGACCTTGCCGATGTGATCCACCGTGGCGGGGCGATGGCGCCGGGGGCGCTGGCGCGGCGCAACGGGCGCACGCCGTTCGAGAAGGCTGCCGTGACGCTGCTGTTCGCCGACGGCGTCGGCGAGATCGTCGAGGGCCGGCTCGCCTCCCGAACCCTCGGTGCTTCGCTGAACGGCCGGATCGCCTTGGCCGACCGTCGCTTCCAGGCTCGGGCCGAGATCAAGCCGCGGGTGGATGCCTCGGCCGATGGTGCGGCGCCCGCGGCCACATTGTTCGAGATCACCGGTCCGTGGAATGCGGTGAGCGTGCGCGCGAGTGCGGACCCGCGTCCGGGCAAAGACGATACCCGCCACAACGCGGTCTCCGACTCTGTCCGACGGCCCGGAGCGGACCTGCCCCTCGGCATCCGCGCCTACGCGCCGTCGAACGCGTCGGCGGCGCCGTAACGGCCTGACGGACCGATTTTTCCTGCCTCCGATCGATCGCAACGGCTCCTTTGGCCGTCATCGCGAGGCGAAGCCGAAGCGATCCCAGGGCGCGCCATCTCCGGAGAGGGTCGCGCGGCCGGATCGCTTCGCCGACGGAAACGGCGGCCGGTTCAAAACAATCGAACGCGACCGGTCTCAGGAATTGCCGTTCGCCGCCCCGGCTGCCGAGGTTCCGCCCGAGCCGTTGCCGCCCTTGGCCTTATCGAAGGCGCGGCGGACGAGATCGGTGCCGACCTCCAGCGCCGCGTCGAGGGCCCGCTGCGACAGGGTGCCGGCCTCCACGGTCTCGCCGGCATAGAGCGGCTGTTCGAGCGCGACGGCATCGCCGCGGGTGACGCGCAGACGGCCCACCTCGCGGCCCTGCTCGACCGGCGCGACGAGCGGCCCCTGGTAGACGACCTTGGCCGTGACGCGGTCCGTGGCGCCGCGGGGCAGGAGCAGGCGCACCGGCTTCTTGGCCACCACCGGCACCGAGCCTTTCTCGCCGCCGAAGACGGAGACATCAGCCACGGTCTCGTTCGCGGCGAAGACCTGCCGCGGCTCGAAGGCGCGAAAACCCCATTCCATCATCTTGCGGGTCTCCGCCGCGCGGTCGCGGGCGGTCTTCAGCCCTGAGACGACCATGATCAGCCGCTGGCCATTCTGCACCGCCGAGCCGGTGAGCGCGTAGCCCGATTCTTCGAGATAGCCGGTCTTCAGGCCGTCGGCGCCGATGTCGAGGGTGAGGAGCGGGTTGCGGTTCTGCTGCTTGATCTTGTTCCAGGTGAACTCACGCTCGGAGTAGATCTTGTAGAATTCCGGATAATTGTCGATCAGGTACTGGGCGATCCGCGCCATGTCGCGGGCCGTCACCTTCTGGTCGGGGGCCGAGTAACCGGTCGCGTTGCGGAAGGTCGAGCGCGTCAGCCCGATCTCCTTGGCGCGCTGGTTCATCATCCCGGCGAAGGCTTCCTCGGTGCCGGCCATGTTCTCGGCGATGGTGATCGCCGCGTCGTTGCCCGATTGTACGATCAGCCCGCGCAGCAGGTCGGAGAGTTTGATGCGGCTGTTCACCTGCGCGAACATCGAGGAGCCGCCGCCCCCTGCCCCGCCGCGGCGCCACGCGTCCTCGGTTACCGTGAATTCGGTGTCCATGGACAGGCGCCCCTCCTTGATGGCGCGGAACACGAGTTCCGCGGTCATCAGCTTGGCCATGCTCGCCGGAGAAAACGGCTCGTCGGCGGCCTTCTCGAACAGGACCGAGCCGGATTCGGCGTCGATCAGGATCGCGTGGATGGCCGCGGTCTGGAAGGTCTGGGCCTGCGAGGGCAGCGGAGGGAGGACGACGCAAACAACCGCAACCAGCATCCCCGCGAGCGCCCGACGCGCCGCTCGGAACCGTGTCTCACCCATTTCCGCCTCTCCCGCGAACCGTTTTCCGCTCGTCCCCGCCAAGCGTGACCTTAGCCCGGATACAATCCGATATCGAAGGCAAAGTTCGTTTTCGCACCGCGTCATGACGGCACCGCGGAGCCTTGCACGCGCTTGTGGAAAACAGGGGTCAATCCCATATCAAGTCCATGGAATTTCGAGAATTTCACCCCACCAAGGCGCCCGGTCTCCGGGCCCGCCGCCCGGCTGCGCCGGCGCCTGCCGGCGCGGCGCGAGACCTCTGGCGGACGCTTCCCATCGAAGGAACGTTCGAGGTCGTCTACGAGGATGCTCGCGGCGCCTGGACCACGCGCACCCTGGACGCGCGCGAGCTGAAGCTCGGGCCCGGCCGCACGCTGCTCGGCGGAACCGACCGGGCGCACGGCCTCTATCGCGGTTTGCGCGCGGATCGCATCCGGCGGCTGACCGAGCCCGCTTCCGGCACGCGCATCGAGGCCGGCATCCTCGATTGGCTGCTGGCGCGCGCCGAGACGCAGCGGAAGGCGCATAAGCCCCGCCGAGCGGCCTGAACGGGCGAAGTTTTCCCGCTTCGCTGCAATCGCGTGGGGACAAGAGGCCTCCCGTCGTCTCGCGATCACGCGAGACCTTCGGTATAGCCGGTTCATGGAACTGATCTCCGCAACGCAGGCCTTGTCCGACGCCTGTGCCCGGCTCGCCGCGCAGCCCTTCGTCACCGTCGATACGGAGTTCATGCGCGAGACGACCTATTATCCGAAGCTCTGCCTGATTCAGATGGCGGCTCCGGACGGCTTCGCCTGTCTCGTCGATCCGCTCGCGAAAGATCTCGATCTCAAGCCGTTCTTCGACCTGATGGCCGACGAGAGCACCGTGAAGGTGTTTCACTCGGCCCGCCAGGATCTGGAGATCATCTGGCTGCTGGGCGGGCTCCTGCCGCACCCGTTCTTCGACACGCAGGTCGCGGCCATGGTCTGCGGCTACGGCGACTCGGTCTCCTACGAGCAGCTCGTCAACGATGTCGCCAAGGCGCGCATCGACAAGTCCTCCCGCTTCACCGACTGGTCGCGCCGCCCCCTTTCCGAGGCGCAGCTCGCCTACGCCCTCTCCGACGTCACCCACCTCGTGACGATTTATCAGGTGCTGGCGGCCGAACTGCTGAGCACGGATCGCGGCCTCTGGCTCGATGAGGAGATGGCGGTCCTGACCTCGCCCGAGACCTACCAGGCGGAACCGGCCCAGGCTTGGCGCCGGCTCGCGGGCCGGATGCGCAAGCCGCGCGAGATCGCGGTTCTGATGGAAGTCGCCGGTTGGCGCGAGGCGGAGGCGCAGAGTCGCAACGTGCCCCGCGGCCGCATTCTGAAGGACGAGGCGGTGATCGACATCGCCACCGCCGGGCCGCGCAGCGTCGAGGCGTTGGGGCGGTTGCGCACCATTCCCGCCGGCTTCGAGCGCTCGCGTACCGGCACCGAAATCCTTGCCGCCGTGGAGCGGGGCTTCGCCCGCGATCTGTCGCAGATCGCGCTGCCGGAGCGCAGCCGCTCGCGCGGCGGCGGCAGCGGCGCGCTGGTGGATCTCCTCAAGGTGCTGCTCAAAGCGGTGGCCGAGGCCGAGGGCGTGGCACCCAAGATCATCGCCACCGTGGACGATCTGGAAGCCCTGGCCGAGGATGACGCGGCGGACGTGGCCGTGCTTCAGGGCTGGCGCCGCAGCCTGTTCGGGGACAAGGCCCTCGCGCTCAAGCACGGGCGAATGGCGCTTTCAGTGGAGCGCGGCCGGGTGACTGTGCGCGAGCTGACGTAACCGCATCGTGTCGCGCGAGCCTGCTCCATCGCGGGCTCTCCGGTACCTCGCGGAACGTCCTAAAAGGCGTTTAAGACGTCCGCGTGTGTTACCGCCGGATCTTGGCGGCGGAACAAGGGTGACGTAATTCGGGATTAAGTGGCAAACCATTTTGCCTTTCCTTCCCGGTTGCGGTCGCCCGCCTGATGTTCGAGCCGAACGAAGTTCTCCAGGTTCAGAGCGGCCGCGGCGCTCTGTCCGCGGAAGGGATCGCGCCGGTCAAGGTTCGCTACAAGCTCGTCGTGGAGCGGCGGGACGGCATCGTCCGCGCCCATGGCAGCGTGACCGGCCGACACAGCGCCCTGCACCCGCTCTGGCTCACGCCCGATGCGACCCTGCATCTGAAGGACGCGCGCCTCCTGGCCGTGTCGCTGACCGATCTCGTGGGCGATACCGCCGAGTTCGAGAGCACCGAACCGGTTGCACGCGGCTGAGCCCCGCCGGAGAGTGGCTTCGACCTTCGTGCCGTGCTGTTGTACCCTGAACGATGACGCTCGCCTCTCTCCCGACGACACGCGAAGCCGACGCGCATGTTGTGCTCGCGGTGCGACCGCCCTACGATTGGGCGCATCTCGAACGCTTCTTCGCCGATCATGCGAGTCCCGGCGTCGAGATCGTGACCCCAGGCCGCTACGCCCGCACGTTTAGCCTCGAGGGGCGGCGTGGCACGCTGTCTGTCATGCCTGAAGCCGACGCCCTGTCGGTGCGCATCCGCGGCTTCGATGCGCAGCACGCCCGTGGCGCCGTCCTGGCGCGGGTTCGGGCGATGTTCGATCTCGACACCGACCCGCGGGCGATCACTCGTGGCCTCGGGCGCGACCCGCTCACCGCCGCCCTCGTGACGCGCCGGCCCGGCCTGCGCATGCCGGGGGCCTTCGACGCGTTCGAACTGGCGGTGAGGGCGATCCTCGGGCAGCAGGTCTCAGTCGCCGCCGCCACGCGCCTCGCCGGTCGCCTCGTGGCCGCCTTCGGCACCCCCCTCACACCGGAGGAGCAGAGCGCCGAACCGGGCCTGACCCACCTGTTTCCGACGCCGGAGCAGCTCGTCGAGGCCGAGATCTCGCTCGTGCTCAACATGCCCCGCGCCCGCGGCCGGGCGATCCAGGGGCTTGCGACGGCGATGCGGGCGACGCCCGACCTGTTCGCACCGGGCGGTCGGCTCGACGAGACAGTCGGCCGGCTCAAGGCCCTGCCTGGCATCGGCGAGTGGACCGCGCACTACGTCGCCATGCGAGCGATGGCGCAGGCCGACGCCTTCCCGGCAGGCGATGTCGGGCTGATGCGCGCCCTCGATACCGGTGCCGGGCGGCCGAGCCGCGCCGGACTTCTCGGCCGCGCGGAAGCATGGCGACCCTGGCGCGCCTATGCCGCGATTCATCTCTGGGCCGAGGATGCGGCACGGAGGGCGCCATGACGATCCGGGATCCCGCTGCCGCCGACGAGAGCGGCTGGCGTCGGCTCTGGGCGGGCTACCTCGCTTTCTACGGCGAGGATCTCGCCGAGGCGGTGACCGCCGCAACGTGGCGGCGCATCCTCGATCCGGCCTCGCCGGTCTTCGCCCGTCTCGCGGAGGCGGACGGGAGCCTCGTCGGCATGACGGTCAACGTTCTGCACGAGGGGACGTGGACCACCGCGCCGATCTGCTACCTGGAGGATCTCTTCGTCGCTCCCGAGGCGCGCGGTGCCGGGATCGGCCGGGCGCTGATCGCCGATCTCGTCGCGCTGGGGACGGCGCGGGGCTGGTCGCGTCTCTATTGGCACACGAAGAGCGGGAATGTGCAGGCCCGGCGGCTCTACGAGCGCTTCGTCGCAGCTGACGATTTCTGCCGCTACCGCCTCGTGCTGTGATCGTTAACGCCTCGTTTACCATGGCCGCATCACGGTCGGGTTCAGGGGAGAGAGCCATGAACCGACGAGTCGGCCGTAGTTTCGATGTCCTCAGCGAGGCGCAGCTCCGGGCCGGGCGCACCGCCGCCCGCCGGGTCGCGCCGGACGCCCTAGCCCCGCATGCGGGGCCGCGCCCGATCGCCCATCTTCTCGACACGATCCAGCAGGTGGCGGAAGCCGCGACCGGCGAGCGCAGCTTCCTGCATGTCGGCACCTCGGCATCGCAGAAGGGATGAGGGCAAGCGCATCGTCCCGAAAGGTGGCCACCGGCTTTCGGGAAAAAGACGATGCGCGAACGAGAGGATCGAGCATCGTCCCGAAAGGTAGCCACCGGCTTTCGGGAAAAGACGATGCGCGAACGAGAGGATCGAGCATCGTCCCGAAAGGTGGCCACCTGCGTTCGGGACGATGCGCGGACAACCGGATAGAGGGGCAATCAGGCGAAGGGCACGCCGCCGAGTTCGACCAGCACGATCTCCGGCGGCACGCCGAGCCGGACGCCCACCCGGCTGACGCCGAGGCCCCCGGAGACGATCAGGTGGCGCCCCTCCTCGACCACGTGGCCGTAGGCGAAGCGCTGGCCGTAGCGGGAGAGCAGCAGCGGCGAGTAGCCGAGCACGCGGATCTGGCCGCCATGGGTATGGCCCGACAGCGTCAGCGAGACGCGGTCCGGCATCTTCACGAAGATGTCGGGCTCGTGCGCCATCAGGATCACCGGCGCCGAATCGGTCACCTGCGCGAGCGTGGCCGGAATGTCGGCGAGGCTGCGGCGGCTGCCGATCGGCAGAAACGGCTCCTGGTCGGCGAGGCCGGCGATCCAGAACGGTCGGCCGCCCTGGATGAGCCGCACCGCATCGTTTTCCAGGACCGGGATGCCGCGGGCTTCGAGCAGGCTGCGGACCTCAACCGGTCCCCTACCCGCCAGCATCGCCGCGTGGTCGTCCCACCAATCGTGATTGCCGAGGACGGCGTAGGTCCCGAGCGGAGCGCGCAGCCCCTCGGCGAGCCGCGCGAAATCGGAAAGCGGAACCCGGTGCCACGTCACCTTCCGTCCCGCCGGATAATCGCCGAGCAGGAGGATCAGGTCGGGCGCCAGGGCATTTGTCGCCGCGACGATCTCGGCGACGCGGTCGAGCGGCATGTACGGCTCGCCGACATGGAGATCCGCGAGCACGGCGATGCGAAGGCGCAGGTCGGGGTCCCAGCCCGGCGGGGTCAGGCTGTAGCGCGTCAGGGCGAGCCGGAAACGCGGCTCGACGAGGAACGCGTAAGCGCCTCCCGAGCCAAACGTCAGCGCCGAGGCGCCGAAACCGCCCAGAACCTGCCTGCGGGTCGGGAGCATGCGCATGCCGCCGGAGCCGACGGGGCCGCGGCGGCGCCGAGCCTCAGTCGACGGGCTCGTCCTCATGTACGAAGCGGAAGGCGTTCCGGGCTTCCGGCTTGGCGCGGGACGCCTTGACCGCGCTGCGGCTCACATGGACGGCGGCGGCCAGCGCCGGGAGGGCCACGGGGCGGAAGCTCTCGCGATCCCCGGCCACGGTCACCGGGGCGGCGCTGCCCGGCTCTGCCGCGAAGGTCGGGGTTCGGCTGGGGGCGTACATGGGTCCTGTCCTGTTTGCGCTTCGGGACGGCCGGTGTGCGGCCGCATCGACTGGGTCTCATACCTCGCTTGCGGGGCGAGGACGCCCGTTACACACCTTCGTCGTGGCAAGATTGAGAAGATGCCGACTGATCCTTGATCCATCCGGTGACATGAACGGAAGCTTAAGGCAGCCGAAATGCCGGACATTCGAGCAGGCCGACAAATCGGGCAACGGGCCGCGTCACTTTTCAGCCACGCGTTAGTGCACTGCACTATAGCCCGTCTTGCAACGCCCTCTGTCGATTTACATCCGAAGAGCCGGCGACTTGATCCCAGCTCCGAGGGCTCGGGCCTTCACGCTGCCGGGCCGGGCTGCAGGCCTTCCTGGGCGATCCAGGCCGCCGTGCGGTCGAGGGCGCGGGTCAGGCGTTCGAACAGGGTGTCGATCTCGTCCGGCTCGATCACCAGCGGCGGGCAGACGGCGATGCGGTCTCCGGCCAGGAAGCGCACGATCAATCCCTCATCCTGGGCGAAGGTGACGCAGCGCGCCGCCACGGCTGCTTTCGGCTCGAATTGGCGTTTTGAGGGCTTGTCGGCCACGATCTCGATGCCGCCGATCAGCCCCATGCCGCGCGCCTCGCCCACCAGCGGGTGATCGGCCAGCCGCGCCAGGGCCGCCTGGAAATGCGGGGCCTGCTCGGCGGCGCGCTCGACGATGCGATCGCGCCGATAGATGTGGAGCGCGCGGTTGGCGACCGCACAGGCGACCGGGTGGCCCGAATAGGTGGTACCGTGGCCGAAGCCGCCGAGCTTGACGCTCTCGTCCAGCATCGCTCGGTAGAGCGGCTCGTCGATGCTGATGCCGCCGAGCGGCAGGTAGCCGGAGGTCAACGCCTTGGCGAAGGACAGGGTGTGCGGACGCATCCCGAGCGCCTCGCTGCCGAACCACGTGCCGAGGCGGCCGAAGCCGCAGATCACTTCGTCGGCGACGACGCGCACGTCGTAGCGGTCGAGCACTGCCTGGATCGCCGGGAAGTAGCCGGCGGGCGGCACGATGGCGCCGCCGGCGCCCATCACCGGCTCGGCGAAGAAGGCGGCGACGGTGTCGGGGTCCTCGGCAAGGATCTGCGCCTCGAGCTCCGCGGCGAGGCGCTGCGAATAGGCTTCCTCGGTCTCGCCGGCCTCGGCGCCGCGGTAATGGTGCGGGCATGCGGCGTGCAGGAAGCCTGGGATCGGCAGGTCCCAGTCGGCGTGGTTAGCGGGAAGTCCGGTGAGCGAGGCGGTGGCGACGGTCACGCCATGATAGCCCTTCCTGCGGGCGATGATCTTCTTCTTGCGGGAGCGCCCGAGCGCGTTGTTCATGTACCAGAGCAGCTTGACCTGCGCGTCGTTGGCCTCCGAGCCCGACGAGGTGAAGAAGATCTTCGAGGTCGGAACCGGCATCAGCTCCTTGAGCGTCTCGGCCAGCTCGATCGCCGGATCGTGGCTGCGGCCCGAGAACAGGTGCGCGAAGGGCAGCCGACCCATCTGCTCGGCGGCGGCCTCGACCAGTTCCTCGTTGCCGTAGCCGAGGGCGGTGCACCACAGCCCGGCCATGCCTTCGAGGTAAGGACGCCCGTCGGTGTCGTAGACCCAGACGCCGTGACCCCGTTCCAGCACCAGGGGACCGGTCTCGCGGAAGGTCGAGAGGTTGGTGTAGGGGTGGATCAGGGTCTCGACGTCGCGGGCGGCGATGTTCGACAGCATGATGCGGCAGCCGTAAAGACTACGCCGACAGGATGCGCCGGCAGCGCCGCCACACTAACGGCCGCAATCTCCCTCAGGAAGGCGCCGCCCGCTTTCCACGAAGACGCAACGACCGCTCGCGATGCTCGATCCGGCCACCTTCGTCGCCGCACCCGCTCCGGGCCGTGCCTGCGGTCCCTGCACGCTCTGCTGCAAGGTCTACGACGTGCCCGCGGTCGAGAGTCCGGCGGGACGGTGGTGCCGGCATGTCCGTACGGGCGGCGGATGCGGCATCCACGCGGAGCGGCCCGACCATTGCCGGGCCTTCCACTGCCTCTGGATGACGGAAGCCTGGATCGGGCCCGAGTGGCGGCCGGACCGGGCCAAGATGGTGCTCAGCCTCGACCCGGTGACGCGGTTCCTGAACGTGCAGGTCGATCCAGGCCAGGCGGGTGCGTGGAAGCGTGCGCCTTATCATGACCAGTTGCGGCGATGGGCGGCGGCCTCGCTGCCGCAGAGGCGCTACGTGCTCGTCCACGTCAACGCGCTGACGACAGTCGTCCTGCCGGACCGTGACGTGCCGCTGGGCACCTTCGCGCCGGGCGATCGGCTCGTGGCGCGCGAGCGGATGGGGCCGGCGGGACCGACCGCGGACGTGGAGAAGGTCTCCCAGCCGGCCTGATGTCCGACCGACCCGGATCGATCAGGTCATGCAGCGGCCGGGCACCATGCGGCGTGCCTCGGGTCCGACGAGAGAGCTAAGCGGGATCTCGCAGCCTTCCTTCGTCAGGCGGCGGGGCTTTGCCGGAAGCTCCTCCTGCGCCGAGCGGGTCGGCACGGTCTCCGTGCGCGTTGACGGGCGCGGAGCCGTCGCGACATGGATCGGGGAAAGGGCCGTGGAGTAGGGGCGCATGCCCGGCAGGGGCGTTGCGGGCGTCTCGTAGGCGAGGCGCGGAGCGGTCGGAGCGCCCATCGCATCCGCCTCCTGCCGCACGGCCGGCAGCAGAATCAGGGTCAGGATCGCAGCGGGAACACTCACACCGAGGACGAAGCCGGTCCGAAGCATCTTTGCGATCTCCGATGGGAGCTTGACAGGTTGTTAGCACAACGCTGCTTTCGGATCGCCGGTTCCTTCACTGTCCCGCTTCGGATCAAGTCAGTATTATTGCCTCAATCGCTGATCTCTCTGGCTTGGTACCCCGAGACGGCGAATCGGCATGGACGTGGCATAAAGGCACCTGTGGATGGAAAACCGGCGTTTCGGTGTGGCTTCCGGAACTCAGGCGGCCGACATTCGTTGATGAAGCACCCGGCCACCTGGTCCTCCCCGCATTCCCCTTGTGCATCGGCCGGAACCTCTTCACGGGTCGGACAATGGTCCGGCCCGTTTTTTCTTGCTCGAGTGGCGTGCGGCTGGGATGGGCGTGGGTCGCTCCGAGAGCCTCGGGTGCTGCCAAGAAAAAAGGCACCGGCCTTGCGGCCAGCGCCCTTTCGAAAGCGTCGGAAGTCGGCTCAGGCGTTGTGCGCCTCACGGCGGCGCGCGCTCTGCTGGAAGAACAGCGCCTGACTGATCACCGCCGAGACGTTGGCGGGCTGGAACGGCTTGGCGATAAGGAAGGCCGGCTCGGGCCGCTCGCCGGTGAGGAAGCGCTCCGGGTAGGCCGTGATGAAGATCACCGGCACTTCGAAGGTCTTCAGTAGATCGTTGACCGCATCCAGGCCCGACGAGCCGTCGGCGAGCTGGATGTCGGCGAGGATCAGGCCGGGACGTTTGCTCTCGGAGGCGATCTTGACCGCCTCGCTCCGGGTGCGCGCCACGCCGATGACATTGTGTCCGAGCCCTTCCACCAGGGCTTCGAGATCCATGGCGATGAGCGGCTCGTCCTCGATGATGAGGATCTCGGTCGCCATGTCGGCCGCGAGTTCGCGTCCCGCCTCGTCCACGAGATCGCGCACCTTGTTCACGTCCACGTCGAGGATCACGCCCGCATCTTCCTCGGAGAAGCCTTCGAGACATGAAAGCAGGAAGGCCTGACGCGGCAGTGGCGTGATCTGGCCGAGCCGGACTTCGGCCGGCAGGTCGTGCTGCACCTGATCGCTGTGACCATTGACGGACAGCGAGTTCCAGATCCGCGTGAAGACGCGGAAGAGGTCGGCCTTGACATTCGTGCTGCGACCCAGGGTCTCAGGCTCGTTGACCAGCGTTTCGAGTGTCGCGGCGACGTAGGCGTCGCCGGCCACCTGACTGCCCGTGAGCGCGCGCGCATAACGGCGCAGGTACGGAAGGTGCTGCACGACCAGTTGTGCTGTCGACATGAGTTCCCCTGAGCCTCTTCGCTCTTCGTTATCGATGCGCCCCTAACGCGGGGGCTCGACGTCCGTTCCTGGCCCATGCGGAACCCTGGCCGCATGGCCGCGTTGCTGCTGCAGCCATGACTCATGTCAAGCTGCAAGACAATCGCGGCGGATGTGGCGGCAAGGGGATCTTAGAAGCATGAACGAGGACGAGCCGGCCGGCACGTTCCCTTCCGGGGACCGGCCCACTCGGGTGCGTGGCGACAACGGTCTGAATGACCAGACGCAGCGTCGCATCGGAAGCCACCTGCGCGCGATGTACGATTCCGTCGTGCAGCAGCCAATCCCCGACCATTTCCGCGATCTGATCGCGCGGCTTGAGGATGACGGGCCGAAAACGGGGGAGCCGAGCGGCCCCTGACGCTGTCTCGTGATGCCGGTCGAACGGTTCGAGCCGCACCCGGGATCGGGGCGGCTCGTTTGTCAGGCGAGGGTCACAAGGTCGTCGAACGGCCGCGCATCAGGCCGATGACGGCCGAGATCGCGAACAGGACGATTGCGACGAAGAACACGAGCTTGGCGGCCTCCATGGCCGTGCCGGCGATGCCGCCGAAGCCCAGCAGGGCTGCAACGAGGGCAACCACCAGGAACGTAACTGCCCACCCGAGCATGTCGAACTTCCTTCCAACAACTGGCGCGGCCCGTGCCGCCGCCTCTTGGAAGCAATAACGCCAAGTTTTCGCCGCAAGTTCCTTTTGCCGCCACGATGGCGTGAAGAGTTTATTACGAACCGCGTGCGACGGTCGCAGGCTCTCGGAACCGACTGGCAAAGCCGGCCGTTCGTCACCATCTTACGGTAAGACGACGACCAGACTTGATGATGTGAAGGAGGCCTCTGGCGTGCCCGCACAGAAAAAGCCCTTAGTTCCCGGTGCTGCACAGGTGAAAGCTGTCTTGGAGGCCGCCGCCCGACTCGTGTCGTCGCTCGCGCCGCAGCCGGTCCTGCAGCCTGTTCCCGTCCGGGTGAAATCCGCTCGCCGCCGCTGAGGCAGGCAGCCACGCCGTTGACCCATTTCTTCGATCGCTGTGAGGCGATCAATCTCAGCGTCGTCCCTTCGGGCGGCGCTTTTTTCTTGGCATTCGACGGTCCGCCGATCGCCGCACGGTCGCCGGTTTGGACGTGGTGCCGCGCTGGCCTGAACGCGTCTGATCTTCGGTCTCTTCCCAGAGGGAAAAGCTAATTCCCCGTGCAAGACGACGCCTTTCGCCCGTATCTGCGTGGTCTTCCGAAATTGTCACCACCACGACCAGCGGCCTAGCTGAGAGCCGGGCGATCCGTTCGGCTGGTCTTGCTTCGAGAGCGGACACACTCGCACGCGCCGGAGCGAAGGGGCGGCGGGGATGGAGTTCGGCAAGCGTAAGCCTGGAACGTCGATGGCGAGAGGCGCCGCCGGTCGGGCCCCGGTGCCGCCAACCCGGTGGCCGCGCCGACGCTTCCTCGCAGCTGCCGTCGTTGGCCTGCTGATCGGCATCGGCGCGACGAGTGCGGCGACAATGGTGCGGGCTTCCGAGCGCGGGCTATTCAACGGATTGTTCGAAGCGATCTTCCCTGGTGCAGGGGCTGCCCCCGAGCCCGTCGCGAGGTCCGTGCCCAGGGCGCCCCGTCGTTACGCATCGCTGCCCGATACCCGGCCCGCCGCCGGGCAGCGCTTCGTACAGCGCACGCCGCGCCTCGATGGACGTCCGGTGCGGCCAAGCCGCCGGGAGCGGGCGGTAGTCTCCGCCGCCGCTTTCGCCGCCGGAACGCGGACCGTCTGCGTGCGCCGCTGCGACGGCTACGTGTTTCCCCTGGGCCGCCTGCAGGCGCGGGCAGATCTTGCCGTTCACGCGGCCGCCTGCGCCGCTGCCTGCCCGAATGCGCAGACCGACCTGTTCACCTTGGCGCCGGGACGGTTCGAGATGGAGCAATCGGCCGGTCTCGACGGCCGACCTTACCTGCGCACCGCCTCGGCCAATCTCTATCGCCGCACCCGCGTCGAGAACTGCTCGTGCCAGCCGTCGGGTGTTGCGGGACCGCTGATACCTCTGGCCGACGACCGCACCCTGCGCCCAGGCGATGTAGTGGCCTCGGAAGAGGGCGCCGATCTCGTCGCCAGCCTCTCCCGCGCGGGGCCGAAGCTCGTCGATTACCGGGTCGCGGCCCTGAGTCAGCGCGGCCGCGGGGCCATCGAGGAGCGGGTCGGAGCCCTGCGTCGCGATACGGCGCAAGCCGCGTTCCAGGAGGTGCTGCGCGCTTCGCGATCCGGAGCCCGCCGCCTGCGCGTGGCCGAAGCGCAAACCATGAAGCTGCGGACCGACATGGCCTCCACGGGCTTCGCGCCGGTCGTCTCGCGCGGCGAGGGGTTCGTCCCGGTCCGCGTGGTGGCGGCCTCGCCGTTCGGGCATTGATCGCCGCCTTGGAGGTCAGGCCGCGAGTTGGCGAAAGCGCCGCGCTGTCGTAGGCGGGCGCCACCGTCGTCGTTTGAAGTCGTCCCCATGAGTGAACCGTCCGCGGACGCGCAAGACCCCTCTCCCGGCTTCGAGAGCGCTCTGCCAGCGCCTGAGCGGACCGAGACGTTGAGCCCCCTCGTGCGGCGGCGGATCTGCCCCAATGGCGGCCCCTTCACCGCGACCGGGACCTGCAGCTACGTGGTCGGGCACGGCCGGGTGGCGGTGATCGATCCGGGACCGGCCGAGGCGGCGCATATCGAGGGACTGCTGGCCTCACTGGAGGGCGAGCGAGTCGCTTCCATCGTCGTGACCCATACCCACCGCGACCATTCTCCGGGCGCGCGCCTGCTTCAGGCGCGCACGGGCGCGCCGATCGTCGGCTGCGGCCCGCACCGGGCCGCGCGGCAGCTTGCCGAGAACGAACTGCCCGCCCTCGATGCCAGCGCGGACCGCGAGCACCGGCCCGACCGGGAATTGGCGGATGGCGAGAGCCTGACCGGCGACGGGTGGACGCTGACCGCGGTGGCAACCCCCGGCCACACCATGAACCATCTGGCCTTCGCCCTTCCCGAAGAGAACGTGCTGTTCTCCGGCGACCATGTGATGGCGTGGTCGACCTCTATCGTCGCGCCGCCCGACGGGTCCATGCGGGCCTATATGGAATCGCTGGATCGCCTGCGCGAACGCGGTGAGACGCTCTACTGGCCGGGTCATGGCGGGCCGGTGCGCGATCCGCGCCGCTTCGTGCGGGGGCTGGCCGCCCACCGCCGCCAGCGCGAGGCGGCAATCCGCGCCCGGCTCGAGGCGGGCGATCACGACATCGCGGCGATCGTCGGCACCGTCTACCAAGGCCTCGCGCCGCACCTGCGCGGTGCGGCAGCCTTGTCCGTCTTCGCCCATCTCGAGGATCTGGTGGAGCGTGGCCTCGCCGTCACCGACGGGCCGCCTCTGCTCGGGGGATCGTTCCGGCCCGCCTGAGGGGCCGCACGGCGCGGACCGGCGCCGGCTACTTCAGGGCGATGGCGAGGTTGGCGACCTCGTCCAGGTAGGAGCGGATGCGGTCGGCGTTGTCGCCGAAATCGCGATCGCCGATCCGGGAGGCCGAGCGCACGTCGATGCGGGCGCCGTCCGCCCGCGGATGCACCCGCACCGTGATGTCGGCGGGCAGGTTCAGGATCCGGGTATGGGCCACGGCCTCGATGCGGCCGTTGCCGATCCGTCCGCCGGGCCGGATCGCTTCGATGATCTGCCACTTGCGGTTCACCGCCGCCTTGCGTGCCAGCTCGAAGGCTTCGTCGGCCTCCACGTCGAGGGTCAGCGGCGCGATCTGCGGATAGGCCGCCCGCTGCGCCTCCCGTGTCGCCGGTCCGGGCTCTGGCGGGTAGCGGCCGTCGCGGGCGGCAAAGGCCAGCCGCGAGCGCGAGAAGGCCGGCGGGCGCTCCGTGTCCGTTGAGACGTCGGTGAGGGTGGGCAGGCGCACACCCTTGAGCGCGGCATAGGCCGGATAGGCCAGGACGAGGCTTGCCAGGAAGAGGCCGCCGACAGCGGCGCCGAGCCCGCCCGCGCCGTCACGCCAAACCCGCACCATCGCGAACAAGGCGAAGGCCACGGCGACCACGGAGAGGATGATCCCGCTTCCAAGCACGGCAAGGGCCGGCGTCGGCTCGGCCGATGGGCTGCGCACGATCAGGACCGCCATGGCGGTGACGATCAGGGAGAACAGGGCCAGCGTCCGCGCATAGCGGCCGGCCCGCGTCACCGGTTCATCGAGAAGCTGACGACGCATGACCCTGGAGATGCGAGATAGGATACGAGGTGCGGATTAGCTGCCGAGCAGTCTACAGGTTGGGGGTGAACCGCGCCACTCGGCTGCCCGGCGTAAATCCCTCTGCTACAAGCTGGACGGACATGTCCGAGCGTCAAGCCCGTCCCGCGTCGAGCGCCGAACCCGTAGATCCCCTGCGGGTCTGGTTCCGGTTCATCCGTCTCAGTCGGCGCGTCACGGCTGCCGTGGCCGGCGAACTGAGAGAACTCGGCCTGTCGATCCCGCAATTCGACGTGCTGTCGACTTTGAGTGAGCGCGAAGGGCTGACGCAGCAGGAACTGGCGGCGCGTCTCTATGTCACGAAAGGCAATGTATCGGGTTTGATCGATCGTCTGGTCGAAGCCGGACTCGTCGAGCGCCGTCCGATTCCCGGTGATCGCCGTTCTCACGCGCTTCATCTCACGCCAGCGGGGGCTGAGATCGCAGCCCGAGGGATCGCCGCGCAGGCCGCCTATGTCACGCGAACCTTAGGCCAACTCGACGAGGCCGAACTCCAGGTATTCGAAGACCTCGTCGTCAAATGGCGCGAATTGGCACGTGCCGATACGATGGTCCGAGAGCGGGCATAAAAACAAACAGACGCCTGAAGGCGCCCGCAGTTGGAAATATATTTCTATTTTCAAAGGGCCGGGCGGACGAGCGCGCGACGCGCCCGGAGCCGCCTCGGCCGGGTTAAGCCTCGCCCGTGCGGCCCGTCGATTGACCGCCCTTGCGGCCGGCCGAAGAGGCCAATTCACGATCTTGCGAGAAAGACCGCTTCTCGGCGGGCACCGAACGACCCCCCTTACTGGCGATCTCGCGCTGCCGTTCGATATTCATGGAAGCGAAACCTCGCTTCGAGGTGGAATTACCAGATGCCATCAGCGCCTCCTCAGGCAAAATCTTCACACCCTCCTCAACCGTCATCCCTTTCGATTGTTCCTTGGCCGTATCGGCGGCCGCGGTCCGGGAAACACCTGTTTCGTCCAAACGTTAGCTCTGCTCTCACCCGCGCATTGCGCGGAGTTGTGAACAGGTCTCCACAGGCCGTCCAGCACCATCAGGAGCCGGGATGACGAACCGATATATGGTAAAGCGTTCACTCATGGCCAAGCCCGCCCCGGCGGACGGAGTCTCTGGTCTTCCCGAGCCGAACAGGTCGCCGCTGCCGGCCATGCCCGCGCCGGAAGACAGCCTGACGCCGACGACGAACGAGGAGCCTGTCGATTCGCCGCAGCCGAACGCGAGCGCCAAGCGCGGCCCGCCGGGCTCCGGCGAGCTCGGGCTGTCCACCCGGCGCGAGTCGTGAGCACCGGCACTATCGTACCGATGTGCCGCCCCCGTCATCGCGGCTGGCTGCGCCTGCAGCATGGGAAGACGCGGCGGTTTTGACACGATCCGCCCGTGCGTCTACCCGCGGGCCTTTCCGCCTGCAGTCCTGCAGGCGGATCGGAGTGTATCCATGACCCTCGACAACGAGGTGACGTCGCTACGGCAGGTGCCGTTGTTTCGCGAGGTCGAGCCGTCGCGTCTCAAGCTTCTCGCATTCACCAGTGAGCGGGTGCATTTCGAGGCGGGACAGACCTTCTTCGCGCGCGGCGAGGCCGCCGACGCCGCCTACCTCATCCTCGAAGGGTCCGCCGCCGTCTCGATCGATGGTCCGATGGGGCCCGTGCGCCTCGCCCTGCTCGGGCCCAACGCCCTCCTCGGCGAGATGGGTATCCTGGCCGATCAGCCGCGCTCGGCGACCGTGATCGCCGACACGCCCACGACCGCCCTGCGGATCGACCGCGACGTGTTCATCGAGCTGCTCGCCCAGTTTCCGCAGATCGGCATCGCCGTGATGCGTGAACTCGCGCTGCGCCTGGAGCAGACCAATCAGCGCTTGGCCGAGCGGATCGGCAACGCCTGAAACAGGCGGGTCCGATCCCGCTGAGACGCCGGGCGGACGGCCGGCTTCCGCGCTCGGTGGAGGGATCGGCGTCAAGGTCAGGGCGTCGGATAGGTGATGAACTCCATGAGGGAGCCGTCCGGATCGCGAAAGTAGACGCTCACGCCCTGCCCCGCCGCGCCTTTGCGCTCGACCGGACCCAGCTCGACCGTGACGCCGTGGGCGGCGAGATGCGCCATCGCCTCCTCGATCGTGCCGGACCAGCGAAAGCACAGCTCGCTGCCGCCGGGCATGACGGGCTCGCGGGCGCGCGGCGTGCCGATCTGGCCGGGGCCGTGCACGTTGAGTTGAACGCCGCCGAAGCGAAACACCACGCCTTTGCCGAAGGGGATCACCTCGGCTTGCAAGACGTCCCGGTAAAAGGCCGTCGCGCGCTCCCAATCGGAGACGTGGATGACGCAATGGTCGAGATGGATCGCCGGCGCCAGCGTCGCGATCGCGGCGCCAGCCTCGTCGACGAGTTGGGTCTCGGTCTCGGGCATCCTTCCCCTCCGGCTCACGCGGTTGTGCGCTGCAGATAACGCGGCGCTTGCCCTCGACGAGGCAGCCTGACGGCAACGTTCCTCACGCGATGCGGCCCTGAAGTCACACCTGTTCGACCCTGAGGCGGGTAGTCATGGCGGATGATGTACAACGCTAACCCGCCCTCTGCGGCGGCGACAGGAGCCGCCATGGCTGCCCCCAAGACTGCCGGCACGAATGCCGCCGGCACGGCCGGCTTCACCCCGGTTCGGATGGCGACCCGCCGCGTGATGCTCGCCGCGTTCTGCCTCGTCCCGCTTGCGGCCTGCCAATCGTCGAAGCCGGGTCCTATGGCCGGCGGCGATGATGATGCGGCCTGGTATATCGGCACGATGCCCGACAAGCCGTTCGACGTGCCGCTGGTCGACCGGTCGCGGATCGACCCGAAATACCGCCGCCAGGAGGTCGCCTATAACGGCCCCGAGGCGCCGGGGACGATCGTCGTCGACATCGACAAGCGCCAGCTCGCCCTGGTGCAGGAGGGCGGCACCGCGCTTCAATACGGCGTCGGCGTCGGCAAGGCCGGCTTCTCGTGGAAGGGGGACGCGCGGGTCGGCCGCAAGGGTGTGTGGCCGGACTGGAGCCCGACCACGACGATGGTCTCGCTCAATCCCGGGATCGAACGCTCGCGCAAGGGCGGCATCGACAACCCGCTCGGCGCGCGCGCGCTCTACCTCTACAATGGCAACCGTGACACGCTCTTCCGCATCCACGGCACCAACGAGCCCTGGAGCATCGGCGAGCAGATGTCTTCGGGCTGCGTGCGCATGCTCAACGAGGACATCGTCGATCTCTACGAGCGCGTGCCCGTCGGCGCCCGCGTGGTGGTCAAGCGCAGCGGCAAGTACCGCGTCTGATCGAGGGCTTCGGCCGATCGGCCGGCGTCGGGGAACTTTCCGCGCTCGTCGAGCGTCCTTATCCTGCGGCCAAGCTTGGCCGCGGGAACGCTCTCGAACGCCCGTCCATGACCATCACCATCTCGCACCTTCAGCCGATCATCGCGATCCTGGCGGGTATCTTGATACTGATCGCGCCGCGGCTGCTGAACTACATCGTCGCGATCTATTTGATCGTCGTCGGGCTGATCGGTCTGGGTGTCCTGCGCCATTTCTCGTGACGGCGAGCGAGCTACGACTGCCGGAGAAGCGAAGGCTCGCGCTGCCCGGCGATCCGCGGGAACCGGCTTTTTGCAGCGCAACCTTGGCCGTCCCGCGCTCTTCCGCGCCAGGCGCACTCCCCTTTTTCGGCGAGCGCGCTAGGCTCTGACAGAGCTGACACATCGTCACGCCTCACCGAGGAGTGGCACGAAGCTTATCCTTGCACTGCGACAGGAGATGCGCCACGCCCGCGTGAGCGGCGCTCAGGTCGCCGGATCCGTCCAGCGGAGAGACTGATGACGAAATGGGTCTATTCCTTCGGTGACGGCAAGGCCGAGGGCGAGGCGTCGATGCGCAACCTCCTCGGTGGCAAGGGGGCCAACCTCGCCGAGATGTCGAACCTCGGTCTCCCGGTACCCCCCGGCTTCACCATCACCACGGAAGTCTGCACCTACTACTACCAGAACGGCGAGACCTACCCGGCGGAGCTCGCCGACGAGGTGAAGGCTGCTCTGGACAAGGTGGGTGCGCTCACCGGCCGCCGCTTCGGCGATGCCGACAAGCCGCTGCTCGTCTCCGTCCGCTCCGGCGCTCGCGCTTCGATGCCGGGCATGATGGATACGGTGCTCAATCTCGGCCTGAACGACGCCACCGTCGAGGCGATGGCGAAGGACGCCGACGACGAGCGCTTCGCCTACGATTCCTACCGCCGCTTCATCACGATGTACTCGAACGTCGTTCTCGGCGTGGAGCATCACGCCTTCGAGGAGGCGCTGGAGCACTATAAGGAAGAGAAGGGCCTTAACCTCGACACCGAGCTGAAGGCCGACGACTGGAAGCACCTGATCGGCGTCTACAAGAAGATCGTCCGCGACGAGCACGGTTCGGACTTCCCGCAGAAGCCCGAGGACCAGCTCTGGGGCGCGATCGGCGCGGTGTTCGATTCCTGGATGATTCCGCGGGCCAAGAAGTACCGCGAGCTGAACCAGATTCCCGAGAGCTGGGGCACGGCCGTCAACGTCCAGGCCATGGTGTTCGGCAATATGGGCGACACCTCGGCCACGGGTGTGGCCTTCACCCGCAACCCTTCCACCGGCGAGAGCGCGCTCTACGGCGAGTTCCTCATCAACGCCCAAGGTGAGGACGTGGTGGCGGGCATCCGCACGCCGCAGGACATCACCGAGAAGGCCCGCATCGAGGCCAAGTCCGACAAGCCTTCGATGGAGAAGGCGATGCCCGAGAGCTTCGCCGAGCTTACGCGGATCTACGGGATCCTCGAAAAGCACTACCGCGACATGCAGGACATGGAGTTCACCATCGAGCGCGGTAAGCTCTGGATGCTTCAGACCCGCAACGGCAAGCGCACCGCCAAGGCGGCGCTGCGCATCGCCGTCGAGCTCGCGGGCGAGGGCCTGATCTCTCGGCAAGAGGCGATCAAGCGCATCGAGCCGGGCGCGCTCGATCAGCTCCTGCACCCGACCATCGACCCGAATGCCGAGCGCAAGGTCATCGCCACCGGCCTGCCGGCCTCGCCCGGCGCCGCGGTCGGCGAGATCGTGTTCAACTCGGAAGCCGCGGAAGCCGCCAAGAAGGCCGAGCGCCGCTGCATCCTCGTGCGCATCGAGACCTCGCCGGAAGACATCCACGGCATGCACGCCGCCGAGGGCATCCTCACGACCCGCGGCGGCATGACCAGCCACGCGGCGGTGGTCGCCCGCGGCATGGGCAAGCCCTGCGTCTCCGGCGTCGGCTCGATTCGGATCGACTACAAGGCGCAGACGCTGACCGTCGGCGGCGTCACGCTCAAGGCGGGCGACGTCATCACCATCGACGGCTCGACCGGCCAGGTGATCCAGGGCGAGGTCAAGATGCTCCAGCCGGAGCTGTCGGGCGACTTCGCCGCGCTGATGGAGTGGGCGGATGCGGTCCGTACCATGAAGGTGCGCACCAACGCCGACACCCCGGCCGACGCCCGCGCCGCCCGCAAGTTCGGTGCGGAAGGGATCGGCCTGTGCCGGACCGAGCACATGTTCTTCGAGGGCGACCGGATCGTGGCGGTGCGCGAGATGATCCTCGCCGACGACACCGAAGGCCGCCGCGCGGCCCTCGCCAAGATCCTCCCCTACCAGCGCCAGGACTTCGTCGAGCTGTTCACGATCATGTCGGGCCTGCCCGTCACGATCCGCCTGCTCGATCCGCCGCTGCACGAGTTCCTGCCGCACACGGATGAGGAGATCCGCGAGGTGATGTCGGCCACCGGCATCAGCGAGGACAAGATCCGCAACCGCATCCGCGAGCTCTCCGAGCACAACCCGATGCTCGGCTTCCGCGGCTGCCGGCTGGCCATCGCCTTCCCCGAGATCGCCGAGATGCAGGCCCGCGCGATCTTCGAGGCAGCGGTGCAGGCCGCCAAGGATACCGGCGCCCCGGTGACCTCGGAGGTGATGGTGCCGCTGGTGTTCACGCGGATGGAGTTCGACATCGTCAAGGCCCGCATCGATGCCATGGCCAAGGCCGTATCGGAGGAGACGGGCGCAAAGCTCGACTATCAGGTCGGCACGATGATCGAGCTGCCGCGCGCGGCGCTCAAAGCCGGCGAGATCGCGGAGACGGCCGAGTTCTTCTCCTTCGGCACCAACGATCTCACCCAGACCGCGCTCGGCATCTCCCGTGATGACGCCGCAACCTTCCTCGGACCCTACACCCAGAAGGGCATCCTCTCGGTCGATCCGTTCGTGTCGATCGATCAGGAAGGCGTGGGCGAACTCGTGAAGATCGGCGCCGAGCGCGGCCGCGCGACCCGCAACGGGCTCAAGCTCGGCATCTGCGGCGAGCACGGCGGCGATCCGGCCTCGATCGCCTTCTGCCAGGAAGTCGGGCTCGACTACGTCTCCTGCTCGCCCTTCCGCGTGCCGATCGCCCGCCTCGCCGCGGCCCAGGCGGCCCTCGGCAAGGATGCCTGAGACCGACGCCTGAGGTCTGTGACCGACGACCCGGCGGGCTCCCGGCCCGCGGGGATTTCAGGAAAGGCGGGGCAAGCGTCGCAATAATTTTGCGGACAGCCCCCTGAACCCGTGTTGCCCGGGCACGTTACCTGCTAGCGGAAGACCCCAGCGCGGCGAGCGCCGATTGGTCTTCCGGCCAGGGCACCCGCGGGACTTCAAGCCATGTCGCATCCCGACTCCCCCACGGCCCTCCTCGATCATCGCGTCATCAGCCCCGGTCACCGGGCGATGCAGGCTGCCTATCTCTGGATCCTCGCGACGCTGGCCGCCGCCACAGGTGTGATCGGGTTCGTCTACCTCGAGGCCGACCGCAACGAGCGCGAAGCCGGCCGGGCGATCATCGCCTCGCAGAACGGCAGCGGCTACGTCGCGGTCCTGGTGAACGGCTTGGCGCAGCGCCACGGCCGCCCGGCTCCTTAACCGTCCGGCAACCACGTTCGCGATTAAACTCCACGCGTGAGGAACGGCTGCCCCGGCTTGGCTTAAGCTGCGGGCTCCGGCCGCTTGTGAGCGTGGAGTGTCGGCGGTGCGTACGAGGCGCGTTCGAGGCCTGGGCCTTGGCCCCCGCTGGATCGTCTCGGCCGTGGTGCCGTGGATGCTGGCGAGCGGTTTGCTGGTTTCCTTTACCGCCACCGCGGGCACCGATGCGACGCTTGGGGCCGATCGACTCTCGGAGCGCGATGGTGCGGTCACCGGCGCGCTGGTGGCCTCGACCTCGTGGAGTCCCGACGTCATCGATGCCGGACTCGTGGCCCCCGGCGCGCCCCATGAGGCCGAGCCGGGGGAGAACGGCCTCCCTGCTCTCGCCGACTCGGACGGCGCCACCCCCGCCACGCCCCGTGCCGTCGCCCTGTCCTCGGTCACGCCGGCGCCCGCCGACGCGACCCCGATCGAGGTTGCCGCGTCGAATCTCTCTCTGCCCGGCTTCTCGGCCCGGCTCGACCGTGGCCCCTCCGCTCTCGATCCGCAGATGTCGGCGCCGGAAGCCAAGTCCCACTACGCCGACCTGATCAACCCGGATGCGATGGACCGCGAGCAGCGCTGCCTCGCCGAGGCCGTCTATTTCGAAGCCCGCAGCGAGCCCGAGGAGGGACAGGCGGCGGTCGCCCAAGTGGTGCTGAACCGCGTCAAGAGCGGGCTCTATCCGTCCTCGGTCTGCGGCGTCGTCTACCAGAACCGCCATCGCTTCATGGGTTGCCAGTTCTCGTTCGCTTGCGAGGGCAAGTCCCTACGGATCACCGATGCGGAATCCTGGCGCAGCGCCACCCGCGTCGCCAGCGCGGTGATTGAGGGAAAGACCTATGTCAGCGAAGTCGGCGGCGCGACCCACTACCACGCCGACTACGTGCGCCCCGGCTGGTCCCGCCGGCTCAAGCGCAAGGACATGATCGGCCGGCATATCTTCTATCAGTTGAAGCCGAACCAGACGTAAGACCGGTGTCGCGCGACGGGATCTTCGAGAGCCCGTTCACTTTCCCTGCTTCAGATAATTCGCCCCGTCGATCACCAGAAGCTTGTCCGAGTCTCGGTCCGGCGCGAACAGGCTGAGCGACTCCGTTCCGCCCGTCTCGTCGGTCAGCGTGATCCGGAAGCCGGAGACGGCGTAGCGCCCGCTCTGCAGCGGCCGGCGGCTGTGCCCCGCCACGGTGGTCCCGCCATCGATCGCGCCACCGGTCGAGGAGAAGCCCGTGCTGCCCTCGCGGGTGAAGCGCCCGTCCGGGGTCAGGCTCAGCGTGCGCGCACCGCCGACAGCGCCCGTCGGCCCGCTCGATCCGAAGGTGTGGCTCCACGTGCCGGAGAAGCGATGACCCTCGGCGAAGGGCGGCATCGTCGCGTAGGTCGTGTCGCCGATCTTGATACTGTCGCCGCTGCGGGCGAAGGACTCACTGGAGCGCTTGGCGAGGCCGAATGGGTTCTCGACCTCGACGCGGTCGATGCTTTTGGCCGAGAGCCAGCCGCCCTTCAGTGCGTAGGTGCCGCAGCTCGCGACCGCGATGCGGCAATGGCGCGCCATGTCGCCGTCGCGGGGCAGTTCGGTCGTGTAGAGCCCGCTCTTGTCGAACAGCAGCGTGGCTTGGTCGGCGATGAAGTCCATGCCGCCGAAGGCGTTGGGCATCAGCCGCGTCTCGGTGCGCGCGTAGAGCCCTTCCATCCCGCCATCACCGGATCTCGGCGCGAGGTCGAAGCCGCGGTCGCCCCTCGACGGGCGGTAGCTGCGCACCAGCGCCTGGAACGCCTCGCGGACCGGTTTCTCGGCCTCCCGTTCGAGCTGAAGCGTGAGGAGCATGAGGTAATGCTCGCTCCCCCCGGCGGCGATCCCGACGAACCATGCGCCCATGCGCAGCCCGTCGCTCGACCGGCAGCAGCGCTGCTCGATGCGGATCGGGTGGCCGTCGAGGGTCTCGCCCGCCTTTGCGGTGAGCGGCTTGCCCTCGCTCGGAACCTGTTTAATGCCGCGCACGAACCCCGTGAACGCCGCATCGAAGGCGCCGGAGGCGGGCTTCGGCTTGGCGACCAGCAGGATCGCCATGCCCTTGCGCCCGCGCGGGCCTGTCGGCTCGTAGACGCGCTGGAACAGGAGGCCGTCATTCGCCTCCCGCCGTGTCCAATCCTCGAAGGCGGCGGGCAGATCGAACCGCGCGCCGCCGAGCGCGATCTCGGCGGCCTGGGCCGGCGGTGCGGTCGCCAGCAGGAGGGCCAGGGCGGCGCAGGCGCTCGCCGCCCGGCGGCGTGAGGGTGCGCCCGTCACGTCACGACGCTCGGCTCCGCGCGGCCGGTGAGTCGTTCGATATCCGCGAGTTCCCGTGCCACTGCGACGACGGGGGCGAGAACCTCGGCCACCGGCTGTTCCAGCCGGTCCGGCGCCGCCTCGTAGCGCTCGATATAGACGCGCAGCGTCGCCCCGGCGGTGCCGGTCCCCGACAGGCGGTAGACGATGCGCGCATCCTCCGCGAAGGTGACCCGCACCCCCTGCGCCTCCGTCACCGATCCGTCGACCGGATCGACGTAGCGGAAATCGTCCGCCGCCTTGACCGTCAGCCCGCCGATCCGGGTGCCCGGCAGCGAAGCGATCTTCGACCGCAAGCCGTCCATCAGCCGGTGGGCGGCGGCGGAATCGATCTCCTCGTAATCGTGCCGGGTGTAGTAGTCGCGACCGAACTCGGCCCAGTGCGCCCGCACAAGGTCCTGCGCCGGCTTGCCGGTCGCGGCCAGGATGTTGAGCCAGAGCAACACCGCCCACAGGCCGTCCTTCTCGCGCACGTGGTTCGAGCCGGTGCCGGCGCTCTCCTCGCCGCACAGGGTGATGCGGCCGGCATCCAAAAGGTTGCCGAAGAACTTCCACCCGGTCGGGGTCTCGAACGCCTCGATCTTGAGCGCGGCGGCGACACGGTCCACCGCGCGGCTCGTCGGCATCGAGCGGGCGACGCCGGCAAGCCCGCCCGCGTAGCCCGGCGCCCGGTGGGCATGGGCGGCGAGGATGGCGAGGCTGTCGCTCGGCGTGACGAACAGGCCGGGCGCCACGATCATGTTGCGGTCGCCGTCCCCGTCGGAGGCCGCGCCGAAATCCGGCGCGTCGGGGCCGTGCATCAGGTCAAACAACTCGTGCGCGTGGACCGGGTTCGGATCGGGATGGTGCCCGCCGAAATCGGGCTTGGGCTCGCCGTTGACCACAGTGCCGGGCGCCGCGCCGAGCGCCCCTTCCAGGATCGCCTTGGCGTAGGGGCCGGTGACCGCCGAGAGCGCGTCGAACCGCATCCGAAAGCCGGAGGCGAACATCTTGCCGAGCGCCTCGAAGTCGAACAGCGTGCGCATCAGCTCGGCATAGTCGGCGACCGGATCGATCACCTCGACCGTCATTCCGTCGATCGCGCTCGTGCCGATCCGGCCCAGATCGAGGTCGGGCGCGTCGGAGATGCGGTAATCGCCGATCGCCTTGGTGCGCTCGAAGATGGCGGCGGTGACGCTCTCGGGCGCCGGCCCGCCGTTGGGGCCGTTGAACTTGATGCCGAAATCGCCCTCCGGCCCGCCGGGATTGTGGCTCGCCGAGAGGACGATTCCGCCGACGGCCCCATGCTTGCGGATCACGCAGGAGGCGGCGGGCGTCGAGAGCAGGCCGTTCTGCCCCACCAGCACACGCCCGAAACCGTTGGCGGCGGCGATCTTGAGGGCGATCTGCACGACCTGCTCGTTGTAGAAGCGTCCGTCGCCGCCGATCACCAGAGTCGCGCCCTTGCGGTCGGGGATGGAGTCGATGATCGCCTGGACGAAATTCTGGACGTAGTGGGGCTGCCGGAAGACGGGCACCTTCTTGCGCAAGCCCGAGGTGCCGGGCTTCTGGTCCGGATAGGGGCTGGTGGGAACCCGCTTCGAGGCCATGGTTCGCTCAATTCTCGCCAAGGATAAGGTTCGCACGTCGTAGTGCGCTTTGTCGGTTCGAGTAGGGTGGGCTAACGGATTTCGTGAGGTTCCGGGAGTGCCGTCACATCGCCGAGCCGAGGCGGACGCTGAGAACCGAGGGGTTCTGCCGTAGGCGTTCGGCGATGGCCGCGACACTCGTCTGCGACAGCCGCACGAAGGCGATCGTCACCTCCTCGACGCCCTCTTCACCGCCGGGGCGTACCACGAATTGGCGCACCCGCGAGGCGCGCTCGCCGGTGACGGCCTGCAGGGTGTCGATCGAGAGGCTGCCGGCCTTCACGGTGAGGTGGAGCGCGCGGCTGTGCAGCCGGTCGCGCCAGCGTTCCTCGATCGGCTTCACCCCCGCGAGGATGCCGACGACGAGCACGGTCGCGGCGATCGCCGCGACGTAGAGGCCGCCGCCGACGGCAAGCCCGATTGCCGCCACCGCCCACAGGCTCGCGGCGGTGGTGAGCCCCTTCACGACTTCGCCGCGCAGCAGGATCGTGCCCGCGCCGAGGAAGCCGATGCCGGAGACGACCTGCGCGGCCACGCGCGAGGGATCGAGCACCACATCCTTCTGCCCGAGCACGTCGGAGAAGCCGAAGGCCGAGACGATCATGAAGAGGCAGGCGCCGACGCAGACCAGCATGTGCGTGCGCAGGCCCGCGGCCCAAAGCAGCCGCTCCCGCTCGAAGCCGATCACGCTGCCCATGGCGCCGGCGAGCACGAGGCGCGCCACCATCTCTCCGTTGCCGAGCATTCCTCCTCCCGCTCGAACCACGTTGGCGAGATTGCGCGCGTCGCGGCGCGCGCGCAACGATGCCCCGCCTTGACGCCTCGCCGGGCGCGGGTCCAATGCGGCGCGCCTTCCGAAACCGTCAGCCGCTCGTGGGCCGTCGATGCCGCCGCTTCTCGCCCTCCCCTTCCCGGCCATCGATCCGGTCGCGGTCTCGATCGGACCCGTCGAGATCAAGTGGTACGCCCTGTCCTACATCGCGGGGCTCGTCGGCGGCTGGTTCTACGCGCGCCGGCTGGTGGCGGCGGATTCGCTCTGGGGCGTGGTTAAGCGGCCGACGCTCACCGACATCGACGACCTGATCGTCTGGGTCGCGCTCGGTGTCGTGCTCGGCGGGCGGATCGGCTACGTGCTGTTCTACAACCTGCCGCTGTATCTTGATCATCCGATGGAGATCCTGGCGATCCGCAACGGCGGCATGTCGTTCCACGGCGGGTTCCTCGGCGCGATCCTGGCGCTGCTGCTCTTCGCCCGCGGGCGCAGGCTCAACGGTTATACGATGCTCGACATCGCCGCCGTGGTGGTGCCGGTCGGCCTGTTCTTCGGGCGCATCGCCAACTTCGTGAACGGCGAGCTGTGGGGCCGCGCCGCGCCGGACTTTCCCTACGCCGTCGTCTTCCCCACCGGAGGCGACGTGCCGCGCTACCCGAGCCAGCTCTTCGAGGCGGCTACCGAAGGGCTGTTGCTGTTCGTCGTCATGGCGTGGGCGGTGCGCCGCTTCGGCTTCCGCAAGCCGGGCCTGCTCGGCGGCATCTTCGTGCTCGGCTACGCGCTGGCGCGCACCTTCTGCGAGTTCTTCCGCGAGCCGGACCGGCAGCTCGGCTTCCTCTTCGGTCAGGACGTCAACGCGCTCGGCGGCGGCGTCACCATGGGAATGCTGCTCTGCGTGCCGATGGCACTGGTCGGCCTCGTCTACATCGTGCTCGCCGCCCGCGGCGTGACGCGGCCCCGGCAGACCGGGCCGGAGATCCAGGCCGAAGCCGGGCAGATCTGAGCGTGACGACAGAGGCGACGCCGCTCTTCGCGGTCCTGGCGCGGGAGATCCGCGCGGACGGGCCGATCGGCCTCGACCGCTACATGGCGCTTTGCCTCGGGCATCCGCTGCACGGCTACTACGCCACCCGCGATCCCTTCGGCCGGAGCGGCGACTTCGTCACCGCGCCGGAGATCAGCCAGATGTTCGGCGAGCTGATCGGCGCCTGGGCGGCGGCGGTCCTGTCGATGATGGCCCCCGGCGAGCGGCCCTGCCTCGTCGAACTCGGACCCGGCCGCGGCACGCTGATGGCCGACGCCCTGCGCGCGCTTCGCGCGGCCGGCGCTGACTTCGATCTCCACCTCGTCGAGACCAGTCCGACGTTGCGCCGGATCCAGGCGGAACGGCTCATCGATGCCGCGCCGACCTTCCACGATTCCGTGGCGAGCCTGCCCGACGCGCCGCTGCTCGTCATCGCCAACGAGTTCTTCGACGCCCTGCCCGCCCGCCAGTTCGTGCGGACGGCGCGCGGATGGTGCGAGCGCCGCGTCGGCCTGACCGCCGAAGGTGACGCCCTCGCCTTCGGCCTCGATCCGGAGCCCGACCCGCGGCTCACGGCGGAGGCGCCCGAGGGCGCGGTGCTGACTCTGCCGAGCCAGGGCCTCACGGTCCTGCGCGATCTCGGCCGCCGCCTCGTCGCCAGGGGCGGCGCCCTGCTCGTCATCGATTACGGCGGCGACCGGCCCGGTTTCGGCGACACGTTCCAAGCCGTCGCCGGGCATCGCTACGCCGATCCGCTGAGTCGGCCCGGCGAGGCGGACCTGACGCTGCACGTCGATTTCGGCGCGCTCGCCCGCGCGGCGGCTGCCGAGGGCATGGCCGTGCATGGCCCGGTGACGCAGCGCGACTTCCTCCTCTCGCTCGGGCTCGCCGCCCGCGCCGAGCGGCTGCAGGCCCGTGCCACGCCGGATCAGGCGCGGGCGATCGAGGCCGCCGTCCATCGCCTGACCGATCCCGATCCGCGCGGCATGGGCGCCCTGTTCAAGGTGCTCTGCACCAGTCATCCGGCACTGGCACCGTTGCCGGCACTGCCGCCCCCTTCCTGAGCCTTCCGAGAGAGTCTGCGAGACCATGTTCATCGAAGCGCCCGAGCTGAGCTCGCACTCTTATATCCGGCACGCCTTCTTCACCCGGCAGGGCGGCGTCTCGGAGGGGCTCTACGCCTCGCTGAACGGCGGGATCGGTTCGAACGACGATCCGGCGCGCGTTGCGGAGAACCGTGCGCGGATGTGCGCGCAGCTCGGATTGCCGAGCGAGAACCTCGTCAGCCTCTATCAAGTGCATTCGGCCGAGGTGGTGACCGTCGAGACGCCCTTCCCGCTCGCCGAGCGTCCGAAGGCCGACGCCATGGTGACCCGTGTGCCCGGCCTGGCACTCGGCATCGCCACGGCCGATTGCGGCCCGATCCTGTTCGCCGATCCGGAAAACCGCGTGGTGGGCGCGGCTCATGCGGGCTGGAAGGGAGCCCTCGGCGGCGTCATCGACGCGACGGTCCTGGCCATGGAGGCGCTCGGCGCCGAGCGGACATCCATCGTCGCCGTGCTCGGCCCGACGATCGGCCAAGCGTCCTACGAAGTGGGCCTCGATTTCATGGAGCGTTTCGGAGCCGAGGTTGCCGGAAGCGAAAAGTTCTTCGCCGAAGGACGGTCCGGCCACGCGCAGTTCGATCTGCCGGCCTTCATTCTAGAGCGACTCGTCGAAGCCGGTATCGGAGAAGCCACTGCGCTCGGCCTGTGCACCTACGCCGACCCGGATCGATTCTATAGCTTCCGGCGCACGACGCACCGCAGCGAACCGGATTACGGCCGGCTGATATCGGCAATTGCACTGACGCCGTGATTATATTCTTAGGGTACCCACAAAAGTCGTTGTATCCATGCAACGCCAGCCGCAAGGGTGCCCACGGCCAGGCTTTTGTGCGCTGAAGCACTCGCATGTCGCGCTGCATTCATCGTAAGCCTCACGACGTCGCGGAACGCCGTGGTTGCATCCCTGCGACAATCTGTCCGGAACCATCACCAAAAAAAGCTCGGCCGTAAGTGAACCTTGGCCGTTTGGTGACGTTTCTCGGATGGAACGACGGCAGACCAAGACCACTGCCACAAAGGGGCCGCCTTCGGGACGGTCGGCGTGGTCAAGCCGCAACAGCATCTTCCGAGATGCTGGCATAGATACGGGGCACCGTGCCGCCTCGCTTCTCCGGAAGCACCGGCACAGTCAGAGAGGACCAGAGTAATGAAATCCTTCCTTCGCGCCGGTACGGCCATCGCCGGCATCGCCTTCGCCGGTTCGGCGCTCGCCGCCGACCTGCCGCGCCGCGCCGCGCCGCCCCCGGTGTTCCAGCCGGTGCCGGTCTTCACCTGGACGGGCTTCTACGCCGGTTTCAACGCCGGTTACGGCTTCGGCACCCAGGACGACCGCGTCCCGACCGTGATCGGCGTCGGCCCGGCCTCGCTCCTCGTGCCCCCGCCCACCACCGCCGTGATCGCCTTCAGCAACCGCGAGTCCAACGAGGGCTTCGTCGGCGGCGGCCAGATCGGCTACAACTACCAGTTCACCCCGGGCTCGGGCGTCGTGATCGGCGTCGAGGCGGACGCCGAGTACGCCGATTTCGGTCGTGACCGGAACCGCTTCCTGTCGACCAGCCCGCTGGCCGCTCAGCAGGTGTTCAATCCGGGCGGTCTCTCCGGCCTCGACTTCTTCGGCACCGTCCGCGGCCGCCTCGGCTACGCCTTCGACCGCACCCTCGTGTACGGCACCGGCGGCTTCGCCTACGGCTCCGGCGGCGGTCGTGACTTCGGCACCGGCGTGTCGAGCAACGACTTCCAGACCGGCTGGGCCGCGGGTGGTGGTATCGAGTACGCTCTCCCGACCGACTCGTTCCTGAACTTCTTCAAGTCCTCGGCCGTCACGCTGAAGGTCGAAGGCCTGTACGTGAACCTCGACCGCGGCAACGGTGGCCGTGGCGCCTTCGCGGTGGACAACCAGGGCCGCACGGTCACCGTGACCAGCCCGGGCGTCGTGCTCGTCAGCGGTGGCCAGCAGGTCCGCGACACCGAGTTCGCCGTCGTCCGCGCCGGCCTGAACTACAAGTTCGGCTCGTACTAAGACCCGAAGCTTCGGCGATCCCTTGCGGGGTCGCCGAACTGTCTCGGAAAAGCCCGGCCTCGTGCCGGGCTTTTTCTTTTTCCGAAGCCGATTTCTTTTTCCGAAGCCGAAGGCGTGACCGCTCTTCGAAAGCCCTCGTCACCCGGACAATCGACACTCGGCCCCCCTGACAAAAGCTCGACCGCTCCCCATCTCCTAGCCGCCGTGCGGTGACGAGGCCGTCGGCGCCTTCAGGAGGACGTCTCCATGAACAGCGAAGAACGCGACATCATCAACGGCATCTTCCAGCGCCTGGAGCAGGCGTCCGGACAGCCCCGGGACGCCGATGCCGAACGTTTCATCGCCGATAAGCTGCGCAACCAGCCCTACGCGCCCTACGCGATGGCTCAATTGATCTACGTGCAGGAGGAGGCGATCAAGAGTCTCAACCAGCAGCTCGAACAGGCCCGCTCCCAGGCGCAGTCCCAGCCTTCCGGCGGCGGCGGCTTCCTGTCGAGCATCTTCGGCGGCGGTCAGCGCTCCGAGCCGCAGCGTCCGGCCGGTCAGGCCTGGGGGCAGCAGGGCGGCTACGGCCAGCAGGGTGGCTACGGCGGACCGCAGGGTGGGCCGCAGCCCGGCTACGGCCAGCCGGGTTACGGCGGTCCGCAGCAGGGCGGTCCGTGGGGTGGCCAGGCCCAGCAGCCCGCCCGCGGCGGCGGATTCCTCGCCACCGCCCTTCCGATGGCGGCCGGTGCGGCGGGCGGCATGCTGCTCGGCAGCGCCCTCTCCAATGCCTTCGCGGGCGGCCATTCCGCGCTCGGCAGCGCGCAGGCAGCGGGCCTGACGGGCGGTGACACCGGCGGCGGTGCCTTCGGCGGCGATCAGGATCTCGGCTCCGCGCTTGGCGGCGGGGACGGCGGCTTCCAAGACGCCTCGTTCGGCGGTGGCGGCGGCGACGATTTCGGCGGCGACCTCGGCGATGGCGGGGACGACGACTGGGCCTGATCCCGCTCGGATGGAGCTGACGGCCTAAAAAAGCCCGGTGCCGGTCTCACGGCGCCGGGCTTTCTCGTGTCGAGTGAGAGTTCAGATCACCTCGACGCGGGTTCCGACCGGTGTCCGCTCGTAGAGGTCGATCACGTCCTCGTTCATCATCCGGATGCAGCCCGAGGACACATTCTGACCGATCGTGTGCGGCTCGTTGGTGCCGTGAATGCGGTAGAGCGAAGTGCCGAGATACATCGCCCGCGCCCCGAGCGGGTTCTCCGGGCCGCCGCTCATATGCCGCGGCAGATCCGGGCGGCGGCGCAGCATCTCGGCGGGCGGCGTCCAATCCGGCCATTCCCGCTTGGCGGTGATCGTCTTCGCGCCGGTCCAGACGAAGCCCGGCCGTCCGACACCGATGCCGTAGCGGATCGCCTGGCGGCCGGGCTGAATCAGGTAGAGATACTTGGCGTTCGTATCGATCACGATCTGGCCGGCCCGTCCCGGCCCGTCATAGGCGACGACTTGGCGGGCGTAGCGGGGATCGACCGTCCGCGCGATGGCGACGTCCTCAGGCGCCGGGCTCGTCGGCAGGGCCGCAAACCGGGCGCGCGGTTGCGAGAGGGCGATGGGACGAGGTCCGCCGAGGGCACCGTAGCCATCGACGGCGGGGCGCCGGGCCGGCCCCTGCGCATCGCCGGTCATCAGGTACTCGATGAAGCCGCCGCCGTACCGGCCCGGCTCGGCCTGAGCTATCGCCGGCCCGAATCCTCCTGCGATGGCGAGCGCCGTCAGCGCCACGCTCCATTTCGCCCGCATCCCGAAACTCCCGCCCTTTACACGTAATGCGGAAAGTTTTTCGGCTTTCGCCGTGCAGGCGATGAACGAACGTGGTGAATCGCCCAGCCTCCCGGCCGGGCCCCCGTAAACTACGGGTCGTCGTCAACGGGCGGTAAATGCCTGCGATCGCCCGGAAACTTTCAGCAAATCGAAACCACTGCGCGGGATTGTGACGGATGAAATCCGCTCCCGAAGGCCCGTCCGACCGATGATCAACAAGCGCTACCGCATCGAGGAAAGCCTGGGCTTGCCCGTTCCGGCGGCCGGCATCGCTGCGGCCGCTCCTGAGGCGCTGCCGAACCCGCGCCTCGAAGAGATCCTGACGGCGATCAACGATCTGCGCCGCATTACCCAGGCGAGCGCCGGCGAGACGATCGAGGCCTGCCGCCGGGAACTCGGCGAGGCGTTCGCCATGCGCCACGAACTCGAGGTGATGAAGGAGGCGATCACCCGTACCAAGTCGGAGATCGCCAGCCTTCACCGCTCCGAGTCCACGGGCAAGGGCATGCGTCGCGTGGCGGGCGAACTCGATGCCGTGGTCGAATCGACCGAGCAGGCCACCTCGACGATCCTCGGCAGCATCGAGAAGATTGAGACCAACGCCAACATGTTGCGCGGCCAGCGCCTGACCAAGGCCGCCCAGGAGAATGTCGACGGCATCCTCGACAGCGTGATCAGCGCCTACGAGGCCTGCAACTTCCAGGACCTGACCGGCCAGCGCATCAGCAAGATCGTCGGCGTGCTCAAGTTCGTCGAGGAGCATCTCGACCGTGTCATCGAGGCCTGGAGCAGCCTCGACGGCTTCCGTGATCTCCTCGCCGTCGAGACCGCCGCGGTGGACGAGAACGACGAGAGCTCGCTTCTCAACGGTCCGAAACTTGACGACGACCCCGGTCACGTCGACCAGTCGGATATCGACGCTCTGTTCGATTGACGGACCGCATCGCCGCGCCGCGTTCGACGGCCCTTCCAACCGGAATCGTCGCGGCCTACATCGGGGCCATGAGCCGCGCGACCCGATCCGCCTTCGACGACGTCCCGCCCGACGGGTTCGACGAGGACGAGAACGAGGCGCCCTCCCTCGATGAGGCGCCCGAGATCGACTTCGACTTCGAGCCGGGCGCGGTACAAGCCGGTACGGAGATCATCCGCCGCTTCTGGACGACCCTGCCGACGTCGCCGGGCGTCTACCGGATGTTCGACCACAAGGGCGACGTCCTCTACGTCGGCAAGGCCAAGAACCTGAAGAACCGCGTCGGCTCCTATGCCCGCGGTCAGGCGCATTCCAACCGCATCGCCCGCATGATCGCGCAGACGGCGGCGATGGAGTTCGTCACCACCGCGACCGAGACCGAGGCACTCCTTCTCGAAGCCAACCTGATCAAGCAGTTGAAGCCGCGCTTCAACGTGCTGATGCGCGACGACAAGTCGTTTCCCTACATCCTGCTCACCAGCGACGGGCCGGCGCCTCAGGTCGTCAAGCACCGCGGCGCCCGGCGTCGCAAGGGCAACTACTATGGCCCCTTCGCCAATGTCTGGGCGGTCAACCGCACGGTAAACGCGCTCCAGCGCGCCTTCCTGCTGCGCACCTGTTCCGACAGCTATTACGAGAACCGCACCCGGCCCTGCCTGCTCTACCAGATCAAGCGCTGCTCCGGCCCCTGCACCGGCGAAATCGCGCTCGAGGACTATACCGCACTCGCCGACAACGCCCGTGCGTTCCTCTCCGGCAAGTCGAACGCGGTGAAGGACCGGATGCGCGAGGAGATGCAGGCGGCTTCCGAGAATCTGGAGTTCGAGCGCGCCGCCCGCTTCCGCGACCGGATCGCCGCGCTCTCGGCGATCCAGGGCACGCAGGGGGTGAACACGCAGGGCGTGGAGGAGGCCGACGTGTTCGCCCTCGACGAGCAGGCGGGCCAGTTCTGCATCGAGGTGTTCTTCTTCCGCAACTTCCAGAATTGGGGCAACCGCGCCTATTTTCCGAAGGCCGACCGCTCCATGAGCGCCGACGAGGTGCTGGCCTCGTTCATCTCGCAATTCTACGACGACAAGCCCGCTCCCAGGCTCGTCCTCGTCAGCCACACGATCGAGGATGCCGAACTCATGGCCGCGGCCCTATCGAGCCGGGTCGAGCACCGGGTCGAGGTCCATCGGCCGCAGCGGGGCGAGCGCAAGAACCTCGTCGATTACGCGCAGCGCAACGCCAAGGAGGCCCTGGGGCGGCGCCTCGCCGACACGGCCTCGCAGGGCAAGCTGCTCACCGCGCTGGGCCAAGCCTTCGGTCTCGACAAGCCGCCGCGGCGGGTCGAGGTCTACGACAACTCGCACATCTCCGGCACGGCGGCCGTCGGCGGCATGATCGTCGCCGGCCCGACCGGCTTCATGAAGACGCACTACCGCACCTTCAACATCAAGTCGGAGGAGCTGACCCCCGGCGACGATTTCGGGATGATGCGCGAGGTGCTGACCCGCCGCTTCAAGCGGCTGGCCAAGGAGGCCCCGCGCACCCCGCGCGAGGCGGCGGTCGGCGAGCCGCAGGCCGCGGCCGAGGATGAGGCGGTGCCGGCCGCGACCGAGGCCGTCTTCGAGGATCCCGACACCTTCCCCGCATGGCCCGACCTCGTGCTGATCGACGGCGGTGCCGGGCAGCTCGAGGCCGCCCGCGCCTCGCTCGCCGAGATCGGCGTGATCGACGTGCCGCTCGTCGGCATCGCCAAGGGCCGCGACCGCGACGCCGGGCGCGAGACCTTCTTCGTCCCCGGCCGCAGCCCGTTCAAGCTGCCGCCGCGCGACCCCGTGCTCTACTTCGTCCAGCGCCTGCGCGATGAGGCACACCGCTTCGCCATCGGCACGCACCGAGCCCGGCGCAAGCGCGAGATGACCAAGAACCCGCTCGACGAAATCGCGGGCATCGGCCCCACTCGCAAGCGCGCGCTCCTGCACCATTTCGGCACCGTGAAGGCCATCCAGCGGGCCGCCTTGGAGGATCTCACCAAGGCGCCCGGCGTCAACGCCGCCACCGCGCGGGCGGTCTACGACTTCTTCCACGCCAACGCTTGAGCCGAGCCCCCCTTGCCAAGCCCCTTGCCGAGCCCTTTGCCGACAGAGCCTGTGCCCGACGCGGCCCCGACGCGGTTGACGCCTCAGGCGCCGCATGATTTCACCCCGTCGATGAACGCCGTCCTTCCCCGACGCCGGTCGCAGGCCTGGACGCTCGCGAACTGCCTGACCTACGGCCGCCTCGTCGCGGTCCCGGTCGTCGTCGTCCTGCTGTTCTGGCCCGACGAGATCGCCGCCCGCTGGGCGGCCTTCGGCGTGTTCGTGGCGGCTGCGATCACCGATTATCTCGACGGCTACGTGGCCCGCGCCTGGGCGCAGAGCTCGGCGCTGGGGCGGATGCTCGACCCGATCGCCGACAAGCTCCTCGTCGCCGCCCTGCTGCTGATGCTGGCTGCCGACCGCACCATCGCCGGCATGTCGCTCTGGGCGGCCATCGTCATCCTCTGCCGCGAGGTGCTGGTCTCCGGCCTGCGTGAGTATCTGGCGGAGTTGAAGGTCGGCCTGCCGGTCAGCCGCATCGCCAAGTGGAAGACGACGGTGCAGCTCATCGCCCTCGGCTTCCTCGTGGCGGGCCCGGCCGGCGAGACCCTGATTCCCGGCAGCCTTACCGTCGGTATCGTCCTGCTCTGGCTCGCCGCCGCCCTCACGCTCTATACCGGGTGGGACTACATGAGGGCCGGGATCCGGCACGTGATCGACGATCCGCGCTGACGCGTCCGTCATCGCGAGCGAAGGCGAAGCGATCCAGCCCGTGGCATTTCCGGATGATGCGGCGCCCTGGATTGCTTCGGCTCCGCCTCGCAAAGACGGCTTTGGAAGTGGGTGTGAGATGAAGCTCGTCTATTTCGCCTGGGTGCGCGAGCGCGTCGGCAAGCCCGACGAGACGGTGAGCCCGCCGGACGGCGTCGCCACCGTCGCCGACCTCATCGGTTGGCTGAAGACACGTGGCGAGGAATACGCCTACGCCTTCGAGAACGAGGGCGTGGTACGCGCGGCGATCGACCGGGTTCATGCCAAGCCCGGCAGTGCCATTGGCGGCGCGCAGGAGATCGCATTCTTCCCGCCGATGACCGGCGGGTAGGGTCTCAGCTTAGCGCCTCGCGAAACGCGGTGAGGTTCGCGCGCATCATTTCCAGATAGCCCGGCGCCGGCCCACCGGGCGCGCTCAGCGCGTCGGAATAGATCCGGCCGCCGACCTTGGCGCCGCTCTCGCGGGCGATCTGCTGCATCAGCCGCGGGTCGGCGATCGATTCCACGAACACTGCAGGCACCTTGTCGCGGCGGATCTGGCGGATGATGCGGGCCACGTCCTTCGGTCCGGCCTCGCTGTCCGTCGAGACGCCTTGCGGTGCCAGGAAGCGCATTCCGTAGGCGGCGCTGAAATAGCCGAAGGAGTCGTGGGTGGTGATGATGCGCCGCCGCTCTTCCGGAATCTTCGCCAGTTCGGCGCGGATCTCCGCGTCCAGCGCGTCGAGTTTCGCGCTGTAGGCGGCGGCATTGGCGGCGTAGAGGTCGGCATGGGCCGGATCGGCGGCGCTCAGGCCGTCGCGGATGTTGGCGACGTAGAGCTTCACGTTCGCCACGTTCTGCCACGCGTGCGGGTCTGCGTGGTCGCTCTCGCCGTGATCATGTCCGTGGTCGTCGTGGTCGTGGCTGCCGGCGATGGTCTTCACGCCCTTGGAGGCGACGACAACCGGGGCCTTGGTGCCGGACGCCTTGATGAGCCGCTCCAGCCATCCCTCGAAACCGAGGCCGTTGACGACCACGAGGTTGGCCTCGGCTACCTGGCGGGCATCGCCCGGCGCCGGGGAATAGCCGTGCGCGTCTGCGTCCGGCCCGACGAGGCTCGTCACCGCGACCCGGTCCCCGCCGACCTGGGCCACGAGGTCAGCCAGGATCGAGAAGGTCGCCACCGCCTTCAGTCGCGCCTCTTGCGCTGCCGCCAAGGACGGGGCGAGACCGACGAGCAGCAGAATTGCGGCCGCCCATGCGTGCGACATGACTCCGCGTCCCACCAACCGACCCATTCCGAAGCTCCTCCGTTCGGCTCGCGTGATAATGTAACATTATCACATTGCCAAGGTAATGCACGAAACATGGACAAGCTTTCATGGTGCACACATCCCGAGAACGCCGGACACACACCGGAGACGAAAAGGACGTCTCGTTGCGAGACTGGCAAATGCCGCTGATGAACGGCGAGGTCCCAGGACCAGAAGCTGCGTGACGGGTCTTGTGATGGTGGGGCTGGAGGTGCTCGGCGCGGCCCGTCTCGGCACGGCGGCGAGCACGACGAGAAACAGCTCCGCTTGATCCGGAGCCTTCGCGGCGGCAAACACCGCGGGCCCCGGCGTTCCCATCGGGGTCAGCACAGATCACGGTACAGCATGGCGCGCCGGCCACTCCTGAGGGGTGACACCCTTCCCCTGCTCGGGCGGCTCTGGCGGGAATGGCTCTCGCCCCACCGGGCGACGCTGGCGGTGGTGCTCGTGCTCATCACCATCGTGGGCGCGGCGACTGGGCTCTATCCCGCCCTGATCAAGGCCGCCTTCGACGCCTTCGACCGCAAGGATATGGGGGCGCTGGCCTACGGCCCGCTCATCGTCATCGCCGTCACCTCGGCCCGCGGATTCGCCCTGTTCGGGCAGACGGTGCTGACCAACCGGGTCGTCACCCGCGTCGAGGCCGACATGCAGGCGGCGCTCTACGCCCACCTGATCGATGCCGACCTAGCCCAGCTCGGCCGCGAGAGCCCAGCCGCCTTCACCCAGCGCTTCACCACCGACTTCGCCTTCATCAAGGAGGCGCTGACCCGCATCTCGACGGTGCTGCTGCGCGACGTCGCCATGCTGGCCGCTTTGGTGATCGCGTTGATCTGGATGGACCCGCTGCTGACGCTCGCCGCCGCGGTTACGGCGCCGCTTGTCGCCGGGCCGGTCAACCGCATCGGAAAGCGGCTGCGGCAGGTCTCGACCACGACGCAGGAGCAGATGGGCGCCACCGCCAGCCTCATCACCGAGAGCCTGCAGGGGGCCCGCGTCGCCAAGACCTACGCGCTCGAAGGCTACCTCAAGGGCCGGGCGGCGCAGGCGCTCGACGAGGTGCGCCGCCTGAAGATGAAGGCGGCCAATGCCCGCGGCCGGCTCGATCCGCTGATGGAGGTCGGCGGCGGCCTCGCGGTGGCCGGCGTGCTGGTGCTGGTGGGCCAGCGGGTGATGTCGGGTGACCGCACGGTGGGTGACTTCACCGGCTACGTCGCCGCCCTGCTGCTGGCCGCTCAGCCAGCCCGTGCGCTCGGCACCCTCAACGCCATCCTGCAGGAGGCCGCCGCCGCGCTCTCTCGCTACTTCGCGCTGATGGACGAGCCCCCGACGATCCGCGAAGTTCCCTCCGCCCGGCCGCTAGCGGTGACGCGCGGCGAGATCCGATTCGAGGGCGTGCATTTCCGCTACCGGGCCGACGCCCCCGCCCTGGAGGGCATCGACCTCGTGGTGCCCGCGGGCTCGACCACGGCGCTCGTCGGGCGTTCGGGCTCGGGCAAATCCTCCCTGCTCAATCTCGTGCCGCGCCTTCAGGACGTGACGGCGGGCCGGGTCCTCATTGACGGCACCGATATCCGCGACGTGACGATCGCCTCGCTGCGCTCGGCCATCGCGGTGGTCTCGCAGGAAGTCGTGCTGTTCGACGACACCATCGCCGCCAATATTGGCTTTGGCCGCCCCGGTGCCTCGCAGGAGGAGATCGAGGCGGCGGCCGGCGCCGCGGCGGCACACGGCTTCATCACGCGGCTGAGCGAGGGCTACGCCTTCCGCGTCGGGCCGGGCGGCGGACGGCTCTCGGGGGGCGAGCGCCAGCGCATCTCGCTCGCCCGCGCCTTCCTCAAGAACGCGCCGATCCTGCTCCTCGACGAGGCGACCTCCGCCCTCGATTCCGAGTCCGAGCACCTTGTTCAGGAGGCGTTGGAGCGGCTGATGCGGGGGCGCACCACGCTGGTGATCGCCCATCGTCTCTCCACCGTGCGCGAGGCCGATCGCATCGCCGTGCTGGAGGCTGGTCGGGTGATCGAACTCGGCCGCCACGAAGAACTGGTCGCGGCGGGGGGCACCTACGCGCGGCTGCACCGGCTGCAATTGTCGGACGATACCGGAGTGCCGAAAGCCGAGACCACCCCGGCCTGAACGGCGTCTGCGCGCAGGAAGGCGCGAACGATCCTGCCACCATCCCCGCCTCTCGCGCGTCATTCCTCGGCAAGAGAGGGGGGACGGATGAGACCGGATACATTCGGGACGACGCGGGCGGGCGAGACCGTTACCCGGCACAACCTCGTCCGCGATGATCTGCGGGTTCAGGTGATCGATTATGGTGCGGTCGTCACCGCCATCAAGGTGCCGGACCGTGAGGGGCAATGGGCCAATGTGGTCCTCGCCCTCGGCACGGTGGAGGGCTACGAAACGGTAAGCCCGCATTTCGGGGCGATCGCAGGGCGCTATGCCAACCGCATCGCCAGAGGCCGCTTCACCCTCGACGGGACGACCTACGCGCTGCCGATCAACGAGCCGCCCAACACCATGCATGGCGGGCCAGAGGGTTTTTCCAGGCGCCTGTGGCGGGCAGCGGAGGCGGACGGGACGCGACTCGTGCTGCAGCGGCGCAGCCCCGACGGCGAGGAAGGTTTTCCAGGCACACTCGACGTGGAGGTTGTCTACAGCCTGCCCGAACCCGGCACTCTGCGCATCGATTACCGTGCCGTGACCGATCGGCCGACGGTCCTGAACCTCACCAATCACAGCTACTTCAACCTCGCCGGTGAAGGCATCGGCGACGTGATGGACCATGTCGTGCAGGTCTTCGCCGACACCTACGCCCCGACCGATGCGACGCAGATCCCGACCGGAGAGTTGGCGGCGGTCGCCGGTACGCCGTTCGATTTCCGCGAACCGATGCCGGTGGGCGCGCGCATCCGGCAAGGCCACGAGCAGATCGTCCTGGCCGGCGGCTACGACCACACCTTCGTCCTGCGCGGCCCGGCCGGCACCCTGCGCCCGGCGGCCACTTGCCTCTGCCCGGCGAGCGGGCGACGCCTCGCTATCGCCACGACGCAGCCGGCGCTTCAACTCTACAGCGGCAACAGCCTCGACGGCTCCCTGATCGGTCCCTCGGGGCGCACCTACCGTTCGGGGGACGGCGTCTGCTTCGAGACGCAAGGATTTCCCGACGCGCCGAACCATCCGAGCTTTCCGAGCACGGTTCTCAGGCCGGGTGAGACGTTCACGTCGAGCACGACCTACCGCTTTTCCGCGCTCTGATCGGCCGGAGAAAGCCTTTTGCCTCAGAGGTTTCGACCCCGGATTTGACTGCGCGAAGGCATTCGGAAGGTGGTGAGCGGGCCTGGACGTTGCACCCTTGCCCGGACGTTCCGCCTTCGACCCACCCTTTCTGCGGTCACTGCCGAGACCCGACCTCGGGAGCGGACGTACTCCTCGAAGACTTTCTGTCGGGGTGACCTCGCTTGCTCGTCACGGCCTCGTCATGGCGCGGGCACGCTCAGCCGGCCTGGCGGTGGTCCGTACCGACGGGGAAGGTTTGCGCCGTTCCCTTCCGGCTGCGCTTGGCGGCGTAGAGCGCAGCATCGGCCTGACGAAGGAGCACGTCACGGTCCTGCGCGGCCGCGCTCGACCACGCGATGCCAATCGTTCCCGTCACACGGGCGATGTGCCCCTGCTCGCCCGCAACGATCTCAAGGTCGTGCAGGAGGCGCCGCACCTTCCGGTCGACGCCCACACGATCGAGATCGGCGGACATCACAACCGCGAACTCGTCGCCCCCTAGCCGCGCCGGAAGACACCCGTCGTCGCAGGCGCCGCGCAACCGCTCGGCGACATGGCGCAACACGGTGTCGCCCGCAGCATGCCCAAGGACGTCGTTGACGCCCTTGAAGCCGTCGAGGTCGATTAGAAGCACGGCCACGTCGTCGTTGGCGGCGCGCGCCTCTCGCAGCCGCGCATCGAGAACGCGGTGAAATTCGGCTCGGTTGGCCAATTGGGTCAGATCGTCGGTGCGAGCTTGGTGGCGGAGGCGCTGCTCCAAGCCGTGCCGTTCGGTGATGTCCTGGATCAGACCGATGAGGGCGACCGGCTTGCCCTTGGATAGCTCGATCTCGCAGGAGCACCGCACACGCCGCGCACTACCTTTGGCGGTCACGAAGTCGGCGTCCATCTCGAACGGTTCGCCAGTGTCCATCGTGCGCCTCACGGCGGCGACGAACGCGGTGCGGTCGGGCTCGGGGAAATGGTTTGTGAGCCCCTCGCCTGGCACGCCGCCGCTGACGGGCCGCTCGTGGATGGCGAAAACGCCGTCCGACCAGGCCGTGGACTTCTTCTCGATGTCGTACCGGTACGAGCCCATATCGGCCATGCGCTCGGCCTGCTTGAACTGGCGACGTTCACGCTCGAGTCGCTCGACGGCCAGACGGTGCTCCTCGGCGACCTTGGCGGCGCGAAGGGCAAGAGCCCTGGCCTCGATCAGGGCTTCGGCGACGCAGGCCAACTCCTCGAGAACCGCCAAATCGTTCGGCGTCGGCTGACGTGGCTGCTCGTCGAGGACGCAGAGCGTGCCGATCGCCACACGATCCCCGTCGGGCTGCTGGATGCGAACCGGGACGCCCGCGTAGTAGCGGATGTTCGGTGCGCCCGTGACGAACGGGCTTTCGGCGAAGCGAGGGTCGAGGCGGGCGTCCGCCACGGTAAGCGGCGCCTCCGTCTCGACGACGACAGGGCAGAACGCCTGAGCTCGCGTCGTCTGCGGTGCCAGTGGGCCGCAGCGTGCCTTGAACCACTGCCGTTCAGGCGCGATCAGGGTGATCGAGGACATGCCGGTGCCGAGCACGCGTTGTGCGAGCTTGGCCAGCACATCGAACTCGCGCTCAGGCGGCGTGTCGAGGAGGGCGATCTCGGCCAATGCTTTTTGCCGGAGCGCCTCTCGCAAGTTGTCCGACACGTGCCGCCCCCAACCCTCACGTGGCCTCTTTGAGGCCAAGATGCGATGATCGCTGTAGGACAGATGGATTTAATCGAACGTAACGTCGTCTGATGGTCCATCCGCCTGTCAATTTAAAATGCGCGATGGCTGTGGTTCCCATGGTGATGCGAGCGTCCGCATTCGCTTCACCTTTACGTGGAACAGGCAGACGGTATTACACCTCATGCGGTGGCGGGGTCTGTGTCTCCGACTGCCTTCAATCCAACGCTCGCAGTGTCCCCCTGAAGGGTCGCGCACTTTCTTTCGCCCAGACGAGGCGATCCGGATTTGCGGATTCAGCATCCGAGCTTTCACGGACGGGACGGCTTGACATCCATCTCGTTTGGTCTGAAATTTCTGTCATGACAGAAATTTCAGACCAGGCGCAAAAGCTCGCACCGGCGGTGGAGCGTTTCATTCTGCACTGGGGCGATCTCGGCGGACAGTGGGGCGTGAACCGCTCGGTCGCGCAGATCCATGCCCTGCTCTACCTGTCCGACAGGCCGCTCGCCGCGGAGGACATTGCCGGCACGCTCGGCATCGCCCGATCGAACGTCTCGAATTCGCTGAAGGAGCTCGCGGCCTGGAACCTGATCCGGCGAGTGCCGGTGATGGGCGAGCGGCGCGACTTCTTCGTCGCCGAGACCGACTTGTGGGAGATGGTCACCCGCATCGCCGCCGGCCGCAAGGAACGGGAGATCGACCCCGCGCTCAAGGCCCTGCGCGAATGCGTGGCCGAGGCCGAGGGGGATCCGCGGGTCGGGGCCGTGGCCTCCCGGCGTCTCAAGGCGATGCTCGATTTCACCCAGACCCTCGACGGCTGGTACGCGCAGATGCTGAGCGTGCCCCACAACACCCTGGCCAAGCTGATCCGGCTCGGCGGGCGGATCGTCCGCTACCTGCCGGTGAAGTCCGAGCCCTGACCCGCCGACGAATTCGCCCTCGGCGAGGATGTTTGAGGAGGCTCTTCGATGCGCAACGCCGCCGAGATGGCCGTTCCGGTCAGCGCTCCGGGTCGACCGGCCGAGCTGTTCGACCTGCGCTTCCGCGCCCTCGTCCCGGAGGCTGATTGGGCGCAATTGCCGCCGGCCGTGCGGCGGCGCTTCACCAAGCGGCTCGGTGCCGGCGAAAGTGCGGTCTATGCCGGGCGGGTGGTCGCGACCGATTTGACCGCTCTCGGCTGGCTATTGGCGCAGTGCTTGCGCCTCGTCGGCGCGCCGCTGCCGACCACCCGCATCGCCGACGTTCCGAGCGTGGTCGCCGTCACTGGGGACGGCGCCGGCTCCGGCCAGATCTGGACGCGGCTCTACGCCCGCGGCTCCGGCTTTCCGCAGGCGATCCACTCGGCCAAGCGCTTTCGGGGGCCGACCGGGCTGGAAGAGCGGGTCAGTGCCGGGCTCGGCATGAGCCTGAGGGTTCTGGTGGAGGATCGGGCGCTCGTCTTCCGCAGCGAGCGCTACTTCGTCGACCTGCCGGGCTTCCGCCTGATGCTGCCGTCCTGGCTCACGCCGGGCATCCTCACCGTCAGCCACAGCGAGACCGGCAGCCGCAGCTTCCGCTTCGTGCTGGAAATCCGCCACGCTTGGGCAGGCCGCCTGCTACGCCAGGAGGCGGAGTTCACCGATCAGACCGAGGCACGCGACGCGGTCGCCGCGATGCCGTGAGCTTCAGCCTGCGAGAAGGGCGCCCGACGGACGGTCGGCGCCCCAGATCTTCTCGAGGTTGTAGAAGCCGCGCACCTCGGGCCGGAAGATGTGGACGAGGATGTCCCCCGCATCGATCAGCACCCAGTCGCAGGCCGGCATGCCTTCGACACGGGCATTGCCGAACCCCTTCGCCTTCATCTCCTGGATGATCTTGTCGGCGATCGAGCCGACATGGCGCTGGGAGCGGCCGGATGCGATGATCATCGTGTCGGCGAGCGACGTCTTGCCCGCGAGGTCGATCTCGACGGTTTCCTCGGCCTTCATCTCGTCGAGGCATCCGAGGGCCAGGGCCTTCAGGGCGTCGGAGGAGGCGGACTCGGTGTCGGAGCCGGCGGCTCCCGGCTGAAGGTGTGCGGACAGGGTTTCGTTTCCCGGCAATCGGTTTGTGGCGACGCCGCCACGCGCTGAAATTGGCGGCTTTCGGCCGGCTTTTCAAGCGGGCGTAACGCCCTACGCACCCGTCCGCAACGCAGTCGAGGACAGTTCGGAGCGCGGACCGTGCAGGAAGGTCCAAGCCGGCGGCCGGCGTCCGGCGAGCGTCACCGCTTCGCTCTCCGGAATTCGCGCCGCCGCGAAGGCCCGTGCCGCCCGCGCCGCCGGAGCCTTCAGGGTGTGACCCGGCCGGTCGATCACCGCGACAGGCATCAGCGCCAGGATCTCCTCGAAGCGGCGCCAGCGATGGAGCGAGCCGAGCGAATCCGCCCCCATGATCCACACGAAATGGACGGCTGGCCGGCGTCGGACGAGCCAGCGCAGGGTGTCGGCGGTGTAGCGGCTGCCGATCCCCGCCTCGAAGCCGGTGACGGCGATGCGCGGAACGGCGGCGAGCGCCCGTGCCTGCGCCACGCGCTCCTCCAGCGGCGCGAGCAGGCCGTGATCCTTCAGCGGATTTCCGGGCGTGACGAGCCACCAGACCCGGTCGAGCCGCAGCCGCCGCAGGGCGGTGCGGCTGACATGCAGGTGCCCTGCATGCGCCGGGTTGAACGAGCCGCCGTAGAGGCCGATCCGCAGGCCGGGCGCGGCCGGCGGAAGTGCGAGTTCGCGCAGGGGAGCCGCCGTCAGCCCGTCACGGCCGTGTCTGGCCGCTGCCGTGGACTCGGTACTTGAAGGTGGTGAGCTGCTCGACGCCGACCGGTCCGCGGGCGTGCATCCGGCCCGTGGCGATGCCGATCTCGGCGCCGAAGCCGAACTCGCCGCCATCGGCGAACTGCGTTGAGGCGTTGTGGGTCACGATCGCCGAATCGACCTCGTTGAGGAAGCGCGCGGCGGCCTCGGTGTCGTCGGTGATGATCGCGTCGGTGTGGTGCGAGCCGTTGGCCTCGATATGGGCAATCGCGGCGTCGAGCCCATCGACCACCTTAGCCGAGATGATCGCGTCGAGATACTCGGTCCGCCAATCCGCCTCGTCGGCGGGGGTCACTCGCGGATCGACCTGTTGCGTCTCCGCGTCGCCGCGCACGGCGCAGCCGGCTTCGAGCAAAGCCTCGACCAGCGGCTTGAGATGGGTCTTGGCCACCCCCGCATCGACCAGCAGCGTCTCGGCGGCGCCACAGATACCGGTGCGGCGCATCTTGCTGTTGAGCAGGATGGTGCGGGCCATGCCGAGATCGGCGCCCTCGGCCACGTAGACGTGGCAGATGCCGTCGAGATGGGCGAAGACCGGCACCTTGGCCTCGGCCTGGACCCGCTCCACGAGGCTGCGCCCGCCCCGGGGCACGATTACGTCGACGCAGCCGCCGAGACCGGTGAGCATCAGGCCGACCGCGGCGCGATCGCGGGTCGGCACGAGCTGGATCGCGTCCGCCGGCAGACCCGCGCGGGCGAGGCCCTCGCTCATCGCCGCGGCGATGGCGGTCGCGGTGCGGTGGGAATCCGAGCCCGCGCGCAGGATCGCGGCATTGCCGGCCTTGAGGCAGAGTGCGCCGGCATCGGCCGTCACGTTGGGTCGGCTCTCGAAGATGACGCCGACGACGCCGAGCGGCACCGAGATGCGCTCGATCAGCAGGCCGTTCGGCCGCTCGAAGGCGGCGAGCTGGCGCCCGACCGGATCGGGCAGACCCGCGACCTTCTCCACCGCCTCGGCGATGGCCGCGACCCGGCCCTCGTCCAGGGTCAGCCGGTCGATGATCGCCTTCGTCTGTCCGGCGGCCTGCGCGGCGGAGACATCCCGCGCATTCTCGCGCAGGATCGTCGGGGCGCTCGCCCGGATCTGTTCGGCGATGGCCCGCAGCGCCAAATCCTTGGTCTGTGCCGGGGCGAGCGCCATCGCCCGGCCGGCGGCGCGCGCGCGCTTGCCGATGCCGGCCATCAGCGTATCGAGGTCGTCGGAATCCGCGAAACCGGACTTGAGATTCAGGACAGGCACGTTCCTGCTTCCTGTCTGCCGCCGATCCGGCGGCGCGATGGGGCATTTGAGTGCATATGCACCCTCCCGCGCCCATTTGCACATCGCCTTGGGGTTGAACAAGCGTCGATGTTAACTTGATCGATGGGAACAGGCCGCGTCAGGTTCCGATCATCGCGAGATCGTCGCGGTGGATCATCTCCGTGCGTCCGGCCTGAACCGACGCGGCGGCGATCTCGCGGCTGGAGCGACCGATGATCGCGGCTGCATCCGCGCTGTCGTAGGCGACGAGGCCTCGCCCCAGGATCCGTCCCTCCGGCCCTCGGATCAGCACGGTGTCACCCTTAGCGAAGCTGCCCTCGATGGCGGTGACGCCCACCGGGAGAAGGCTCGCCCCGCCCGCGAGCGCGCGGGCGGCGCCGGCATCGATGACCAGGGTCCCGGAGGCTTCCAGTGAACCGGCGATCCAGGTCTTGCGCGCGGCGGTAGGGGTCGAGCCCGACAGGAACCATGTGCAGCGCCCGCCTTCGCGGACGACGCGCAGCGGGTTCTTTCCGCGGCCGTCGGCGATGACCATGTGGGTGCCACCGCTCGCGGCGATCTTCGCGGCCTCGACCTTGGTGCGCATGCCGCCGCGGGATAGTTCGGAGGCGGGGCCACCGGCCATCGCCTCGATCTCCGGCGTCACCCGCTCGACCACCGGAAGGTGGCGCGCCTGCGGATCGCTGTGGGGCGGTGCGGTGTAGAGGCCGTCGATGTCGGAGAACAGCACCAGCACGTCGGCGCCGATCATGGTGGCGACGCGCGCCGCCAGCCGGTCGTTGTCGCCGTAGCGGATCTCGGCGGTGGCCACCGTGTCGTTCTCGTTGACGACCGGCACCGCCCGCACTTCCAGCAGTTTCTGCACGGTCGCGCGGGCGTTGAGGTAGCGGCGGCGCTCCTCGGTGTCCTTCGGCGTCACCAGCACTTGTCCCGCCACGATGTCGTGGTGGCCGAGCGCCTCGGTCCAGTAGCGGGCGAGCGCGATCTGCCCGACCGCCGCCGAGGCCTGGCTCTCCTCCAGGCGCAGCGCTCCGGGCGGAAGCCCCAGGACCGTGCGCCCGAGGGCGATCGCACCGGAGGAGACGACCACCACATCGACGCCACGACCGTGCAGATCGGCAATGTCTTCGGCGAGTGCGGCGAGCCACGCGTGGCGCAGGCGCCCGCGCGCACGATCCACGAGGAGAGCCGAGCCCACCTTCACGACGACGCGGCGGAAATCTTCGAGTGCGGGCGGGCGGACCAGAGTCATGCGACAGTTGGGACAAAGGCGAGGCGGACAGGAGACGACCGGCCTCCTGTGCATGAACCGCCCCGTCTTGGCCAGATCCTTGGCCAGATCCTCGATGCTTGAGCGTCCCTCACAAGCCTCTCGCCGAACCGCTTTCGCCAGAGCAGGAAGAGTCGGCGTCAGGGGTCTCGTGCGGCACTCGAAGGGGACCTGCCCCGACCCGCACACATGCGAACTCTGCGCGCCGACTGCGCGGACCGATGGTGTGCACGAGATAGCCAGCTACCCCTCTCGCCGGCAATTGATTGGCCCTGCCGAAAAATCGCGCCCATGCAGGAATGCCCGCACCGAGCGGCATCGGATCCCAGGGAGTGCCATGGTGTCGGACAGGGATCTCCTTGGCCGCAGCGTCCTGATCGCCGAGGACGATTACTTCTGGGCCGACGAGCTTCGTAGTGGTTTGCGGAGCGCCGGGGCGATCGTCCTCGGCCCGTTCGCGACCGTCGGGGCCGCCCTGATGCTCGTCGAATCGGCGGCGATCGTGGATGGCGCGATCCTCAACATCGATCTCCGTGGGGAGCGCTCCTACGCCGTCGCCGACCGACTGATCGCCCAGGCCGTGCCCCTGCTGATCGTCACCGGGTACGATGAAGCCGCGTTGCCCGCGCGTTATGCCGGCGTGCGGCGGCTCGAGAAGCCGGTCTGCGTCAGGACCGTGTTGGAGGGGATGCTCTCGCTTCTACGGGCCGTGTGACCGATGCATCGAGCGGGCCCGACGAATGCCTCGCGATCAGTTCGTCTCGCGCAGGAGCCGCTCCGCGACGACCTTGACCGGCGGGCGGCGGCCAATCAGCACCGCGAAGCGCGACTGCTCCGGGTCCGACTCCACCTGGGTGCGGGCCCAGGCGACAAGAAACTTGAGATACTCGGCCCCGAGCAGGCGCGTGACCGACGGATCCGCCCACCACCGCCCGAGATCGAGCCCGTCGGCAACGACGGGATAGGGGATCAGCGTCTCGCCGTCGCGCAGGGCATGCCGCAATTCCACGAGCGTGCGGGGCATGTGGTAGCTCGACGTCACGACCGCGACGGTCTCGAACCGGTGGCGCCGCATCCAGCGCCTCGTCTCGATGGCGTTGCCGATGGTGTTGCGGGCCCGGTAATCGAGATCGACGCAGCAGGTGATCCACTGCTCCTGGGACGGGTTGAGCCGGACGATCTCGTCGCGGGTCGTGCGCTCATTGACGCCGGAGATCAGCAACCGCCGTCCATGGCCGGCCGCGAGCAGGTCGATGGCGTCGCCGACGCGCTGCGAACCCCCGGTCATGGCGACGATGCCGTCGACGCCGTCCAGGCTCGGCCGTTCAGCCTGCTCGACCACCGTGACGAAAGCAAGAAAGCCGCCGACCAGCGCCAGCATGCCGAGGACCGCGAGGCCGGCGGCGATCCGAAGGAGGCGGATGCCGCGCCGGAAAGACGCGCGCTCCCTAGTCATCCGGACAGCGGGGGTCTGTGGCACTTCCTGGTCCGACAGCGTCGCCCAGGGCCATCCGAACGCCTCGCAAGCGGAATCGGAGGCGGAGCGGATCGGGAGCCGGCCGGGGCCGCTCGCCTGTCGGCGTGGCGCTCTCGGAAACATCTCGGACGAAACAGGGACTCATGACGATGGCGGTGAAAGGACTCTCGGTTCCGAATGGTTGTCGAAAGGTTAACAGGTCGATCCCGCTCCGAATCCTACCGGAGGAAGCGGCGCACCGTGAACCGCGACACCGCCGCCGTGACGAGCGAGGCGATCACGCCGATGAGCACGATGACCGCATAGCCCTGCCAGCCGATCTGGAACGTCCCGAACAGCGCCGCGATCTCCTCGCCTGCCGGCCCTGAGCGCCACATCCGGGCGACGAGGCCGGCCAAAGCACAGGTCAGCAGCGCGGCGCCGGCCCCCAGCGCCCCTCCCCTCAGCCCGAGGCGGAAGAAGCGGCTTTGAAACGCCTTGGCGATGTAGTCGTCGTCGGCGCCCACGAAATGCAGCACCTCCACCACCTCTCGGTTGCCCGCCATGGCGCCGCGGGTCGCGAAGACCACGGCGAGACCGGTGGCGAACAGCACCAGGAGGACGATGCCGATGCCGATGCCGGCGAAGGTGTTGGCCATGGTCGAGAGACGCTGGAGCCATAGGGCATGGTCGTCGAGGCTCGCGACACCCGGCAGCGCAGTGGTGAGGGCGGTGCGCAGGGCGGACAGGTCGGCCGCGCGGTCGTTCGCGAGCGTCAGCGCGATCAGGCGCGGAACCGGCAGGTCCGACAGGTCGAGGCCGCTGCCGAGCCAGGGTTCGAGCAATCGCTCCGATTCCGCCTTGGTGAAGATGCGCGCGCCGGCGATGCCGGGTGCGGCCCGCGCGAGGCTCTCCGCCTGCCGCACATCAGCCTCGATGTCGCGCCCGGCGCTCGGGCGGACCTGCACCGTCACTTCCTGCGCGACGCTGCCCTGCCACTGGCCGGCGCTGGAGACGGCGATCTCCGCCGCACCGGCGCAGAGCGCGGCGAGGAAGGTGAGAATGGCGATGACGGCCGCCAGCGCCCGGCTCGCCGCGGAATCGGTGGGCACCAGCGGGGCGTTGCGGCGAAGGTTGGCCGGAAGCACCGGCTCCGGGGCAGACGCCGCCCGAGCCGGGCCGGCATCACTTCGCGAGGGGGTGCGCACGTCGCTCATGGCCCCTCCACCCGCAGGCGGCCCTCGGCCAGCACCATGCGGCGCGCCTCGACGAGATCCATCAGTCCGTAATCGTGGGTGGCGATCACCACCGAGGTGCCGAGTCGGTTCAACTCCATGAACAGCCGCAGCAGGCGCCGGGCGAGGCTCGGATCGACATTGCCCGTGGGCTCGTCGGCGAGCAGCAGTTCCGGCCGCGCGATCAGCGCCCGCGCGATCGCCGCGCGCTGCTTCTCGCCGCCCGATAGCAGCGGCGGCAGGACGTGCATGCGCTCGCCCAGGCCGACCCAGCGCAGCAGTTCGACGACCTCCGCCCGGTAGCTCGCCTCCGACCGCTCCTGCACGCGCAGGGGCAGCGCCACGTTCTCGTAGGTCGTGAGGTGATCGAGCAGGCGGAAATCCTGGAACACCACGCCCATGCGGCGGCGCAGGCCTGTGAGCGCATCGTTCGAGATGCCGCTCACTTCCCTGCCGAAGATCGAGACGAGGCCGCGGGTGGGGCGCACCGAGAGCAGGATCAGGCGCAGCAGCGTCGTCTTGCCGGCCCCCGAGGGTCCGGTGAGGAATTGGAACGAGTGCGGTGCGATCTCGAAGCTGACATCCGACAGCACCTCCGGGCCGAGACCGTAGCGCATGCCGACGCTCTCGAACCGGACGACGGGCTCCTCCGCGCCGGACAGGAGGCTGCCCGTTTTCACTCCAGCCGACAACGCCCGCTCACTCCACGCTCTGTGCCCGACACAGGACTCCTGTGCCGTACTCAACTTCACGACCGGTTAACCACACTCGGGGACAACGTTTGTGTCCTTTTCGAGAGCGCGGCAACCCGCTGCCGGGACCTGACACCGACGCGGCCCATCGTCATGTTGATCGTCTGCCCGGCCTGCGCCAGCGAGTATCGCATCGATGCCGAGCGCGTCGGAACCAGCGGGCGTTCGGTGCGCTGCGCGGCCTGCCGTGAGACCTGGTTCATCTCGGCCGACGAGGTCGTCGCCGCCATGTTCGACGAGATGGCGGCCGAGGACGAGCCCGCTCCGCCTCCGCCGCCGGACTCCGCGCCAGCCGCCGAGGCACCCTTCGAGGAACCCGTGCGGCGTCCGCGTCCGGCGGCGGCGAAGGGGGGGCGGCGCGGCAAGCCGAAAGCCAAGGCTCGCCGGCTCTCACCGGCGCTGGCCGCCTGCTTCGTCCTGGCCGCCGCCCTGCCGCTGACACTCCTCGGCCGTGCCACCGTCGTGCGGGCGATGCCGCAGACCGCCGGGCTGTTCGCCCGCGTCGGCCTGCCGGTGAATCTGCGCGGCATCGATCTCACCGACGTTGCCGCCTTCCAGGTGCCGGCCGAGGGAGCCAACCCCGCGCGGCTCATCGTGGAGGGCGACCTCGTCTCCGTCGGCCGGGAGCGCGTCGCCGTTCCGCTGATCGAGGTCGAGGTGCGCGACGCCGCGGGACATCCGCTCTACCACTGGAGTGTGACGGGGCCGCGCTCCGCGCTGGAGCCCGGCGAGCGGGCGCGGTTCAAGGCGAGCCTCTCCGCCCCGCCCGAGAAGGGACGTCAGATCGAGGTGCGGTTCGCGGACAAGCCCATTGGCGAGGGCACGGGACCGGGCGAAAATTGATCGGCGCGGGTTGCGACCCTCATCGTCGCCGTCCGGCGAACGCCCCGATCGAGCGCTTCGAAATCTCGGCCGCCGTAGAAGACGTTGACGCTCCGCATCCGGTCGGGCTCGCCTCGTTAGGCGATGACGGCCGAAGGCTCGAATGGCACCGTGCGTCGGCCGGGCTCGAGATCGTCGCGAGGAGGACCGCCATGGGGCGCGTCGCCGATCCGGACGCGCCGCTCTCTGATCCGGTGCACGAATCCTTGCGCGATCGGCAGATTCTGGCTCAGACGCAGCACCGTACGGAAGATGTCGGTCAGGCCGGCCACCGCGTCGGGGCTGAATGCGACGCGCAACCTACGCCCGATCGGATCCCTGTTCAGCCTCGGCGTTCTCGAAGCTGAGCACTGGCCGCGGATCATCCAGCGAACGGCGGATGAGGGCACGGAGGACGTTGAGGCGCTCGGCGTCCTCCCAGCGCTGCCGCTGCCAGGGCCGTACGGCGTCGCGCAGGACTTCGCTGGTCGAGGCGGACTCGCCGGCCGCGACGCTCTCGCGCACCGCCCGAAGCTGCTCGAGCGTCATGGTGATGCTGATCTTCTCCGCCGATTGCATGTTTGAGTCCCCGACTGCGACGGCAGACGGACTCGTATAAAGAAGCCGACCTGACGTCTTCGGATGCTGCCGCCTCTTGCTCGCCGATATCAACGACTGTCTCCGCCCGGTCGGTCTGCAACGCTGGCGGAGGCGGCCGCGCATGATATGGTGGGGAGCGGGACGGCCGAGGGCGGCCCGTGCCGTCGAGAAGCCAGCGACAACAGCAAGAGCCGCATGAGCACCGCATCGAAACGCGTCCGCGTCCTGTTCGACGAGGCGGCGATCGCCAAGCGCAACGAGGAGTTGGCGGCCGAGATCGTCGCGGCCAAGCCCGAGAATCTGCTCGTCGTCGCCGTGCTCAAGGGCAGCTTCATGTTCGCCGCGGACCTGTTGCGCGCGCTGCATCGGGCCGGGCTCTCGCCGCAGGTCGAATTCGTGCATCTGTCGAGCTACCGCACCTCCACCGTCTCCTCCGGGCAGGTGGAGATCCTGCGCGACGTCCAGAGCGAGGTGCGCGGGCGGGACGTGCTGCTGATCGACGACATTCTCGAATCCGGCCGCACCGTCGTTTTCGCCAAGGATCTGCTGATGGCGCGCGGGGCCAAGCGTGTCCTCACCGCCGTTCTCTTGGAAAAACCCGGCAAGCGTGCGGTGACGATCGACGCCGATTTCGTCGGCTTTACTTGCCCGGATGTGTTCGTGGTCGGCTACGGCATGGATGCGGCCCATGCATTCCGCCAGCTCCCCTTTGTCGGCCTCGTCGATTACGACAGCAGCGACGCGGATTTGTTCGGCGGCACCTGACCCGGGGGCCTGTCCGGCAAATTCCTGATAATTCTGCGACACTTGCCCGAAATTGCCTGCGGAGGGAACTCTGTCGGCGCAGACGGCTTGACAGGCCACGCTTCCGAGCCGTCACTCGGGCGCAGCGATCCACATCGTAAGGACTGGTAGAGGACGCCCGACCATGGCGCGCATCCTGCTCGTGGATGACGAGGATACGGTTCGCGGCTTCCTCAAGCGCGGGCTGGAGCTGGACGGTCACACCGTCGTCACGGCCATCGACGGCAGTGACGGCCTCGACCGTCTGTCGGAGGCCGGCGGCGGCTTCGACCTGATGCTGACCGACATCCGCATGCCGCTGATGGACGGCATCGCGCTCTCGCTCGCGGCCAAGCGCGACTATCCCGACCTGACGATCCTGCTGATGACCGGTTTCGCCGACCAGCGTGAGCGCGCCCGCGGCCTCGACGCCATCGTCACCGACGTGTTGACCAAGCCCTTCTCGCTCGCCGATCTGCGCTCGACGGTGACGCGGGCTCTGGCGGCGTGACGCCGCTCCCAAAACCGGTTGATCCCTTCGGGACGGCGGATTCGGACTTCACCAAGGGCCGCGCGGGCTGAGCGATACGGCCCCCGCTTTGATCAAGCGGCGACCGTATCAATTCATCTGCCAGATCGTGCCGTTGAGCAGACAGGCGAACGCCACCCAGGCGGCGTAGGGCACGAGCAGCCACGCGGCCGGTCGGTCGAAGCGCCAGGACAGGCGGATCGTCCATAGGATCATGATCAGCATGGCGAGCGCGACGATCAGCGCGAGGCCGAGCTGGTGGGCGGCGAAGAAGACCGGCGTCCAGGCAGCGTTGAGCGCGAGTTGGGCGGTGAAGGCGGCCAGTGCCAGCCACCACGCCTTACGAGCCGGACCGGGTACCGGGCGGGCGCCGAGCAGCCGCCAGAGCGAGATCGCGATCAGCGTGTATAGGAGGGTCCAGGCCAGCGGAAACACCCAGTTCGGTGGGTTGAAAGCCGGCTTGCGGATTGTCGTGTACCATTCCTCGATGTTGGAGCCTGTGGACAGCGTGCCCACCGCCGTCACCAGGGCGACCGGAAGGATCGCGGCGGCGAGACGCGGGATCGGCGGCAGGGCCGGCCGTTCGGGAATGTCCAGGGCGCTCATGCGCTGCGCAAAGCTCCGTCGCTCATCGTCACGCCTTGCCCGCTCCGGCGGATTCGCTCAAGCCCGCCCTGGAGGCATCGTCCTCTTCCGAAAGTCGGCGGCCACCTTTCGAGACGATGCTCTGGCCGATCCTGAGCGAGAGAACCCATGAGCCGGTCCAACGCGCCTCACGGCGATTCCGATGCAACCGCACCGCACGGGCTCTCGCCGGAGGCCTGGAGCCCCCGCACGCTGGCGGCCCAGGCGCTCGGCCGGATCGATCCGGTGACGCGGGCGGTGGTGCCGCCGCTCCACCTCTCGACCACCTACCTGCGCGATCCCGACAACGCCTATCGCTCCGGGTTCGCCTACGCCCGCCCCGACAACGCCACGACACGGGAGGCGGAGGCGGTCATCGCCGCGCTGGAACAGGCTGAGGCGGGGGCGCTGCTGTTCGGCTCCGGCATGGCGGCCGCGGCGGCCGTATTCTGTGCCCTGGAGCGGGGCGACCACGTGATCGCGCCCGAGGTGATGTACTGGGGCCTGCGCCGCTGGCTGCGGCAGGAGGCGCCGCGCCTCGATCTCGCGGTCGATTTCGTTCCAATGCAGGATCCGGAGGCCGTGCGCGCCGCGATCCGGCCGGGCCAAACCCGGCTCGTCTGGATCGAGACGCCGGGCAACCCGCTCTGCACGATCACCGACATCGCTCGCGTCGCGGAGATCGCTCACGCGGCCGGCGCCCGCGTCGCCGTCGATTCGACAGCCGCGAGCCCGATCCACACCCGGCCGCTGACGCTGGGAGCCGACATCGTGATGCACTCGGCCACCAAGATCCTGAATGGCCATTCCGATGTCGTCGCCGGGGTTCTGGCCGGCGCGCGCGCGGATGCGTTCTGGGAGCGCCTCACCGCGATCCGTGGGGGGTGGGGCGCGATCCTCGGACCGTTCGAGGCCTACCTGCTGATGCGGGGTCTGCGCACCCTGCCCCTGCGCGCCACCGCTCAGAGCGCCGGGGCGATGCGCCTCGCGCAGCGTCTGTCGGCGCATCTGCTTGTGAGCGCGGTGCTCTATCCCGGCCTGCCCGATCATCCCGGCCACGCCGTCGCCGCGCGGCAGATGGAGGGCGGCTTCGGCTACATGCTCTCGATCCGCGTCGCCGGCGGCGAAGCAGCGGCAATCGACACCGCCGCGCGGGTGGCGCTGTGGAAGCGGGCCACCTCTCTCGGCGGTGTGGAGAGCCTCATCGAGCACCGCGCTTCGGTGGAGGGACCGGGCACCCCCTGCCCGCCCGACCTGCTGCGCCTTTCCACCGGCATTGAAGATCCGGACGACCTGTTTCGCGATCTCGACGCTGCGCTGACCGGCGCGCACGGCGCGGCGGGCTGAGGCCGGTGAACGGAAGCCCTCTGGAAATTTGTGGAGGGCGTTCGTGCGGTTGCGGCTTTCGTGCGTTGTCGCGACGACGAGCCCCGAGCCGGGAGGCGAACCGCCATGACGAACTGTAAGCCGATCCTTCTCGCCGCCCTTGCGCTCGGCCTCGTCTCCGGGACCGTGCGGGCTGCGGACGGGCCACCGGTGCTCGATGTCGAGGCGACCTGCAAATCCGCCGAGCGAGTGCAGAAAACGCTCAGCGACAATGCGAGCAAGGATGCCTGCCTCAACTCGGAGCGCAGTGCCGAGACCGATCTGAAGAAGCGTTGGGGCCAGTTTCCGGCCTCGGCCAAGTCGCAGTGCACGCAGCAATTTCAGGCCGGCGGGTTTCCGTCTTACGTGGAACTGTTGACCTGCCTCGAACTGGCGAGCGGGGCGGTGCCGACGCAGCCGGGCATGGATCAGCCGGCCAGGTCCGATGTCGGCGGCGGACGGAGCGGCGGCCGGAAGGAGGGCAGCACCCTCACCCGCGAGCCTGCCCCGACGCAGCGCACCAACCCGATCGAGGTTCTGGAAAACAAGTGACCCTCGCCGCCTCCGGTCGAGCGGACCGAGAGAGGCGGAGCGGGCGGCTCAGCGCAGTGTCGACGCGCCGGCCTCGTCGATCGAGACCGGCAGCCAGGGGGGCGTCGTGCCGGCCAAAGCGGCCGGTTCGGTCCCGGCGGTGCGGCTGTGGTGCAGTTCGAGCAGTTCCGGCGCCGGGCGCGTGTCGTCTTCCGTCAGGAACAGGCCGCGCGCCTTCGAGCCCAGGCCGAGGCGGGTGCTGCTGGTGAGCACGCTCTGTGCCGGGCTTGTCAGGAGGGCGACGGCGACCGGTGCCATCCACAGGGCAAGCCAGGGACTGCCGGAAAAGGCGAGCAGCACCGCCAACGCCCCGCCTGCCGCGACCGCGTCGCTCTGAAGGCGGAACGCCTCGCTCCATGGCACGGAGCGGTCGTCGCGGGACTGCGCGTCCCAACGCACCACCCGGCCGACCAGGGTCGTCATCACGGCGCCCGCCGCGAAAAGCGCCATCACCGGCCAGAGCAGGACCCAGATTGCCTGTTCGAGTGCGGCGCTCACGAGCAGCGAGCGGGTGCCGCCGAAATCGGCCCGGCGCTGGGGCGAGGCCAGCACGTAGCCAAGGCTGAGAAGCTTGGGCAGCGCCATGATCGCGATGACGAGGGCAGCGAGTGACCAAGCCGCCACGTTGCCGCCGTCGATCCCATAGCCGATCAGCCCGAGTTCGCCGGAGCGCGCCGCTTCCCACGTGCCGAGGCCGAGGAAAGCGATCCAGAGCGGATAGACGCAGTAGCCGAGGATGCCGACGCCGAGATGCCAGCGGCTCGCACCGAGCAGCCCCTTCATCGGCAGCACGCGGATGTGCTGCAGGTTGCCCTGGCACCAGCGCCGCTCGCGTCCGAGCAGGTCGATCAGGTTGGTCGGCATCTCCTCCCAGGTACCGCCCATGTCCGGCAGAAGGCGGACCTCCCAGCCGGCCCGGCGCAGGAGGGCGCCCTCGACGATGTCGTGGCAGAGAATCTCGCCGCCGAGTGGCGGCCGGCCGGAGAGCACCGGAAGCTCGGCGTTGTTGGCGAACGCCTCGATCCGCAGGATCGCGTTGTGCCCCCAATAGGACCCGTCCGGCCCCTGCCACGTCTCCAGGCAGCGCAGGGACAGCGGCGCGTAGAGGCGCACGGCGAATTGCTGGATGCGGGCGAACAGGGTGTCGCGGCCGGCCGCATACGAGACGGTCTGGATCAGGCTGGTGCGCGGGTTCTCTTCCATCAGCCGGGCCAGTCGGCGCATGGCGGCGCCGGTCATCAGGCTGTCGGCGTCGAGCACGATCATGAAGTCGTATTCGGGCCCGTAGGTCTGGCAGAACTCGGCGATGTTGCCCGCCTTGCGGCCTGTGTTCTCGGTCCGGCGGCGATAGCGGATGCGCGGCATGCCGCGGCCCTCGCGCTCGGCCCAGGCCTGGATGCGGGCGAATTCGTGCTCCTCGACCGCGCTGATCGCCCCCTCGCGGGTGTCCGACAGAACGAAGATGTCGATGTCCGAGCCGTCGCCGCCCTCGCGCTGGAGCGAGCGGGCCATGACCCGGATCGCCGCGAACACCGCGATCGGGTCCTCGGCGTGGATCGCCACCACCGCCGCCGTGCGGCTGAGACCCGTGGGACGGGTGGAGATGGTCGCGGCGCGCCGCTCGAGCGGCGAGAGCGCGCGGTTGCCCATCAGCGCGGCGATGAGCCCGTAGAGATACTGCCAGGCCGTGAAGGATTGCCAAGCCATCAGCACCACGAAGAGGCCGAGCACGGTGCGGCCGAGCCACGTCTCCGGCAGGCCGTAGGCGGCGAGCGCCAGGGCGGCGATGGCGGCGGCGGTGGCGAGCGTCGGCCCGGCCAGGGCGAGGCGGCGCAACCGGAAAGAGGTCGGCCGCGGTGCGGGGCCCGCACCCCTCGGGTGGGTTTCACCCCCGGCCCCCGTCTCGACGGAGCGTTCCGCCTGCGGCAAGTCTGGGCTGGACATGATCGACGTCGACACTCGCGGGAGGGATGAACGGATGGCTGGACCGTCGGACGCTGGCAACGCGGCGCCCGAGGAAAGAGGCGTTTCGCGGCGCGCCATCGTGCGTGGCGCTACTCGGTTTGCTCTTGCCGGTTCGGCCGGCTTGAGCGTTTCTGGCCTTCTCGACCTGAATGCCGCCAGAACGATGGCTCAAACGTTGGAAAGCGCTTCGCCTCAGGGGACTTCCGAGCCGCGTCCGGTCACCTTCGACGCCCTGGTGCAGCGGGCCGAGCGGCTGGCAGCAGAGCCCTACCGCGCCCTGAGCAGCGATCTGCCGCAGGAGCTCGCCGCGCTCGACTACGACGCCTTCCAGGCGATCCGCTTCCGGCCCGAGGCGACGGTCCGGCTCGGGCCCCGCTTCTCGCTTCAGCCGTTCCACCGCGGAAACCTGCATGCGAAGCGGGTCGAGATCGTCCTGCAATCACCCGACGGCGTGCGCCCCTTCGCCTACGATCCCGACCTGTTCGATCTCGGGCCCGCGCTGAAGGGCCGCCGCTACCCGGCCTCGCTCGGCTATGCCGGCTTCCGCATCGCCTTCAGCTTCGACGCGGGCCGACCAAAGGACCAGGAAGAGTTTCTCGTCTTCCTCGGCGCCTCCTATTTCCGTATCCGCGGCCGGGACCAGGTCTACGGCCTCTCGGCCCGCGGCGTTGCCGTGAACACCGGATTGCCGCAGGGGGAAGAGTTTCCGGACTTCACGCACTTCTGGATCGAGGAACCGCAGGGTGATGCGGCCTCGATCACGATCCTCGCGCTTCTCGATGGGCCGAGCCTGACCGGGGCCTACCGCTTTGCCATTACGCCGGGCGAGCCCTCGACGGCCGCGATCGAGACCGCTCTATTCCCGCGCCGCGCCATCGCGGCGCTCGGGCTCGCGCCGCTCACGAGCATGTTCCTGTTCGGCGAGAACGGGCCGGGCGTACGCGGCGCCGAGCCCTTCGACGATTTCCGTCCGCAGGTGCATGATTCGGACGGGCTCGTCGTACAGACGCCGGGAGACCGGCTGTGGCGGCCCCTCGTCAACGGTCGGTCCGCGCCGCAGATCTCCTCGTTCCACGTGAGCCCGCTTGAAGGATTTGGGCTTCTGCAGCGGGAGCGCCGCTTCCAGACCTATCTCGACGTGCAGGCACGCCACGAGGACCGGCCGGGTCTGTGGGTGACGCCCAACGGCGACGGCTTCGGCGTCGGTTCGGTACAGCTGTTCGAGATCCCTTCGCGCACCGAGGCGACCGACAACATCGTCGCCGCCTTCGTGCCGGAGGCGCCCATCGCGGCGGGCAAGCCGCTGCGGCTCGCCTACGGCCTTGCCACGGTCGGCGTCGAACCGGCAGCCGCCCTCGCGCCGCCGCTCGCTCGCGTTGTCTCGACCCGCGTCGGCTCGGCCGAACGCCTGCGCCCGACCAATCCGCCCTCACCGCAGCGGCGCCTCTACGTCATCGACTTCGAGGGGCCGGACCTGCCCGACGACCCGAAGGCGGCCATCGACGTGGCGCTCTCGGCGAGCGCCGGCGCGCTGGTCGAGCCCTATGCCGAGCGAGTGCCGCAGACCGGCGGCTGGCGCCTCTATGCCGAGTTCCGGCCGCCGGAGAAATGGCCGGCGGGTGACGTGGTGCTGCGAGCGCGACTTTCGCACGCCGGACGGGTCATCACCGAGACGTGGGACGCCGTAGCTTGAGACCGGGCCTGAGACCGGTGAACTGTGCGGCCTTTGAAACCGTTATCGGGGGCAACGTCACATCCGAACCCGGAGCCAGGGATGCGTCCCCACCTGTCCAGCGTCCCGCTCTCCGCGCTGGCCGCCCTCGCCCTTCATCTCGCGCTAGCCCCCGCCCCGGCTCTTGCCGAGGCGGCGCCGGGCTCGTCGGCTTCGCCGCGCTTCATCGAGCAGCCCGGGCCCGGCACGCTGCGCGGCTCCAAGGTGATCGGCGTCAGCGTGGTCGGGGCGGATCATGTCCGCGTCGGCAAGATCGAGGATGTGCTCGTGGACGGTGCCGGCCGCATCGAGGCGGTGGTGATCGGGGTCGGCGGTTTCCTCGGAGTAGGCGAGAAATACGTCGCGGTGCCCTTCGATCAGCTCACCTGGAACTTCGAGGATGTTTCGCTCACTTCCGGCGCGAACTCCGTCGTGACGCCCGCCAACGCGCCGAGCGAGAAGGCCGCCGACAAGGCGACCCCGGAGAAGATGCCGGGTTCGCAGGTTTCCCCCGAAGTGCTGGGCGCCGTTCAGAACCAGCATAGCGGCCGTGTCACCGAGTCGACCGGCTCGGTCGAACCTCAGAAACCGCCCGCAAAACCCGCGACGGTGCTCGCGGGCCACGACCTGATTCACGCCGAGGTTCGCTTGACCAAGGCGCAGCTCAACGATGCGCCGGCCTTCGAGTTCGAGCGGGCCAAGCGCTGACCCTCCCGGCACCGAAGCGGCCTGACCTCGGAGTTCGCGTAGCATGAGACACGCCGCCCTCACTCTCATCGTCTGGCTTGCCGGCCTCCAGGCCTCGCTCGCGCAGGCGACGAACCCGGCTCCCCCGATCCCCGAGTCGGGCCCATCCGGCTCCAGCTCGGGGCCGGCGACCGCCGCGGCGACGGACTTCAACTGGGTCTGGGTGAGCGTGCTGATCGCGCTGGCGGTGCTGGCCGTGTGGATGTTCGTTCGCAGCCGCCAGTCCGGGCCACCGCGGTAGACGGTCCTCGGCCATCTCGATCCACTCCCCGTCATCGCGGGCGTCGGCGAAGTGATCAAGGACGCGACCGCTCCGGACAAGGCGGCGTCCCGGATTGCTTCGGCTCCGCCTCGCAATGACGAGACCTGTCGTCAGCCCTTCTTCGCGCTCGGGAAGAACAGCGGTTCGCCGTTGATCTTGTAATCGGCAATGGCCTTCTGGCCCTCGGGCGAGACCAGCCAGTCGATGAAGGCCTGGCCCTCCTTCACCTTCACGGTCGGGTACTTGTCCGGGTTCACCAGCATCACGCCGTAGGGGTTGAACAGGCGCTTGTCGCCCTCGACCAGGATGGTCAGGTCGCCCCGGTTCTTGAACGAGAGCCAAGTGCCGCGATCGGCCAGGATATAGGCGCCGAGCGACGAGGCGGTGTTGAGCGCTGGGCCCATGCCCTGGCCGACGTCGCGATACCAGTCGCCGCGCGCGGCCGCGAGATCGATCCCGGCCTCCTTCCAGCTCCGCAGCTCGGCGCTGTGCGTGCCCGAGCGGTCGCCCCGCGAGACGAACGGCGCCTTCGCCGCGGCGATCTTCCGGAAGGCTTCGTCCACGCCCTTGCCGCGGATGCCGGCCGGGTCGTCCTTCGGGCCGATCAGCACGAAGTCGTTGTACATCACGTCCTGCCGCGCCTTGGCGAAGCCTTCCGTGACGAACTTGTCCTCGGCCGGGCGGTCGTGGACGAGCACGACGTCGGCATCGCCCCGGCGAGCGGCATCGAGAGCCTGGCCGGTGCCGAGCGCGACCACCTTCACCTCGATGCCGGTCTTCTGCTTGAATAGCGGCAGGATGTGCTTGAACAGGCCCGATTGCTCGGTCGACGTCGTGGAGGCGACGACGATCGAAGAGGGCTCGGCCGAGAGCGGCGAGGCCGCCCCGAGGGCGGTCAGCAGCGAGAGGGTCAGGAAGCCGCGGCGAAGGAAGTCCAAGGCAGTTCTCCGGTCAGATAGGCCCGCGCCTCGTTGGTGCGGGGTGAAAAGAGGACGGATCGGGTCGGGCCCCGCTCGACGGCGCGGCCGCCTGCCAGCACGATGGTTTCATCGGCCAGCCGGGCGACCTGCCCGAGATTGTGCGAGACGAGGAGCACGGCGGTGCCGGCCCGCGCCATCTCGGCGATCAGGCTCTCGATGGTCTCGGTCGCGGCCGGATCGAGGCTCGCGGTCGGCTCATCGAGGAGGAGAAGCTCGGGCCGCATCGCCCAGGCGCGGGCCAGCACGAGACGCTGCTGCTCGCCGCCGGAGAAACGTGTCGCGGCATCCTCCGCCCGCTCCGACAGGCCGACGCGGGCCAGCGCCGCCGCGATCCGCTCGGCGCGCTCGCGGCGGGACAGCTTCAGGGGGATCAGCCCCAAATCGACGTTGGCGGCGGCGCTGGCGCGCACCAGGGCCGGGCGCTGGAAGACGAAGGCGCGGCGACCGGGCGCGAGACGCACTGTCCCGGAATCGGGCTGCAGCAGGCCGTCGATCACTCGCAGCGTCACGCTCTTGCCCGCGCCGTTGGGGCCGATCAGAGCCGTGACGACGGGCGCGGCGACGTCGAGGCTGAGCCGGTCGAGGATCGGGCGGCCGCCGAGCGTCAGGCTGACGCCGTCGAGATGGATGGCGGGGGCGGCGCTCATCCGTAGGCCTTCACGGCATGGCCGCGCAGGAGCGCGGCGGCGGCGTTCACGGCGAGCACGAGGCCCATCAGCACGGCGCCGAGCGCCAGGGCGAGGCTGAGATCGCCCTTCTGCGTCTCGAGTGAGATCGCCGTGGTCATGGTGCGGGTATGCCCGTCGATGTTGCCGCCGACGACGAGCACCGCGCCGATCTCCGAGATCGCCCGGCCGAAGGCGGCGAGCGCCGCGGTGAACAGCGAGAAGCGGGCGTCGTAGATCAGCACCCCGGCCCGACGCTGCGCGGAAAGGCGCAGCGAGCGCAACTGTTCGCCGAGATGCGCCTCCGCGTCGGCGATGACCTGCCGTGTCAGCGCGGCCACGAGGGGCGTGGCCAGCACGGCCTGCGCCGCGACCATGGCGGTGGGGGTGAACAGCAGCCCGAGCGAACCGAGCGGGCCGGAGCGCGACAGGGCGAGATAGAGAATCAGCCCGACGATTACCGGCGGCAGGCCCATGAAGGTGTTGAGCAACCCGACCAGGGCATCGCGGCCCGGAAAGCGCAGGACGGCGATCAGGCTCCCGAGCGGAACGCCGAGCAGAAGCCCGATGCCGACGGCCGTGAGGCTGACGCGCAGCGACAGCCACGCGATCGCCAGCACGTCCCGGTCCAGCGTCCACAGGCGGTCGAAGGTCTCTTGGAGGGTTTCGCTCAAGCGACGGACTCGCGGGGCTGCGCGGGACAAGCGGGGATGATACGCCGGAGCACGCAAGATCAATAGGAAAGGCCTTGCATATGTCCATCCAGGACGCGTCCGCTGTGCTGCTCAACCCATCGGAGCCGGCCGGGCGCGGCGTGCGTCTTCACGTGGACGGTCGCTGCGAGGGCGCTTCCGCCTTCGCGCTGCGCAGCGCCCACGCCCTTCTCGACGCGCTCGGCCGGTCAGGCTCGCTTCAGGGCGCCGCCGAGCGGCTCTCGATCTCTTACCGCTCGGCCTGGGGCCAACTTGAAGCGCTCGAACGAGCTCTCGGCCGCCCGGTCGTGGTGAAGACCAAGGGGCACGGAACCGCGCTCACCGCTTTCGGCAGGGCGCTGCTGGCGCTGCTCACGGCCTCCCAGAATCGTCTCGCCCCGGCGCTCGCGGCTGAGGAAATGGCCCTCACGGACGGCTTGCGGCGGCTGCTGGAGCCGGCGGATGCCCGCATCCGTCTGGCCGCGAGCCACGACCCGCTGCTGGTGGGGGCGATCGAGGCCTGGCGGGAGATCGACCTGATGGTCGCGGGCAGCCTCGATGCCCTGGCGCGGTTGCGCGACGGGACCGTCGATGCCGCGGGCTTTCATTACGGCGCGGACGGACCGCCGCCGCCGCCGTTCGACGCCGTCTTCGCCAATCGTGATCTCGCCGTGGTCCCGCTGTTTCGCCGGGAGCAGGGCCTCATGTTGGCGGCCGGCAACCCGCTCAAGCTCGAAACCATCACCGACATTGCCGTGCGGAAGGCCCGCTTCGTCAACCGTCAGCGCGGTGCCGGCACCCGGATCTGGTTCGAACGACTCTGTGCCGAGGCCGGTCTGGCGCCGGAAGCTATCGTCGGCCACCACACGGAGGAGTTCACTCACCAGGCAGTGGCAGCCCTCATCGCAACCGGTGCGGCCGACGTCGGCATGGGCACGCGCGCCGTCGCCGAGCGTTTCGCGCTGGATTATCGTCCGCTGGGCTGGGAGGTCTACTTCCTCGCCGCGCGCGCCGGCCTGGGCGCCGGACGGCTTGCAGCCTTTCGCGAAGATCTGTGCGTTCGGGCGGGCCGCGCCTCGGGTTACGCGCCGCCCGATGACGTCCGCGGATAGGCGTCGTCCGACACGCTGCGCGGCATGATGCGGACCGCAGAGGGGGAAAGAAGGCCTGGGCGATCCGCCCACGAGCGGCCATTCCAGACGCAGTCCAACCGCGCCTTGCAGGTTGGTGCGATAGAGCCTGGAAGCGGGCCGAAGCTTCCAGCGTCGAGGTCGCGAGCAGAGCCTAAAACTTCCGAGTAGGCTCAATCAGCATACGCCTTGAAAGCAAGCCGACGAACGGTTGTTCAGGATCTGATACTTAAACACCAAGATTTGATCAATCGATACAGAATATGATTTATATTTCAATCTGGCTTTTGACGATTGCTTAGCGAAAATCCTTGTATGGCCTCTTTGTTCACGAGTTAGGCCGGGCCGATGAAAATCAGTCTCAAGAGTGCTCTTGCAGGATCGTTCGCGACACTTCTGGCACTGGCCGTGGCCCAAGGGGCCGTTGGCCTGGTGAAGCTCGACGCCATTTCTGAACGGACCGGAGAGCTGCTCGACACGACGATCCCCTCCATGAACGAGGCGAACGCCATCAATGTCCTCGTCACCCGTGGGCGGCTCTGGCAGTTCCGCTACGCGGCCGCAACGACCGAGGGCCTGAGGGCGGAAGCGATGGCCAAGGTCGAGGAATTCATCCGCGACCGGACTGCCAAGATCGAAGCCTTCAAGGCTTTCATCAGTACGGACGAGGAGAAGAGGCTCTACGCCGACCTCGTGGCGAAGAACGAGCTTCTCAAGCCAACCTGGAAATCCCTGCGGGACATGCCGTTCGGAAGCCGGGATGCGTCCATCCTTCATCTCAACGGCGAGATGTACGGCCCTTACCGGGCTGTCGCGGATGCGACCCGCGCGCTCGTCGAGCTGAAACTGTCCCAGGGCAAGAACGTAGGCTCGGAGATCCGCAACGAACATTCCTCCGCCATCCGTGCAATGCTGGTGACCCTGGGTATCGCCGTTCTCCTCGCGCTCGGCGCAATGGCGTACTCCTTCTTCGGTGTGTCGCGTCCCATCACCCGCATGACCGAGCGGATGCGTCGTCTGGCGGACGGAGACGCGCAGGCCGAAATCCCCTACGCGCAGCGTCACAACGAGATCGGCTCGATGTCCGCCGCCGTGCGGGTCTTCCGCGACAACCTGCTGAGGTCACGCGCCCTCGAGGAGGAGACCGTGTTGGCGCGCGCCTCCGCCGAGGAGCAGCGCAAGGCCGGGATGCGGCAGATGGCCGATGCTTTCGAACGGTCGGTGGGCGGCATCGTCGGTGCGGTGTCGTCTTCCGCGACGGAACTCCAGGCGACCGCGCAAACGATGACGGGCACGGCGGCCGAGACCGCGAACCAGTCGGTGAGTGTCGCCGCCGCCGCCGAGCAGGCGGCAACCAACGTCCACACCGTCGCTGCCGCGGCCGAGGAGCTCGGAAGTTCGGTCCAGGAGATCGGACGCCAAGTGTCCGGCTCCTCCGACCTCGCCCGCGTCGCCGTCGGAGAGGCAGACCAGACCCTGCATTTGGTTCAGGCCCTGAGCCAAGCCTCGGCCCGTATCGGCGACATGGTCGGGTTGATCGCGAACATCGCCAGCCAGACCAACTTGCTGGCGCTGAACGCCACCATCGAAGCGGCGCGGGCCGGCGATGCGGGCCGGGGTTTTGCGGTCGTTGCCACGGAGGTCAAGGAACTGGCCGCGCAGACGGCGCGAGCAACCGATGAAATCGGAACGCAGATCGGGCAGATCCAGGACGTTACAGGGCAGGCCGTAGCCGCCATCGGCTCGATCACGAAGCGTATCCGAGAGATCAACGGGGTGGCCTCCTCGATCGCCGCGGCGGTGGAGGAGCAGGGCGCGGCGACCCAGGAGATCGTGCGCAATGTTGCCCAGGCCTCCGCAGGCACCAGCGAGGTAACGAACAACATCGCAGCTGTGGCGCAAGCCTCGGAGGGCACGGGGGCCGCTGCCAGCCAGGTCCTGTCCGCGGCCTCCGAACTCTCCCGTCAGTCCGAGCATCTCGGGACCGAGGTGACGCGTTTCCTTGCCACCGTTCGGGCAGCGTGACCTCGACCCGCCAGACCTGGCCATAGTAAGCAGCCTGATCCGCTCTCCGCTCGATCAGAGCGGGGAGCGGATCAGGCAGACTGCGCGGCGCTTGAGGAAGGCACCCATCGCGCCAGCGGGATGGGATCCCGCCAGGGCCAAATCCGCCATCCCGACGGGATCGACCGGATTGGGTATGACGCGTCAGTCCGACGTCGGCTTCCGTCAAACAAGCGGATGGAAGCGGCCCCTCGGGTCCACAAGGGGTCGAACATCGACCCTGCCGAGGCTTCCAGACTGTCCGGCCTCGACTCCGAGGCCAGCTACCAGAGCAGTGCGTGCGGATAATAGGCCAGCGTGTCGCCGGGGGCGACGCCGGTCGTGTCGTCGTGCAGTTCCACGAGCCCGTCGCTCTCGGTGAGCGAAGTCAGCACGCCCGCCCCGTCGCGCGGAAATTTTCGGGCTTCCAGCGCTCCTCCGGCGTCGCGGAAAAGGCTGACGCGGACGAACTCGCGCCGTCCCGCCTTCTTGCGGTAGGCAAAGCCTGCCCGCACCGGCCAGGACAGCGGCGGCTCGTAGAGCGCGCCGCCGAGGCGGGCGAGCAGCGGGCGCACCACGAAGAGCAGCGTGACGTAGACCGCGACCGGATTGCCCGGAAGGCCGATGAAGGGCGTGCCCGCCACCAGCCCCGCCGCGACCGGGCGGCCGGGCTTGATTGCGAGGCGCCAGAGCATCAGCCGCCCCTGCGCCTCGACGGCTGCCTTCACGTGATCCTCCTCGCCGGTCGAGACGCCGCCGGAGGTGAGGATCAGGTCGTGGTCGCCTGCCGCTGCGGCGAGGTGGGCCGGCAGGGTCGCGGGGTCGTCGCGCAGGATGCCGAGATCGTCCACCGCGACGCCGAGCCGGGTCAGCAGGGTCGCGAGCAGCACGCGGTTCGAATCGTGGATCGCGCCGGGGCGCAGCGGCGCGCCGGGCTCGGTCAGCTCGTTGCCGGTCGAGAACAGGGCGACGCGCAGACGGCGGCGGACCGTGATCCGCGCGTGGCCGGTGGCGGCGGCGAGCGCCAGATCCTGCGGGCGCAGGCGCCGCCCGGCGGGAATCGCGAGGCCGCCGAGGCGCAGATCCTCCCCCGCCGGCCGGGCGTTGGCGCCCGATTTCAGACCCGCCGGAAGGGTGACGCGGTCGCCTTCGCGGCTCACGTCCTCCTGCATGAAGACCGTGTCGGCGCCCGGCGGCATCGGCGCGCCGGTGAAGATGCGGATGGCCGCCCCCTCCGGCATGGCGCCCGCGGCGGCACCGGCCGCGAGCCGTCCGGCCACCGGCAGGATCGTCTCGCCCCCCGGCGCGAGGTCGGCGAAACGCACGGCGTAGCCATCGACCGCGGTATTGGCAAACGGCGGCAGATCGTGCGCGGCGAAGACGTCCTCGGCCGCGATCCGCCCATCGGCGAGGCCGAGCGGCACACTTTCGGTGCCGGCGATCACGGGGAAGCGCTCGGCGATCGAGGCCAACGCCTCCTCCACCCGCATCAGCTTGCCGCCGAAGGCGAAGCAGTCGTCGGTGAGCTGTGCCATCGCTCAGGATCTTTCCAGCCGGGCGAGCACCGGCTCAAGCGCCTCGGCGCGCTCAAGGACGAGCCCGGCGATCGCCTCGATGTCGTCGAGCCCGACCACCGGCAGGCCGGCCTGCGGGAACGGCACGTCGCTTGCGATGCCGACGATGTGCGGATCCTGACCGTGCAGCGGCGGACGGCCGTTGGCCGCGCGGAAGACTTCGAGCTTCGGGTGCACCTCGCGCTTGAAACCCTCGACCAGGGCGAGCCCGCTCGGCGTCAGCCGCCGCAGCAGGTCGGGCAGCGTGGCTTCCCCGCCCTCCTCCACTTCGCGGATCTGTGCCCAGCGCCGGGCGGAGGAGACGATGACCTCGCTCGCCCCGGCCTGCCGGTGGACGAAGGAATCCTTGCCCGGATGATCGATGTCGAAGGCGTGGTGGGCGTGTTTCAGGGTCGCGACCCGCACGCCGCGCGCGACGAGCACGGGGATGAGGCGGGCGAGCAAGGTCGTCTTGCCCGCCCCGCTCCATCCGGCGAGACCGATGACGCGCAGACTGTTCACGAGCCGCCTCCGCCGGGTTCGAAGCCGAGTTCGGTTAGGGCTGCCTCGGCCGCGTCGGTGCCGAGCAGCGCGAGGAAGGCGGCGAGCGCAGGCTTTTCGCGGCCCGCCGCGCGGTAGGCAAAGTCGTAATGCTCCTGCGCCAGGGGCAGGAAGCCGAGGCCGTAGGCGCGCGCAACGCTCGCGATCGCCACGCCCCAATCGGCCCGGCCCTGCGCGACGGCTGCCGCGACGGCGTTGTGCGAGCGCGGCTGGTTCCAGAAGCCCGGCGGCCGGGCGGCGCCGATCAGCCCGTCCACGAGGAGGCGGGTGCCGGAGCCGGCATTGCGGTTGACCATCACCGAATCCGGATCGGCGAGCGCCGCGCTCACCGCGTCCGCCGCACTGCGGCCCTCGAAGCGGGCATCGCCTTCGCGAAAAACCACGCCCTGCAGGCGTCGCCAGCCGGGGGCCAGCGCCATGGCGGGTTCGAGGAAGGGCGCGTTGTAGCGGCCGGTCTCGGGGTCGAGCAGGTGCAGGGCGGCGAGGTCGCACTCGCCCCGGCGCAGGGCCGCGAGCCCCCCGGCCGAGCCGACCCAGACCGTGCGGGCGCGAAAGCCCCGCTCGGCCAGAAGCCCGATCATGCGGTCGAGCCCGACGCAGTGGCTGCCGATGAGGGTGAGGTCCGGCGGCCGCACCCCGGCGCCGAGGCGCACGACGGAGACCGTCTCACCGGCCTCCAACCCCGAGCGCGCGGCGGGAACGGCGAAGAAGCCGTCGGCCTGGGAGAAGGCGGTGACCGAGCCCGAGCCCTTCGGCAGCGGCAGGGCGACCGGGCCGTCCTGCCCTCGCGCGAGGGAGGCCATCACGAATTCGGTGCGGCCGAGTTCGGAGGCGAGCCGCTGCGGCAGGCGGGCCGTGACGGCCTCTTCCTCCCGCGGCGGAAGCCCCCCGAGCGCGCGCACCAGCGGCACCACGAATTCGTGGAAGGTGAACATCGCCGAGGTCGGGAAGCCCGGCAGTACCACCACCGCCTTGCCCTCGGAGACCGCGAGGCAGAGCGGCTTGCCGGGCTTCAGCGCCACGCCGTGAACGAGGATGCCGGGCTCGCCCAATCGCGACAGGATGCGGTGGGAGACGTCGCCCGCCCCCTTGGAGGTCCCCCCCGACAGAACGACGAGGTCGGCTCGCGCCAGGGCCTCGCGCAAGGCGCGTTCGAGGGCGGCCTCGTCGTCGCGCACGATGCCGAGCGGCACCGGCTCGCCCCCGTTCTCGGACACCGAGGCCGCGACGATGGCCCCGTTCGAATCGTAGATCGCACCCGGCCGCAGCGCCTCGCCCGGCGCGACGAGTTCGTCCCCTGTCGAGAGCACGGCCACCCGCGGCCGTCGCACCACCGCGATCTCGGACAGGCCACAGGCGGCGAGCATCCCGATCTCGCGGGCGGTCACCACCGTGCCCTTGCGCAGCACGGTCTCGCCGAGGGCCATGTCGGCGCCGGCATAGCCGACGAACTGGCCCGGCCGGACCGGATTCGTCACGTCGATGGCGAGGGCGTCCTCGAAGAACTCGGTCTGCTCGACCATCACCACCGCATCCGCGCCGCGCGGAATCACGCCACCGGTGGCGATCGGGGTAGCGGTGCCAGCGGCGACGGGGAGCGCCGGGGCGACGCCGCAGGCCAGGATCTCGCGGTTGAGCGAGAGGCGGCGCGGCCGTGCGGCATTGGCGCCCTCGGTATCGGCGGCGCGCAGGGCGAATCCGTCGACCAGGGCGCGGTCGAAGGGCGGCACGTCGATGGGCGAGGCGACATCCCGGGCGAGCACGCGGCCGAGGCTCTCTGCCAAGGGCGCGGTTTCCGGGGGAAGCACCGCGTGAGGAATGCCGGCCCGGAAAGCGGCCAGCGCCTCCTCCCGGCTCATCACCGTCAGGAACTGCTCCTGCCTGGCCGCCGCGGCGAGGCGCCGGGCGAACTCCATCTCGCGCTCCGTGCTCACAGCGGCACCACCTCGACCTCGCTGCCCGCGGGATAACCCTCCCGCTCCGGCGGCACCAGCACGGCGCCGTCCGCCTCGATCAACCGCCGCAACGGCAGATCGGCCCCGCCGAGCGGTTCGATCTCCGATCCGTAGCGGCGAAGGTAGACGATCTCAGAAAGGCCGACGGTAGATGTGATCTTGCGCCGGAGCGTGCCGGTTCGCGGCGTCCATTCGACAGCCTCGGCCAAGGTCGCTCCGGCCAAGGCGGCGATCAGCGGGCGGCCGAGAGCCAGGAAGGCGGCGAGCGCTGCGTCGGGCCGTCCGGGCAGGAGCAGCACCGGCCGTCCCCCCGTCTCGCCAAATCCCGCCGTCTCGCCGGGGCGCAGGGCAAGGCCGTGGGCAAGCACGCGGCCTGCCTCGGCCAGCCCTTCGGCGCTGCGGTCGCTGCGGCCGAAGCCGGTGCCGCCGAGGACGAAGATCGCGTCGGCCCCCTCGGCGGCGATGGCCCTTGCGATCGGCTCCGGGTCGTCCGGCACCGCGACCATTTCGGCGGCTGCGCCGGAAGCTCCAATCAGGGCAACGAGCGTCGGCGACAGCGCATCCGGCTCGGGCGCGCCCGTCGCGATCAGGCGGATTCGAGGCGTGCGGATCGCGACATTGCGAACATCCGCGGCGGCGAGCGCGAGGCAATGGCGCGGCGTGACCCGCTCGCCCGCCGCGAGGAGGATATCGCCTTCGGACCCATCGTCGCCCGGTGCGCGGGTGCCTTCGCCCGCGCCGATCTCGGCGACGGCGTCGCGGCCTTCCAGCCCTTCGGCGGGCAGCACAGCGTCGGTGCCGAGCGGCATGGCGTCGCCGGCCTCAACCCAGACGGGCGGGCGCGGCAGCATCACCGGTGCGTAGGGCGAGGCGCCGCCGATCGCGGCAGCCTCCACCGCGAAGCCATCGCGCAGGGCGGTGCGTTGGGGCGGGATGGCTCGGGAGGCGTGAGCCGTCGCCGCGGCGATGCCTCCATGCGCCTCGACCAGCGAAACGGTTCGCGGCGCGACCGGTGCGGCGAGGCTGCGCAGCCCGGCAAGGGCTTCGGCCAGCGAAATCAGGGCGGCGGAGGGCGTGCGCATGGCTCAGTCGTGACTCGGCCGTGCGCGTGCGGACCGTACGGTGCGCGCCATGGTGATGACCTGAGGGGTGTCATCCTGACTCATCGCCGTGAGCGATGCGCCATCGCCGGTCGCGGATCAAGGTTCGCTGGTGTCCATTCGGTGCTCTTCCCGCCCGCCGCATGAGACAGAAACTCTCACCCGCGCGGGCGGACACGGCCCCGGCCTCTCGCCTATGGTCCACCGCGCGGAAGCAAGGTGGGTTGGCGATGCGGGTGACGCAGTTTGTCGGAGTGATCGCTGCCCTGCTGCTCGCGCTGCCGGCGGTGGCGCAGATGCGCGGTCACGGCGGGCCGGTGCGGGCGCTCGCGATCACCGGCGACGGCCGGCTCGCGGTCTCGGGCGGCTTCGATCAGGCGGCGATCGTCTGGGGGCTCGACACCGGCGCGGCCCTGAATGTCCTGCGCTTCCACGACGGTGCGGTGAACGCGGTGGCCACCCTGCCCGACGGCCGCTTCGCCAGCGGGTCGGAGGACGGCCGCATCGCTCTGTGGCGGCTCGGTCAGACCGAGCCGGAACGCGTTCTCGAAGGGCATGCCGGCCCGGTCGCAAGCCTTGCCGTGTCGCCCGACGGCGCGGCTTTGGCGTCCGCCGCCTGGGACGGCACCGCGCGAATCTGGCCGCTCGCGGGAGGCCCGGCGCGAATTCTTGAGGGACACAAGGGCAACGTCAACGCGGTTGCCTTCCTGCCCGATGGCGGGCTCGTCACGGCCGGAGCCGATGCGAGCGTGCGGATCTGGACGGAGGACGGCCAGCCCGTCACGTCGGCGACGCTGCCGAGCGCGCTCAGCGCGCTGGCCGTCACCGCCGACGGCGAGATCGCTGCGGCGGGGGCGGATGCGACGGTGCGGTTTCTCGGACGCGACGGGCGCGAGCGGGGGCAGGTCGAACTCGGGCCCGCGCCGGTGATCGCGCTGTCGCCCTCCCCCGACGGCACCCGGATCGCCGCAGCCAGCGCTGGCGGAACCGTCGCGATGATCGACCGGGCCGGCCGGAAGGTCCTGTTCAACCTTGTCGGGCCGGGCCTGCCGGTCTGGTCGGTGGCGTGGCGGCCGGACGGGAGCGAACTCGTCACCGGCGGCGGCGACCGCCTCGTGCGGCGCTGGAACGCGAGCAACGGCGAGCCGATCGGTCCACTCGCCATGCCCCGGCCGGCGGATGTGCTGGCGGCCTTCCATGGCGAGCGCGGCGCGGAGGTGTTCCGCGCCTGCGTGGCCTGCCACACTCTGACCCCCGACGAACCACCCCGCGCCGGTCCGACGCTCGCGGGCATCTTCGGCCGGCGCATCGCCGCCATTCCGGGCTATCGCTACTCCGAGGCGCTGCGGGGCATGGACATCGTCTGGACCCCGGAGACGGTTGCCCGCCTATTCGAGGTCGGGCCCGCGCGCTACACGCCGGGCACACGCATGCCTGAGCAGACGATCAACAGCGCCGAGGACCGCGAGGCGCTCATGCGCTTCCTCGCCAAGGCGACGGGCGCGTCGGAGACCAAGGCGGGGACGACCGCGCCGAACTGATTCGCCGCGGCCGAATCCGGAAAGTCAGCCGTGGCAGGCGCAGCCGGCATGATCACAGCCGGTATGATCCGGATGGCCGTCGGCGCACTCGTCGCAGCAGAAAGCCTTGTCATCGCGGGTGACTGCCTTGGAGAGCGAGACCACGCACACGCAGTCCGGGCACGCGCACTTCACCATCTCGACATCGACGCTCGCCATCGGAGCCATCCTTCTTCGTTGAGAGAAAACTTCGCGCGCCGAAGCGGAACGGCGCAGGATCATCTTCCTCTGAAGGCGAGCGGAGTGCAATCCTTACGCGCAAGTCTTTCGCAGACGTGGCCGCGGTATCACAGGTCAAGCCGGGCATCGAAGTCTTCTTTAGAACCGTAAATCAATGTCGCCACCTTGCGTGACGAAATCAAAACGCCCCCGAAGTGCAACACTATAGCATGTCACCGCATCCAGCGGCCGGGTTCGGCCTCGGCGCCGGGAGCCAGATGAACGGCGGTGAGGGTGCAGCTATCGGTTGCGCCAGGCCGGCGCGCGTGTGCAGCTCGGCCTACGAGGCGCCGCCGGATCCGGAGGTCAGACCGCCGCTTCGAGGAGCTGCGACACGCGGGCGGCGAGTTCCGCGGAGGCGAAGGGCTTCGTCATCACCGGCAGATCCTCCGGGATCTGAACGGCCTCGGCATGGCCCGTCAGCAGCAACACCGGCAGGCCGGCGAAGCGCTGCCGGATCGCGCTGGCGAGCTCGACGCCGGTCATGCCCGGCATGGCGAGATCGGCCACGACGAGGTCGAAGCTGTGCCCCTGTTCGAGCAGGGCTAGGGCGCTGCGGCCGTCGGGCGCCTCCGTCTCGGAGTAACCGAAATCGTTGAGGAAGGAAGCGGTGACGTGCCGAACCTCCGGGTCGTCGTCGACCACGAGGATGCGTGCCGGACTTGCCGCGGGTGGCACCACGGGCACGACCTCCGGTTCCGTACCCTCGATGGTGCCGACGGCGCGCGGCAGGGCGAGCTCAATCCGGGTACCCTGCCCGACCTCGCTGGTGATGCGCAGGCGCCCGCCCGCCTGCTGGGCGAGGCCGAACACCATGGCAAGCCCGAGGCCCGTCCCCTGCCCCACCGCCTTGGTGGTGAAGAACGGTTCGCAGACCCGCTCCAGGATTTCCGGCGGGATGCCGGTGCCCTCGTCGGCGACGGTGAGGACGGCGTAGGTGCCCGGCTTGAGATCCGGATCGTCGTGGATCTCGGCGCGGCGGGTCGAGATGGTGACGGTGCCGCCGTCCGGCATCGCGTCCCGGGCGTTGATGCAGAGGTTGAGCACGGCCAGTTCGAGCTGGTCGGGATCGACCATCGCGAAGGGCATGTCGGGCTCAAGATCGCGCTCGACCCGCACGAGGCTGCCGAGGCTCGAGCCGAACAGCGCGCTCATGCCCTCGATCAGCGCATTCGGGTCCACGGGCCGGGCATGAGCGTCGTTGGAGCGGCTGAAGCTCAGGAGCCGTTTGGTGAGGGCCGAGCCGCGCTGCGCCGCGCCGGTGGCGTTGTCGACGAGGCGCTTGACCCGCGGCTGGTCGGCGATCTTCGGGCCGACCAGTTCGAGGCTGCCGAGGATGGCGGTAAGCAGGTTGTTGAAATCGTGGGCGATGCCGCCGGCCAGCGTGCCGAGCGCCTGCATCTTGTCGGACTGGCGCAGGCGTGCCTCAAGGCTCTTCTGCTCGGTCACGTCCCGCTCGATCGTGGCGAGATGCGTCACCTCGCCGGCGCCGCCGCGGATCGGCACGCGGATAATGTGCGACCAGCGCTCCGCGCCGAGCGCACCGCGGGCGGTCACCGTCGATCCTGCCTCTCCGGCGGCGATCGCGCGGCGGTCCACACCCTCTGCCTCGCGGGCCTCGGCTGTGTCTGCGACCTCGATCTCGGTGCGGCCCAGGCAGGCCTCGACCGTGCTGCCGACGAGGCCGGCCTTGCGCGCGTTGAGGCGCACGAAGCGGCCCTTCGCGTCCTTGAAGGAGATCGCTTCCTCGGCGTGGTCGAGCAACCCGCGCAGCAGAGCGCGTTCGGTGGCCAGATCCCGGCCCAGGCGGTGGCGCTCGTAGGCGTTGCGCACCGTGGCGCGCAGCAGGGTCGGATCCCAGGGCTTGGCGACGTAGCCGATGATGCCGCCGCGGTTGAGCGCCGCGATCACCGCCGAGATGTCGGCGTAGCCGGTGAGCAGGATGGCCTGCGCCTCGTGGAAGCTCCGCGCCTCGGCCAGCAGGGCGTCGCCGGTCATGCCCGGCATGCGCTGATCGGAAACCACGACGGCGATGTCGGGATCGGCGCGCAGGATGTCGAGCGCCTCCTCGGGTTTGGCCGAGGTGAGCACCCGGTACTCGTCCTCGAACAAATCCTCCAGAGCGATCAGGATGTCCGGCTCGTCATCGACGGCCAGGATCGTGCCTTTGCTCATACCGGTGCCGGTTGCCTCGGAATGCCGATGACGAAGCTCGCGCCGCCGCCCGGCGCCGTCTCCACGGTCAGCGAGCCGCTATGCGCCTGAACGACGCTGTACGCAATCGCCAAGCCGAGTCCGGTCCCCGATCCGACCGGCTTGGTCGTGAAGAACGGCTCGAAGATCTTTTCCCGCAGATCCTCCGGAATGCCCGGCCCGGTGTCGCTGATGCGGATCATGTCGGTCTCGGCGTCCGAATAGGTCGACACCGTGATCGTGCCCTCGCCGTGGATCGCGTCCGCGGCGTTGCCGAGGATGTTCATGACGACCTGATTGAGGAGCGCCGGGGTGCAGGAGATCTCCGGCCGTCCGGAAAAGTCGCGTGTCACGTGGATGCGCGTGCCGAGCTTGTGCTGGATCAGGGCCAGCACCGTCTCGATCGCCTCCGGCACGTTGACGAGGCCGCGCTCGCCCTCGTCGAGCCGCGAGAACTTGCGCAGATTGAGCACGAGATCCTGAATGCGGGTGAGGCCGAGCCGCATCGAGCCGACGCGGTCGCGCGCCTTCGTCAGTGCCCGCTGCCCCTCGGGCCCCTCCGGCGGCGGCAACTCGCCGAGCAGGCGCTCCACCGTGCCCTGATGCGCGAGGATGAAGGCGAGCGGGTTGTTGATCTCGTGGGCGATGCCGGCCACCAACTCGCCGAGCGAGGCCATCTTGGCGGCCTGGACGAGCTTGGCCTGCGCTTCCGTGAGCTTTCGGTTGGCGTCCTCCAGGTCGCTGTTGGCCTGTTCCAGCGCGTCGGCCAGAGCAGCGCGGGCGGCGGCGGCCTCGGCCTCGGCGCGGGCTCGTTCCACTGCCCGCTCGCGGTCGCCGAATTCGCCGGAGATGCGGCGGTTGTCCTCCTCCAGCAGACGGCGGCGGACGAGGCCGCGCACCCGCATCGCCAGCACCTCGCCGTCGGCCTTCGAGACCACGTCGTCGGCGCCCGCGGCGAAGGCGGCCACCAGCAGGCTCTTGTCCGGCTTGTCCCCGGCCATGCCGACGAGCGGGAAAGCGTTGCCGCCCCCCTCCGGCGCCTTCATGCGGCGCTCGGCGATCTCGGTGCAGAGCGCGATGCCGTCATAGGCGCTGCCGACGAGGTCCAGCGTGACGCAGTCGAACCCGGCGCCCGGCTCGTCGAGGGCGGCAAGCGCCGCCGAGCGGTCGGCCGCGGCGACCACGGTGTGGCCCTCCTGGGTAAGGAGCCCGGTGAAGAAGGCGCGGTAGGTGGCGCTGCCGTCGACGACGAGAACCCGGCCGCGGCGGAAGGCGGCGCCGGACGGGCCTTCCGTGGCGCTGTTCTTGCGCTCGCGCAGCAGGGCGCGGATGCGCAGCACGAGGAGATCGCGGTCGGCGGACTTCTCGACATAGGCGTCGGCGCCGCTCTCGAAGCCGTGGCGCTCGCCGTTGCGGGTGCCGGTGAGCATCACCACCGGAAGCGCGCGGGTGCGCAGCGACAAACGCATTTGCCGGGTGAACTCGTCGCCGTTCATGCCCGGCAGATGGTGGTCGGCGACGACGAGGTCGGGGAGGTCGGTGTTGAGCAGGTCGAGCGCGGCCTCCGCCGTGGCGCAGCGCTTCACCGAGAAGCCCTGCGCTTCGAGCTGCAGCCGCAGTTCGAGCGCCTGAGTCTCCGAATCCTCCACCAGCAACAGCCGGTGGCCGGACGCGGTGGCGGGCTTTGCGCTCGCGGTCATGCCGGCTTCCTCTGTGCGAGCCGCACGAGATGGGGCGCCACCTGATCGACGGGCAGCACGCGGGCGGCTGCGTTGAGGCGCACCGCCGCCGCGGGCATGCCGTAGACGACGGCGCTGCTCTCGTGCTCGGCCACCGTGGCGGCGCCGGCCTTTCGCATATCGAGCAGGCCCTGCGCGCCGTCCTCGCCCATCCCGGTGAGGAGCACGCCAATGCCCTGCGCCCCAGCCTGCCGGGCGACGGAGCGGAACAGAACGGTCGCGGCCGGGCGCTGGCCGCCGACGGGCGCGGCGTCGCTGACCCGCAGCATGCCGCTCGCGCCGAGTTCGAGATGCCGGTCGCCCGGCGCGACGTAGACGTGGCCGGGCTGCATCGTCTGCCCGTCCCGCGCCACGTTGACGGCCAGCGGCACCACGCCGTCGAGCCAACTCGCGAAGCCGTCCATGAAGGCCGCGCCCATATGCTGGACGAGCAGAACGGGGAGCGGGAAATCCGCCGCGAGGCCGCCGATCACCTTGGCGAGCGCGGGCGGGCCGCCGGTGGAGGCGGCGACCGCCAGCACGCTCGGCGCGGCCCCCGGTTCCGAGAGGAGCGGCAGCTCCGGTGCGGAGGCGGACTTGCGCGCGCTCCATTCCGCGCCGATCGGCCGGCGGCGGATCACCGGTACGGCGGCCATGATGCGCAATTGGGTGCAGATCTGGCCCGCGACCGCTTCGTAACCGTCATTGGTGGTGGCCACCGGCTTCTCCACCACGGAGAGAGCGCCGGCCCGCAGGGCGTTCATCGAAATCTTGAGCGAGGAATCCTCGACCGAATCGGCGATCACCACGATCGGGGTCGGCCGGCTCGCCATGATCCTGCGCGTCGTCTCCAGCCCGTCGATGCCGGGCAGGCGGATGTCCATGGAGATCACGTCCGGCCGCACGGTCTCGATCGCCGCCAGCGCCGCCTCGCCGGATTCGACCGCGCCGGCCAGTTCCAGGCGCGGATCGCGGGCGATGATGTGGGTGAGGAGGATCCGCACCACGAGCGAATCCTCGACAACCAGAACGCGCACGCGCGGATTCTCAGCCCCTCCGTTCACAGCAACTGACCGATGGTATCCAGGAGTTCGCGCTGATCGAATTTCTGCTTGGTCAGGTAGGCGTCGGCGCCGAGTTCCAACCCTCTCGCCACATCCTCCTCGTCGCCGCGCGACGTCATCAGCACGATGGGGAGCCGCGCGAAGTCCTCCTCGGCCCGCAGCGCCTCGACGAGGCCGAAGCCGGTCAGCCGCGGCATCTCGACGTCGGCGACCACGAGGTCGACGGGTTCGATCCGCGCCCGCAGGCGGTCGAGCGCCTCCTGCCCGTCGACGCAGACGATCACGCGGTAGCCCGCCGCTTCCAAGATGCTCTTCTCCAGGGTGCGGGTCGTGATCGAGTCGTCCACGACAAGAATCGTCGAACGTCGCTTTTCCGAGATCGTTCCGCTGCCGTCCTCCGCTCCTTTCGTCGGATGCCGCATGGCCCGTGGGCCGGCGCGGCCGATCCGGTCGATGAGTCCGTCGGGGTCGAGCACCAGGGCGGGGGTGTCGGTGCCGAGGATCACGGTTCCGGTCACGAGCGCCGGATCGCTGCCGATCGGGGGGGGCGGCAGGACGAGGAGCGTGCGCACTTCCTCCAGGCGATCGACGGCGAGCAGGCAGCGCCCGCGGGTGCCGCGCAGACGCACGACCGGGATCGTTCCCCCCTCCGCGCGGCCCACGCCGAGGCCGAGCAGGTCGCCGAGTTCGGCGACCGGCAGCGTCACGTCCTCGCCGCCCTCACCCGCCACCTGCGCGACCGGGCGGCCCGCAACGGTGGAGAGCGCCGAGGGATCGAGCCGCGTGAGCGCCTCCGCGGATCCGCTCGGCAGGGCGAACCGGCTCCCGCCGGCGGTGACGATCACCACCGGGCGCCGGGCGGCCGAGAGCGGCAGGGTGAGGATCAACGAGGTGCCGTGCGGCTGGCGGCGGGCGAGCTGCACTTGGCCGTGCAGGGTGCGGGCGACCTCGGCCACCACCGATAGGCCCATCCCGCGGCCCGACAGCGCATCGACCGCCCCGGCGGTGGAGAAGCCCGGCTCGAACGGCAGCGCGAGCAGCGCCTCGGCCTCCAGGTTCTCGCCCGGCGCGATCAGTCCGCGCTCGCGGCCCGTCGCCTCGATCGCCGCGAGGTCCGGGCCCCGCCCGTCGTCATGAATGCCGAGCACCAGCCGTCCGCCCTGCGCCTCGACGGTGAGCATGATCGCGAGAGCAGCAGGCTTGCCCCGCCGCTGCCGGATCTCCGGGCTCTCGGCGCCGTGGCTCAGCGCGTTGCGCAAGGCGTGCAGCACCGGATCCTTGAGCGCCTGAAGCATCGCCCGGTCGACCGGCACGTCGAGCCCGCGCGTGGTGACGTCCACCTCCTGTCCGTCGGCGCGTGCGAGGTCCCGCACAGCGCGGGCGAGACCGCCGAACACCGTCTCGGCGGGCACCAGCGCGAGGCGTTCGGTCTCCTCACGCAGCCGGCGGGCCGCCGTCTCGACGGAAAGAACCGCGGCCTTGTGCCCCTGCGCGAGGTCGGCGGCCTCACGGGCTAGCGCCGCCAAACCGGTCTCGACCTCGGCCAGCCCCTGGCGCAGCGCGGCCATCTCGGACGCCTCCGCAGCGGCGGGAGGGGAAACGGATACGCGGCGGACGGCCTCGGTCCGCCGTCGAAGCGCATTCGCGTTCGCCGACAGCCGCGCGATGCGCTCGCCGACGCTCCCCTGGGCCGGCAGCGCCGCCCAGAGCCCGTGGCTCGCCCGCGACAACGATTCGACCGCGGAGGCGGGAATGCGCAGCACGGACTGCGCGGGCTCGCTGGACGGTTCGCTCGCGGGCGCGGGCGGTATGGCCGGCGTCGGAGGTACCGCGGCCGACGGCGGAGCCTGAGCCGTCGCCGAGACAGCCGGCGCGCCGGGATCGAGGCAGGCATTCAGCGCCGCCAGCGCATCCTCGGGCATGCTCGCCGCCCCGCTCGCGCTCGCGGCGACAAAGGCCTCGATCCGGTCGAGGGCGAGATGGGTCGCGGCCCGCGCCTCGCGGTCGAGCGGGCGCTGCCCGGCGCTGATGCGCTCGAACAGGGTCTCCAACTGGTGCGAGACCGCTTCCACCGGAGGCAGGTCGACGGCGCGAGCCGCGCCCTTCAGGCTGTGGGCCCGGCGGAACACGTCGTGCCAATCGACCGGCCCCTCCGCGGCGAGCGCGGTGCGGATCGCGTCGAGATGCTCGCGGTGCTCGATCTCGAAGGCGGCGAGAAGCTGCTGGCGGATATCCATGCGGCGGAGCGCTCGTCCGGACCTAGAGCCGGTAGCGCTCGGCCAGCGCCATCAGGCCCTGCGCCAGTTCCGTCAGGTTCGCCGAGGCCGTCTCGACCTCGCGTGTGCCGGCGGCCGTCTGCTGGCTCGCCTGCCGGATGTTCTGCAGCGCACCCATCACCTGCTCGATCCCGAGCTGCTGCTGGTTGGTCGAGGCCACGATCTGCTGGAAGGTCTGCACGCCCTCCTCCACCCGCGCGGCCATCTCCTCGATGGTGCGGACGGTGGAATCGGTGCGGTTCTTGCCCGCTGCCGCGCGCTTCACCGCCTCCTCTGTCAGCATCACCGAGGCGTTGATGCCGCGCTGGATCTCACCGAGGATGCCGCGCACCTGCGCGGTGGCGCCCTTCGCTTGGTCGGCGAGCAGCTTCATCTCGGAGGCGACGATGGCGAAGCTGCGCCCGCTCTCGCCCGCCGCAGCCGCCTCGATGGCGGCGTTGAGGGCGAGCAGGTGGGTGCGCTCGGAGATGTCGTTGACGGTGACGATGATTTCGCCGATCGCCTGGGTCTTCTCGGAGAGCGCGACGATGTTGCCGGCGACCGCCTCGCCCTGTTCGCGGATCGATTCCATGGCCTTGGCGGTGTCGGTGGCCGCGCGCAGGCCCGAGCGGGCGGTCTGCGCCGCGGCCTGGGCGGTGGCGATGACCTCGGTCGCCCGCTTCGAGATCTGCGCCCCCGAGTGGGTGATCTCGTCGACCGTCGCCGCGGTCTCCTGCACGGCCGCGAATTGCTCCTCGACGCTCGCCGCCTGCTCCTGAGCCGAGGCCCGGATTTCGGCGGCGGCCGCGTTGAGGTCGGCGGTCGCCGCGCGGTTGGTGCGGGCGAGGTCGGACAGGCCCGCGACCATGCGGTTCAGCGTGTCGCCGAGCCGGCCGATCTCGTCGTTGCCCGTGCGGTTCAGGCGGCCGGTCAGGTCGCCCTCGCCGATCTGCGCGACGAAGCGCATCACGTCCTCCAGGGGGCGCACCACCGCGCGGCTGATCAGCACCGTCACCAGGATCGAGAGCAGGACCGAGGCGGCGACGGTGATGGCGACCGAGAGGATGCTGTTGCGGTAGATCTCGCTGACGCTGCGCTGGCCCGCGCCGATGACGCCGTCGAGAGCCGTGCGGGCGTTGGCGATGCTGCGCAGCAATCCATCGTGGAGCCGGTTGACCTCTTCGTTCTTGCCCTCGACCGTGGCGATGTCGCGGCCGTCCACCGCGCGCAACTGCTGCTCGCTCGCGATGCGGACCGCGCGGAAGGCTTCGGCGGTCTCGGTCATCACGGTGGCGAGGCGGCCCCAGGCCACGACGCGCTCCGCCGAGAGCGCACCGGATTGGAATTCCTTCACCTCTCCGGTGATGGTGGCGAGGAGCCGGTCCAGTTCCGCCACGTTCTGGCGCCAGCTTCCCAGGAAATCATCCTGCCGGGCCTGCGCCGATTGTCCCTGTCCTTGCGTCAGGACGGCGATCACCGCGTTGCGGCGCACGAGACCCATGTTGCGTGCGACGTTGCCGAGATCGTCGAGCTGGCGCAGCACGCCGACGTCGCGGGTGACGATTAGGTCGGTCATGTCGCGCACGCTGCCGATCTGACGCAGGGCGTAGGCGCCCAGAGCCGCCACGATCAGGCTGGCCGCCACGAAGCCGAGGAGGATGCGTTTTCCGATCGAGAGCGACACGGGTGACATGGCTCCGGCAGGCGTGCGGGGGGGCGAAACTTCGTCCGAGAGTTGGACGGTTTCTTGGACGATCAAGTTGTGAAGCGGGCGAGCAGGGCCGGTAGATCGACGAGGGAGAATCCCTCGCGGATGTCGCCCGTCCTGTCCGAGCCGGGCGGTGCATAGCCCGAAAGCGGGCCGCGTCCCAAACTTTCCGGTCTGGCTGTCGGCCGTGCCAGCGCGGCGTCGATGTGCGCGATACCGAGCGCGCGATCGACGGCGAGCGCCACTGGCGGCTCCTGCACGCGCAGGCGCACCACGTGGCCGGTCTCGTCCTCGCCTTTCGTTCCGAGCCCGAGGCAGGAGGCGAGGTCGAGCACGCTGACGATCGCGCCCGACACGGCGGTGATGCCCTTCAGCGCCGGCGGCGCGCCGGGCAGGCCGGTGCAGGGTCGCTCGAGGGCGACGCCCGCGACCGCCGCCAGCGACAGCCCGTAACGCTCCGGCCCGCAGGCGCAGACGAGGTAGGCGGCGGTCTCGACCGTCTCCTCCTCGCCCGCCCGGCGTGCGGCGAGCGCGGCGGCGCGCGCGTCGAGCAGCGCGGCGTGGCGCGCCTTCGGGTCCGCTCCGGCGGTCAGGCCGATCTTCATGCGTCACTGACCGTGATTCCGGCCAGGACGCGGCGTGCGCTGTCGGCCAAGCGTGCGGCGCTCACTCCGTCTCCCTCCGGCAGGATCGTCTCCGGCGGCAGTCCTTGCGCGAGGCGCAGCGCATTGTCGAGGGCGCGGGCGGCCTCGGAGCGGCGCCCGCCGCGGGAAAGGAGCAGCCCGAGCTGGAAATGGGCCATGATGAAGCCGCGGTCGAGGAACAGCGCGCCCCGGAGAGCCCGCTCGGCCTCCCGCTCCCGTCCGAGATCGAGGGCGAGAAGGCCCTCGTAGTAGCGCAGGGCCGGATCGGTGGCGTAGCCGTCGATCTCCTCGCGCAGCCGGCGCCAGGCCCGCGCCGTCTCGCCGGCATCGGCCATCACGCGGATCTCGGCCAGGAGATCGCCCGGCGAGAGCGGGTGATCCGTCGCGGGCGCCGCCGGGATCGGAATCGGCTCCGGCAGGACAGTCGGCGGACGCGATGCCGGAATGTCGGGGACATCCACCGGCACGGGCGGCGGCGCGAGTGGAATCGGGGCCGCATCGAGGATCGCAGAGATGAGAACCGGCGGCGGCTCGATCGTCGGGGTATCGAGCGGGCGGTAGGCGACCGTTCCCGGCAGGGCGACCGGCTGCAGCCATTGGGAGAAGGTCGGGTTGGGCTCGGCGTGGCCGATCAGGAGCCAGCCCCGCGGGTTGAGCCGTTCGCCCAGGGCCCGGACGATGCGGTTGACGTGATCGGGACTGAAATAGATCAGGACGTTGCGGCACAGGATGAGATCGAAGCTCGCTGGCGTGCGATCGCTCCCATCGATCAGGCTCAGCAGGTTCTGCCGCTCGAAGCGGACCATGCGCCGGAAGGCAGGCCGAAGGGCGTAGCCGCCATGCGGCAGCCCCGGCCGCGCCGGCGTGCGACGAAACCAGCGGGCGCGCTCCTCGGTGTCCAGGGTGCGCAGGGCCCACGGTCCGAACTCCGCCGCGCGGGCGGTGGCGAGCGCCGCCGCGCTGAGATCGGTGCCCAGAATGGTCACGGACCAATCGGCGAGCGCCTCTCCGAGGAGATCGTGGACGAGGATGGCGATGGAATAGGGCTCCGCTCCGGTCGAGCAGCCGGCGCTCCAAATCCGCAGGCGGCGCGTCTCGCTGCGCGCCTCGATCAGTTCGGGCAGGATCGTCCCGCGCAGGGCGGCGAATTGCTCGGCGTAGCGGAAGAAGAAGGTTTCGCCGATGGTGATCTCGGCCTCGAGCGCCGCCCATTCCTCGCGCCCGGCCGGCCCGTCGAGCAGGGTCAGATAGGCGGCGCAATCGGCCAGACCGCGCACGCGCATCCGCTTGCGCAGACGGTCGAAGAGCAGATCGTCCTTGTCTTCGTAGTAATTGTGCCCGGTCTGGGCGATTAGGCGCGCCTTCAGGGCGGGAAAGACGGGATCGACCGTCGCGCTCGCGGCGCGCCGGTGCCGCTCCGTAGGGCCGGTCACGATCGGGGTCTCAGGCCGGGCGCGCGCCCTCGGGCTCGAACCGGGCGAGCCGCGTCGTCGCCTGCCGGGTCAGCGCGTCGAGCCGGGTCCGCTCTTCGAGGGTGAGGATCCGGTCGAGCGAGAGGAGATGCACGAGCCGACCGGCCCAGGCGAATTCGCCGACGACGCAGCCGTTCAGGCTGCGGGCGACCTCGACCGGCCGCAGCGCATCGGTCTCGACCTGGATGAGATCGAGCGCACGGTCGACGAGAAAGGCGATGGCGCCCTGCCGGGCCAGCAGGACGTGCCGGTAGGGATCGTCGCCGCCGGCGGCGCGAAGGTCGAACAAGGCGGCGAGATCGATGACGGGCACCGGCTCACCGGCCAGGTTGAGGAAGCCGGCGAGCGGCCCCCCCGCGGCCGGCGGCGCGTGCAGGCGCGGCAGAGGAAGGATCTCGCGGATCTCGGCCCGCGGCAAGGCGCAGGTCGTGCCGGCGAGATCCAGAAGAAGGGTGGGCAAACCCGGCATCGCATGTCCTCGGGGCGGCACGCCGCCGGAAGCGGACAAGGGTCCGCTCGTCGTCTCGATCATGCGGTTGACGCTCGCCGAAGGCAAAGGTTTCACGACCGACCGATTGGGCCGGCCGTTGCGGCGACGAGCGTCGGATCAGGCGACCTTCTGGCGCGAACGGGACTTCGGCTCGGGCGCGGGAGCCTCTTCCTCGATACGGCCGCCCGGCCGTCCGAGACCGATCGACTTCGCCAGCGCGGAGCGCTGCGCGGCGTAGTTCGGGGCGACCATCGGATAGTCGTTCGGCAGGCCGTAGCGCTGGCGATACGAATAGGGGTCGAGACCGTGGGTGCCGAGGTGGCGCTTCAGGGTCTTGTAGGGCTTGCCGTCGATGAAGCTGATGATCGCGTCCGGCGTGACGGACTTGCGGATCTGTGCGGAAGACGGCTTCTCGATCACTTCCTCGGCGGGAGCGGCGGCGGCCTCGGGACTGCTCAGGCCGGTCAAGGCGGCGTGAACGTTGATGATCAGGCCCGGAAGCTCGGAAGCGGGGACTGAGTTGTTCGACACGTACGACGAGACGATATCGCTCGCCAGCTCTACGAAATCGTTGAACGATTTTAGATTTTCTTCTGTCATCCTGCGTGTCCGTTCCGAGGGCCCCCGGGCGCCAAGATCATACGTGATGCGCAGCGATGCAAGAGAAGAATTAAAAAAACTACGCCAGGCTTGTGGGTATTGAGGGGAGAGCACGCAAGTTCATCGTTGCCGGCGAAGCGTAGAAGGTTAAGTCGAGCGCAAGCTCGGGCGGCGCATAGGTGCATCTGAGCTAGACCTTTTCCAGGCTGCCTCGGGCGGCGCGGCCGGCAGGGCCGCCTCCGGAATTTCATCTAAGCGACGATGAGTTCTCGAAATTCTGAGCCGTGCTCGCAATCTGTGGTGATGCGCTCGGCGTCCAGCGCGGACGGGCGAGGCTCCAGCCTTCGAGGCGCCCGCGCCCGAAACGCCAAAGTCCGCGAGAGGCGATCGGTCGCGCGCAGTCTGACTCACGGCCCAGGGCTCGGGTCGTCCGATTTGAGTTCAATCGCGTCGAACGACGTGATTGCGGAGTCCGCTTCTGAATCCCGGATCGCGCCGATGCCGATTTTAGCGGCAAGGCACGAGCATGAAGCCGATCGCAGTATTCCTTGCCCCTGTCTGCAGCCGCCGGTCCATGCTACGGGGACGGCACCCATGAAGTCCGCCCGTCCCATCGCGCTCTGGCTGGCGGCGGTGATCGTCACGATCGCCGCGTCGCTGATGCCGTCCGGCGCCCATGCGCATGGCGGCCACCGGCTCGCGCCTGGCACGCAACCTGTCGCTGCCCCACCCGCCGATCTGCTGGTCTTGGCCGGCGTCGCCGCGGATATCCGCGTCTCAGGCTCGGCGACGACCGCACGGACCTTTGCCGGCACCGCGGTCGAGGCTGTTCGTCCGGCATGTGCTTGCCCGACGTGCTCGGTCGGCGGTGCCTGCGGACATGCGCCGGCGTTCTGCTGTGCCGTTGCCCTCGCGCCTTCGCTGTTTCCGGGACTGGCTCCGATGGCCGCGCGCGATCGGGCGCGCGCCGGCGATGGGCCGTACTGGGCGGGCATCGTGCCCGAGCTGCAGGCCGAACCTCCCAGACGCCCCGTCTGACCGCGTGTCCTCCGGCTGCCGTGTGACGTCACCTTCGCCGTGAGGGTTTGATCGCGCCGTCCGACGGTTCCGTGGCGGCCCTGAGAGCCTCGACCCTGTCGCTCCCTCAGGGCCACGCATCGGCTCCAGCCCAACGGCCTCGCGGAACGAAGCCGATCCGCCTTGAGAGCGCCGACGCTCACCGGGAACTCCGGCAACGCCGCTCGATGCGCCGACCGCCGCCGGCAGGGCGTGGTCAGCCGTGAGCGGAAATCCAAGATCCATCCTGATAGGAGAAAGCCGTTGAAACGTGCCTTTCCTTGCGCCGTTCTGGCGCTCGCCCTGTTTGCCGCGCCGGCAGGCGCCCAGCACCACCGAGGCAGCCCGCACGATCACGACCATCCGCCCGGTCCCCATGGCGGGCGTGTCGAGGGGGCGGGAGCCTGGCACGCTGAACTCGTCACACAGGACGGGACCGTCGCGGTCTATCTCACCGACGGCGACGGCAAACCCTTGCCGACGGAGGGCTTTTCGGCCGTCGCGATCCTCAAATCCGGCAACAAGGCCATGCGCATCCCCCTCAGTCCGGAGGGTGGGCGGCTCACGGGCAAGGCCGAGACCGCACTGGGAGAGCGTCCCACCGGAGCTGTCCGCATCACCGCGCCCGGCGGAGCCGCCGCCAGTGCCCGCTTCGACTGATGATCCGTTCGTTTCAAGGATACACCTGATGATGAAAGCTTATCGCGCCGCTCTCCTCCTCGGCTGCCTTGCCGGCTCCCTTGCCGTTCCGGCCGTTGCCGGCGACGGGCATCACCACCACGCACACGGTCATCCGGACGCGAAGACCGCTGCGAGCGACAGCGCGGCAACGAAGGCGTTCCGCGGTGCGGATGCCCGCATGCATCGCGACATGGACATCCGCTACACCAACGATGTCGATGTCGATTTCGTGCGCGGGATGATCCCGCATCACCGCGGCGCGATCGAGATGGCCAAGATCGCCCGCGAACACTCGAAAGATCCCGAGATCCGCAAGCTCGCCGAGGAGATCATCAAGGCGCAGGACACCGAGATCGCGCAGATGGAAGCGTTCCTGAAGCGCAAGGAAACCGCACCGGGCCGCTAAAGGATCGTCCCGGAAGTCGCCCACCGGTCTTCGGAAAAAGGACGAGCTCTCCGGTACGACTCTGCGGGGGCCAGGACCCGCTCGCCGTAGGATCATGAAACGAGAACGGCTCCCGCATCGTCACGGGCCGGGCCGGCAATCGGCGGGACAAGAACGCTGTCCTGCCGTTTTTAGCTCATAGCGTTTTCATGAGCCTGCTCTTCATCAGACGGTATCGCACGCGATACTGTCTGATGAAGGTTTTCACGATCGAAGACTGCAAATTCATCGTTGTTTCGAGTTCATCCTCGGGCAATGCGCCGGGTGCCGTTCGCGCGCTCCCCCGCATAGGTTTGGCCCGCTTTCGACATCGTCTCTCATGTCGGAACCGCCCGTCGAGGAACCGCCGGCCCTCCCCCAACCCTTCGATCGAACGCGGCTTCCTGCATCGGCAAAATGACAGCACGCTTCATCGCCGCAGGGGCGGATTAAATTCTGACGGGGCAGTTTGGATTTTCATCCCCTCATCGCAATATTTTTGGAGATAATTGGTGCGATCGCGCACTAAAATCGCGATCTTCCAGGATTAAATTTCGATTTCATAACGGTGATAAAACGCACTTCCAAAATACAAATCTCGTAATTACTGTCTCTTTGCAGCAAAAAGTCAGACAAAAAATTTTGCAACTCAGGGATTACGAGAGGATTTCGATATGAAGCGCGTGATGACGGTTACTTTCATCGCAATGGCAGCGGTTGCTCTGCCGATCGCGGCACAGGCCGAGGGCGGTGGCGGCGGCAGCCGCCAGCAGGCCGGCGGCGCCTTCATGAGCAGCTACGTCGACGATCCCTATCATGACCCCCGCTCGGTCCGCTCGCAGCGGATGGGGACGGGCCAGATCCTCGGCGCGCCGATGCTGAGCGAGAACGCCGGCGCCAAGGGCGGCGTCGCCCGCACGGCCGTCCGCCGCGGCACCGTCGAGCCGCGCTGGGCCGCCGGCACCGAGCCGCGCCGCCGGGCGCGCTAATCAGGCCCCGTCCGGCGCGCCGCTCGATCCGCGCCGACGGTCACGCCCTCGCACCTCATCCTCGGTCGCTCCGCTTGAGGAGCGGCCGAGCATTCCGGGCGACATGGCACCGGCTCACACGCCGTCGCGATCCTCGCTACGGCGCGAGCGGCCTTGTGCCTGACGGAGACGGCGCCCGCGCCGCGTCCTGTCACATCGGATGTCTTGGACTTCGCGCACCGACAGGCGGGTCGCCGTCTGTCTTCCAGCCAGCATTCCCTACGTCCCAGCGCGTCTGCTCACGCGTGGCGACGGACAGCGAGGTAAGCCGTGGACGGCATCATTCAAGGTCTTTCGAACTTCCGCGGAACGGTCTTCCCAGGCCAGAAGCAGATGTATCAGCAACTGGTCCGCGACGGTCAGCAGCCCCAGGCGCTCATCATCGCCTGCGCCGATTCCCGCGTCTCGCCCGAGCACATCACCCAATCCGGCCCGGGCGACCTCTTCGTGTGCCGCAACGCCGGTAACATCGTGCCGCCCTTCGCGCAGCAGAACGGCGGCGTATCCTCCGCGATCGAGTACGCCGTCGTGGCGCTCGGCGTGCGCGACATCGTCATCTGCGGCCATTCCGATTGCGGCGCCATGAAGGGGCTCATGAACCCCGAGGCGCTGGGTAACATGCCCAACGTGGCGGCATGGCTCCGTCACAGCCACGCGGCGAACCGGATCGTCTGCGAAGCCTACCCCGAGGGCATGGACCCGAAGGAGCGGCATCGGGCGCTGGCCCTCGAAAACGTCGTGGTGCAGCTCAACAACCTGCGCACCCACCCGAGCGTGGCGGCGGCTCTGGCCCGCGGCAAGCTGCGCCTGCACGGCTGGTTCTTCGAGATCGAGAGCGGGCACGTGCTCGCCTATTGCGGCGAGCGTGGGCGCTTCGTCCCCATCGACGAAGCCACGGATGTTCCCGTCGCGCAGGCTTCGGCTGCGCGGATCGCTACGCCGGAATTTGCCGGCGCCCATGCCATCGCGGCGGAGTAGGAATCTTGCAATGCGCGCCTCCCTCGCCAGGCTGATGCCATCGACCCTCGGCCGGGATCTCCCGGCCTCCTTCGTCGTCTTCCTCGTGGCGATGCCTCTCTGCATGGGTATCGCCATCGCCTCCGGCGTGCCGGCCGAACGCGGCCTCATCACCGGCGTGATCGGCGGCATCATCGTCGGCTTCCTCGCCGGCTCGCCGCTTCAGGTCAGCGGCCCTGCCGCAGGCCTCGCCGTCATCGTCTTCGAATTCGTGCGCGAGCACGGCATCGATGCCCTCGGACCGGTTCTCGTCGCGGCCGGCGCCATTCAGCTCCTCGCGGGTGCGTTGCGGGTCGGCGGCTGGTTCCGGGCGATCTCCCCGGCCGTCGTCCACGGCATGCTCGCCGGCATCGGCATCCTGATCGTGTTGGCACAGATCCATGTGCTGACCGATGCGCTGCCGAAGGCCAGCGGCCTCGACAATCTCGTGGCCATTCCGGGCGCCTTCTTCAACTTCGTCTCCAGCCCCGAAGGCAACCGTCCCGGTGCGGTCGTCGTCGGTATCGCTACCATCGTGGCAATGCTGGGCTGGGAGAAGATCCGTCCGCTCAAGCTCAAGCTGATCCCCGGCGCCCTGGTCGGCGTCGTCGCGGGCACGCTTGTCGCCGTCTTCGGCAGCTTGGACGTCAAGCGCGTCGAGGTGCCGGAAAACATCCTCTCGGCCGTCGCCCTGCCGGGTGCGGGCGATTGGAGCCGACTGGCCGAGCCAGCGATGATCCTGATGGCGGTCACCCTCGCGGTCATCGCCAGCGCGGAGAGCCTGCTCTCGGCGGCGGCGGTGGACCGGATGCATGACGGCCCGCGCACGCAGTACAACCGCGAACTCGGCGCGCAGGGCATCGGCAACGTTCTGTGCGGCTTGGCCGGCGGTCTGCCAATGACCGGGGTGATCGTCCGCTCCTCGGCGAACGTTCAGGCGGGAGCGGTCTCGCGGGCCTCCACCATCCTGCACGGCAGTTGGATCCTCGCCTTCCTGCTGGTCCTGCCGATGGTGCTCAAGGTCGTGCCGACGGCGGCGCTTGCCGGCATCCTCGTGGTGACGGGCTGGCGCCTCGTCAGCCCCGCCCATGCCTTCCACCTGCATGAGCGCTACGGCCTGCCCACCGCCGCGATCTGGCTCGCCACGATGGTGATGGTGGTTGCCACCGATCTGCTCACCGGCGTGCTCACGGGCCTTGCGCTCAGCCTCGCTCAGGTGATCCCGCACTACATCCGGGGTCCGCTCAAGATCGAGGGCGGCGCGGCGCAGACGGTCCAGGCCGGCGCCGTCCGGGCGGTGCCGGAGCTGAAGCTGTCGGGCTCGGCAACCTTCCTGCAACTGCCCCACCTCAACGAGGCGCTAGAGCGCACGCCGGAGGGTACGCCGGTCCGACTCGCAGCGGAGGATCTGCGCCACGTCGATCACACCTGCCTGGAGATGATCCGGGAATGGGCGACGCGGAGGGCAAAGACGGGTGCGCGTGTCGAGGTCGTCGGCGGCGGCGCGAGCGGCCTGCACCACAGCCTCGCCATGGTCGCCCACGCCGCGCCGAAAGACTGACCAAGAGCGCACTCAAAAAAGAGGGCCGGTGCCGCAACTCGCGGCACCGGCCCTCTTTTTTTTCGGTCCCTCACATCGTCTACTCTGGAAGGCCGATCTGCGGCCCTTCGGATCGAGGTCGCGAAGGCTTTAGACCGCGGGCACGCCCTGTGGTCCCCCGATGCGCTGAGCGGCCTCGAACCGGTTGAGGAAGCGCGGCTCCTTCTCCGGTGCGATGCGGATGGTCAGCGCGATGGCGCCCGTGGTTTCGGATTGCCGGTCGAGCACCTCGGCATTCTCGTAGAGCCAGTTCAGGGCAGCGCCGTCTTCCGGCGGCAGCGTCACCGCGAAGGTCGAGCGCGCCCGCGCCACCTGTCCCTCGATCCGCTCGGCCAGCACCGACAGCCCCTCTCCCGTCAGGGCGGAAACGAGGATCGGCGCCGCCCCGGCACCGCGATGGGCAGCGCTGAGATTGACGAGTCGGGTGCGCTCGCCCTCGTCCAGGAGGTCGGCCTTGTTCCAGACCTCGATGATCCGCTCCGCGTCCGGCTCGATCCCGAGTTCGCGCAGCACGCCCTCGACATCCTCGGCCTGGGCCTGGGTGTCGCCGTGCGAGACGTCGCGCACGTGGAGCAGGATGTCGGCCTCGATCACATCCTCCAGCGTGGCGCGGAAGGCGGCGATCAGCGAGGTCGGCAGGTCGGAGATGAAGCCGACCGTGTCGGAGAGAATCACGGTCTCGCCATGCGGCAGCTTGGTTGCCCGCGCCGTTGGGTCGAGCGTGGCGAACAGCATGTCCTGCGCCCGCACCTCGGCCTTGGTCAGCGCGTTGAACAGGGTCGACTTGCCCGCGTTCGTGTAGCCGACCAGCGCCACGATCGGGTACGGCACCCGCGCGCGGCTCTTGCGGTGGAGGCCGCGGGTGCGCGTCACCGCATCGAGATCGCGCTCGATCCGGGTCATCCGCTCCTGGATCATCCGCCGGTCGGCCTCGATCTGGGTTTCGCCCGGGCCGCCGAGAAAGCCGAAGCCGCCGCGCTGACGCTCTAGGTGGGTCCACGAGCGAACAAGCCGGGATTTCTGGTAGGCCAAGTGGGCGTGCTCGACTTGGAGCGTGCCCTCGCGGGTCGAGGCGCGACGGCCGAAGATTTCGAGGATCAGGCCGGTCCGGTCGATCACCTTGGCGCCCCAGGCCTTTTCGAGGTTGCGCTGCTGCACCGGCGAGAGGGCGCAATCCATCACCACGAGACCGATCTCCTCGGCCTTGATCATCCCGGCGACCTCCTCCACCCGGCCCTTGCCGAGATAGGTCGAGGGACGCGGCCGCTGGATATGCACCGAGAGCGCGTGGGCGACGTCGAGATCGATCGCGGCCGCCAAGCCGACCGCCTCGTCGAGCCGTGCCTCGTCGGATCGCACGATCTCGGTCTGTCCGGGTACGGGACGCTGGGCGGCACGGGTGAGGTAGGGACCGACGACCAGGGTGCGGGTCGCGGCGGCAATCTCGCCCTCGGGGGCGGCCTTCGCCTGCAGGCGCGCTTCGCCGGGCGGAAGGAGTTCAGTCATGGCGTCTCCGTGTCATCGTTCCCTTATGTCGGAACGATGACGCCATTTTGCATCCGGCGGCCTACGCAAATGTCGGGATGCGGCTCGTCGGGACCGCATTTCGCTGACAGGAAGGCCGGATCGACGTGGAAATGCGACGGGCGACGGACGTATGCCGGCTCGGAGCCACCGAACGCGCCTGTCGCCGTGTCACGCCTTTTCGGGCGCCGTCTCGTCCGGCTCGAACAGCTGCACCGGGTGTCCCGGCATGATCGTCGAGATCGCGTGCTTGTAGACGAGCTGCGAGTGTCCGTCGCGGCGGAGCAGGACGCAGAAGTTGTCGAACCAGGTCACGACACCTTGAAGCTTGACGCCATTGACGAGGAAGATCGTCAGCGGGATCTTGTTTTTGCGGACATGGTTCAGGAACGTGTCCTGGAGGTTCTGAGCGCGCTCGCCCGCCATTTCTTGTTATCCTTGTTTCGAGACCGCACCCGCGGATCAGCAGGGCCCCGTGCCTTGAGTCGCGGGCCGGCGACTCTCTCGTGGTGGGACCGCTCTGCCGGGGCATTCCATTACAGGGCGAAGCCTGCCGCGATGCAAGAGGCAGCCCCCGGAGCGCAGCGTCAATATCCACCCCTTGCAACCGCAGCCGCCGATTCTTCCGCATCAATGTGCCTCGCAAAACACCCTGTCTTTGACCGTTGTCACTCTGGTGACGACGGCGCGGCGGGCGTTTCGTGAGGGGCACGAAGCCGGCGGCGACAGGCCTTACGGTCCGATGCCGAGCGACTTCAGCTTCCGGTGCAGGGCCGAGCGCTCCATGCCGATGAATTCGGCGGTGCGGGAGATGTTGCCGGAGAAGCGGGCGATCTGCGCGATGAGGTATTCCCGCTCGAAGATCTCGCGGGCCTCGCGCAGGGCCAGGCTCATCAGCTTCTCGCCGCCCGCACCCGTCGGCGTCGTCGGCACCAGCGCGCCGATCTCGGTCGGCAGCATCTCGGATGTGACTTCCTGCTCCGGATCGCTCTGGGTCAGGATCATCAGCCGCTCGACGTTGTTGCGCAACTGACGCACATTGCCGGGCCAATCGTGGGATTGCAGCACCGCCATCGCATCCTCGGCGATGCGCCGCCGTGGCAGGCCGGTGGCCGCCGAGATCTGCTCCATGAAGAAGGAAATCAGTTCCGGCACGTCCTCGCGTCGCTCGGCGAGCGAGGGAATGCGGATCGGCACGACCGAGAGGCGGTGGAACAGGTCCTCGCGGAAGCGGCCCGCGGCGATCTCCTCCGTCAGGTCGCGGGAGGAGGAGGAGATGATGCGCACATCGACGTGGACGCGCGCCGTGCCGCCGACACGCTGGAAGTTCTGATCGACGAGGACTCGCAGGATCCGGCTCTGCGTCTCCTTGGGCATGTCGGCGACTTCGTCGATGTAGAGGGAGCCGCCATGGGCCTCCTCCAGGGCGCCGACGCGCCGCACCCGGCCCTCGCCGCCCTCAACGCCGAACAGCTCGGCCTCCATCGTCTCGGGCGTGATGGTCGCCGCGTTGATGACGACGAAGGGGCCGCTCGCCCGCGAGGAGGCCGCGTGCAGGGTGCGCGCCGAGAGTTCCTTGCCGGCGCCCGGCGCGCCCGAGATCATCACGCGGGCATTGGTCGGGGCCACGCGCTCGATGGTCTGGCGCAACTGGTTGACCGCCACCGAGGCGCCGACGATGCGGCTCGCCTGACCTGAGCGGACCTTGAGGTCGCGCACCTCGCGCTTGAGGCGCGAGGCCTCCAGTGCGCGCTCGGCCACGAGGATCAGCCGGTCGGCCTTGAACGGCTTCTCGATGAAGTCGTAGGCACCCGATTTGATCGCCGCCACGGCCGTCTCGATGTTGCCGTGGCCCGAGATCATCACCACCGGCAAGTCGGGATGTCCGGCCTTGATCAGGTCGAGCACCTGCAACCCGTCGAGGCGCGAGCCCTGGAGCCAGATGTCGAGGAAGACGAGGTGGGGCCGGCGCGATTCGATGGCCGCCAGCGCCTCGTCGGACCCGGCGGCGGTGCGGGTGCGGTGCCCCTCGTCGTCCAGGATGCCCGCGACCAGATCGCGGATGTCGGCCTCGTCGTCGACGATCAGGATGTCGGCGCTCATGGCTGCATCTCCGCGACGCGTCGCGCTTCCATGGCGCCCTCCGTGTTCTTGTCCATCGTTGTCCCGTCACGCGCGCCCGGTGCCGCGGAGCGTGTCCGCTCCCCTGCCGCACCGGGCTCGACATTGTGTCCGTCCTGCCGACCGACTTCCCGCGGCAGCCGCATGCGAACCTGTCCGCCGCGCCCCTCCGGGTTGTCGTTCAGCTCGATCCCGCCGCCATGCTCTTCGAGCACCTTGGAAACGATCGCCAAACCGAGGCCGGTCCCGCCCTCGCGGGTCGTCATATAGGGTTCGAGAAGGCGCTGGCGCCCCTCTGCCGGAAAGCCTTTTCCGTTGTCGGTGACTTCGATCACCACGAAAGCATCCTCAACGACCAGCTTCAGCGCGACCCGCCCCTTGCCGCCATCGGCGGTCAGCACATCCTCCGGCACCGCCTGAACCGCCTCGACGGCGTTCTTCAGGATGTTGGTGAGCGCCTGGGAGAACAGCCGTACGTCGAAGGCGGCCTCGACGCGGCCTCGCTCGTCGGCGCCCACCGTGTCGAAGGGGAAATCCAGATCGGGATGCGCCATCCGCAGCATGAACAGGTTCTGCCGGGCGATCTCGGCCAGATCCTGCTGCGTGATGGCAGGCTTGGGCATCCGGGCGAAGGAGGAGAACTCGTCCACCATCCGCTTGATCTCGTCGACCTGCCGCACGATCGTGGCGGTGCACTGCTCGAACACCTCCTTGTCGGCCGTGATCACTTTTCCGTACTTGCGGCGGATGCGCTCGGCCGAGAGCTGAATCGGGGTCAGCGGATTCTTGATCTCGTGGGCGATGCGGCGGGCGACATCCGCCCAGGCGGAGGTGCGCTGCGCCGTGACGAGATCGGTGATGTCGTCGAGCGTCACGACGTAGCCGCGCGCCTCGCCCTGCGCCTGCTCGCTGGTGACGCGCACGGCAATCGTGCGCTCGCGCCCCCCGCGCACGAGCTGAATCTGCTGCTGAAGCGCGCGCTGGCGGCCCTCGGCCTCGGGGAACAGGGCGGCGATTTCGGGCACGACGCTTGTCAGGGGCTGGCCGACGAGCTCCTTGGCCGTGAGTCCCAGGGTGCGTTCCGCGCCCGGATTGGCGATGGTGATGACCCCATCGGCATCGACACCGAGCACGCCCGGCGACACGCCCGACAACACGGCTTCCGTGAAGCGGCGGCGGCGGTCGATCAGGTCGTTGGCCGCCCGCAGACCGTCGTGCTGGCGGCGCAGCTCCTGCGTCATCGTGTTGAAGCTCTCGCCGAGATGGGCGAGGTCGCCGTCGGATTTCCGCGCTGGCACGCGGGCGTAAAAGTTGCCGGCCGCAACCTCGTCGGCGGCATTGATGAGCCGGCGGATCGGAGCGACGAAGCGATTGGCGAAGTTCAGGCCGAACCACACCGCCGAGAGCAGCGTGATCAGCGCGATGAGGATGAAGACCGAGGCGAAGGCGATCTGCACGTAGCGGCGCAGCTCGTCGAAGGTCAGGTACTCGGCCGCCGCGGCGCGGGCGACGCCGGGGAAGTCGATGGCGAGCTGGCTCACCTCGCGCTGCACCAGCAGCACGGCATTGTCGTAGGCCGGCATCCGCATCAGCGCGGCGAAGACCCGGCCCTCGTTGGGCAGTAGGCAGATCGGGTCGCTCGACTTCGCCGCATCCTCGAAGGCCTGCGCCGAGGGCAGGCGCGTCTGCTTGAGCACGTCGATGTTGGCGCGCGCCACCACCTCGTTGGGCCCGCGCATGATCTTGACGATCGGCAGACCGAGGGCCTGGGCGCGAGTCGTCATGAAGTTTTCGAACCACTCGCGGTTCACGTCGAAATTCGGCCGCGCGCGGGTCAGGTCGTCGGCGAAGATGCGGATCTCGCGGGCGAGCGACTGGCAGTGATTCTCCTGATAGGCGTCTGCGACCTGCACGGATTTCAGCACCACGTCGCGGACCCGGTCGGTGAAGCCCAGCGACAGCCCGACATCGATCGTCACCGAAGCGACAATGGCGAGCAGGATCGTCGGCAGGATTGCGATCAGGCTGAACAGGCCGACGATGCGAGTGTGCAGCCGCGCCACCGAGGCGTGGGTGCGCCGGGCATGCAGGAAGACCCGCGCCTCCCAGACGATCACCACCACGAGGGCGAGGACCAGCACCGCGTTGACCGAGAGCAGCACCACGCCCGAGGTCGGGGTCCGCGTGATCTGGATGATGCCGGCCAGGATGAGGAAGGTGACGGAGGCCGAGATCAGCGACGTGAGCACCACCGCAGCGCCGATCCAGCCGGGCCCCCGCGGCGGGGAATCGAACCGACGCGCGACCGCCTCCGCGCCGTCCTCTACGGACGGGGCATCGGACGGTGCTTCCTGAGTACGTCGCGACAGCAGCGGCATCGCTGATGCGGGGCCACAACAGTGTGGCGAAATTAATACGAATCAGCCACGCTTGAGCCGTCGATCAGGCGGCGAGCGCACCCCAGCGCCGCAGGTCGCGGAAGCGGCGCCCGTCGGAGAAACGCACCGTCACGCTCTCCGAGAGGCGGCCGGCGGCATCGATCTTCACGCTGTCCGGCCGCTCCAGTTCGTCGGCTCGCTCGAGGGCGGCGGCGACCGACATCGGCACCGGCTCGGCGCCGCCGAAAGCGCGCCACCACAGCACCGCCTTCTCGCGGGCATGGCCCGAATGTTCGAGGCACACCTCGACCCGGCAGCCGCCCCCGCGCCAGCGAAAGGCCACTTCCAGACGGTCGGGGCCGGAGCCGCCGGGGCCGCGATCGAGGCGCCAGCCGGTCACCTCGCGCCAAGGCGCGATCGATTCGGACAGGATCGGCAGGGCGTCCTCGGCGGTTGCCGCGTGAGGTGCCTCCGCGTCTTCCGGTTCGGGCTCGACCCAGCAGGCTTCGCAGGTGCTGGCGTTGAGCGCGATCAGCGCGCCGCAGCCCGGGCAGGGCTTTGCCCGCACGCTGCCCGGTGCGGCGGGGCCGAGCGCCACGCTGCGCGCGCTCACCGCATCGACGGGGCCATGCATCCGCACCAGCCCGGCATAGTCGAGTACGATCGCGTCCGCCTTGCCCGGCGCCCGGCGAAGCGCCCGCCCGACCTGCTGCACGTAGAGCCCGGCCGATTGCGTCGGGCGAAGCAGCGCGATGAGATCGACCTCCGGTACGTTGAAGCCGGTCGAGAGCACGCCGACCGAGACGAGGCAGCGGATCTTTCCGGCGCGGAAGTCGCGCACGATGCGGTCGCGCTCGCGCTTGCCCATCTCGCCGGTCACGGTCTCGCAGGAGATGCCCTCCGCGCGGATCGCGTCGCGCACCGAGGCCGCGTGAGCGAGCCCGGCGCAGAAGGCGAGCCAGGCCCGCCGCTCCCTGCCGTAGCCGACCATCTCCTCGACCGCCGCACGGGTGATCCATTCGCGGTTGACCGCCGCCTCCAGCGCCGAGGGGATGTAATCGCCGCCGCGCTTGGGCACCCCCGACACGTCGAGGGCGAGCGCGGTCGCCTTGCAGACGAGGGGCGCGAGGAAGCCCTGGTGGATCAGGTCGCCGACGAGCGACTCGTAGACGATCCGCTCGAACACCCTCCCCTCGCCCTCATCGAGCCGGCCGGAATCGAGGCGGTAGGGCGTGGCGGTGAAGCCGGCGACCTTAAGATCGGGGTTGCCGGCCCGCGCCGCGGCGAGGAAGCGGCCGTAGCCGGTCTCGCTCGCGCGAGGAACGAGATGGGCCTCATCGATGACGATGAGGTCGATGGCACCGAACAGTTCGGCCCTGTCGCGCACCGACTGGATCGAGCAGAACACGACCTGCGCGTGGGCTTCGCGTCGCCCAACGCCGGCGGAAAAGATGCCGGCAGGTGCCTCCGGCCAGTAGGCCAGCAGCTCGCCATGGTTCTGCACTACGAGTTCGCGGACATGGGTGAGGACGCAGATCCTTGCCCGCGGCGCCCGCAGCAGCCATTCGCGGATCAGGGCAGCGATGACGAGCGCCTTGCCGGCGCCGGTCGGCAGCACGACGAGGCCAGGGCCGCCGCCCTGGTCCCAATGGGTGTCGAGCGCGTCGAGGGCGGCGCGCTGGTACTCGCGAAGGCGCAGCATGGCGCGCCTTTAGCGAAGCGCGGCCGTGGAGAACAGAGGGGGAATGCGGCGGCCGACGTTTCAATTCGTCATTCCGGGGGCTGACAAGCCAACCCGGTATCCACGACTGGCCAGACATGACGTTTCGACCGCGCATCACGCGTGGCTTCCGGGTTCCGTTGCGCGGTCCCGGAATGCCGGCGATGGTCCGATCCTGTCGGAACGCTCTTCACCGCGAGGTGCGAAACACCTGCAGGTCGAGATCCCGCACCTTCTTGCGGAGGGTGTTGCGGTTGACGCCCAGCAGCTCCGCCGCGCGGATCTGGTTGCCGCGGGTGGCGGCGAGCGCCGCGCCGATCAGCGGGCCTTCGATCTCCCGCAGAATGCGGTGATAGAGTCCGGGCGGGGGAAGCGTGTCGCGATACCCCGAAAAATAGTCGGCGAGGTGCCGCTCGACCGCGCCCGACAGGGTCTCGCTGTCGGAGGCCCCGTTCTTGCGCGCCGCGCCGCTGCCGTTCACGGCGGCGGGTTGGGCGAGCGGCAGGGTGTCGAGTTCCGCCTCGATTACCGGCCCGGTGATCGTCTCCTGCGGGTAGAGCGCGGCCAGCCGCCGGACGAGATTCTCGAGCTCGCGCACGTTGCCGGGCCAGCGGTAGCGCTTGAGCCGCTCCATGGCATCGCCGTCGAGGGTTTTTCGAGTCAGGCCCTCGCGCTCGACCAGCACGAAGAAGTGGCGGATCAGGTCGGGCACGTCCTCGGAGCGCTCGCGCAGGGCCGGCAGGCGCAACGGGACGACGTTCAAGCGGAAGAACAGGTCCTCGCGAAAGATGCCCTGCTGGATCGAGACGCGCAGATCCTTGTTGGTCGCGGCGATGATGCGGACATTGGTCTTGATCGGCACGCGCCCGCCGACGGTGGTGTACTCGCCCTGCTGAAGCACGCGCAGAAGCCGGGTCTGCGCCTCCATCGGCATGTCGCCGATTTCGTCGAGGAACAGCGTCCCGCCCTCTGCCTGCTCGAACCGGCCGGCCGAGCGGGAGAGCGCGCCGGTGAACGCCCCCTTCTCGTGGCCGAACAGCTCGGATTCGATCAGGTCGCGCGGGATCGCCGCCATGTTGACGGGCACGAACGGCCCGGTGCGGCGCCGGCCGTAATCGTGGAGCGCGCGGGCGACCAACTCCTTGCCGGTGCCGGACTCGCCGGTGATCATCACGGTCAGGTCGGTCGGCATCAGTCGGGCGAGCGCCCGGTAGATCTCCTGCATCGCCGGCGAGCGGCCGACGAGCGGGATGTCCTCGTTCTCCGGGCCGGCACCGGGGGCGGGCGTTCCGCGGGGACGCGACAGCGCGCGTCCGACGATCGCCGTCAGCTCCTTCAGGTCGAAGGGCTTGGGGAGGTATTCGTAGGCGCCCCGCTCCGAGGCGCGAATCGCGGTCATGAAGGTGTTCTGCGCACTCATGACGATGATCGGCAGTTCCGGCCGCACCCGCTTGATGCGCGGCAGCAGGTCGAAGACGTTCTCGTCGGGCATCATCACATCGGTGATGACGAGGTCGCCCTCGCCCTGGGCGACCCAGCGCCAGAGCGTCGAGCAATTGGAGGTCGTGCGCACCTCGTAGCCGGCTCGTGAGAGAGCCTGGTTCAGAACGGTGCGGATCGCGGCGTCGTCGTCCGCGACGATGATGTGGCCGTTGGGCATGGCTCTCGACTCAGCGCTCCGCAGACGATTCACGCCCGTCGCGGGCGCTCGACATAGGCAGCAGGATCCGGAAGGCGGTGCGGCGGGGAACAGGATCGCATTCGACGATGCCCCCATGGTCCCCGACGATCTTGGCCACCAATGCAAGTCCGAGGCCGGAACCCTGCACCTTGGTGGTGACGAAGGGATCGAACAGGTCCGACAGCAGGTCGGTCGGGATGCCCGGCCCGTTGTCTCGCACCGCCACCTCGATCGGCAGGCTGACGCGTTCACGCGAGCCGGGGATCTGAAGGCGCAGGCCGGTGCGGAAGGCGGTGGAGAGGGTGATCTCGCCCTCGACCGTATCGGTGCCGATCGCCTCGGCCGCGTTCTTCACGAGGTTGAGGATCACCTGGATTAACTGGTCGCGGTTGCCGAGGACGGGCGGCAACGAGGGGTCGTAGTTCTCGATGAAGCGGATGTGGCGGGCGAAGCCCGACTGCGCCGAGCGCTTCACCTGATCGAGGACGCCGTGGACGTTGACGGGTCCGCGCTCCACCGGCCGCTCGTCGCCGAACAGCTCCATCCGCTCGACGATGCGCACGATCCGGTCCGACTCGTCGCAGATCAGGCGGGTGAGGAGACGATCCTCGTCGTCGCGCTCCTGTTCGAGCAGTTGCGCCGCGCCGCGGATGCCGGCGAGCGGGTTCTTGATCTCGTGGGCGAGCATGGCGCCGAGCGCGATCATCGAGCGGGCGGCACCCCGATGAGTTAGCTGCCGGTTCATCTTGTCGGCGATGGTGCGCTCTTGCAGCATCAGCACCACCGAGTCGTCCTCGTCGCGCAGCGGTGTCGCGAAGACATCGACGCTGCGCTCCGTCCCCGAGCGCGGCTGGACCAGCTCGACCCGGTATTCCGAGACGGAGGAGCTGCGGCGGCGCACCTCGGCGACGAGGGCGATGATCGGCGAGGAGAACGGAATGATGTCGCGCAACCGTCCGCGCAGCATCAGCCGGGCGGAGGCGTCGAAGAACAGTTCGGCGGCGTGGTTGACCCTGAGGATCCGCTCGTCCGGCCCGATGGTGAGCACCGGCAGCGGCAGCGAGTTCAGCACCGCCTCGGCCGGCGGCAGGGATTCGGGGACGAGCTCGTCGGAAAAGGGCATCAGGCCGCCTCGCCGAGGGGCGTCTTCGCCGTCCCGGCCGGTTCGAGGAAAGCGCGCCGCAGAAGGCGCAGGGCCTCGGCGGGATCGTGGGTGGTCACCAGCCGGCGACGGTCGTCCGGATTGAGGCCGCCGGCCGCGTCGGCATAGGCGGCGAGGTGCTTGCGGGCGTGGCGCACGCCCATGGCCGCGCCGTAGAGCGCGATCAGACCCTCGTAATGCTCGGTCGCGACCGCCGCGCGCTGCTCGGCAGTCAGCGACACGACCGCACGACCCGAGAGCCCGGCGGCGATCGCGCCGACGAGCCAGGGGCGGCCGACCGCCGCACGCCCGACCATCACACCCGCTGCGCCGGATTGCGCGAGGCAAGCACGGGCCTCGTCCAGGCTCGTGACGTCGCCGTTGGCGATGACGGGGATGCGCACCGCTTCGACCACGGGCCGGATCGCCGTCCAATCGGCCCGGCCCTTGTAGAATTGCTGGCGGGTGCGGCCATGGACGGTCACGCCGTCGAGCCCGATGGCCTCGGCGCGGCGCGCCAGCTCGGCGGCATTGAGGTTCGGGTGATCCCAGCCGAGCCGCATCTTCACCGTGACCGGCACATCGACCGCCCCGCGCACCGCCGCGAGCAAACGGGCGGCGTGGTCGAGGTCGCGCATCAGCGCCGAGCCGGATTCCCCCCCGGTCACGGTCTTGGCCGGGCAGCCCATATTGATGTCGATGGCATCCGCCCCGTTCGCCACCGCGATGCGAGCGGCCTCGGCCATCGGTTCGGGCGCGCAGCCGGCGAGCTGCACCACGTGGGGATCGACCCCGGCCCCTTCCGCCCGAACCTGCGATTCGGCATCGCCCTTCGCGAGTTCGGCCGCCGCGACCATCTCCGACACCACCGCACTGGCGCCCAGCCGCTGCGTCAGGCGGCGCATATGAAGATCCGTGACACCGGATAGCGGCGCCAGCAGGACCGGCGGGTTTGTCACCCCCCGATCATCACCCCCGCGCAGTGCGCTCAAATAATGGTCACGTGTCATTGTGCACAAGAAATAGCCAAATGGCGGGCGGACGCAAGCGCTTCCAGCGTTTGCCTTCGCGCTTCTTGACGCATAAGCACGCGGCAATCCCGATCCATCCCCAGATGATTTTCGTTCGAGGCTCCAGCATGTCCGATGAAGCCGCGCGGTCGCACGGGGGTAACTTTGGGGAGGAGAGTGTGGCGGCGGTGGTGGTGGCCGCCGGCAAGGGCCTGCGCGTCGGTGGCGACCTCCCCAAGCAATATCGTCGCGTCGGCGGCCGGGCGGTGCTGACGCGGACGCTGGCGGCGCTCGCGCAATCGTCCCGTATCGCCCGCATCCAGCCGGTGATCGCGCCGGATGCGGCAGAGTTCTACCGCGAATGCCTCACCGACCTGGAGCCGGCGATGCGCGAAAAACTCGCCGAACCGGTGTCGGGCGGGGCGACGCGCCAGCAATCCGTGGCGGCCGGGCTCGAAGGGCTCGCCCGCTCCGGTATGCCGGACCTCGTGCTCGTCCACGATGCGGCACGGCCCTTCGTGGACGAAGCCCTGATCGCCCGCGCGATTGCGGCGGGCGCAGAGCACGGCGCGTCGGTGCCGGGCATCGCGGTGTCCGACACGATCAAGCTTGTGGAGGAGATCGCGCCCGGTATCGGCGCCGTCCGCGAGACTCCGGCCCGCGAGAATCTTCGCGCGGTTCAGACCCCGCAAAGCTTCCGCTTCGACCTGCTGCTGAACGCCCACCGCCGGGCGGTGGCCGAGGGCCGCGACGGCTTCACGGATGACGGGGCGCTCGCCGAATGGGCCGGGCTGCCGGTCGTGGTGTTCGAGGGCGATGCCCGGAATCGCAAGATCACACAGGCGGCGGATCTGATCGAGGCCGAACGGGCCTTCTCCGGCCGGGCTTTCTCTGAACCCGCGACCGCGATATCTCATGGTCCCATGACCACGTATGTGACCCGCCTCGGCACCGGCTTCGACGTTCACGCCTTCACGGAGGGCGACCATGTCTGGCTCGGCGGCGTGAAGATCCCCGCCGACCGGGGCGTGCTCGCCCATTCCGACGGCGACGTGGCGCTGCACGCGCTCACCGATGCACTGCTCGGCGCCATCGCCGATGGTGATATCGGCACCCATTTCCCGCCCTCCGACGAGAAGTGGCGCGGGGCGGCCTCCGATCAGTTCCTGGCCCATGCCTGCGAGCTGGTCCGCGCCCGCGGCGGCAAGATCGACCATCTCGACATCACGGTGCTGGCGGAAGCCCCGCGCATCGGCGCGCACCGCGAGAAGATCCGCCAGCGCATCGCCGAGATCGCCGGTGTGCCGCTCTCCTCGGTGTCGATCAAAGCGACGACCGCGGAGAAGCTCGGCTTCGTTGGCCGGGCCGAAGGCCTCGCCGCCCAGGCCGCCGCCACGGTGCGGCTGCCGGAGCTCTGCGCTGAGCTCGAGACCGAGGCGGAGACCAACGAGCGCCGCTCGTGATCGAGGACGCCGCCCTGCTCGCCCGCGCCGAGGCGCTGGTGCGGGCCTACGCGGCGGCGGGACGAAAAATCGCGACGGCCGAGTCCTGCACCGGCGGTCTCGTGGCCGGGCTGCTCACCGCAGTGCCGGGATCATCGGCGGTGATGGAGCGGGGCTTCGTCACCTATTCCAACGAGGCCAAGGCGGAATCCATCGGCGTGCCGACGGACCTCATCACGGCGCACGGTGCGGTGAGCGAGCCGGTGGCTCGCGCCATGGCGGAAGGGGCGCTCAAGGCATCACGAGCCGACGTGGCGGTCTCCGTCACCGGCATTGCCGGACCGGGCGGTGGCAGCGAGGCCAAGCCGGTCGGCCTCGTTCATTTCGGTCTGGCGACGAAGGACGGCTCGACCCGGCATGTCGAGCGTCGCTTCGGCGATCCAGGTCGGAGGGAGATCCGGCGGCTGTCGGTGGCGCAGGCGTTGGCGCTGCTCGAGTGCGCGATCAATCCGCTCCGTCATGGCGAGCCGGCTGACGAAGCAAGCCAGCGGCATGACACCTCCGGATAGAGCTGGCGCTGGATTAGCTTCGGCTCCGCCTCGCAAGGACGAAGGCAGGATCGAGCCTCGCGCCTACCTCAGCAGCCGGTCCAACGTGATCGGCGTCTTACGCACCCGCACGCCGGTCGCGTGATACACCGCGTTGGCGATGGCGCCGGCCGTGCCGGTGATGCCGATCTCGCCGACGCCCTTGATGCCGAGCGGGTTCACGTGCGGGTCGTGCTCCTCCACGAGGATCGCCTCGATCGACGGCACGTCGGCATTCACGGGCACGTGGTACTCGCCGAGATTGGCGTTCATGACGCGGCCCGAGCGGGGATCGACGACGGCGTTCTCGTGCAGTGCGAAGGACACGCCCCAGATCATGCCGCCGTAATACTGGCTCGTGACGAGCCGCGGGTTGACGATGCGGCCGGCGGCGAACGCGCCGACGAGGCGGGTGACGCGGATCTGGCCGAGATCGGGATCGACGGTGACCTCCGCGAAGACCGCGCCATGAGCGTGCATGGCGTAGGCCTCGCGCGCGGCCGGGTCGGCGGCGGCCTGCCCTTGCGCCGAGACGGAGGCGCGGCCCGCCCGCTTCAGGATCTCGGAGAAGGTTTCACTGCGCCCCTCGTCGTCCCGCCGCACCAGCCGACCGCCGCGGGCAAAGACGCCGGCATTGCCGGCGCCGAAGAGCGGCGAGCGCTCGTCGTTCGTGGCGAGGTCGGCCAGTTGCGCCAGGACCGCGGCGGCGGCGGAATGGATCGCAGAGCCGGCCGTGGCCGTGTGCGCCGAGCCGCCGGCGATGCCGGCATTCGGCAGGTCCGAGCTGCCACTCTGGAAATCGAGCCGGTCGAGGTTGATGCCGAGCCCGTCGGCGGCGATCTGCGCCAGCGCGGTCCAGGCGCCCTGCCCCATATCCTGGGCACCGAGCGCCATCGTACCGCTGCCGTCGGAGCGGACCTCCGCCCGCGCCTCGGCCTGCATCATCAGGGCCGGGAACAGCGCCGTGCCCATGCCGTAGCCGACGAGACGGCCGGCGGAATCGCGCATCGCGCGCGGCTGCTTCGCCCGCTTGTTCCAGCCGAAACGGGCGGCGCCCTGCGCGTAGCATTCGTGTAGGGCCTTGGACGAGAACGGGCGGCCCGAGATCGGTTCGAACTCGGCGTAATTCCTGAGCCGGAATTCCAGCGGATCGAGACCGCAGGCCTCCGCCATCTCGTCGATGGCGCCCTCGAGGGCAACGCTGCCAGAGGCCTCGCCCGGCGCACGCATGAAGAGCGGCGTACCGGTATCGACCCGCACGCCGGAATGGCGCGTGGCGACTGCAGGCGCGGCGTAGAGGTAGCGGGAGATGGCGCTGGCCGGCTCGTAGAACTCGTCGAAGCGGCTCGTCGCGGTCAGCGTGTGGTGGTCGAGGGCGGTGAGCGCGCCGGACGCGTCGGCGCCGAGCCGGAGCGTCTGGCGGGTTTCCGCGCGGTGGCCGACGGGGCCGAACATCTGCTCGCGGCGCAGTACGAGCTTCACCGGCCGGTCGACGAGCTTGGCCGCCATCACACCGAGCACCTGCGGCCCGGACAGGAAGCCCTTCGAGCCGAAGCCGCCCCCGAGGAAGGGCGAGCGAACGAGGACGTTCTTCGGATCCAGGCCGAACAGGCCGGCGAGCCGCATCTTGGCCATCGCCAACCCCTGGCTCGGGGTATCAACGATGAGTCGATCACCGTCCCACTGCGCCACGATGGCGTGGGGTTCGAGCGCGTTGTGATACTGCGCCGGCGTCTCGTAGGTCGCCTCGACCCGGTGCTCGGCCTGTCCCAGCCCGGCCTCGACATCGCCGCGGGTGACGATCGCCTTGTCGCCGGCACCGACCCCTTCGGGCTCAATCGGCTCGTCCGCATCGAGCCCGATCCGCGGTGGGTCGACTTCGTAGCACGGAGCCAGCAGCTCGGCGCCCTCGGTCGCGGCCTCCAGCGTCTGCGCGATCACCACCGCGATCGGCTGATGGGCGTAGCGGACCCGGTCGTTCTGCAGCAGATCGAGCCGGAACATGAAGGGGTTGTCCTTCGCGTCCGGGTCCTGGGCGAGACGCGGGGCGTTGGCGCCCGTCATCACTTCGACCACGCCCGGATGGGCCTTGGCCGCCGCGACGTCGAGGCTGGCAACCCGGCCGCGGGCGATGCGGCTCACCGCCACCACCGCGTGAAGCAAACCCTCGGGCCGGTTGTCGGCGGCGTAGGTCGCCTGTCCCGTCACCTTCAGAAGACCGTCCCGGCGGGTGAGCGGCTGGCCGATACTCGACCCGTGCCGGGCCTGCTCGTAGGCGATGTCAGGCATGGAGCGCATCTCCCGAGAAGGCGGAGGCCGGGAGCGCCGGCATGCGCTCCGGAGTGCCGGCGGCGGCAAAGGTCAGGGTCCGCACGATCAGGCGCCGGGCCAGCTCGATCTTGAAGGCGTTGTCGCCGGAAGGCCGGGCCTCGGCCAGGGCGGCGTCGGCCGCCTCGCGGAAACGCTCCTCGCTCGGCTCCGCGCCGGCCAGCACGGCTTCGGCCGCGCGGACACGCCAGGGCTTGAGGGCGACACCGCCGAGCGCAATCCGCGCCTCGCCGATCCGTCCCTTCTCGAGCCGGAGCGAGGTCGCTGCCGAGACCACGGCGAAGGCGTAGGAGGTGCGGTCGCGGACCTTGAGGTAGCGGGAATGTCCGGCAAAGCCCGCGGCCTGGGCCGGCAGGCGTAGCGCCACGATGAGGTCGCCCGGCGCAAGCACCGTCTCCCGGTCCGGCCGATCCTCCGGCAGGCGGTAGAGTGCGTCGAGCGGCACTTCGCGGGCGCCCGCCCTGCCCTCGATCTCGACGGTTGCGTCGAGTGAGACCAGGGGCACGCAGAAATCGGATGGGTGCGTGGCGATGCAGTGCTCGCTCCAGCCAAGCACCGCGTGAAGCCGCGTCTCGCCGCCGCGCGCGTCGCAGCCGGCGCCGGGATCGCGCTTGTTGCAGGCGCTGGCCGGGTCGTAAAAGTAAGGGCAGCGGGTTCGCTGAAGCAGGTTGCCGGCAACGGTAGCGGCATTGCGCAATTGCGCCGAGGCGCCGGACAGCAGCGCTTCGGCCACCGCCGGGTGCGACCTCGCGAAGTCCGCGTCGTAGGCGAGATCGCTGTTGCGCACGAGGGCACCGATGCGCACTCCCCCATCGGGCAGGTGCTCGATCTTGTCGAGGCCCGGCAGATACGTGACGTCCACGAGCCGGGCGGGACGCGCGATGTTGCCCTTCATCAGGTCGAGCAGGTTGGTGCCGGCGGCGAGATAGGCCGCGCCTGGCTCGCTGGCCGCCGCGACGGCGTCGGCAACGCTGGCCGCCCGAACATAGTCGAAGCGGTTCACGCGGCACCTCCCGGCGCGGACCCGGCCATGCGCGCCTGCGCGTCGAGGACGGCTTCGGTGATGCCGATATACGCGCCGCACCGGCAGAGATTGCCGCTCATGGCTTCGCGCACCCGCTCGGGGTCGTCGCCCGCATGGCCTTCGCGGATCAGCCCGACGGCGCTCATGATTTGCCCCGGCGTGCAGAAGCCGCACTGGAAGCCGTCATGGTCGATGAAGGCGGATTGGACCGGGTGAAGCGCGTCGCCCTGCGCCAGGCCTTCGATGGTCAGAATGTCGGCACCATCGAGGCTCACCGCGAGAGCGAGACAGGAATTCACCCGGCGGCCGTTCACGAGGACGGTGCAGGCGCCGCACTGCCCCCGGTCGCAGCCCTTCTTCGAGCCGGTCAGGTCGAGCCGTTCGCGCAAGAGATCGAGAAGGGTGACGCGCGGATCGTCGAGTTCGATCGCGCGGGGCTCACCGTTGACGGTCAGCGTCAGACGAAACGTCATGTGGAGACGGCTCCCGGGTCCGCGTCCTGTCTGGAAGCGTTTCAATTAGCCCGGCTGTTTCCGGCGACCAGTGCGGCGAAAGGGATGCTTTCGGCGATCTATCCCTTTCGGATGTCGGGTCCGGCGTTCTCGCTCGCCCATCGCCATCACGGGACGATGCTTTACGCTGCCCGGTTCCGCGCCCCCGCGCTCAGGCGAATCAGCGCATCGATGAGCGGCTGCGCGCTCTGTCACGGTCTGACTCTGAGTCCCGAGGGCGAGATCCGGCGCCACCGGCTCCTCGTACGGGGCCGAGATCCCGGTGAAGTTCGGGATCGTCCCGGCCCGCGTACGCTCGGAGAGCCCCATGGGGGCGCGGGCCTCGCAGACCACGAGCGGCGTGTCGATGAACACTTCGACGAACGGGATGTCACCGGCGATCGCCCGTGCCGCCGCACGTTCGGCGCGGGAGGGCGAGATCAGCGACAGGATCACCACGAGGCCGGCATCCGCGATGAGACGGGCCGCCTCGGCGGCGCGGCGAATGTTTTCGACCCGATCCTCTGCCCTGAAACCGAGGTCGCGGTTGAGGCCCTGACGAAGGTTGTCGCCGTCGAGCACCATGGTGCGGCGGCCGGCCTCGGTCAGCGCCCGGTCGACCACATCGGCAATGGTTGATTTGCCCGCGCCGGACAGGCCGGTTAGCCACGCGACCACCGGGCGTTGACCTTCTCTCGCCCAGCGTCACTCCCCCAGTTGCAACGGCTGCCAAGGCAACTGCGATCGCGGATCCCTGGAATAATTCATCGAGACAAAGCAGTATTATAGGCTGCCGTAAACCAGCCTGGACGTCCATTGCCGACGCCCTTGATCAAAATTATCACAATTTTGAGCAATTTACGGCAGACAATTTCATTGCCATAGTCAATCTAAGCAGATATTTTATGAAATTCATGTTGTTAATGACATTGGAAGTGATGGAGAATATGGCTCTCAGAAAAAGGGATGTCGATGCCGCGCGAGAGACTGGCTTGATCTGCGCGCCCCTCTTCCATTGATCGGATCGAGTAAGAGGCCGAGAGGGCAACGTTCTTCGAAAGGCTTCGCATTGCGAGTTGCCGTGACGCAGCGAGAATGGGTCGGGCTCTTGGACTCGGCGTCTCTGAAGATGACTTTCGATCAATGAAGCCTGCAATTGGCGACATCTTGCAGGATTCCGTGGGAGAGGCATCCTAAGCGTCGCCGGTCCCGCACTCATCAGGAGCGGGTGCATTGAGCGGCTGAACGCAGAGATTGCGAATCAGGTCGGCGTCGATTAATCGGTGCACTGGTCTTAGTGGAACAGGGAGGCGCAGTATGTTTGTTGGCATCGTCTCCTGTCGTGCAGGAAGCGTGATCGCTCCTGCCGGAATCGCCTAGGCGCATTCCTCCGCTGCCCGGCTCCACGGTCGGAGCGGCGCACAAGTCCCTCCCGATCTGATCCTGCCGGACCGCGCGCTCAAGCTCGCGCCGTCCGCGCCTTTCGGAGCCGACGCTTCGCCGTCGGGCGCTGCCATGTCCCTGTCTTCCCCCCGACGCGCGGATGCCGTCCGCCGCGTTCTCGCCTACGTCGTCCGCGGCTGGCGCGAGCGCCTCGGCCTCGTCGGCGCCCTCGTCGCCGCGATCACTCTCGCCACGCTGGCCGACGTGATGCTTCCGCTCTATGCCGGCCGCCTCGTCGATGCGCTTGCCGGGGCCGAGCGGCACGCGGCGCTCCAGGCGGCACTGCCGGCCTTCGCGGCGATGACCGTTTTGAGCCTCGGGACGGTGCTGTTGCGCCACATCGCCTGGAGCCTCGTGGTGCCGCTGACGCTCGGCACCATGTCCGACATCGCGAGCCGGAGTTTCGCCCGCGTCCAACGCTTCTCGACCGAGTGGCATGCCAACACCTTCTCGGGCTCTACGGTGCGCAAGATCTCACGCGGCATGTGGGCGCTCGACGGGCTCAACGACGTGCTCCTCCTGTCGATCCTGCCCTCCGTCGTAGTGCTGGTGGGCACGACGATCGTGCTCGGCCTACATTGGCCGGCCATGGGCGCGGTGATCGGGATCGGTGCGCTCGCCTATGTCGGCACCGCCGTATTCCTGGCGACACGCGTCATCGCGCCCGCGGCGACGCTGTCGAACGCCCTCGACACGCGGCTTGGCGGGGCGCTCAGCGACACGATCGGCAACAACGCCGTGGTGAAGGCCTTCGGCGCCGAGGGGCGGGAGGACGATCGGCTCGCCCTAATCCTGTCGAAATGGCGGCGTCGCACCCGGCGCACCTGGATGATCGTGACGTGGAGCGGCACCATTCAGCTCGGGCTGCTGCTCGCCTTTCGCACCGCCATCGTCGCCACGGCGCTCTGGCTGTGGTGGCAGGGGCAGGCGAGTCCGGGCGAGGTCGCCTACGTGCTCACCACTTACTTCGTGGTGCACGGCTATCTCCGCGACATCGGCGGCCACATCAACCACCTGCAACGCTCGGTCAATGAGATGGAGGAGTTGGTAGCCCTCGAAGCCGAGCCCGTCGGCGTCGCCGACCGGCCGGGGGCGGTGCCGCTCGCGGTCGAGGGCGGCGCGATCCGCTTCGAGGCGGTGCGCTTCCACTACGGCACGCACGGCACGCCGCTCTACGATGGGCTATCTGTGACGATTCCGGCTGGGCAGCGCGTCGGCCTCGTCGGACGCTCGGGGTCGGGCAAGACGACCTTCGTCAAGCTGATCCAGCGGCTCTACGACGTGAGCGGCGGGCGCGTGCTCATTGACGGGCAGGACGTGGCGGATGCAACGCAGGCGAGTCTGCGGGCGCAGGTCGCCATCGTGCCGCAGGATCCGGTGCTGTTCCACCGCTCGCTCGCCGAGAACATCGCCTACGCCCGGCCCGGTGCCTCGGCGGAGGCCATCGAGCGGGCGGCGCGGCTTGCCAATGCGCACGACTTCATCGCGCGGCTTCCCAAAGGCTACGCCACGCCGGTGGGTGAGCGCGGCGTCAAGCTGTCCGGCGGTGAGCGGCAGCGGGTGGCACTTGCCCGCGCGTTCCTGGCCGACGCACCGATCCTGATCCTCGACGAGGCGACGTCCAGTCTCGACTCGGAATCGGAAGCGCTGGTGCAGGAGGCGATGGAGCGGCTGATGCGCGGGCGCACCGCCATCGTCATCGCCCACCGCCTCTCGACCGTACGCGCGCTCGACCGCATCCTCGTGTTCGAGCGCGGCCGCATCGTCGAGGACGGGCCGCATGCCGCGCTGATGCGGCGTCCGAACGGCGCCTATCGCGCCCTGTTCGAGCGGCAATCGGTGCTGGCGGAGAGCGCGTGAGGATCCTGTTCGTCTGCGGCCGGGCCCGCGCCCGCAGCCCGACCGCGGAGCAGATCTTCTCGCGATGGGTGGGCGTTGAAACGGCCTCGGCGGGCGTCTCCGACGATGCGGACGAACCCATCGAGGCTGATCATCTGGCCTGGGCGGAGATTGTCGTTGTGATGGAGCGCTCGCACCGGCGCAAGCTGATGCGCCGGTTCGGACCGGACCTGCGTCACCTCCGGATCGTCTGCCTCGACGTGCGCGACGACTACGCCTTCATGGAGCCGGCGCTGGTGAGCTTGCTGGAGGCACGGGCGGGGCGGTTTCTCAGGTAGCGTATCGGCTCGAGTTCACGACTGCCAAACGCTCCGAGCAGAGAAAGGGTCATGTTGTAGATATCGAGAGTGTTTCCATCGCCATTGCGTCTGATTTTTTTGATATGCAAAAAATTTTCCTAGAATCCCGCATGGGCCGAATTCGATACGAATCGATTCGATGCTGGATTTCGAGGGAGCGGCCTCCAAGAGCCAGCGATGTTTCGTGTGCTGCGTTGAGTGTATCTGAAGCAACGCCGATGAACCGGATCGGTCCAAGCGTTGGCAGGGGACACGAGTTCAAACCGACACGGTGGTGACCGTTAACGATTTTGATCTGCGGACGCCCAGGCCGATCGCCGGATGCTCTTCGACCATCGCTCCGCGTCTTGTCCGCTTCCGCGGGCGATACCCGGCAAACTTTGGAATTCACAGGTGAAATTCGACTTTCTGGCCTCCCGGCGGAGCGGTGTGATTGACATGGCCTATGAGGAGGATCATGCGTTGGCGCACTTACCAACGATTAACAGATTATTAACCTCTTGAGAGATACGAATCCCAGACCACCTTCGACGAGGCAATGCTAAGCTTGGCTGGAAAGGTGGATCGGGCCGCTCGGAACTGGATGCTGCCATGTATGCACCTCACCCAAGCGTGTTCGGCGAAATCGCCGCAACGGTTGAACAGGAAGTCCGCCTGTCTCCCTCGGATTACTCGATGCCGGCCAGCACGGTAACCGAAATGGAGAAAATCGGCCTCGATAAAGATATAATTGAAAAAGTGCTTGGTCCGCGCGGCAACATTATTAAGCTGTCCGAGGCTGGCGCGAAACTAAGCCCCGACATGACAGATCGTGCTGTTCGGGTGCTGAGGATTGCCAATTTAGCTGAAAAAGTCTTCAGGAATAGTAGCAAGGCCATGACGTGGCTTCATCTGCCGAATGAGGTTCTCGGCGCGAGGCCAATGGACTTGCTCGTCCGCGAAACTGGTGCCACTCTGGTTGAAGAGGCCCTGTTGCGGATCAACCATAGTGTGGTCGCCTAATGAACCCGTCGATTTCATATGGCGGATCGCACGCCGCGAGGATCTGACCGGAAGCGGAGGGCAACGGGTCTCGGGGCGCTGGCATACGCGCCCTAAGCCTGTCGTCTACTGCGCCGCCGATCCCAGCACTTCGCTCCTGGAATTGCTGCGATACGTCGGAGACGCTTGGCTTCTGCCTGACGACTACGTCATGCTTAAAATCGGCGTTCCGCGGGGCCTGAAAATGGAGATCATCACGCTCGATGATCTGCCCGGTGGGTGGAGCGACAAGGCGGCGGGCTACGCAATCTGCCAGCCCTATGGCGACGACTGGCTACTCTCCTGCAGGGCGCCTCTCTTGTGTGTTCCCTCTGTGACGGGCCCGAACCGCTGGAACGTACTCATCAATCCCGCGCACAGGGATTCGTCTCACATCCTCGTCGATAAGGTCATCCGTGATCAGCCTTTCACGGAGATCACGCGAGAGACGTAGACCCGAAAGGTGGCCGTCGACTTTCGGAAAATGACTTCAGCTGCCGGATCGTTGCTGCTTTCGTTCACGGCGGATGGCCGTCATGTTGATGCTCCGCTGCCCTTATGGCCTGCCGGACATTACGGCGCTTCACGCCACCAACGCTCACTGGAGAAGTCGTCTCCGACACCGGGTGAGATCCGGCAGTTCGAGAGGAATGCCGATTTCAGGGGCAGACATCCTGCCTGTGGTCCGCGTGAGCGTCTTTGCCGAACGGTCGAATCAGGCGGGCGCGCCGTAGATCGCGGCGGCACGGCCCTCGAACGCGTCGGTGAACTTGCGGAAGGCTCGGTCGAACATCGTGCCCATGAGGAGCCCGAGCGTCCGGCTTTTGAACTCGTAGGTGATGAAGAAATCGACTTCGCAGCCGCCGCCCTCCGCATCGCGGAACGTCCAGCGATTCTCGAGGTGCTTGAACGGGCCGTCGATGTATTCCGCGACGATCTTGCGATTGTCGCGGTCGAGGCTGACGCGGGTTGTGAAACGCTCGCGGATCGCCTTGTAGCCGACGCCCATCTCCGCCACCCGCACCTTGGTGCCGTTCGGCCCCTCGGCATCGCGTAGCACCCGCAGCGACTCGCACAGCGGCAGAAACTCGGGATAGCGCTCGATATCGGCGACGAGATCGTACATCTGCGTCGCCGAGTGGCGCACGTTCCTCGTGATGCGGAAAGAGGGCATTCGGGCTCAGGCGCTGACGGCGACGGGTGCGGGGCCGAGCTTGGCCAGACGCGCCGCCTTCAGCCGGGCGAAATCCTCGCCGGCGTGATGCGACGACCGCGTGAGCGGCGTCGCCGAGACCAGCAGGAAGCCCTTGGCATAGGCCGTGGTCTCGTAGGCTTTGAACTCGTCCGGCGGCACGAAGCGCACAACCTCATGGTGCTTGCGGGTCGGTTGCAGATATTGCCCGATGGTGAGGAAGTCGACCTCTGCCGAGCGCAGATCGTCCATGAGCTGCACGACTTCGTTCCGTTCCTCTCCCAACCCCACCATGATGCCGGATTTGGTGAAGATCGTCGGGTCGAGTTCCTTCACCCGCTGCAACAGGCGCACCGAGTGAAAGTATCGGGCGCCGGGCCGCACGGTGACGTACTTGCCGGGCACGGTCTCGAGGTTGTGGTTGAACACGTCGGGCTTGGCTGCGACCACGACTTCGAGGGCGCCGGGCTTGCGCAGGAAATCGGGCGTCAGGATTTCGACGGTGGTTCCGGGGCTGGCCCGGCGGATCGCGGCGATGGTGCGGGAGAAATGCTCGGCGCCGCCGTCCTTCAGGTCGTCGCGGTCCACCGAGGTGACGACGACGTGGTGCAGCCCGAGCTTGGCCACCGCATCGGCGACCTTCTCCGGCTCGGCCGCGTCGAGCCCTTCCGGCAGACCGGTGCGCACGTTGCAGAACGAGCAGGCGCGGGTGCAGGTGTCACCCATGATCATGAAGGTGGCGTGCCGCTTCTCCCAGCACTCACCGATGTTGGGGCAGCCCGCCTCCTCGCAGACGGTGACGAGGTTGTTGGCGCGGACGATGTCTTTGGTCTCGGCCCAGAGTTTCGAGCCCGGCGCCTTCACCCGGATCCAGTCGGGTTTCCGCTGGATGGCGGTGTCGGGCCGGTGTGCCTTCTCGGGATGGCGCGGCCGTGCGGGCGCGTCCCCCTTGGGCCGGGTGTCGTTGTTCAGGAGGTCGAGGACGACGGCCATGGCGATGCGGGGTGAGCCTCACGGGAGCCGGACCGGGCAGCCCGGCCGCGTCCTTGACTTAAGGCCTCACGCTACCGGCGCATAGGGCGGGGGCGACAACCTGCCCTGGCCGTAACCCTGCCGTGTGACAATCGTCAGTTCCTGTCGCGTCCGGGAGCCGAGGCGTAGCGGGCCGGGCCGGGGACGCGCAGCTCCGGTGCGGCGGGCGCGGTGTAATCGGCGGTCAGCGTCGGCTGGACACGGCCGGTGAGCGGCTGGCCGATCATGCCCGACTTCACGGCAGCGACCTGAAGCGGCATCAGGCGGCCGCTGGCGGTCTGCACCACGGCGCGGGGCTGGACCGCCGGGAGGTAACCCTCGCGGTCGCTCTTCTCATAGAAGACGTTGCCGCCGGCCGCGGCGACATAGTGCATGTTGTTGTAGGGGAACTTATAGCCCGCCGTATGGAAGTGGAGCGCCGGCCCGACGGTTTCGTGGCGCTTGCCGGAGAGCAGCGCGTCGGCGACCTTTTCCAGGCGCGGCCGGTCCTGATCGCGCACGGGCTTGGTCAGCACGCCGTTGGCGAATTGCCGCTTCTGGCCCACCACCTCGCAGATCCGGCCGGGATAGGCCGGGGCGTCGAGACGGTTCATCACCACAGTGCCGACGGCGAAAAGCCCGTCCTCGTCGCTGCGGACCGACTCGAAATACATCGCGCGGGCGAGGCATTCCTTGTCGGCGGCGGTCGGCGCCTGCACGACCTTGGCATTTGTTGCGATCGATCCCGTCGTCAACTCGGCTTGATGCGGAAGCACACCGCAGCCCCCAAGACCCGAACCGGTCAGCGCTAGCCCGAAGAGGCAGAGGAGACGGAAGGTCCGGTCGGCTTGCATGCAGGCTCCTGAAGGCTGACGACGGTCGACGGTAAAGCTGGACCATTCTGCCCACAGGAGCAAAGAAACTGTTAAGCCTGGACCGTGATTCCAGGGGGGTGTGTCCTTTGGCACACGCCTGCTCTCCACCATCCCTCCGAGCCGATTGAACGGTGCGGCGAACTCCAACGTTGATTGCTTTGGAGCATCGTCAGCGAAGGGCCGAACCATGGTGGAAGCGAATGTGGAATCGCCGGGCGCCTTCGATGAGCGGATGCGCGAGGAGGCCGCCGCGGCCGGTCGCGCGGCGCTGGAGGTGTCGCTGCAACGCTTCACCCACGAGCAGCGCGACGCGTTCTGGAACGCCATCGGGCTCTACTACTCGACCCGCCGCCATCCCGGCGCCGAGGAGACCGCCCTGCAGGCCGCCGCGACGCCGGTCTGATCCGTTTTCGCCGAGGTTTCGATGCGAAGCTCCGCTAAGATCGGCCTCTCCGCGCTCGCCGTCATGCTGCTCGGAGGGGCAGCGTTCCTGCGCTTCGTCGTCTATCCGGAATCCGCCGCGCTCGACGTGGCGGCAAGCAGCGGGGTGAGCCCATCCTTGCCGGCGCCGAACCCGACGCTGATGCCCACCGTCAACATCGCCCGCGTGGCACGCCGGCAGGACGGCGCCAAGCCGAAGGCGGCGCAGGGCCTGAGCGTCGCCGCCTTCGCCACCGGTCTCGATCATCCGCGCTGGCCCTACGTGCTGCCCAACGGCGACGTTCTCGTCGCCGAGAGCCAGGCACCGAAATCCGGCGACCATTCCACCAGCGTCACCGACTGGGTTGCCGACAAAGTGAAGAGCATGGCCGGGGCCGGCGGCGTCAGCGCCGACCGCATCGTGCTCCTTCGCGACCGGGACGGCGACGGCGTGGCCGAGGAGCGCCACATCTTCCTCAAGGGCCTCACCTCGCCGTTCGGGATGGCGCTGGTCGGCTCCGACCTCTACGTGGCGAATGCCGACGCCCTGGTGCGCGTCCCCTATTCCGAGGGTCAGACGGAGATCGCGGCGAGGCCGGAAAAGGTCGTCGACCTGCCCGCCGGCATCAACCACCACTGGACTAAGAACGTCGTCGCGAGCCCGGACGGCAAGAAGCTCTTCATCACTGTCGGCTCGAACAGCAATGTCGGCGAGAACGGACTCGACATCGAGAAGGGCCGCGCGGCGATCTGGGAATACACCCTCGCCACCAAGGGGATGCGCGAATACGCCACCGGCCTGCGCAACCCGAATGGCCTCGCCTTCGAGCCGAGGAGCGGCGACCTCTGGACGGCCGTGAACGAGCGCGACGAGATCGGCAGCGATCTCGTGCCCGATTACATCACCCGCGTGACGGAGGGCGCCTTCTACGGTTGGCCCTGGAGCTACTGGGGCCAGCACGTGGACGAGCGGGTGCAGCCGCCGCAGCCGGAGAAGGTGAAGCGGGCCATCGCGCCGGATTATGCCGTCGGCACGCATACGGCGTCGCTCGGCATCGCCTTCTCGATGGGATCGAACCTGCCGGATGCCTGGAAGAGCGGCCTGTTCGTGGCCCAGCACGGCTCATGGAACCGCCGCCCGAAGAGCGGCTACAAGGTGATCTACGTGCCGTTCCAAGACGGCAAACCTTCCGGCGCGCCGGTCGATACTCTGACGGGCTTCCTCAATGCTGAGGAGAAGGCGCAAGGGCGCCCCGTCGGCGTGGCGATCGACAAGGCCGGGGCGCTGCTGGTGACCGACGACGTCGGGAACGCCGTGTGGCGGGTGACCGGGGCGACGGCGTCCAACTGAACTGATCCGGCTCGGCGCCGTCAGTAAAGGTCACCGTAGCCCACCCCGACGCCGTAGCCCTCGTCGAACACGTCCCGGTTGCGGCGGCGAGGGGGCGGTCCGTAGGCCTCGTCCTCCCAGGTCAGGCCCCGTGAGCGCACCGCTACCACGCCCTCGTCGTTGCGCCGGACCGAGCGCGCCCGCACCGGACGCTGGACCTCGGCCACCGGAGCGTCTCTCAGGTTGCCCTCGATGACGACGCGCGTGTTGGCCATTTTCTGCTGCTTCACTAGGGAGAACAGCGTCGCGGCGTTGCGCTGCGAGAGACGAACACAGCCATGCGAAGCAGCGCGGCCGAGGCGGCGAGTCTGCGTGGTACCGTGGATCGCGTGGCCGACCTGCGTGAAGAACACCGCGTGCGGCATCGGCGCGTTGTCCCACTCGCGCGAGAAGTGGCTCTTCTCCATGCGGAACGGCCGATAGCTGCCATTCGGTGTGTCGTGGCCCGCGATCCCCGTCGAGACGGGCCAATCGTAGCGCGGTGTGCCGTCGACCACGACGCTCATGCGCTGTGTATCCTTATCGACGGCGATGAGGAGATCGGCCCGCGCAGCAGGGGCTGCGATCAGGGCCAGGCTTGCGAGAAACGCGAGGAGAGGCAAGCGCATGGGGACGTTTCCGGGGCTCGATGCCTGCAACATGCCCCTCCCGCACCGCACTTCAAGCGGTGCTCTAGATTATTGTTTTTGCAACGTCTTTTTCCGAAAGCCTGCGGCCACCTTTCGAGACGATGCTCCAAGAAGCCAAGAGGCCCACACGACGCATTTTACCGATCGGCCGGCGCGCTGCGGACGAAGCCGCGGGAGATAAGGCGGCTGTTCTCACGGGCCCGACGCTCGGCCTCCATCAGATCGGACAAGGCGTCGGTGATGGCACAGCGCAGAGCGATCCCCGCATCGCCCTGGGTGCTGCTAAGATAGGCCTGGGCGATGTCCTCCACCGGGCACGAGCTTGCTCTCTCCCATTCCGAGGCAGCGAAGTGGGGGGACGGGCCGTGGCTCGTCTGAAGCTTGGGCATAATCTTCCTCCGACTCGGCATGAGAACGAAGATAGAACATACCGAAACGGTTAACGAGACCTTACCGGGATCTTTCGAGGCTGTGGACATCCCATCCGGCTGCTGAGGTCCATGCCTTCAGCGAAGTCCGGAGCCGCTGAGCGGGTCGAAATACGCATCGGTCGGCCTAGGCGAGAATCCCGCGCCGCCGGAAATACCGGTACCAGCCGGGGCGCCGCCGCCCGATCCAATGCTGCCGGTCACGTCGTCCGGCTGCCGCCGCGCCACATTTGCGATCCCGCCGCCGCCGGAACTCAGCCCGCCGCCGCCGAGAGTGCCGGACACGCTCGCGCCGCCAAAGCGCAAACCGCCGGCATTGCCGGGGAGTCCAGGTGCGGACGTACCGAGGCCGGAGATCCCGGACGCACCACCGAAGCGCAAGCCGCCGGGATTGGCCAGCGCCATGGCCGCGGTGGGAGCCGCGACGGTGGCAACCGTCGAGGTCGGCCCGAACGGGAGGCCGGGCGCGGTGAAGCCGGAGGGCAGGCCGCCGACCGAAGTTTGTGCCAGGGCGGGCACGCCGCCGAGTTGCAAGGCCGTGACCAGAAAACCGAACCGAAGCATTCGCATCGTCGCCATCGCGATGTCCTCTCGCGTATCGACCTTTGTAGGCGCGGATGACCAACGCCGGCTCGGTGACGCAGTTTCCCTCATACCGGTCTGGATGCACGGATCGCTGCCGGATCGAGCCGGTTGCGTGGCGAAAGGATGTCGTTCGAGTGGCCCGGAATAGCCCCTGGCGGAGGGCGAAACCCGGGCTTCGAGATATCGGCCATCGATCGGGAGGGCTGGAATGCTCCCGACGGTCGTGGGCCGAGAAAACAGACGCGATGCAGCCGAGCGTTCGGACAGGTTGCGTAAGGGAATACGCCGTTAGAATGATCGCGCCGCAGACCGCCTGACCGCCGATCCCACGATGCTCGTCCAAGAAGGCCTCAACCGAACCCCCGGTATCGACCGGCGTCTCGCTTGGCCCTTCGCGGGGATTGCCGGCGCTTTGAACGCCGCCGGCTTCTGCGCCTTCGGAACCTTCTCATCGAACATGACCGGCAACGTGTCGGGCCTCGCCGACCATCTCGGCCTCGGGGAGTTGACGCTCGCCCTGCCGATGCTGGCTCTCATCGCCGCCTTCATGGCCGGGGCCATGAGTGCGACGCTTCTCATCAGTGCGGGCCGCCATCATCGATTACGCGGCGTCTACGCCTACAGCGTACTGACGGAGGCCCTGTTGCTCGTCGGCCTCGGCCTGGTCGGCGTCTGGCTTCCCGCGGGGTGGCACGGCGCGGTCCTCGTCACGGGGCTGAGCTTCCTGCTCGGTCTGCAGAATGCCACGATCACCCAGATCACCGATGCCCGTGTGCGCACGACGCACGTGACCGGCATGGTGACCGATCTCGGCATCGGCCTCGCGCGCCGGCTGTCGCAGGGCGACGACGCGTCGGGGTCGGACCGCGAGAAAATGCGGCTTTACGGGGTAACGGTGGCTGCCTTCCTGGCCGGAGGTATCACCGGCGTACTGGCCTGGAGCGTTCTCGGCACTGCCCTTCTCTTCGTCGCTGCCGGATTGCTGGCCCTGATCGCACTGCCCGGCATCGCCTCGGCCCGCCGGCTGAAGGCATCGTGAGGCTGGCTCCGCCGCAGCCGACGCCTCCGATCGTCCGCGTCTCGTTCGATCAAGCGCATCTACTCGGGCTCCTCACGGAAGACGAGGTAGCTGAGCGGTCCGGCGCAAAGGAAAAGCAACAGCAGCGTGACGTAAAGGTGAACACGCATCACCGTCAGCGACGCGTAGATGCCAGCGAGGCCGACGACGAGCAGAAGGATACGTATGATCATGGACCGGCCGCTTGTCGCGCCGCAGGCGCTCGGCAGCCCCTATACGGGGAACGGCCTCTGCAAAGATTCAACCAAAGCGCATTCGATGGGCGCTAATACCACCGTCCACCGGTAAGTTTGCATCGCCCGACGCAAGGACGGGCGCGACCGAGGTATCTGTTCAAAGCGTTGGATGTGCGCAGGATTGCGGCATCGCCTCCGCTCATGCGCACGACTCCCATCCTCGGCCTTGGCCGATCCCGTCAGGTGTGGATCACCCGGCCATAAGCGTCGAGCACGCTCTCATGCATCATCTCGGAGAGCGTTGGATGCGGGAAGACCGTGTGCATCAGCTCTTCCTCGGTCGTCTCGAGGGTCATCGCGACGACATAGCCCTGGATCAGTTCCGTCACCTCGGCGCCGATCATGTGGGCCCCGAGCAACTGGCCGGTCTTGGCATCGAAGATCGTCTTGATCAGGCCGTCCGGCTCACCCAGCGCGATCGCCTTGCCGTTGCCCGCGAAGGGGAAGCGGCCAACCTTGATCGAGAGGCCGAGATCCTTGGCCTTCCCTTCGGTGATGCCGACGCTGGCGATCTGCGGGTGGCAATAGGTGCAGCCCGGGATCTTGGCCTTGTCCATCGGGTGGGTGTGAAGGCCCTTGATGGTCTCGACGCAGATGACGCCCTCGTGCTCGGCCTTGTGGGCCAGCATCGGCGGGCCGGCGACGTCGCCGATGGCGTAGATGCCAGGGACGTTGGTGCGGCCGAGCCCGTCATTGACGACGACGCCGCGTTCGATCTTCACGCCGAGCTTCTCGAGCCCGAGATTCTCGATGTTGCCGACGACGCCGACAGCCGAGATCAGCTTCTCGGCGGTAAGCTGCTGGGTTTTGCCCTTGTCGTCCTCGACGGTGGCGGTGACCGAGTCGGCGCCCTTCTCGACCTTCGTCACCTTGGCGCCGGTGAGGATCTTGATCCCCTGCTTCTCGAAGCGCTTGCGGGCGAGCGCGGCGATCTCGGCATCCTCGACCGGCAGGATCTGCGGCAGCAACTCGATCACCGTCACCTCGGCGCCCATGGTGCGGTAGAACGAGGCGAACTCGATGCCGATGGCGCCCGAGCCCATCACCAGCAGGCTCTTGGGCATTTTTTCGGGGACCATGGCCTCGTAATAGGTCCAGATCTGCTTCTTATCGGGCTCGATGCCGGGCAGCACGCGCGGACGCGCGCCAGTCGCAACGACGATGTGCTTGGCCGAGTAGGTGCCCGCGCCCTTGGCGCCCTTCGGAGCTTCCGCCCGCTTGGTCTCCTTGACAATGACCTTGCCGGGTTCGTTGCCTTTGGCCGCCGAATCGATCGAGGCCTCGCCCCAGATCACATCGACCTTGTTCTTCTTGAGCAGCATGCCGACGCCGCCGTTGAGCCGGCTCGAGACACCGCGGGAGCGCTTGACGATGGCCGCCGTATCGAAGCTGACCTCCTTGGCGGAGAGGCCGTAATCGGAGGCGTGCTGCATGTAGTGGTAGATCTCGGCCGAGCGCAGCAGCGCCTTGGTGGGGATGCAGCCCCAGTTCAGGCAGATGCCGCCGAGATGCTCGCGGTCGACCACGGCGGTCTTGAAGCCGAGCTGCGCCGCGCGGATTGCGGTGACGTAACCGCCGGGCCCCGCGCCGATGATGAGGACGTCATAGGTTTCGGACATCAAGGCCTCCTGCTCCCCTCCCGGCTGTGAGGAGGGGTCGAGAGTGAGGATTGGACCACCCGGTCGGCGGTGATGAACGGGATCAAGGGAGAGGCGGCGGGCTGATCACGGCTCCCCACGCGTCATCTCCAGCCCGAGCTCCGCCCGTTCATTCGACGGAGTCCAAGCGAGGGCTCTTGTCGGCAGCTCTCAGACGAGCATCCCCATCGGGTTCTCGATTAGGCTCTTGAACGCGGCGATCAGCTCGGCCCCGAGCGCGCCGTCGAGGACGCGGTGGTCGCAGGAGAGCGTCGCGGTCATGGCCTGGACGACGGCCGGTGCACCATCCTTGACGACGACCCGCTTCTCGCCGGCGCCGACCGCGAGGATCGTCGATTGCGGCGGGTTGATCACCGCCGTGAAGTGCTTGATCCCGAACATTCCGAGATTCGACACCGAGGTGACGCCGCCTTGGTACTCTTCCGGCTTGAGCTTCTTGGCGCGCGCACGGCTCGCGAAATCCTTCATCTCGTTGGAGATGGCGGAAAGCGTCTTCTGGTCGGCCTTGCGGATGACGGGCGTGAACAGGCCACCATCGATCGCCACCGCGACGCCGACCTCCGCGTGCTTGAAGCGCAGGATGCGGTCCTCCGCCCAGACGGCGTTGGCGGCCGGAACGCGCGTCAGCGCAAGGCCCATCGCCTTGATGACGAAGTCGTTCACCGAGAGCTTGAACAGCGGCTTGCCGTCCTTGTCCTTGCCGGCGGAGCCGTTGAGAGTCTCGCGCAGCTTCATCAGCGCATCGAGTTCGCAATCGACCGTGAGGTAGAAGTGCGGCGCCACCTGCATCGCCTCGGTGAGACGCTTGGCGATGGTCTTACGCATGCCGTCGAGCGGCACTTCCTCGAAGCTGCCCTTCTCGTAGAAGCCCCGCACCTGATCCAGGCTGAGCCCGGCCGGCGCGCCGCCCGCGGGCGCCGGCTTCGGAGCGGCCTGCTCTTGTGCAGGCGCGGCAGCGGCTTTCGCTTCGGTCTTTGCCGAGGCGCCGGCCTTCGCCGTGCCGCCCTCGATCGCCGCCTGCACGTCGCGCTGGATGACGCGGCCATGAGGGCCGGAGCCCTTGACGGCGGAGAGATCAACGCCCTCCTGCTTTGCGATGCGTCGGGCGAGCGGCGAGGCGAAGACGCGGCCGCCGGACCCCTGAGCCGCGGGCTGAGCCGCGCCGTTCGGCTTGGCGCCCTCGGGGGCCTGATCGACCCGGGCGTAGGAGGCGTGGGCGCCGTCGGGCGCGGCGTTCTGGTCGGGCGTGCTCTTCGGCTCGACGGGGGCAGTCTTCGCCTCGGCACCACCCGTCGGCGCCTGAACGCTGCCCGGATCCTCGCCCTCTTCCGCGATCAGCGCGATCAACTCGTTGACCGGGACGTCGGCAGTGCCTTCGGCCACGAGGATCTTGGCGAGCACGCCCTCATCGACCGCCTCGACCTCCATGGTCGCCTTGTCGGTCTCAATCTCGGCGATCACGTCGCCGGACTTGATGGCGTCGCCCTCCTTCTTGAGCCACTTGGCGAGGTTGCCCTTCTCCATGGTCGGGGAGAGCGCGGGCATCAGGACGTTGATCGGCATCGTGTCGTTCCCGAGCGGCCTTGAGAGGGAGGGTCAGTTGAGGGGGTTGTTGGGATCGAGGCTCTCTGCCTCCCACCCGGCGCGGATGCGCTCGAAGGCTTCCTCCTCCGAGGTGTCCGTCTCGATTGCGTAAGTACGAGCCGCCTGCCGGGCGAGGTCGATCAGCAGGCGCCCCCAGGTCGCCGGATCGTCGAACGCGCGCCGGAGCGCCACGCTCACCGCTCCGTCGACGATGGAGGCGCGCACGATCTCGATCCCGCCCTGTTCCAGGGCGTCGGGCGGGATCTCGAGTTCTTCGAAATTTTCCGACATATATGCCCGATTACTTGTAGCAGACGGCTTTGACGGCCTCGATGACTTCCGTCACGCTCGGGAGCGCCAGCTTCTCGAGGTTCGCGGCGTAGGGCATCGGCACGTCCTTGCCGGTCACTCGCAGCACCGGCGCATCGAGATAGTCGAAGGCATCGACCATCAGGCGGGCGACGATCTCGGCGCCGACACCCGATTGCGGGAAGCCTTCCTCGACACAGACGCAGCGGCCGGTCTTCTTGACCGATTCCACCACCGTGGCGCTGTCCATCGGACGGATCGTGCGCAGGTCGATCACCTCCGCCTCGATGCCTTCTTCGGCGAGCGCCTGAGCCGCCTTGAGGGCGTAGGTCATGCCGATGGAGAAGGAGACGATGGTCACGTCCTTGCCGGGGCGATGGATCCGCGCCTTGCCGATCGGCAGGACGAGATCGTCGATCTCTGGAACCGGGAACGACTGACCGTAGAGGATCTCGTTCTCGAGGAAGATCACCGGGTTGGGATCGCGGATGGCGGCCTTGAGCAGGCCCTTGGCGTCGGACGCCGTATAGGGCGCGATCACCTTGAGGCCGGGCACGTTCGAGTACCACGCGGCGTAGTCGTGGCTGTGCTGCGCGCCGACGCGGGCGGCGGCGCCGTTGGGGCCGCGGAAGACGATCGGGCAGCCGAGCTGTCCGCCGGACATGTAGAGCGTCTTGGCCGCCGAGTTGATGATGTGGTCGATCGCCTGCATGGCGAAGTTGAAGGTCATGAACTCGACAATGGGCTTGAGGCCCATGAAGGCCGCGCCGACGCCGATACCGGCGAAGCCGTGCTCGGTGATCGGCGTATCGACCACGCGGCGCGCGCCGAACTCCTGAAGCAGACCCTGCGTGATCTTGTAGGCGCCCTGGTACTCGGCCACCTCCTCGCCCATCACCAGAACCTTGTCGTCCTTGCGCATCTCCTCGGCCATGGCATCACGCAGGGCCTCGCGCACCGTCATGGTCTTCATCGGCGAGTCGGCGGGGAACTCCTCCATCACCGGATCGGGCGCCTTGTTGGTGATGACGGCGGGCGAGGCGGGGGCCTTGGGCGCGTCGTCGCCGGTCTTGGCAGAGGCGGCCGAGGCGTCGGCCATGCCCTCGGCCTGCATGTCGGGTGTGGGGGCCGGCGCGCCGCCGGAGGCGCCGTTGGGCTTGCCGTTGCCGCCGCTCGCAGCCGCCGCCGAGACGTCTTCGCCCTCCTCGGCGATGATCGCGATCGGCGTGTTCACGGCGACGTTCTCGGTCCCGTCGGCGACGAGGATCTTGGCGAGGATGCCCTCGTCGATCGCCTCGACCTCCATCGTCGCCTTATCGGTCTCGATCTCGGCCAGGATGTCACCGGCCTTGACCGCGTCGCCCTCCTTCTTCAGCCATTTGGCGAGCTTCCCCTCCTCCATGGTCGGAGAGAGGGCGGGCATCAGGATGTCGGTCGCCATTTGCGCTGCTCTATCGATCCGGGTGCGTCGGTCGGGCGTATTTTCGCGGGCTTGTTCTTGCGAAGGTCTCGCCGGAACTCCCGGGCCGTCATGGCTTGGGGCGTATCAGGGCACGTTCAGGCGCGCGCTTCGAGAAGGATGTCGGTCCAGAGTTCCGAGGGATCGGGCTCGGGATCGTGGGTCGCGAAGTCGGCGGACTCGTTGACGATCTCGCGGACCTTGGCATCGATGCCCTTCAGGTCGGCCTCGGGCACGCCGTGCGCTTCGAGCAGGCGCTTGCGCACCATCTCGATCGGGTCGTGCTCGTCGCGCATCTTCGAGACTTCATCCTTCGACCTGTACTTGGCCGGGTCGGACATCGAGTGGCCACGGTAGCGGTAGGTCTGCATCTCGAGGATGTAGGGCCCCTCGCCCGAGCGGGCGTGATGGATGGCCCGCGCCGCAGCCTCGCGGACCGTGCGCACGTCCATGCCGTCGACCTGCTCGCCGGGGATACCGAAGGAGAGGCCCCGCTTGGAGAAGTCCGTCTGCGCCGAGGCGCGGGCCACCGAGGTGCCCATGGCGTAGCGGTTGTTCTCGATGACGTAGACCACCGGCAGCTTCCACAGGGCCGCCATGTTGAAGCTCTCGTAGACTTGGCCCTGGTTGGCCGCGCCGTCGCCCATATAGGTGAAGCTGACCTTGCCGTTCTTCAGGTAGGCGTCGGCGAAGGCGAGGCCGGTGCCCAGCGCAACCTGCGCGCCGACGATGCCGTGGCCGCCGAAGAACTGCTTCTCGCGGCTGAACATGTGCATCGAGCCGCCCTTGCCGCGCGAATAGCCTCCGCGGCGACCGGTCAGCTCGGCCATCACACCCTTGGGGTCCATGCCGCAGGCCAGCATGTGACCATGATCGCGGTAGCCGGTGATGTTCTGGTCACCGTCCTCGCCGGCCATCTGCATGCCGACGACGACCGCTTCCTGCCCGATATAGAGGTGGCAGAAACCGCCGATCAGGCCCATGCCGTAGAGCTGGCCCGCCTTCTCCTCGAAGCGGCGGATCAACAGCATCTCACGGTAGGCGTGAAGATCTTCATCCTTCGTGAACTGGGGAATATTCGGAGCCGGTTGATGTTGCGGCGCACCTTTTTCCGCCGCAGGTTTCCCTGCCTCGTTGCCCGCAGCCATCGGCGTCCTCCCGAAAACACTCTGTTGGGAGGGGTTCTAGGGCAGCGATTTGCGGAAATCGAGAGGCGCGCTGACAGCCACGATGTGCTGTTACCGCCACGGTTGCAGCGGTGGACAATCTGCAAAGTCAGTGAGAACGAATATTTGGCTTGGTTATTCTAGCAGAAATAAAAATTTATGGGCCGATGATGACGAGATCATTGGCATGCACGCGGCCGAGAACCACGCGGGCCCGCTCTTCCAACAGGTCGCGGTCGATCTGCTCGCTTCGCAGGAGGGAGACACGATGCTCCCAGGTCGACCGCTCGGCCTTGGCCGCATTCAGCTCCTGATTGAGTCCATAGGCCTCGACCTTGAGGACGCGCTTGGCCTCGAGGCCGCGGCTACCGCTCTCGGCCTGATGCACGAAATAGCCGACGACAAGTGCGGAGACCGTCCAGAGGACGGCGGGCACGACGATGGCGCGGACGCGGCGACGAATGACCATGGCAAGGGAGAGATTCACCGCAACAGGGTGAAGAAAGCGTTTCGGTGCACCGAGATCAGGCGTGGGGCGAACGAAAAAGGCGCGGCAGACCCTTCCGGGCCGCCGCGCCTCACAGGCTTGGGCGCGATCAGCGACCGGCGAACTGGCGGATCGCGCTGCGTCCGGCGTAGAGCGCCTGGCCGCCCAGGCCCTCCTCGATGCGGATGAGCTGATTGTACTTGGCCAGTCTGTCCGAGCGGGCGAGCGAGCCGGTCTTGATCTGTCCGCAGTTGGTCGCGACCGCGAGGTCGGCGATGGTGGAATCCTCGGTCTCGCCGGAGCGGTGCGACATCACCGCGGTGTAGCCGGCGCGCTGGGCCATATCGACGGCGGCCAGGGTCTCGGTGAGCGAGCCGATCTGGTTCACCTTCACCAGAATCGAGTTGGCGGTGCCGGTCTCGATGCCGCGGGCGAGCCGCTCGACATTGGTCACGAACAGGTCGTCGCCGACGAGCTGCACTCGGTTCCCGATCCGGTCCGTCAGCAGCTTCCAACCCTCCCAATCGTCCTCCGACATGCCGTCCTCGATCGACAGGATCGGGTAGGCCTCGGTCAGCTTGGCGAGGTAATCGACCTGAGCCTCGATCGAGCGGGTCTGGCCTTCCCCCTCGTAGCGGTAGGCGCCGTCCTTGAAGAATTCGGTGGCGGCGCAGTCGAGCGCCAGAACCACGTCGCTGCCGGGCTTGAACCCGGCGGCGTTGATCGATTCCATCACGAAATCGAGGGCCGCCTCGGCGGACGGCAGGTTCGGGGCGAAGCCGCCCTCGTCGCCGACATTGGTGTTGTGGCCGGCCTTCTTCAGGGCGCTCTTCAGGGTGTGGAAGATCTCCGCGCCCATCCGCACCGCGTCGGAGAGCGAGGTGGCGCCGACCGGCATCACCATGAATTCCTGGAAGTCGATCGGGTTGTCGGCATGCGCGCCGCCGTTGACGATGTTCATCATCGGCACCGGCAGCACCCGGCCCTGCACGCCGCCGACATAGCGGTAGAGCGGCAGGCCGGCGGTCTCGGCCGCCGCCTTCGCCACCGCGAGCGAGACACCGAGGATGGCGTTGGCGCCGAGGCGCGCCTTGTTCGGCGTGCCGTCGAGGGCGATCATCGCCTCATCGACCGCGACCTGATCCTCGGCATCCATGCCGCCGATCGCGTCGAGAATCTCGGTCTGCACCGCGTCGACGGCCTTGAGCACGCCCTTGCCGTTGTAGCGGCTCTTGTCGCCGTCGCGCAGCTCGACCGCCTCGTGGGCGCCGGTGGAGGCACCGGAGGGGACCGCGGCACGGCCGAAGGAGCCGTCTTCCAGAAGGACATCGACTTCGACGGTGGGGTTGCCACGGCTGTCGAGAATCTCGCGGGCGGCGATATTGGTGATCGCGGTCATGGGCGCTCCTTGGCGGCGCGTCGCGGCGGGGTTCGTCTCGCGGATGTCTTCGAGACCCGCGCAGCCTGCGACGCTTTGCGTCGCGGGCTTATCCGCCAACCTCGGGATGTCGGCAAGCTCCCGGAGGCGGCTTGGAACCGGGCCACTTCGATAAAACCCGCCCGATGTCGCGACTTTCTTCGGGCTTTATCCGACGATCGGGCGGAATCCCTGGCATTCCCCGCGCACAATAGGCGGACCCTCAAGCGCGGCGTATAGGGTTCCTATGGATTCGATCGAGACTCACGCCAAGCAACTCGGACGGCAGACGCCGCTGCCGACCTCGCCGGAGGCCGCACAGCTCGACCGCGTGCCCAACCCGCATGCCGACACCGATTACCTTGCTCGCTTCACGGCGCCGGAATTCACCTCGCTCTGTCCGGTGACGGGTCAGCCGGATTTCGCCACCCTCGTCATCGACTACGTGCCGGACCGCTGGCTCGTAGAGTCAAAGTCGCTGAAGCTCTATCTCGGGGCCTTCCGCAACCACGGCGCCTTCCACGAGGATTGCACCGTCGGGATCGGTCGGCGGCTCGTCGCCGTGCTCGAACCGCGCTGGCTGCGCATCGGCGGCTACTGGTATCCCCGCGGCGGCATCCCGATCGATGTCTTTTGGCAGACCGGCGAGCCGCCCAAATCCGTCTGGCTGCCGGACCAGGGCGTCGCCCCCTATCGCGGCCGGGGCTGATCGCGCTGTCCGCCCTCAGTACGGCTCGGCCAGCAACCGTACGGTGCGGGCGATGAGCTTTTCCTGCCCATCGATCGGACCGCCATGGATGACGGCGACCGCCTCCAACATCCGCTCCAGGTCGTCTCGCTCGGCGGCATTGAGTTTGTCCCGCAGGAGCGGAGCGAGATGATCGACCGCGGTATCGGCATCCGACGCCTGCGTGGCAGCGTGGCGAATATAGGCCATCCGTGCGCCGTGATCTTCGCCGGGTGAGGTGACCTTTCGAATCTCCGCCTTGATCGCCGCCTCCTGCTCCGGCGTCGGCGTCCCGCGGGCGAGCGCGACCAGCATCATCAACACGCCCGCGGCGTCGATCGGATCGCGAATCGCACGCACCGGCGCTGCCCGGAAAGCGGCCTCGCTGCGCGCCCGTAGCTTGGCGCTGCGCCGGTCGCCGAGGTAGCGGTCGAGCTGCTCCATACCGCTGCCGTAAATGAAATAGTACAGCAGCCCGGTCATGACGGCCCCGACGATGGCAGCGATGACAGGCATGATTCCCCCAAGGCTGTTGCGATGCGGCGGAACCTGTCGCATCGTCGCTCTGGGTGCAATCCCGTCTCTTATACCCGGACTGATTGAGCTTCGGGTTTCGTCTGACTTCAGAGAGTGAGCGGACACGAAAAAAGACGGCCGGTTTCCCGACCGCCTTTACTAACCGTCTGAGATTTAGATCTCAGTAGCCGTAATCGTAGTAGCCGCCGCCATAGGCCGGGCGCCCGTAATAGCGGTCGCGGGCATAGGCGTCGCGTGCCGCACCGGCCGCGATCGCGCCGGCGGCGAGACCCGCGATGCCGAGACCGACGGCCGCGCCGGTCCCGATGCCGCGACGGCGGCCGCCGTAATAGGCGCGCGGGCCGTAGCCGCCATGGTAATGACCATGATGATGACCGTAGCCGCGGCCGTACGGGCGGGCATCGGCGGAGGTAGCGGTCAGAGTGCCGACCGAGATCAGGGCGGCGGTCACGAGGGCGAGTTTACGCATAGCGTCCTTTCCGATCCAGAAGCGACTTGCCAAAAGCATCTTGGCGACCAAACACCCGAGCTTTGCCGGAAGTTCCCGTCCGGAAGGTCCCGCCAAGTCAGGCATCGTGTCCGGGAAGGATCGAGTCCCTCGCCGAAGTGAAGTTCCTCTCGATTGGAGTGGATGATCGCACCAGCTGCCTGAACGAAATCTGAAACGGATCGAGGCGAACCGCTCTCACGCTTTAACGAGGCGGTCGAAAGCCATCAGTGTTTCAACCAAGCCGGGAAGATCTGCGAGCGCCACCATGTTCGGCCCGTCGGAGGGCGCCCGGTCGGGATCGGGATGGGTCTCGATGAAGACGCCGGCCACGCCGACCGCCACCGCGGCGCGGGCGAGCACCGCGACGAACTCCCGCTGCCCGCCGGAGGTGGCGCCCTGCCCGCCGGGCTGCTGCACCGAGTGCGTTGCGTCGAACACCACCGGGGCGCCACCGGTGACGCGGGCCATGATCGGCAGCGAGCGCATGTCCGAGACGAGCGTGTTGTAGCCGAAGGAGGCGCCCCGCTCCGTGACGATGACATTGGGGTTACCGGCCTGCGTCACCTTGGCGGCGACATGGGCCATGTCCCAGGGCGCCAGGAACTGGCCCTTCTTGACGTTGACCGCGCGCCCCGTGGCGGCCGCGGCGAGCAGGAGGTCGGTCTGACGGCAGAGGAAGGCCGGGATCTGCAGGATGTCAACGGCCTGCGCCGCCCGCTGGCACTGCTCGGCCTCGTGCACGTCGGTGAGGACGGGTAGGTCGAGGCTCTCGCGGATCTCGGCGAAGACCGGCAGAGCCTCGTCGAGGCCGACCCCGCGGGCCGAGTGGCCGGAGGTGCGGTTGGCCTTGTCGAAGGACGACTTGAACACGAGGCCGATGCCGAGTTTGCCCGCCATCTCCTTGAGGGCGGCGGCGACTTCGAGGGCGTGGTTGCGCCCTTCGAGCTGGCACGGGCCGGCGATCAGCGCCAGCGGCAGATGGTTGGCGAAGGCGACGCCGCCGGTCTGGACGACGGGGCCTGGATTGGGGGCGGTCTCGGGCATGCGCCCGCTCTAGCCCGGCGCCGCCGCGCGGGAAAGTCCGCGGCGCGGGCGGTCCGCCGCCAGGCGGCACAGGCTGCCGACACCGAAGCCATCCGCCCGGTCGCCGGGATCGCAGCGCAGAACCGCGCCGCCGACGCGGCCGAGTTGCGGCGCGCCGGTGAGCAGGCTGTCCTGGTGCAGGCGCAGAGCGAGGGCTTCGACAGCCTCGGCTGGCGCTCCGGCCAGCGTCCGCGCGGCGAGCCCGATCAGGACGAAGAACGCGCGCGGCGGCTCGCGCCGATCCGAGCGGAACAGGAGACGTCGCGGCGCCGCGCAATCGAGGCTCATCCGGTCGGCGTCTGCGGCGCGGAACACGACGAGCGAGCCGCTACGCCCGGCGAGGGCGACCCCGGTGCCGCGGATCAGCCGAACGGTCAGGCCGTCGCAGGAATCGGCCCGCGCCGTCGACCCGAGGAGCACGAGAGCCAAGCCGGCGAGAAGGGCGCGCAGGATCATGCGGCAGTCCATAGCATGGCCGTGTTGGTCACGCCGCTTCGCCGAGCATGGCACGGCGCTGGCGGTCGAGTTCCTCGCTGTAGCGCTTCAGCGTGTGGCTCTCCGTCAGCAATCCGATCACCTTGCGGCTCTGCGCATCGTCGAGCACGGCGAGGGTCTCGCTCTCGGCCTCGTCGAAGGCTGCCGCCGCCTGCTTGACGCTCATGTCGGCGAGCAGGAATGATTTCGGATAACGGACGACGTCGGCCAGACGCGGCGTCTCGCCGCCATTCTCTGCGGCGCGGGCATGGGCCTCGGGCACGAGCACGACCCCCGCATAGCGGTCGTGCTCGTCCACCACGATCACCCGCGAGGGTGAGCCCAGCGGGTGCGCGCGAAGGAACGTCGCCATCGGCGTGTCGAGGGCGACCGGCCGGATGTCCTTGCGCATCATCCGCCCGACTGTGAGGTTGCGCATCCAGCCGACATCGTGGGCGCTGCGGATGGTCTCGCCGCGCAGGTGGAAGCGCCACGTGGCGAAGGAATAGCCGAAGGTCTTCCGCACCGTGAGCGAGGAGGCGATCACCGAGGCGAGCACGAGCCCGGTCACAGGGAAGCTTCCGGTCATCTCGAGGGCGAGGAAGGTCATGGTGAGAGGCCCGCCGACGATGGCGACGGCAAACGCGCTCATGCCGACCACGGCGTAGCCGACGGGGGCGAGGCCGAACGCTTCGAAACCGGGCCAGACCATCGGTGCGAGGCCGGCGAACAGGCGGCCGACCAATGCGCCGAGGAACAGCGAGGCGAAGAACAGGCCACCGCGAAAGCCCGAGCCGATCGACATCGCGGATGCCGCCGCCTTGGCGACGACGAGTCCGGCGAGGGCTCCGAGCCCGGCGGTCGCCTCGGGCGCGAGGTAGATGTGGAGCGCTCCGTGTCCGGCGGAGAGAACCTGAGGTGTCGTCGCCAGCGCAAGACCGCCGACGCACAGGCCGCCTAGGATCGGCCGCAAGGGCGCGGGCAGGCGCGAGGCGCGAAAACCCTGCTCCACCAGCGTGACGCCGCGCATCAGCAGCACCGCGAGTCCGGCACAGGCGAGCCCGAGGGCGAGGCAGGGCAGCGTGTCGCCGGCATCCACTGCCGTATTCTTGGCCAGCGCCAGTGCGCCGACATCGACGAAGGCAGGCTGCGGCGCAAGCGCCCGCATGACGAGGCTGCCGCACAGGGCCGCGACGACGACGGGGGCGAGCGTCGCGATGGTGTAGGTGCCGATGATGAGCTCGAACGCGTAGAAGGCGCCGGTGAGCGGCGAGCCGAAGGCGGCGGCGATGGCGGCGGCCGCGCCGCAGCCGACCAAGGTCCGCAGGTCCGAGCGGCGCATCTCGAAGGCGATGCCGAGCCGCGAGGCGATCCCCGCCGCGACCTGCGTATAGCCCGCCTCCAGCCCGACCGAGGCGCCGCAGCCGTTCGAGACCACGTTCTGCACCGCCACGTCGAGGGAGCCGCGCAGCGACATCCGCCCGCCATGCAGCGCGTTGGCCTCGATGGGATCGACCACGGCGCGCTTGTTCTTGCCGCGGCCCCGGGTCGAGATGAGGAGCAGCAGGCCGAGAACCGCGCCGCCCAGCGCCGGAGCCAGGAAAGGAAGGCCCATCAGGCCCTCGGAGGGAAGGTCCGTCAGGCTGCTCAGGCGCTGGCCGGCGGGAAGCCGGTAGAGGATCTCGCGCAGGAACTGGCTGGCGCCGCTCATGGCCGCCACGGTGAGGCCTCCGACGCAGCCCGTGACGGCTGCGAGCAGCACGAGGGCCACTTCGCTTCCCCGCACCCAGGCCCGAAGCCGCGCTGGCGCCTGAACCAGGGGAGCCGTGGCGGGGGGAGATGTGGACGGACTCATCGCACTCGCGGGGATTGGGAGCCGGGTGGAGACCATGGCGCCTATGCGCTGGCGGTCTAGCACCCGTGGATCGCCGGTGCGAACCGTCGCGAGAGGCATTCAAGACGCTTGAAATGCCGAGAGCCTCGCGATAAGTCCCCCCTCACGTGCCGCCGTAGCTCAGTTGGTTAGAGCACTAGATTGTGGATCTAGGGGTCCCCCGTTCGAGCCGGGGCGGTGGTACCATCCAATTCGGTACGATTTCGAAGGGGTTGGCTTTGAGCCAGCCCCTTTCGTCGTTTCGGCCCGGTTCCCTGACGACAGCGTCGATACACCCTAGAAGCGGGACAACGCGATCGTCGTCCCGCGCCTGGATCGGGCGCGCTCTCCGTGGCTCAGCCCACCACGACCGGCTTTGCAATCGGCGAGCGCGTGAGGGACTGGATCTCACGCGGCGGCCGTCCGGCCTTCTGCGCGATCTCGGCTTCCTGCTCGGCGATAAGCTGGCGGGCCGGCTCGTCGCCGTCGAGGCCGCCGAGGATTTCCATCGGCACGCGCCGGTTCGAGGCGCGTGAGCCGTCCGCGAAGACGACGTCGAAGAGGACGAAGCCGCGCTGCTGCGGCAGAGATTTGGTGCGCTTGGACATGCGCGCTGATAGGCGGCCTTGAGCGACTTGAGCAATGGCTGCGGACGCAGGCGGGGCCATACACCGCGGGTCGGCTGGAAAGGGCAGTGATGAACGAGTGGGTTCACCTCGAAACCGGTGATGTGCCCGGCGGAGGCAAGAGCCTCGCCCTGATGCAGCGGGGCAGCGAGTTCTCGATCGTCGTTGGCACCATCGAGTTGATGAACAGCACGCGCGGCGATTCGGAGGAGGCTCTGGCCTCGCTCACCTGCGCCCGGCTGTCGGGAAGGCCGGCGCCGCGCGTGCTGATCGGCGGTCTGGGCATGGGTTTCACACTGCGCGCCGCGCTGGAGGGGCTCGGACCGGACGCGCGGATCGTCGTCGCCGAACTCGTCCCTGCGGTGGCGGCCTGGGCGCGCGGACCGCTGGCCCCGGTCTTCGGCGATTGCCTGGATGATCCGCGGGTCGAACTTCGCGAGCTCGACGTCAACCGACTGATCCAATCCGAGGCGGCCGGATGGGACGCGGTCCTTCTCGATGTGGACAACGGTCCGGAGGGACTGATGCGAAAGGCCAACAACCGGCTGTACGACGAGTGGGGGCTGAAGCGGGCACAATGGGCGCTCAAGCCGGGTGGCACGCTCGGGGTTTGGTCGGGCTCGCCGGATCGGAAGTTCAAGGCACGGCTTCAGCGCCTCGGCTTCGCCGTCGAGGAAGTGCGCCTGTCGGCGAGCGGTTCGAGCGGGCCGCGCCACGTCGTCTGGCTCGCGACGCGGCCCTGATTCCAAGGGGGCCCAGGCGAGAGATCCGGCGACGCATCGCAGCATCGCCGGAGGGGCTCGCGGGTCAGCGGTCGGCCTTCTCGCCGGCGACCGTGAGGTCGATGTAGCGCTTCGTCGTCGGGCCGATCAGCTCGCGCACGCGGCGCGCCATCGCCTCCTCCTCCTGCAGGGATTGCCGGAAGCCCGTTAGGCTTCCGCCCTGCCCGGCCGCCTCGCCGATGGTGAGCAGGGATTCGTAGGCGGCGATCTCGAAATTCTCGAAGGCGTGGTTGGCGTAGGTGTTCTTCAGGATCTCGTCCTGCGCCGGCGTATGGCCCAGCGCCATCATGTTGCCGACGAAACCCAAAATGCCTTCCTTGATCGTCGAGGGGCTGTCGCCCAGCGACTGGAGCGCTTCTTCCAGGCGTGTCCGCTGGCCGTGCGTCTCCTCGATGTGGCGGCGCAACGCCTCCTCCATCTCGGGATAGCGGGTGAGCCGCTCCACCTGACGCTCCATGATCTGCAGGGCCTGCATTTCGAGCGCGTGCGTGTTCTTAAGGGCTGTCACGTAGATTTCGCGCGTATCGAGCGCCATCGTCGGCTTCTCCTGTGCGAAGGGAATGAGTGAACCGGCCGGAAGCGCCCGGCCATGCCTTCGGCCGGGCGGGTCCTCGATCAGCCGATCTGCTCGCTCTGGGCACCGCTGTCGGGCCGGGCCGGGCCGAGCACCGGTTCCTGACCCATCGGCGCATTCTGAACCACGTTGAACTCGCCCTTGCCGTCGAGAGAGCGACCGCTTGTCCAGCGGCCTTCCGGCGGCGGAACGCCGTCTCGGTTGGTGGCAAAGAAGCTGTAATTGTACTTCTGGTTCTCCTCCGATTGGGGGAAGGAGTTCGGGATCGGCAGGGCGCCTTCGTGACCGCCGACCTCCTCGATGACCGAGAGCCATTGCTGCTGGTGCATTGTGTCGCGGGCGATGAGGAAGCTCCACATGTCCTTCATGCCGGGATCGTTGGTGGCATTGGACAGGCGCACCGCGAGCGTCCGGCCCGTCGCCTCGGCGGCGACGTTGCAATACATGTCGGCCGCGAGGTTTCCGCTGGCGTAGATGTGGTTCATGTCGAACGGCACGCCGTCGGAATTGCCGGGGAAGGCGGCCATGCCTGAGGAGAGCAGGTGCTTGTGCAGCATGCCCTCGGCGATGTGGCGCGGGTTCTCGCCACCCATCACGGCGCCGACGATGGCATCAGCCGCGCCGGCCTCCTGAACCTTGGTGGGCGCGTTCTCCAGATTCATCGCCACGGCGGTCGCGAGCATCTCGATGTGACCGATTTCCTCAGTCGCCGTGTGGAGCAGCATGTCGCGGTACTTCGTGTTGGGCGCGCGATTGCCCCAAGCCTGGAAGAAGTACTGCATACAGACGCGGATCTCGCCCTCGACACCACCGATCGCCTGCTGCAGCATCCGGGCATAAATCGGGTCTGGGCTCTCAACCCGCACAGGATATTGGAGACGCTTGTCGAAATAATACATCGGCTCGATTCCTCGAATGGGCGAAGCACTGCCCACAGGGCGGAGCAAAGCCGGGTCGTTCGACCTGGCTATGTCTCGGCTTCTGGTTCGGGAAATCGCCGGATAGGCGCTTTGTTCAGGAGAAAATCAGCGAAAAAGCGACGCAATCATATGTTATGTTGATATAGCAGGATGCATAATGTGTCTTTTTCATAGTATGCATTTCGACCGCCGCCGGGCCGCATTGCCGTTTCGACCTGCTTCATCACGCGGCGAGACGCGATTCAGGCGGCGTTCCGGCCCAGATTCGCGACGAGGTCTCGGATCGCCGCAGCGGAGACAGGGCGGCTGAACAGGTAACCCTGCCCCTCCTCGCATCCTTCGAGGCGCAATTGTTCGAGCTGCGCTTCGGTCTCGATGCCTTCGGCGGTGGTCGTGATTCCGAGACTGCGCCCGAGTCCGATCACGGAGCGCACGATCAGGCGTGCATTCCCGGTCGCGTCGAGGTTGCGTACGAAGGATTGGTCGATCTTGATCTTGTCGAAGGGGAAGCTCTGCAGGTAGCTCAAGGACGAGAACCCGGTGCCGAAATCGTCCATCGCCACCCGCACGCCCAGGCGCTTGAGGGTGTGAAGCGTTGCCAATGTCGTCACGCTGTCGTTCAGCAGAACCGATTCCGTGATCTCCAACTCCAGGCGATGCGCCGGCAGGCCGCTGGCGGAGAGCGCCTCCATCACCGCCCGAACCACGGCGGCATTCTTGAACTGCACGGCGGAGACGTTGACGGCGACGCCAATGCCGCCCGGCCAAGCGGCCGCCTCGCAGCAGGCCTTGCGCAGGACCCATTCGCCGATCTGACTGATGGTCCCGGTTTCCTCGGACAGCGGAATGAAGTCGGCGGGCGAGACGTATCCGCGCTCGGGATGGCGCCAGCGCAGCAGCGCTTCGCAGGTCGAGATCCGCTGCCGGTCGAGCTTGACGATCGGCTGGAAGACGAGCTCGAACTCGTCGTTGTCGACCGCCTTGCGGAGGTCGCTTTCGAGCGCACGACGCTTGCGCAGTTCGAGGTCCATCTCCTCGTCGAAGAACGACCAGCACCCGCGCCCGGTCGCCTTGGCGCGGTAGAGGGCGAGATCGGCGCTTTTGAGCAGCTTCTCCGGACTCGTTCCGTGTTCCGGCGCGAGAGAGATCCCGATGCTGACCCCCACGATCACGGTGTGTCCATCGAGCTGGAACGGCTGCTGGAACGCGGCGATCAGGCGTCTGGCGAGCGCACTGGCATCGCTCCGCACCTGCGTTCCGGCCTGGACGATGGCGAACTCGTCGCCGCCGAGTCGGGCGACGAGGTCGGTCTCCCGCAGGCAGCCTTGTAGCCGCTCCGCGACGCTGCGCAGCAGGCCGTCGCCGATCGGATGACCGAGCGTGTCGTTGACCTCCTTGAAGCGGTCGAGGTCCAGGCAGAGAGTTGCGAAGCCTGGACCGTCTCCCTCGGCCAGGCGCGTCGCGGCCTCCTCCAGGCGCTCGCCGAACACCATGCGGTTGGCCAGACCCGTCAGCGCGTCGCGGCGCGCCATGGTGATGATCCGCTCCTCGGCCTCGTAGCGCTGGGTGACGTCTTCGTAGGTGGCGATCCAGCCGCCCTCGGCGGTCGGCTGCTGTTTGAGCGAGACGATGCAATCCTTTCGAATCGGGCAGCAGAGCGATCCGCTGGCACCGCGCTGGAGCAAGGATTGCTGCTGCAACAGGAGATCGACGGCCCGATCGTCACCGGACACAGCTTCGATGAGGCGGGTGACCTCGTGAAGGCTCATGCCAGGGTGCAGAGAGGCGGCATTGATGCCGAGCATGTCGCAGAAACGACGATTGTAGACGAGCAATCTGCCCTCGGCATCGTAGAGGCAGAGCCCCTGAAGCATGTTGCTGAGGGCGGCATCGAGCTGAGAATTGCTGCGCTTGAGCTGCTCCTCCTGCTCCTTGAGCAGAGACATATCGCTGCAGACGGCCACGAAACCGCCGTCCCGCGTAGGGCTGCGGCTGATGCGCAGCCAACGCCCGTCGGCGCTCCGCGTCTCGGCCGTGAGGCTGCCGGTTCCGGGCATCGCAAGAAGGGTATCCGCAACCGCCGAGCCGCTGGCACTCGAGAGCGCGCGATCTTGTGTGTCGGCCGGATCGAGCCCGAGCAGCGCCGCCGCCCGATCGTTGGCGAGGACGATGCGGCCCGCGGCGTCGACGACGATGATCCCTTCGATCGACCCCTGCACCGCATCGGCCAGCAAGCTTTGGGCGGAGCGCCGTTGGGCCACCTCCTCCTGCATCATCGCCGCGATGTTGTCGCGCATCACCGCCATGGCGCGCAGCAGTGCACCGAACTCGTCGGCCCCGCCCTCGGGCACGGTCACGGTCAGCTCCCCCGCCGCGATGCGGCTGGCCACCGTCGAGGCGTCTGCGACCGGCCGAACGATCTGCCGCAGCAGGAGCAGCGCGACGATTCCGGTGAGGACGATGGCGGCCGACGTCACGAAGACGCTCAATCGAACGTCGCGATCGACGATCGCCCGCGCGGCCTGCCGGTAGGAGAAACCGTCTCCGGCGGTGAAGTTGATCAGGAGGTCGATATGCTGCTCGGCCACCGCCGCATGGGCGTCGAGCGCCTGCCAGACATCGGCCGTCTGCTGATCCGGGCCGAACTCGCGTCGGGCGGCGAGCCAGTGCATGACGGCGTCCTTCGCCGCGGCCGCCTCCCGCGTGGCGCGCTCCGATTGGGCGCGACCGGCCGCAATCTCGAGATCCTCCTCGAACGATTGCGTCAGGGTCTCGATCCGCGTCTCGAGCGTGCGCCGTTCCTCGGCATCTCCGGCAAGGCGCGCGCGGGCAACCGTCGCTTGCAGCGCGGCGAGATCGGTGGCGGCCGCACGGGCATAATTGATCGACATCAGGGACTGATCGTAGGTCTTTTCGACCAATGACCCCGTCGTCATGATGCCCAGCGCGGCATAACCGCCCAGCATCGCCGTGATCGCGCTCAGCATCAGAAACGCGAGAAAGATGCGACCGCGGATGGTGCGCACGCCGCGCAGTGCCGCATTGAGGGCCGCACGCCACCGCGGTTCGCTTAAGGGTTGGCGTGGAAGGTTCATCGAGCAACCGTTCACTTCTCGCGCCCAGCATGTCCGACAAACGTTAAGGCAATTTACAACGCATCCGTCTCGCCAAAAGGTAGCCGGGAAATTCAGAGATTGCGTTAATGCGAATGCAACCTCACGAATGCTTATTAGGCAAAGACGAGCACGCAGATGCGGACTCTGAAAAAGGGGGTGAGCATGAGCGACACGTGCCGGCACAAGGGCGCGGTCAACCGGCGGCGTGCGGGCTCGGCCCTGCTGCTCGCATCCCTCACCGCATCCGGCGCAGCCCTGGCGCTCGCCGGCGACACCATCTCCCTCAGAGTGACTCAGAAGGGCCGTGCCTTCGCCCCCGGTGCCATCTCGGTGCAGGCCGGCGAAGCCATCGCGATCGTCAACGACGATGGAGAGCTTGTGCACCACGCCTATCTCGAAAGCCCGGACTTCAGCTTCGACACCGGTGAACAGCTCCCCGGAAGCAGGACGGTCGTTCGCTTCCCCAAGTCGGGCCACTTCACAATCTTGTGCGGTATCCACCCGAAAATGAAACTTACCGTTTCCGTCAAGTGAATCTGCGTCATAAATTGATTTTAATGTTCGAATACATTGCGATCGGAACGAAATTCGTCGTTGACCCAGCGTAAATCTGCCATGAATATCCTCTGCCATGGCAGCGTTGTCGGCGTACGTTAACGAGGAATTAAGCCAAAGCCACGAAGCTCGCTCCCATCGAGGTTGGAATGGCTTGGAAAATCGTGGGGGGCGCGGCGGCCCTCCTATCGATTCTGCTGGGAGGCTTGGCGGTCGCGACGAACGGCGAGCCCGACCGAACGGCCGCGTTTGCCGAGTACCGGCGACCGCTGTCGATTCCGTTTCCCGATGACAATCCGTTCCAGGCCGCCAAGGCCGAACTGGGCCGCACCCTGTTCTTCGAGCCGGCCCTGTCCCGGGACGGCGACCGAACCTGCGCCACCTGCCACATCCCCGGAAAGGATTGGACCGACTCGAACCCGCGCGCGCCGCGCAACGACGGCGGCGTCATGGAATTCCGCACGCCGACGCTGTTGAACGTCGCGTGGACCGAGACGATCTTCGGGTGGGACGGCAAGTTCCGCGGTCTCGAGACGGTGGCCCGTTTGCCGCTGACCGCTTCCGGCAACATGAACATGCCGCCCGCGGAGATGGTCCGGCGTCTGTCGGCCGATCCGAACTATGTCGCGGCCTTCGCGAAGGCGTTTCCCGAACCCGTTGCGGAAGGCGGACCGGTGACGCAGGCGCGGATTGAACAGGCGCTCGCCACGTTTCAGCGCCTGATCGTCTCCGGCCCGGCACCGTTCGACCGCTGGGTGGAAGGCGATGCGCAAGCGCTCGGTGCCGCGGCCAAACGCGGCTTCGACCTCTTCAACGGCAAAGCCAATTGCGCGGCGTGCCATTCGAGCTGGAACTTCACCGATGGCTCGTTCCACGACATCGGCGTCGCAGGAGAGGGGGCGATCGGCCGAGGGAAGTTCTTTCCGAACTCGACGGCTTTGCGCCACGCCTTCAAGACACCGACCCTGCGCAACGTCGCGCGCCGGCCGCCCTATATGCATGACGGATCGCTGACCACGCTGGCCGAGGTGGTCGATCTCTATGACCGCGGCGGCATCGATCGGCCCAGCCGCTCCCGCGACATCCGTCCGCTCCATCTCTCGGCGCGGGAGAAGGCCGACCTCATCGCCTTCATGGAGTCCCTCGACGATGACGGGGCCGAAGGGCCCGCTTATCTGCCGATCGGATCCGAGCCGCCGCGGCCGTAACAGGCGGCCAATGGGGTTCCGGTCGCCGTCGTCAGTAGTTGATGGTCGCGCGCAGGCCTATGACCGTGGCGTTGCGCAGCCGACGGCCGCGCGCATCCTCGAGGCCGCCACCGGGCCGCATGACGTATTGCAGGTCAGGCTGGAGGGTAAAGCCGGGGACGAGTTCCGCCTGATAGGTCGCCTCGAATACGGTCTCGCTGCTGCGCAGCGGTCCCGATCCGACGCCGAAGAGACGCGCGTCCCGGTCAAAGGCGCGGGCGGCCGGGCTGATGCGCGAGTGGATGACGCCGAACCCCAGCGTATCGTTGGGGCGCCCGGCGAAGAGGCCGCGGTAGGCGATGCCGGCATCGACGTAGAGATCGATGAGATTGCGGTCGCTCGGCACAGCCGAGACGCGCAGGAAGGCCGAGGCGCCGGCATTCTCCCGGCCGGGCTCCCGATAGATGGTCTGGTCGAGCATAGCGTAGAGGCCTGCATCCCCCCGGAAGCGCCGGGCGATGCCGCTGGCCTCGGGATCGGCCAGGAAACGCCCTCGCACCTCGTCGAGGCGCGGGCTGTCGAACCGGCCGAAGTGATACCACCCGCCCAGGGTTGCCGTTCCGGGCAGGTGATCCGTGCCCGGCAGGCTGCGATAGGCGTAAGCCACCTCACCGATCAGAAGCGCGGGATCGTTAACGCGAAAGTTCGTGCCGGCGCGGTTGCGCCGCTGCGGATCGGTATCGTCGCCGGGCGGCGGTGTCCCCGCCGGATCGCCGTTGAACAGCGCGCCTTGGAACGAGAGTTCGAGCGTCGGCTCGTATTTCAGGCGAATGGCGGGCGTCGCCAGCGGGTAGATCGGCCCACCGCTCGGCATCACCACCGCGCCGACATTCGGCCACCCGAAGCCGGCATTGACGAACACCACTGCCGACTGGGCGATGGCGAATTCGGTATCGGCCGAGATCTGCCCGATCTTCACCGAGAACCGATCGTCGAGGAAGCGCTGTTCGATCCACAATTCGAACAGGCGGGTGGCCGGCAACGCCTCGATGCCGCTCACCGTCGTCAGGTTGTTGGCGTAAAGCCGCGACAGACCATGACCGTGAATCTGGAAGAAGTCGGTGTGGAAGCGGGCGCCGCTCCATCCGATGAGCCGGTCGAGATCGATGTCGAGCGCGGTGTCCAGGCGCCCGCCATAGGTCGTTCCGCGCCGCAGCCCGCCGGCGGCATTCGAGAAGCCTTCGCCGATATAGGTCAGGACGTAAGTGATGCCGCGTCCGGCAAGCACAGCGCGCAGACCGAACGGGTCGCCGTAGGGACCGAGAGCATCCTGAAGCGAGCCCTGGTTCGTCACCGAGACTTGGTCCGACGTCCGGGATTGTGCCACCGCGGTCTGCGGATCGCCGCCCGCGCCTGTCAGCGGGAGCGCCAGCGGCAGAGGCAACGGAGGCAGCGAGGATTGCGCTTCCGCTTGGCTCGTGGCGGCGCAGAGAAGCGTGGACAGGGCGAAGACCAGGACGCCCCTCGTGGGACGCAGCGCCACGTTTACTCGCCTGCGTGTCGGTTTCGCTCTCAAATCATCGCTCGGCTCATGGCACGGAGGTTTGCCGCGAGCAGCGATCCTCGGTCGAGGTGCGCGGCGCGGTCGCAACCTATCGAACGGGACTGAAGCAGGTGCAAATGACAGCCCTGCGAAGCAGTCCGTTCGACGGTTCGACCGCTGTCCATCACGATCGCTGGACACCCAGCACCTTCATCCGGGAGCGAAGGGTGGTGGGCTTGAGGCCGAGCAGCTCGGCGGCGCCGCCGGCGCCGAAGATCCTTCCGCCGCTCATGTGAAGCGCCGCTTCGATCTCGCTGCGGGCCCGCGTCCGGCGCTCCTCCTCGGTCAGGGGCCGGCCGGCCTCTGCGAGCGGCGCGATCACTCGTGCCTCGGGCCCGGCGCCACGGGCCTCCGGCAGGTCGAAGCGCAGGCGCCCGCGCTCAGCCAGGATCGCGGCGCGCTCGATCACATTCTCCAACTCGCGCACATTGCCCGGCCAATCGTAGCGGCTCAGGCGGCGGGCATCGGCCTCGGTCAGGCGCAGATCCGCCCGGTTGAGGCGCCGCGCGGCCGCCTTCAGGACGTGTTGCGCGATCAGTGGCACGTCCTCACGGCGCTCGCGCAAGGGGGCCGAGGCAATGGGGAAGACGTTGAGGCGGAAGTAGAGGTCCTCGCGGAAGCGTCCGCGGCGCACCTCTTCCTTCAAATCCCGGTTGGTCGCCGCGATCAGCCTCACATCGACGGCGCGGGTGCGCTCCTCGCCGACCCGCTCGAACTGGCGCTCCTGGAGCACGCGTAGGAGCTTGCCCTGGAGATCGAGCGGAATCTCGCCGACCTCGTCGAGGAACAGCGTGCCGCCGTCTGCGAGTTCGAACCGCCCGATCCTGTCGCGCAGGGCACCGGTGAACGCGCCCCTAGCATGCCCGAAGAACTCGCTCTCGAAGAGGTCGCGCGGGATCGCCGCGCAGTTCACGCGGATCAGCGGCCGGTCGCGGCGACGGCTCGCCTCGTGAATCGCCCGGGCGATCAGCTCCTTGCCGGTGCCGGATTCGCCCGTGACGAGAACCGTGGCGTCGGTGCCTGCCACCACGTCGATCTGGTGCCGCAACGCCTCGGTCGCCGGGCTGCGACCGATAATGCCCTGATGGTGACTCTCGGCGCGGATTTCCTCCTTCAGATAGGCATTCTCCTGCTCCAAGCGCTCGCGTAGCGAGTCGACCTCGGCCAGCGCCGCCCGCAACCGATCCTCCGCCTCACGGCGCTGGCTGATATCGCGGAACACGATCACCGCGCCGAGCAATTGTCCGCCTTCGCGGATCGGCGTCGAGGTGTACTCGACGGGAAAGCATGTCCCGTCCCTACGCCAGAACACCTCATCGTCGACCTGGTGCACGGCGCCGTCGCGGAAGGCGGCGTAGATCGGGCAATCGTGATGCGGATAGTGGCTCCCACCCGCATGGGTGTGGTGAACGGTGGCGTGCATGTCCTTGCCGACGAGCTCGGCCGAACGCCAGCCCAGCATCCGCTCGGCGGCCGGATTGACGAAGGTGGTGACCCCCTCGGCATTGACGCCGTAGATCCCCTCCCCCGCCGCTCGCAGGATCAGGCGGTTGCCGCGCTCGATGTCGCGGAAGATGCGCTCCATCCGCTGCCATTCGGGCAAGCCGGCGCGCATATGTGCCTCGGCCTCCCCGTCGATGCGGCGGCGTTCGCGCTCGTCGAGATCGTGGAGGGTGACGAGGAGGCGCACGGGCTCGCCCGCCAGCACGCAGGCGGCGTATTCGAGCCGCAGCGCCTTACCGTCGCCGTGGCGCGGCGTGAGGGCGTGCGTCCACCATTGTCCCTCGGCCAGAACCGCCTGCGTGAACACCACGAGCGCCGCCCGCTGGTCGGGATGCAGCGTGCTCACCGGCATCGCCCGTAAAGCGGCACGGCTGTGGCCGAGCAGCCGGGCTGCGGCGGGGTTGGCGTCGGCGATGCGGTCATCCAGAGGCTCGAACACCACCATCGCATCGCGGTTCTCGTCGAAGGCGGAGCCGTAGATCGATGACGCTGGCGAGACCTGTGACGGCACGACGAAATCCCGCAGTTATCCTACGAATGTTCGTCGTAGACGAAATTTCGTAGTTCGGCGAGACCGGCATAAGTCATTGTTCTGGCAGGACTTCTATTCAGAGAGAGGTCTGGCACGTCGCTTGCCAAATGTTCTCACAATGACGGAGCCCATGTCGCATCCGTCATCGCAGTGCCGTCCGGCCCGCCCAGGCGGCCGGAACGGTCAGGCCGTTCGGACGCCATGCCCCCAGGCATCCGAACGGCCACCCATCACGGCCGACCGCCGACAGGGAGATGAGCATGAAGCGCGAAGACCTCACCGAGAAGCTTCTCGACATCAAGCGCGAGAAAGGCTGGACCTGGAAGTATATCCAGGACGAGATCGGCGGTATCTCTCCGATCCTCATCACCGCCGCCTGCATGGGCCAGATGAAGCTTCCCAAAGCGCAGGCCAAGAAGGCCGCGGAGTTGTTCGGGCTGTCCCCGTCCGAGGAGCGGATGTTGAACGAGGCCCCCTATCGCGGCTCGATCCCCTCGATGCCGCCGACCGACCCGCTGATCTACCGCTTCTACGAGTTGGTGATGGTCTACGGCACCACCTGGAAGGAACTGATCCAGGAGGAGTTCGGCGACGGCATCATGTCGGCCATCGATTTCAACATGACGATGGAGCGCGAGCCCAACAACAAGGGCGACCGGGTGAAGCTCGCCATGTCGGGCAAGTTCCTGCCCTACAAGTATTACGGCAACGAGGAAGGCGTGCCGGATTACGGCTTCAAGGAGCCGTGAGCGCGCCGACGAACCGCGGGGCCCGGTGCCGTGTCGGCGCCGGGCGCTTGTCTGTGGCGCTTCGATGAGGGCGACGCAGACATCCCAGTTCCCCTATCGTGCGGGTGGGCGCGTGCCGTCGCGTATCGCGCGAAACATCGGAAGGGCGTCGGGTAGTGCCTGCTTCGTCGTCGCGGACACGATGTCGATCCGACCGATCACACGATCCATGATTGCCATGTAGATCCGGACATTCCGATGGTCCGGTCCTGAGGTCGGGACCGAGATCACTTCGAACCCCGCAAACTCGCTGCTCTTGATCGACTCGACCGTTTCCGTCTGCAGGCCCTGCCCCGCCAGGATCGTCCTGGCTTCGGCGACCCGCTCGCGAAGCGCCGGTAGGGCGTTCAACTCCGCCTGCGAAGAAACGGCCCCTGGTTGGTTCCGCCTGAAACCCGCAGCACACAGCGCTTCGCTTCGTCCCGCCACAGGCGGCTGTCCGGTCTCGCTGACGATATCGACGAGGATTTCGTGATTGGGATCCGTCCGCTGTGATCGGATGGCGAACCCGGCAGGTACGGTCACCGAGAAGCCGGTCGAGGGGTCCGTGAACGCCTCGGCGCGCGCCGGCGCACTGGAGAGGAACAGAAGCGGCGCCAACCCGATCGCATAGGTGAATCCTCGCCTCATGCCGATCTCTCCGATCCGTTGCCTTGTCGATACCGCTCGCTGTCCGGTGCCCGCGGCCGCGCCTACCACTCCCACTCGGCGCCGACGCCGACGGAGGTGCGGCCGTCGCTGCCGGCCTCGCCGTTGAGCTTGATCCGCCGCGTCACGTCGTAATTGATCGTCGCAGCGGTATCGGCGGGCTTGGCGCCGGCCTTCACGCCGACGCTGATGCGGTCGTTGATGTAGCGCGAGGCGCCGACGGCCGGACCGCCGCTCGCACCCGTCGAGACATCAAGGCTGTCGAGGCCGAGACCCTTGCGGGCCGACTCGAACACGTCCGGTCCCCCTCCCCCGCCGGAGAGCTGTGCCACCGCCTGGGCGAGCTGGAGCGCCTGGAACGGGGAGAGTCCGGCCGCCGCCTTCTTGAACAGGATCCGCGAGAGAATCTCGTCCTGCGGCAGGCTCGGATCGGACGAGAGCGCGAAGACCGGCTGCGAGGCCGGGCCGGTGACCGCGACGCGGGCGGTGACGTCGGCGGCCTTGGTTTCCGCGGCGAAGTCGAGATCGGGCTGGGCGAGATCGCCCGCGAAGAACACCCGGCCGCGGGTGAAGTCGAGGCGCTGTCCGCCGAGGCTGAACACGCCGCGGCGGAGAGAGAAGTCGCCGTTGGCCTGCGGATCGCGCGACGAGCCGGTGACGCGCAACTCGCCGCCGAGCTCCGCATCGATGCCGCGCCCGCGCACGAAGATGCGGCTCGGCGCGCTCACGGTCACGTCGAGACTGGCATCGAAGGGCGGTGCCGACTTCTTCCGGCGGCTCGCCGCCTCGATCTGCGCCTTGCGCTCGGCCCGCTCGGCGAGACGCTTTCGCACCTCCGGCGTCACGTTGACCCGTCGGATGCCCGGCAGAGGCTGCACCGTGGCCGGCAGGCGGTCGGGCACCGAAACGTCGATAGAGACGACATCAACCCGGCCCTTGATGACCGGCTTGCGGGCGAGCGGCCCCGACAGGGCGAGGTTGAGGCTGGAGACCGCCGTCATCAGCGGGCTCGACACCAACTCGGCCCGATCGGCGGTGATGCGGAGCGTTCCGGGGAAACCGGAGGCCGGCTCGACAGCGACGCGCCCATCGACCGCGAGGCGCCCGCCATTGCGGGTCGCGGCGGTGAGCCGCTCGATGACGAGGGTGTCGCCGCGGCCGGTGACGCGGCCCTGAATGTCGGTGAGGCGGATGCCGTTGAGGGGATCGGTAAGGCTTCCGCCCGAGAGCGTGGCCGAGCCTTCGACCTTCGGTGCCGCGACCGTGCCGGTCACGCCCGCATCGAGGGCGATCCGGCCCGCGACACGCTGGCCGCTCACGCTCAGCATCGAGTTGGCGAGTGCGGCATCGAGGGTGCCGCGGGCGCGCAGGCTCAGCCCGCCTCCCGCCTCGACCGGCACCGTGCCGGTGACCGTGACGTCGGCGCCCCGCCCGGCCGAGACCCGGCCGTCTATGCTGGCTTCGCCATCGGCGAGCCGGCCGCTCGCCCGCGCGGTGATCGGCGGCAGGCCGGCCCGGCGGGTTTCGGGCATGACGAGGCCGGTCACGTTGAGGGCGTAGCGCCCCTCCGGCCGCGCGGCAGGCCCGCGCAGATTGGCCTCGCCCTCCAGCGTGCCGGAGAGCGCTAGGCTCGGGCTGGCAATCCGTGCGAGCGACAGCGGCAGGGCGCGGATGCCGAGCTTGAGGTCGAGTTCGGAGCCCGCGCGCCCCTGGACGCTGATCCGCCCGGCGCCGGCGGCAACGACGAGCCCTTCGATCAGGGCAGAGCCTTGATCGAGGGTGATCGCGGCGGGTCCCGCCAGCGCCAGACGGTCGCCGCCGCGTTGCGCCGAGAATCGGGCGATCTCGATCCGCGTGCGCTCCGCAGGAATCAGCCGCGCGGCGCCGTCGAGAGAAAAGCCACGGGCCTGGGCGGTCAGGGTGATGTCGCTCGCCGCTGCGGTGCCGTTGGCGGTGAGCCGCACCGTGTCGACGCTCTGGCCCGCGGCGACGAGCCGGTCGATGGCCGCATGGCCGTCGATGACGGGGTGGGCCCGCAGATCGCGGCCGGTGAGATCCGCGTCGAGCCGTGCGAGGCCGAAACTGTCGTAGCGCAGGCTCGTCCCCGTGGCGCGGACCGCCGCATCCTGGCGTCCGCCTGCGCGAGTGAGCGTCACCGCCGCGTCGAGGCTGCCGCCCATGGGCGCGAGCGCGAGCGGTGACAGGTCGTCGAGATCGCCCGCGCGGACGTTCAGCGTGCCCTCCGCCAGAAGGCTTCCGGCATCGACCACCGCCTGCCCGTCCGCCGCGACGGAGCCGAGGGCGAAGGTGAGCCGGTCGAGGGCGTAGTCGCTCCGGTTCGGCCGGGCGATATGAGCTTCGGCCCGCAGCGGCTTGCCGGCGATGTCGCCGGTCATGCGCAGCGTTCCGTCGAGGGCGTCGCGGAGGTCGCTCAGCGCCGCATCGAGACGCAGATCCCGGATCGGGCGGCCGTTGGCGCTCACGTCCGGCGCGCGCAGCGCGACGGTGACCGACGGCTTGAGGAGGGAGCCCGTCAGCCGCGCGTCGGCGCTCGCCGGTCCGGCCAGCCGCTCGTCGAGGGCCGCGAGGGTCTTGAGATCGACGCGGGCGGCGACATTGGCGGTCTTGGCGTTGGCCTGACCCTGAAGGGTCGCGACGAGCCCGGCCCCCTCGAAGCGCAGGCGCTCGAAGCCATAGCCGTCATAGGTCTGCGACACGCGCCCCGTCAGGGTCGGCGCCCGGCCGACGAGGCGGTCGGCGGCCGGCTCGCCGAGGACGAGGCCGCCGCCGCGCAGGTCGAGATCGGCGGAGAGCGCCTTGCGGGCCGGATCGCCGCTCAAGGTCGCCTTGGCGTCGAGACGGCCGGCGAGAGTCCGGCCCGCCACGCCTGAGAAGGCGCCGATATCCGCGAGCGCCGCTTCCACGGTGCCGGTCAGCGTGTTCTGCCCGATGCGGCCGGCATAGGCGGCGCGGGCGGTATCGGAATCGAGGGTGAGCGTCGTGACGTCGAGGACGCCGTCCGAGCCCGCGGCGGCGCGCAGGGTCAGCTTGGCGCGGCTTCCCACGGCGCGGCGGAGCGCGGGATCGGCGAGCCGCAGACCCTCCATCGCCGCATCGGCGGTGACGGCGAAACGCTGCGCCTTCGGATCGGCGCCGGCCGGCTCGATGCTCAGCAGCGCCTCGACCCGTTCCAGGGACGATTCCTTCGTGCGCAGGCCGGCGGCCTTGAGGTTGCCCTTCACCCGCGGCGACGAGAGCGGCCCCTTCAGGCTGCCGTCGAAAACCAAGGTCTCCAGTTCCGCTTCCGCCGCCTTGGTGACGCCGCCCTCGGTCGGGACGGCGCGGGCAGAAATCGTGAAATCCGCCACCCGGTCGGCGGTCAGGGTGCCGCCGATCCCGAGCCGCGCGGTGCGCGAGGCGAGGTCGAGCCGGTCGATGCGGAACGACCCCGTATCGGAGAAGGCCATGCCGCCGTCGAGCTTGGTCTCGCCGGAGAAGATCGCCGCCGCCGGACCCGGCACGAGACCCTCGATGCGCGAGGTCAGATCGAGGCTCAGGCGCCGGTCCGTGCCGATGCGCGAGAGGCGGGCGCCGCCCTTGGCGCCGATCTCGGAGCCGGCGTCGAAATCGAGCCGGGCGTTGAACGCGTCAAGGGTGCCGTTTCCGTTCAGGTCGAAATTGATCGGCGGGGTGCCGGGAAGGTTCGCCGCCTTCGAGAGCAGGCCGCCCTGGGGCTCGACGAGATTGGCCTTCACCTCCAGCCGCTCGCCCTTGGGCACGAAGAGAAGGCGGGCGACGAAGCGCCCGGCCGCATCGAGACGGCGGAAATCCGCGCTGACATCGAGTCCCTCGGAGGGGTTTCCGAGCTTGGCCTTGCCGTCGCCGGCAAGGCGCGCCGGCTGGCCCGCGACGCTTTCCCCCAGCACCAGTTCGGCCAGGGTGAAGCCCTTGATTTCGACCTTCACCGGCAGCTCGGGCAACAGGCTGCCATCGGGCTCGGCCTCCGCTGGCGTCGGGCCAGGCACCGGCTTGCGCAGCACTTCGAGCCGGCCGATCTCCAGGCTGTCGACTTCGAGCCGGCCGGACAGAAGCGCCAGCCGGCGCCAGACGAGGCGGGCGCGGTCGAGCTTCAGCCACGGCCCGTCGGAATCGCTGATGACGACGTCGCGGATGGTGGCGTCCGACGAGAGCGCACCATCGACCGCGCCGATCGAGACCTGGGAGGACGGTGTCGAGAGCGCCTTCGAGAGAAGTCCGCCGAGCACCGTCTTCTCGCCATCGGCGGCGCGGGTGTCATCGGTGGCGAAGAAGGCGGCGAAAAGCAGGGCGACCGACAGGACGGTTGCTGCCAACATCCATCGCCCGACCGCTCGGCGGCGCCCCTTCCCTGCGAGGGGGACAGGATTCGGGCGGCGCCGACGAACAAGAAATTCCATTCAGAACGCCTGTCCGAGACTGATGTACAGGGCAGCCGGCAGCTCGCGGTTTCCCTTGATCCGGTCGAGCGGGAAAGCGAGGTCGGCGCGGATCGGGCCGATGCCGGTGTAGTAGCGGACGCCGATGCCGACCGCCTTGCGGATACGCTCATCGAAATCCGGCAGCGTCGAGGCGAAGGCGGTGCCCGCATCGAAGAACGGCACGATGCCGATCGTGTCGGTGATCTTGATGCGAGCCTCGATCGAGGCCTCCAACAGGCTGCGCCCGCCGATCGGCAGGTTGAAGGGGCCGCGGGGGCCGAGCGTCCGGAAGGCGAAGCCGCGCACCGAACCACCGCCGCCGGCGAAGAAGCGGAAATTGTCGGGGATCTCGTCGAGCCGCGCCCCCGAGACCGAGCCGAAGCCGAGGCGACCGGCGAGCACGTATCTCCGCTCGTCGTCCAGCGCGTAGTAGGTCGAGCCCTGCGCCTTTGCGACGAAGATGCCTGGATCCGAGCCGAGGAAGCCGGGATAGGGCGCGGCGGAGGCGATCACCCGGAAACCTTCGGTCGGGTCGAGCAGGCTGTCGGTGGAATCGTATGTGACCGAGAGCGGCACGCCGATCAGCCGGTAATCGACGGTGCCGATCGCGTCCTTCGAGCGGCCCACCTGCCCGTCGAGGCCGATCTGGGCCGAGAAGGTGTCGGAGAAGCGATGGCGCAGGGCGACCGAGGCGCCGGCTGCATCCACGAAATAGCTCTGCTGCACTTCGCGGGTCACGAAGGCATTCGCCAGCAGATCGTTGCGGGTGCCGCCGAGCGCCGGCTTCACGAAGGTTGCGGAGAGGCGCCCGCCCAGTCCCGTCGTGTCGATGCCGGCGAGCTTGCGCTGGGTCGCGAACGGATCGTAGCCGAGGCCGAGATAGTAGATGTCGGCATCGAGCCGCAGGGTCTCGCCGCCGCCCCACAGGTTGCGGTTGGCATAGTAGGCGCGCACGCCCGGCCCATCGACGGTGGAGTAGCGCGCCGCGACGCCGATGAGGTTGCGTTCGCGCTCGCTCACCTCGACGAAGATCGGCAGGTTGCCCTGCGCGTCGAGCGTTTCGCCCTCTCGCACGCGAACGGCGCCGAGGCCCTCGATGCGGGCCACCGAGCGGCGGATGTCGGCCACCGCCTTCGGCGAGTAGGGATCGCCGGGCTCGGAATAGATGAACGAGCGGATCACCGCCGGATCGATGCCGTCAGTTGCCTTGACCGAAACCTCACCGAGTCCGGCCATCGGCCCGGGATCGATGGTGAAGGTCACGTCCATGACATGCGCCGCATCGTCCACGACGGGGTCGCGGCTCACTGCCTTGGCGAAGGGGTGGCCCAGCCCGCGGAAGCGATCGACGATCTTCGCCTCGCGGGCTAGCACCGTAGCGGAGCGGGCCGGAACGTCGTCGCCCGTGCGGGTGAAGCGCTCGGGCAGCACCTCCTCCGAGAACGGACGGCCGCGGGGATCGAGGGCGCGCACCGTCCGCAGGGTGTAGAGGGGGCCGAGATCGACGGCGATCTTCACCGGCACCAAAGCACGGGCCCGCGAGCCCTCCGCGGCGCGAGAGGCGGCGGCGAGCGAGGACTCGCCCGTCACAGGCACGCCGTCGATGCGGATCGAGACCGTACCCTGATAATAGCCGTAGCCGGAGAGCAGGTCGGTCAGGCGTCGCAGATCGGCCTCGGCCCGCCGGACCAGCCCCTCGCCATCCGGCGGCGCCTCCTGGCGCAGACGATAGAGCGTCGAGGTGTCCTGGAGCGCGCGCAGGATGTCCGAATCGTCCGTACCGGTGATGCGGAGGCTGTAGGGCAAGGCTCCGGCACTGGGCGCCGGCGGCTCCTCCTCGGAGCCAAACAGGCCGAACAGATCAAAGGCTTGCGCCGGCTGCGGCACGACGAGCACGCTCGCCAAGCCGAAGAGAACGCCACCGAGGGCCGGCGAACGCAGCAGGCAGTTCATCCGGACATGCATACGCGCGGCTGGGTCTCTGGCTCGTGGCGGGCGATGCCTCCAGAAAAGCATCCGACTGTTAAGTACCCGTCGATCACCCGCGGGGCTACCCCGGCCCCGATTGGCACACCGCTTGATCGAGAAAGAGTGTGCAGACAACGGCTCGGTGTGCCGGATCAGCCGCAGATCGAGGGCCGGCACATCGAGCCCGAACCCGCCGAGGGAGGCCGCCCTATTCCTCTTCCTGGATCAGCGTGATCTGCGGCGACAGCGGCAGGCTGATCGAGCATCGCAAGCCATCCGGCCTGAAGGTCATCACCGTGTTGGCCTTCAGCTCGTAGCGCAAGCTTCGCTCGAGGACCTCAAAGCCGAAGCCGTGATGGGACGGGACGGACGGCAGGTTCTCGAGGCCGGTCTCATCCCAGATGAAGGTGAGTTGTTGCGGTGATGCGGTCGGGCCGGCTGGCGATGACAGGGCCCACGTCACATCGATGCGGCCCTGCGGCACGGTCAACGCGCCATGCTCGACGGCGTTCACGGCCAATTCGTGGATCGCCATGGCGAATACTTCCGCCGCGCCGGGGCGCAGACGTAAGCTCGGCCCCGAGATCGCCACCTGCTCGCCCTCGCGTGCGAGATGCACGAGAAGCTCATCCGCAATAAGGGAATGCAGGCCGATTCCTTCGGGCACGCTGCGCATCAGGGCGTTGAGTACGCGCGCGAGGGCATCGACCCGGCCATCGAGATGGGCGACATAGGTTTCCACGGAATCGCTCGTCTCGGCAGAGCGGCGGATGATCGCCCGCAGCATCGAGAGCGTATTGCGTACCTTGTGGCGCAGCTCTGCCGGCAGACCGGTTTCGTCGAGGAACCGGCGCAGACGCCGGTTCTCAGCCTCCAACTCCTCGATACGTGCGTCCCGCGGATCCTGGTTCATGGCTTAGCCGTTCGCTGACCTCAACAGATTGAATCGGCTAAAGGGCCGCCCCTCAATCGTCGTCGGATACCGATGGATCACGCTCGTAATGAAGATACGAAGCATCGAAGAGAGAAGCCGCCTGGAGAGCGGAGAAATCGGGTATGGTGAGCTGACGACCGCGTAAGCGGATCAGGCTGGCCGCCCGCAACTCCTTGAGGGTGCGGTTGATGTGAACGGTCGAGAGTCCCATCGCATCGCCGAGATCGGCTTGCGTAATCGGGAATTCGCAACTGGTCTCATTCGTCAGGCCGACGGCGCGCAGCCGGAGGAACAGCTCGCAGAAGAGGTGTCCCAGGCGCTCCGTCGCCAGCCGCTGGCCGAGACTGACGGTCCACTCGCGCTGGATCGCCGCCGTTACCAGCACCTCCCACCAGAGTGCCTCCGCCACGCGCGGATATTGCACCGCGACCTCCCGTATCGCCGTCTCCGAGATCTCGGCGAGCACCACAGGCGTCAGCGTTCCAAGCGAGTGATCCATCTTGCGCAGTACGAAGACATGCGGGTCGCAGAGATCGCCGGGAAGAAAGATCGAGATGACTTGGCGCCGGCCGTCCTCGAGCTGCTTGTAGCGGCAGGCCCAGCCTTCAAGAACGACATGAACGTGACGCGGCCGCTCCCCGTCGCGGATCACATCCTCTCGGGCTCCCAACCTTCGTGCGGGCTGAGCGATCTTCTCCAAAGCCTGCTTCTCCTCCGGAGAGAGGCGAACGAAGTTTTCCAGCTTGCGGACGAGCGGGTTGGACACTGAGTTTCCCTGGCCGAGTCGCCGCAACCTAGCGCTACGAATGGCGGGCGGAACTAACGCAGGTTAATCAGCGTGCGCATGCCGAAATCTGTGAACAGATTCCTGGCGTGGCGCGGAGGCACTTCAGCCGTCGTCCGCTCAGCGCAAAGGCCGACGGATTCATCAAGAGATTGCTGGTATTTGGCGCCACCCGCAGCCAGACCGATCAGGATCCAAGGCCTGCGTCCCAGCCCGAGATTCAGCGACAGGCCGGATCGCGATCCGGGGAGTCGAGGTCGTGTGCGTCGGATGTGTTTGGTGGGGGAAGTAGGACTCGAACCTACGAAGCTTACGCAGCGGATTTACAGTCCGCCCCCTTTGCCGCTCGGGACATTCCCCCAAACCGGGTCGCCGCGTTTCATTCGCGGCGGGCGAGGCCCTTATGGTGAGGCTCTGATCGGGTGTCAACCGATCCGTTCGATCCGATTTCTATCCACAGGGCGCGAGATCGCAGATTCGCACTTGAGCCCGTTCCGCACCGCGCCAGCGGTCGCAGGAGAGCGTGCCGGCGACGTGGAACGTGCGGCCGATGCCGCCGAGCAGAGCGCCGCCGACCGGGCTCTGAGCGGCGCGAAAAGCGATGCCACCGACCGCCTGCCCGTCACCGCTGACGAGGCGCGCGCGGACATGTCCGTTGCCGACGATCCCTGCATCGACGAGGCGATGGCGCGGCAGTGCCATCACCGGTTCCGGTGCGCCCTGGCCGAAGGGGCCGGCACGCTGGATCAGCCGCACCAGTTCCGCGGTCGCGCCGCCAGCGCTCACCGTACCGTCGATCAGCAGCGCCTCGGCCGCCCGCGCCCGGCCGACGGCCTCGGTCAGATCGCGCGAGAGGCTCGCACCGAAGGCCTCAAGCCCCCCGGCCGCAAGGGTGACACCCGCGGCCATCGCGTGCCCCCCGCCCTTGACCGCGAGCCCGGCCTCGACCACGCCGCGCACCGCCCCGCCAAGATCCGCGCCGACGACCGAGCGTCCCGAGCCGACCGCGCTTCCATCGGGCTTGACGGCGAAGGCGAAGGCCGGCCGGCCGAAACGCTCCTTCAAGCGGGCGGCGATGAGTCCGACAATGCCGGGATGCCATTCGGGCGAGGCGGCGATCAGGACCGGACGATCGGGATCGCGGGCGAGGCGAGCGTCCATCTCGGCCTCGGCCTCGGCGACCGCCTGCGCCTCGATGGCTTGGCGCTCCCGGTTGAGCCGGTCCAACTCGTCGGCGATGCGGCGCGCCTCTATCGGATCGGCCGTGGTGAGCAACCGCGCGCCGAGGCCGGCATCGCCGATGCGGCCGCCGGCATTGATGCGCGGCCCGACGAGGAAGCCGAGATGCCATGCTTCCGGTGGCTCGCTCAGTCCGGCGGCGTCGAGAAGGGCCGCCAGCCCCGGCCGGCCCCGACCCCGCATCACCGCTAGACCCTGGACGACGAAGGCGCGGTTGAGCCCGACGAGCGGTACCACGTCGGCGACGGTGGCGAGGGCCACGAGGTCGAGGAAGTCGGTGAGGCGCGGCTCGGCGGTCGAGGCGAAAGCACCCTCCCCCCGCAAGCGCCGCGCGAGCGCGACGAGGGTCATGAAGACGACGCCCGCCGCGCAGAGATGGCCGAGACCGGAAAGGTCATCGAGTCGGTTCGGATTGACCAGGGCTCGCGTCTGCGGAAGCTCTTCCGGCGCACCGTGGTGATCGAGCACGATCACGTCGAGGCCGAGGGCTGCCGCGGCGGCTAGCGGTTCATGTCCGGCGGTGCCGCAATCGACGCAGACGAGCAGGCTCGCGCCCTCCTCGCGCAAAGCCGTGACGGCGCCGACATTCGGGCCATAGCCTTCCGTGATGCGGTCGGGGATGTGGATGCGCACCTTCAGCCCGAGCGCCCGCAGATACGCGGCGAGAAGCGCGGCGCTCGACGCGCCGTCCACGTCGTAATCGCCGAAGATCGCCACCGCCTCGCGGGCCCGCACGGCGTGGGCGAGGCGATCGACCGCCGCCTCCATATCCACGAGCACGGCGGGGTCCGGCATCAGGTCGCGCAGGCGCGGGGACAGGTAGGCCTCGGCCTCGGCCGGCCGCACGCCGCGCCCGACGAGGACGCGGGCGAGCAGATCCGGCAGGCCATAGGCCTGAGTCATCGTCGTCGCCAGCGCCTGGAGAGCGGGATCACCGCATCGCTCGCGCCAGGGCCGCCCGAGCACCGAGGCGGTGATGTCGAGGAAGGGGCGAGGCAGATCGAGGGGCGGGGCGAGGGACATGGCAGCGGACACGGGGCGAGCATAGCCGCTTCGGCCGGCAAAGACTGCGCCCTTCAAACGACAGCGGGGCGGACGATGGCTCGCCCGCCCCGCATCTCACGGCCGTTTCGGGCCGATCAGAGGTTCTTGAGGATGCTGTCGACGACCTTCTTGGCGTCGCCGAACAGCATCATCGTGTTGTCGCGGAAGAACACCTCGTTCTCGACGCCGGCGTAGCCCGAGCCCATGCCGCGCTTGATGAAGAGAACGGTCTTCGCCTTTTCCACGTCGAGGATCGGCATGCCGTAGATCGGCGAGGCCTTGTCGGTCTTGGCGGCCGGGTTGGTAACGTCGTTGGCGCCGATCACGAAGGCAACGTCGGCCTGCGGGAACTCGCCGTTGATGTCCTCCAGCTCGAACACCTCGTCGTAGGGCACGTTGGCTTCCGCCAGAAGCACGTTCATGTGCCCCGGCATGCGGCCCGCCACCGGGTGGATGGCGTACTTCACGTCCACGCCTTCCTTCTTCAGCAGGTCGGCCATCTCACGCAGGGAGTGCTGCGCCTGGGCGACCGCCATGCCGTAGCCGGGGACGATGATGACCTTCTCGGCGTTCTTCATGATGTAGGCCGCGTCGTCCGGCGAACCCTGCTTCACGGGACGGGTCTCGACCTGGCCACCGCCGGCCGCCGCGGCGGAATCACCGCCGAAGCCGCCGAGGATCACCGAGATGAACGAGCGGTTCATCGCGTGACACATGATGTAGGACAGGATCGCGCCCGAGGAGCCGACCAGCGAGCCCGTGATGATGAGCGCGAGGTTGCCTAGGGTGAAGCCGATGCCGGCCGCCGCCCAGCCCGAGTAGGAGTTGAGCATCGACACGACGACGGGCATGTCGGCGCCGCCGATCGGGATGATGATCAGGCCGCCGAGTACCAGCGAGACGATCACGATCAGCCAGAACGCCACCTTCGACTCGGTGCCGATGAAGATGCCGATGAGCACCAGCAGACCAATCGCCATGGCGAGGTTGATGATGTGCCGGCCCGGCAGCATGATCGGCTTACCGGACATACGCCCGTCGAGCTTGGCGAAGGCGATGACCGAACCGGTGAAGGTGATCGCGCCGATCGCCACGCCGAGACCCATCTCGAACAACGACTGCTTGTGGAAGTGGCCGTTCTCAAGGATGCCGAAGGCCTGGGGCGCGTAGAGCGCACCGGCCGCCACCGCGACCGCCGCGAGGCCGACCAGCGAGTGGAAGGCGGCGACGAGCTGCGGCATCGCCGTCATCGGCACCCGCTTGGCGATCACCGCACCCGCGCCGCCGCCGATGGCGAGGCCGAGGAGAACGAGGATCCAGGCGCCGAGGCCGGATGGCGGATGGCCGACCAGCGTGGTGAGGATGGCGAGCCCCATGCCCACCATGCCGTAGAGGTTGCCCTGACGAGCGGTCGTCGGGTGCGAGAGCCCCCGCAGCGCCATGATGAACAGGACGCCGGAGACGATGTAGAGAAGGGAAGAGACGTTTTCCGACATCGCCTCAAGCCTTCTTCTTGTACATGCCGAGCATGCGCTGCGTGACGAGGAAGCCGCCGAAGATGTTCACGGAGGCGAGGACGATACCGATGAAGCCGAAGAAGCGGGCCCAGCCGGTGCCCTTCTCGATCAGCGGGACGCCGACGGCCAGCAGCGCGCCGACGATGATGACGGAGGAGATCGCGTTGGTGACGGACATCAGCGGCGTGTGCAGCGCGGGCGTCACCGACCACACGACGTAATAGCCGACGAAAATCGCGAGCACGAAGATGGCCAGCCGGAACACGGTCGGATCGACCGCGCCGTGGGTGGCGGCGGCCACGCCGTGGCCGAGCGCGTCGGCGATCGACTGGGCGTGGGCGGCGTTCTGTTGGGCGATGTCGGCCGCGGCGCGCGCGGCGGCGGCGGCGGCGTTTGCCTGATCAGCAGGCGAGACGGGCGGAAGGGGGGTTGCCATGGTGAGATCCTCCGCGACCGATCAGGCTTTGGGCTGAAAGTTGGGGTGCACCACCTGACCGTCGCGGGTGAGGTTGGTGGCCTTGACGAGTTCGTCGTCCCAATTCACCGCCAGCGCCTTCGCTTCCTTGTCGATCATCGTCTCGACGAAGGCGTAGAGGTTGCGGGCGTAGAGGCTCGACGCGGTCGCCGCGAGGCGGCCCGGCACGTTGACGTGGCCGACGATCTTCACGCCGTTGCCGACGGTGACGATCTCACCCGCCTTGGCGCCGGCGACGTTGCCGCCGCGCTCGACCGCGAGGTCGACGAGCACCGAACCGGGCTTCATCGAAGCGACCATCTCCTCGGAGACGAGCTTCGGCGCGGGCCGGCCGGGGATCAGCGCCGTGGTGATGACGATGTCCTGCTTGGCGATGTGGCCCTTGACCAGCTCCGCCTGCTTCTTCTGGTACTCGGCCGACATCTCCTTGGCGTAGCCGCCGGAGGTCTCGGCCTGCTTGAACTCGTCGTCCTCGACGGCGACGAACTTCGCGCCGAGCGATTCGACCTGTTCTTTGGTGGCGGGCCGCACGTCGGTGGCGGTCACCACGGCACCCATGCGGCGGGCGGTGGCGATGGCCTGGAGGCCGGCGACGCCGACGCCCATGATGAAGATGCGGGCGGCCGGAACGGTACCGGCGGCGGTCATCATCATCGGCAGGGAGCGGCCGTACTCGGCAGCGCCATCGACCACGGCGCGGTAGCCGGCGAGGTTCGCCTGGGAGGAGAGGACGTCCATCACCTGCGCGCGGGTGATGCGGGGCATCAGCTCCATGGCGAAGGTGTTCACGCCAGCTTCGGCCGCGGCCTTCAGCGCATCCTCGTGGCCGTAGGGATCCATGATCGCGACGACCGTGGCGCCCTTCTGGATCTTGGCCAGTTCGTCCGTGTTCGGACGGCGGACCTTGAGGACGAGATCGGCGCCCGAAAGCGCCTCCTCGGCGCTCCCGGCGATCTTGGCGCCGGCGGCTTCGTACTCGGCATCGGGAACGCCGGCTTTGGCGCCCGCTCCCGATTGCACGACGACCTCGCTGCCCAGACCAATGAACTTCTTGACCGTTTCTGGGACGGCCGCGACCCGTGGTTCTATCGGGTCCGTCTCCGTCAAGACGGCAATACGCATCAGTTGCTCCCGTTCTTACAGCCGCCTTTCGGCGTGCCGGTATCCGAGCCTTCTTGGAAGTTCAGATCTGAAAAAGGCCGACCCGGAGGGCCGGCCCGAAAACCTCAATCCTCAGCTCAGGAAGAGGATCGCGAGGAGTGCGGCGAGGACGAAGGCCTGAGCCTTCCATCCGATGGCCGGGACGAAGGCACCGGCGGCGGCCGCCACCCAGGACACCAGCACGCCGATGATCGCGGTCACCCAGGCCTCGTGCACGCCGCCGATGGCCAGTGCCACGACCCAGCACAGTACGGTGACGGTGCCGATCTCGACGAAGCGGACGAAGCCCCGGTAGGTCTGCTCGTGGGTCTTCTCGTCCATCGCCGGGCTGTAGTTCAGGCCGGTGAGGGTCTTCGTGTCCGCCATTGCGCGCCCGTTCCCTGGTATCGTTTTGCTTGTCACGCGCGGATTTAGCGCAAGGCTAACTCACTCGCAATCAGCTTGACGGTCAGGGTGGTGGATCGTGAGCCGACTTTTGTTATGCCGGGGCCGGTAGCCCAGCCTCGGCCAGCGCCATTTCCTGACGCTGGGAGAGCGTCTCGAGGGAGAAGCGCTCGATCTCGGCTTCGAACAGGCGGTGGTAGTTCAGTTCGGAGCGCAGGTGCAGGAACACGGCACCGAGCCCGACCGCCGCCCGGTCCATGAAGACGAATTCCTGTGGAATCGTCACCGGACCGCGCTCTTTGAGCGCCTGATGCACGGAGAACGCTTCCCGCCGTCCGTAGGCGCCGGGCTCGACGCCGTCCGCGACGGTGCGCGTGCGGTCTTCGAGCAGGGGGCCGTAGATGAACCGGGCCCAGATGTTGAGGATGTCGACCGTTTCCTTGTCGAGGCGCTTGAAACCCCAGACCTCATAGGCGTGGACGACGCGGTCCCGGTCGTCTTCCAACAGCCCGCGATAGAGGTCGACCACGCCGCCGACGAAGCGCGGGTGGAAGATGCGCACGCAGCCGTAATCGAGCAGGTTGATGCCCTGCGCCTCGCCGTCCTCCGAGAAGACGGTGTAGTTGCCCAGATGCGGGTCGCCGTGAATCACGGCGGCGCGGCTGAAGGGGTGCCACCACGCCTTGAACATCGCCTGAGCGATGCGATTGCGGGTCTCGATCGGGGCATCGGCGAAGGTGAGGATTCGCTCACCGTCGAGCCAGCCGAGAGTGAGCAGCCGCTTCGTCGAGAGGCTGGGATGCACCGTCGGCACCCGCACCGCGTCGATGTCCTTGAGCACATCGCCGTAGAGGGCGGCATGCTTGGCCTCCCTGCTGTAATCCAGCTCCTCGCGAACCCGCGCGCCGATCTCCTTGGCGATCTCCGAGGTATCGAGCCAGGAATTCATGCGACGGTGCAGGGCGAAGGCGACCTGAAGTTGCTTGAGGTCGGCTTCCACCGCCGACTGCATGTCGGGATACTGAAGCTTGCAGGCGAGCGGCGCGCCGTCGAGTGATTCGGCGCGGTGGACCTGACCGAGGGAGGCCGCGGCGGCGGGCTTGAGGTCGAAGCGGCCGAAGCGGGTCTGCCAGTCGGCCCCGAGTTCGGCCATCATCCGACGCTTGACGAAGGCGGCGCCCATCGGCGGCGCGTCTGCTTGAAGCTTCTGCAGCTCGGCAGCGTATTCAGGCGGCAGGAGATCCGGCACGGTGGCGAGCAGCTGCGCCACCTTCATGATCGGCCCCTTGAGGCCGCCGAGCGCCTGGGCCAGAGCCGCAGCGTTGTTCAGGCTCGCGCCGTCCTTGCCGCCGAACAGGCGCGCCGCCGCCATTCGCGCGGCCACGCCCCCGACATTGGCGCCGACGCTGGCGTAGCGGCTCGCGCGGGCGGTGAAGCGGTTGGCTTCGCGGTCGGTCTCGGCCATGGGCTGGGATCAATTCCTGACAGGACGTGACCGGAGATAGGCACCGTCCGGGGCCGCGCCCAGAGTGCTGGGACGGCGCGCCGCGGATCGCGCTACGCCTTCGGCCAGGTGTCGCGAATCCAACGGATCAGACTGGATTCGTCGATCTCGCCCGCGGCAAGGCCGCGAATCATCAGCACCGCCTCCGCTTCATCGACGACGAAGTCGATATCATTCAGACCGAGGAAGGTGACGAGCGCCAGCAGGGCGGCACGCTTGCCGCCGTCGATGAAGGGGTGATTTTTGGCGACGCCGAAGGCGTAGGCGGCCGCTCGTTCGGCTAGGTCCGGCTCACCATAGCCTGCACGGTTGATGGGTCGACCGAGGGCCGATTCAAGTGCCCCCTCGTTGCGCAAGCCCGGAGGCCCACCGAAGAGCTTGAGCTGCTGTGCGTGGATGGCCTGGACGAGATCGCTGGTCAGTCAGAAAATCTCGCTCACTTCGCCAGCTCGGCGAGCGCGTTTCGATAGGTCTTCATCGCCTTCTCAGCGATCCTCATGCCCTTCTCGAAGGTCGGATCGCAGGGCGAGAGATGCAGCGTACCGTTGGCGTTCTCGGTGACGTGCAGCCAATCGCCCTGATCCAGTTAGAGCCTGCCGACGAGTTCCTTCGGCAGGATCAGACCAGTCGAATTTCCGATGCGCTTGACTTCGAGCTTCATGGGATGGGCTCTCGCGCCTTATCCGCGTTCAACGCGCGTACAACACGTCTGAGCTAAGAACCTATCTCGCTAGGCGCTGAGGCTCGGCGCCCTAGTTTGTCGGGATGACCGAGCCTCGCAAGCGCCGCCCGAGCAAGCCGTCAGTTCTGGACGACGGCTATCGCCTGCCCGACGATCTGTGGGCGCGGATGGAGCGCTTGCTGCCTCCACGTCCGCCTCATCCTCTGGGCTGTCACAACCCGCGGACGCCCGATCGCAAGGCGATGGACGCGATCCTGTTCGTGCTGCGCACCGGATGCCAGTGGAACGCCCTGACCGCCACCGGGATCTGCACCTCTTCCTCGGCCCATCGCCGGTTCCAGGAGTGGACGCAGGCCGGGGTGTTCGAGGCGTTCTGGCGGGAGGGCCTGCTGGCCTACGACGATCTGGTCGGGATCGACTGGACGTGGTTGTCGCTGGATGCAGCCATGGGCAAGGCGCCCCTGGGTGGGGGAAAAAACCGGCCCCAACCCGACCGACCGCGGCAAGCGCGGGGTCAAGCGCTCGGTGCTCACTGACGGACGCGGCGTCCCGATCAGCGTCGTCATCGCGGGCGCCAACGTCAACGACCATCTTCTCATGGGTGAGACCTTGGACGCCGTACCCGTCGCCCGGCCCAAACCGACCAGACGCTCGCCCCTGCACCTGTGCCTCGACAAGGGATACGACTACGCCACCTCCCGGACCTTGGTCGAGGAGCGCGGCTTCACCCTCCACCTGCGCCGCCGAGGCGAGGAGATCCACGCCAAACGCCACCGCGGGGCCAAGGCGCGCAGATGGGTCGTCGAGCGCGCCCACGCTTGGCTCAACCGCTTCCGTGGCATCCTCATCCGCTGGCCCAAAAAGCCCCGGAACTACCGAGCCCTCGTCCACTTCGCCTGCGGGATCATCGCCGCTCAACAAACCCTACCGGAATAGGTTCTAAGGCCCATAGAGTAAGGGCTACGCGTCTTCCATCGCCTCCAGCTCGGCGATCATCCCCTCGATCATGCCGAGCCCGATCTGCCAGAACCCCGGATCGCTGGCGTCGAGGCCGAACGGCTTGAGCAACTCGCCGTAGGGCTTCGAGCCGCCGGCCGAGAGCAGGTCGAAGTAGCGCTCGACGAAGCCCGGCTCGGCGCGGGCATAGACGCCGTAGAGCGAGTTCACGAGGCAATCGCCGAAGGCGTAGGCGTAGACGTAGAACGGCGAGTGGATGAAGTGCGGGATGTAGGCCCAGAACGGCTCGTAGCCCTTGTCGAGGGTGATCGCCGGGCCGAGGCTCTCCGACTGCACCGACATCCAGAGTTCGTTGATCTGCTCGGCCGTCAGCTCGCCCTTGGCGCGGGCGAGATGGACCTTCCGTTCGAAGGAGTAGAACGCGATCTGGCGCACCACCGTGTTGATCATGTCCTCGACCTTGGCTGCCAGCATCGCCCGGCGCTGGGTCGGGTCGGTGGTGTGGCCCAGCAGGCGGCGGAAGGTCAGCATCTCACCGAACACGCTGGCGGTCTCCGCCAGCGTCAGCGGCGTCGGCGCCATCAGCGCACCGTTGCCAGCGGCGAGCACCTGATGCACGCCGTGGCCGAGTTCGTGCGCCAGCGTCATCACGTCCCGCGGCTTACCCTGGTAGTTCACCAGCACGTAGGGGTGGGCTGAGGGGACGGTCGGGTGTGCGAAGGCGCCGGGCGCCTTGCCGGGCCGGGTCGGCGCGTCGATCCAGCCGCCGTCGAAGAATCTTCTGGCGATGCCGGCCATGTCCGGCGAGAAGGCGTTGTAGGCCTCCAGCACCGTGTCGCGCGCCTGCGCCCAGGGGATCGTGCGCTGCTCGACCTTCGGCAGCGGCGCGTTGCGGTCCCAGTAGGGCAGCGCCTCGACGCCGAACCACTTGGCCTTCAGCCGATAGTAGCGGTGCGACAGGCGCGGATAGGCCGCGCGCACGGCCTCGACCATGGCGGCGACGACTTCCGGCTCGACGCGATTCGAGAGGTGGCGGGCATCGGCCACGTCCTTGAAGCCGCGCCAGCGGTCGGAGATCTCCTTGTCCTTGGCGAGCGTGTTGGTGATCAGCGTGAAGATGCGCAGGTTCGCCCGCAGCGTGTCGCCGAGGGCGAGCGCCGCCTCCTTGCGCACGGCGCCGTCGGGATCCTGGAGCTTGTTGAGCGTCGGCTCCAGCGTCAGGCGCTCGCCCTGCACGGGGAAGCGCAGCGAGGCGATGGTCTCGTTGAACAGCCGGTCCCAGGCCGCGCTCGACGTCACCGACTTGTCGAGGAACAGCTTCTCCGTGCGGTCGTCGAGCTGATAGGGCTTCTCGCGGCGCAGATCCTCGATCCAGGGTCGGTAGTGCGCGAGCGGGCCGTCCGTCATCGCCGCATCGAGCACGCCATCCTCGACGCGGTTCAGTTCCAGGCCGAAGAACAACAGGTCACCCGACGCCGCGGTCAGCCGCTCGCGGGTATCGCCGTAGAACTTGGCGCGGGTCTCGTCGGTGGTGTCGCCGGAATAGACGAGCCCGGCATAGGACATCAGCCGCCCCATCAGATCCTCGATCCGCTCGTAGGCCTGCACCGCCTCGCCGAGGACGGACGAGGCGTCCGGCCCGGAGGCGATCTCGGCGATCCGGCCGGCATAACGTGCGGCGAAGGCGCGGCTCTCCGCCTCGGCCCGGTCGAGATCGTCTCGGAAGGCGGGCGCATCCATGCCGGAATAGAGGTCGGTCAGGTCCCATTCGGGCAACACGCCGAGATCGACCGCCTGCAACGCGCTGCGCACGGTCGCAAGCTCTTCGGCCCCCCTCGGCAACTCCGCGGACAGGGCAGCGAAAACGGCTCGGCTCGACATGATGTGCTGTTTCCTCGACGCATCGGACCGCGGGTCGGCGCAAGGAGCCCGACACGGTCGGGGTCAGATATCGAGCGCGAGGCCCGTACGATCAACCGCGTTGGCCAATCCCGTGAGCCGGAGGGCTCACGGATCGTTGGCAATGTCTTTTGGAAGGCGGCCGCGATCAAATTCGAGCGTCGTTAAGCGGCGCTTTACGCTCGTGGGCGATCCTGTGCCTCGAAACGAAACAGCCCGCCGCCCTGCGCCCGCCGATCTCCCTCGGAGACGGTGCCGGCCCGCGGCCGGCTCGAGCGGAAAGCGAGGCGCCCCGCATGTCGACCACCGTTCTCATCATCGACGACGATCCCGTCCAGCGCCGCCTCGCCGAGGCGATGGTGCGCCGCCTCGGCTTCGAGGCCCGGATCGCGGAGAACGGGCATGACGGGCTGAACCTCCTGCGCGGCGGCGAGAGCGTCGATGTCGTGCTGCTCGACCTCGTCATGCCCGGCGGCATGGATGGCCTCGGCGTGCTCGCCGAAATGCGCAAGGGCGGGATCGACACGCCGGTCATCGTTCAGACCTCGAACGGCTCCATCGACGCGGTGGTGAACGCCATGCGGGCGGGCGCCGTCGATTTCGTGGTCAAGCCGGCCGGCGCCGAGCGGCTACAGGTCTCGATCAAGAATGCCCTGCGGGTCGATCAGCTCGAGGAGGAGGTGCGTCGGATGCGCCGCCGTGCCTCCGGGGCCCTCGGCTTCAAGGATCTCGCCTCGAAGAGCTCGGACATGGAGCGGGTGATAAGGCTCGCCGAGCGGGCGGCGAAGTCGAACATCCCCGTTCTGATCGAGGGCGAGTCGGGCGTCGGCAAGGAGGTGCTGGCCCGGGCGATCCAGGGCTCGGGCGACAGGCGCGGCAAGCCCTTCGTCACCGTGAATTGCGGCGCGATCCCCGAGAACCTCGTCGAATCGACCCTGTTCGGCCACGAGAAGGGGGCCTTCACCGGCGCCACTGAGAAGCATGTTGGCAAATTCGTCGAAGCCTCGGGCGGCACGCTGTTCCTCGACGAGATCGGCGAGCTTCCGCTCGACGCCCAGGTGAAGCTCCTGCGGGCGCTGCAGGAGGGAGAGGTTGATCCGGTCGGCGGCAAGCGCGCCGTGCGCGTCGATATCCGCCTGATCTCGGCCACCAACCGCTCGCTGCTCGACCTCGTGAAGGAGGGCAAATTCCGCGAGGATCTCTATTACCGTCTCAACGTCTTCCCGATGACGCTGCCGCCGCTGCGAGCGCGGCGCGAGGACATTCCGGATCTGGTGCGCTCGTTCTGCGCCCGGTTCGCGGCGGAGGAAGGCAAGCGCCTGCGCGGCATCACGGCGGAGGCCATGGCGCTGCTCTCGCGCTATCCCTGGCCCGGCAACGTGCGCCAGCTGGAGAACGCTTTGTTCCGCGCGGTGGTGCTCGCCGACGGCGACGAGCTGACGGTGGCGGAATTCCCGCAGATCGCCGCGCAGGTCGAGGGTTTCGACGTGCGCATCCCGCCCCTGCCGGTGCAAGCGGCCCTGCCGGCGGGCGGCCTGGAACCGGTGCGGGAGATCGTCCGCGTCGAGGTGCGCGACCCACACGCGATGTCCCTCGTGGTCGAGGAGACCGGCGACATGAAGACGATGGAGACGGTCGAGGCGGAGGTGATCCGCTTCGCCCTGCAATTCTACCGCGGCCGAATGTCCGAAGTCTCCCGCCGCCTCGGAATCGGCCGATCCACCCTCTACCGCAAGCTCAAGGAGCTCGGCCTCGACGAGGAGGAGCGTTCCGAAGACGCCGCCTGATACCGGGGGCGGAGGGAACAGCCGGCCAGGCTCGGCTGTTCGCTCACAGGGTTCGGCTTGGCCTTAAAGCATGGCCGTGTGGTTGCGCACGGTCGCGCTTGGGTCGATGATCTTTAAGCAGAGCTGCGGCATTCTCGGCCGTATCCAGGGAGTTGCCGATATGCGCGCTGCATCGGGAGCCGGAACGGGCATCGGACGGACCCTGTCCGTCGCCTTGGCCGCCCTTTTCGCCTTCGGCCAAGCCCCGGTCCGCGCTGAGGAGCCCGCCGCCGGGAGCGAGGTCGTCATCCGGAAGGCCGCGGTCGATCCGGCGGAGACCCCCGCCCTCTCCCCTGATACGAGCGAGGGGGTACCTTCGACTGCGGAAGCTCCCGCACCGCCGGAGGAGCCAGCTCCGATCACCGTCATCCAAGGGCCGCCTGCACCGGTGGCACCAAGCGAGCCGCTTCCGGCGGCCGTCTATGCCCGCCTCAACGACACCGCGCCGCTGCTGCAGCGGCTGACCGGAAAGGATCGCGAGGCGATCCAAGCCTTCTACGCGCTCGGCGATTTCAAGCCGATCTGGATCGAGAAGGGCGCCTTCAATGCCGCCGCCAACGCGGCGATCGCGCGCCTGCGCGCGGCGGGGGAGGACGGGCTCGATCCGAGCGCCTACCCGGTGCCGGCGGTGGGCAAGCTCAGCCGCCCGGACACGGATGCCGAGATCGCCGAGGCCGACCTCAAGCTCTCCGCCTCGCTTGCCCTCTACGCCCGCGACGCCCGCGGCGGACGGGTGAACCCGGCCGCGATTTCGAAGCTGATCACGCCCACCCTCGACCTGCCGAGTGCCGACGCGGTGCTGACCCGCCTCGCCGCGGCGGGCGCCGGGGCCGGCGAGGTGCTGCAGGGCTACAATCCGCGCCAGCCGGGCTACCTCGCCCTGAAGCAGCGGCTCGCCGGCCTGAGGGCCGGGCGGACGCAGGGAGCGCCGAGCGTCAAGCTTCCAGACGGACCCATCCTCAAGCTCGGGATGAGCGATCCGCGGGTGCCCCTGCTGCGCAGCCGGTTCGGTCTCGAATCGCGTTCGGCCGGCACGCTCGATGCCGCGCCCGGCGAGTCCAACGCCTACGACCGCTCCGTTGCCGACGCCGTGAGGGACTTCCAGCGCAGCCGCGGCTTGCCGGCGAACGGAACGCTCACCCGCGCCACCGTCGCAGCGCTCGCCAATCCGAGCGTGCCGAAGGCGAGCGCGAGTGAGGCCGACATCCTCGTCAACATGGAGCGCTGGCGATGGCTGCCCTCCGAACTCGGGCCGGACTACGTCTTCGTCAACGTGCCGGAATTCAAGCTGAAGGTTTTTCGTGAGGGGCGCCTTCGCGACGAGACGCGGGTGATCGTTGGTAAGCCGACGAGCCCGACGCCGACCTTCTCGGGGATGATGGAGTATGCTGTCGTCAATCCGTCCTGGTACGTGCCGCCCTCGATCCTCAAGCAGATGCTCGCCTCCGGCCGCACCGCCGGGTTCGAGGTCGTGCGGCGTGGCGGCAACATCTCCCTGCGTCAGCCGCCGGGCGAGCGGAATGCGCTCGGCTTCATCAAGTTCATGTTCCCCAACCAGCACGCGGTCTATCTGCACGACACGCCGAACCGCTCGCTGTTCTCGGCCTCGACCCGCGCCTTCAGCCACGGCTGCGTCCGCGTGGACGATCCGTTCCGGTTCGCCGACGCGGTGTTGCCGAACTGGACGCAGGAGCGCCTGAAGAAGCTGATCGGCAAGGGCGAGCGGACACTGCGCCTGCCCGAGAAGCTGCCGGTCCATCTCGCCTACTTCACCGCGGAGGTGGATGATCTCGGCTCCTACCGCACCCTCCCCGACCTTTACGGCTATGACGGCTCGATGAAGGTTGCGCTGGGTCTCAGTTCCCGCTCGGACGCGGTGGCGAAGGCTCCCGCCGCGGGCAAGAAGGCCGCCGAGGCCCGCCCGGTGCCGCGTCAGGCTGCGCCGCGCGAGCCCGTGCGCCGCACGGCACCGCGTCGGGCGCCCGACATGTTCGGCGAGACGGAGGGCAGCCAAGTCTACGCCTATCCGCAGCGCAGCTTCTGGTAGGCGCGAGGCCACGCTGTTTCCCGCCCAGATCGGCGATTTCTCCATCCCGTGTGGGACAGCGCCGGTTGAGGGACTTGCGAGGCTCTTTTTTGCCACGGTTCGCCCGTAGCGGTCGCTGAAGACGGCGAGCAGCATGGGCCCCGAAACGACCCGCCTTTCCGGTCCTCGGCCACCTTTGCGCCCCTCGCGGCATCGCCGATGTCGCGCCCGTCCCGCGAGGTGAGGACCATGCTGCGCACGATCCGGAACCGCCTGCCCTCCAAACGGACTTCGCGTCTGAAGCGTCTCGCTTCGGCCGCCGGCGCCATGACCGCCCTGCTCCTGGTCGGGACTGCCGAGACTCAGGACGCGGTCGCCAACGGCGACACGCGCAGCCTTTCTCTGGCGCACGAGCATACCGGCGAGAGCCTGTCGGTGACGTTCAAGCGCAATGGGCGCTTCGACCGCGCCGCCCTCGACCAGCTCAACTGGCTCCTGCGGGATTGGCGCGAGAACGAATCGATCAAGATGGACCCGCGCCTGTTCGACGTCGTCTGGGAGGCGCAGCGCTCCATCGGTTCGACCGCCCCGCTGCGCATCGTCTCCGCTTATCGCAGCCCGAAGACGAACGGGATGCTGCGCCGCCGCTCCTCGGGCGTGGCCGAGACCAGCCAGCACATGCTCGGTAAGGCCATGGATTTCTATCTCACCGATGCCTCGATCGATCAGATCCGTGCTATCGGCATGCGGATGCAGCGCGGCGGCGTCGGCTGGTATCCTCGCTCCGGCTCTCCCTTCGTCCATCTCGATGTCGGCTCGGTGCGCTCCTGGCCGCGCATGAGCCATGACCAGCTCGCCCGCCTGTTCCCGGACGGCAAGACCGTCCACCTCCCCGCCGACGGCAAGCCGCTCGCTCGCTACGAGGAGGCGCGCGCCGAGATCCTGTCGCGCGGCGGCACGGTGCTCGGCTACACCGCGGTCGCCAGCGCCGACGAGATCGATGACGGGCCGGGCCTCAAGCGTTTCTTCGCCTCGCTCTTCGGCGGCAGTGGGACGGACGCGCCGCCGGCCGCGCTCGCCAATGCGCCGGCGCCATCCAAGGCGCGGGCCAAGCCGAGCATCGCCGTCGCCAGCGCCGACCCGGCCGACGCCTCCGCGGCGATGGCCTACGCTGCGCCCAGCGCCTCTGAGGCCCTGCGCGCGACGAGTCTGCGTCGCGACGGAGCTTCAGCGAAGGAATTGCTGACGGGCGAGACGGAGCAATCCGTGGTCGCGCCGCTGCCGCCGCGGCGTCCCTCCGAATTTGCCGTTGTCGCCACGGCTCTCACCATTCCCCTTCCGCCGCAGCGTCCGGTGCGGCTGGCCTCCCTCAACGGCGAAGGCCTCGGCGGCATGGTGCATGTCGCGCAGGCGGAAGCCGACGCCGCGTCCGACACCACGGAGCGCAGCCCTCCCGAGGCATCCCGCGTGCTCGCGGATGCCGACCCGCGCGAGCAGATGCGTGGTCTGCTCTTCGCGGCTGTTGAAGGTGTCTCCGAGCCCGTGGTCGCGGCGGCTCCCGTCCGCGTGGCGCTGGCACGGCCGCGCCCCGACGAAGTTTTGCCTGCGGAGGCGCTGCACATCCCTTCGGAGCCGCTCGCAAGCCGCTTCTCGACAGAGCCGTGGCCGTTCTCGGCGGCACGGTTCACCGGCTCCGTTACCAACGGACCCGCCCTTGCCCGTTGACGCGAGGCGAAGCCCGAACGGACGGCGGCGCAGCCCTCTCTCGAAGGCTCGCTCGCCGGTTCGCTTCGGCTCCGCCCCCGCGACGCGGATAGGTCCTACGCCATCCCGAGCGCCTGAAGGTACAATTCGAGGATCGCCTCCTCCTCCTGGCGCTCGTCGTGGTCGCGCTTGCGCAGCGAGATGATCTTACGCAGCACCTTCACGTCGAAACCGTTGGCCTTGGCTTCGGCGTAGACGTCCTTGATGTCGCCCGCGATGCCAGCCTTCTCCTCTTCGAGGCGCTCGATGCGCTCGATGATGCTCTTGAGCTGGTCGGCGGCGACCGAGGACGGATCGACGGCGGGGGCAGGCGAGGCGGCCATGGCGGCGCTCCTTCACGCGAGGGATGGCGTGCGCCCGAAGACCCACGCCGGATGCCCAGGGGTTACGGCATCAACCTTACCTGCTCGTTGATGCCGGGTCCGCCCCTCAGTGGCCGCCGGTCTGACCGGAGGCGAAGCGTGCCTGCTGGTTGGGACTCGCCTCGGTCTGGTGCTTCTGCTTCCACTCCTCGTAGGGCATGCCGTAGACATGCTCGCGGCTCTGGTCCTTCGAAAGGCCGAGTCCGCGCTCATCCGACGCGTCCTTGAGCCAGTTCGACAGGCAGTTGCGGCAGAAGCCGGCCAGATTCATCAGATCGATGTTCTGCACATCGGTGCGGTTGCGCAGATGCGAGACGAGGCGGCGGAACACGGCCGCCTCCAGCTCGGTCTGCGTCGCGGGGTCGATTCCGTTCATTGGGTCGGACATGGTGCGGGTCTCTCAGTCGATCGGATGCCGCAGAGGTCGTCCTGCGGCGCGGTCGCGTCAAGCGGGCGCAGCATCGCCGAGCGATCACGCGAAGCCGCTTGAGCGGCTTCGCGGCGCGAAGAGCGCCGCGCGAAGTGGGCATTTCGAGGCGTGAGCCCCGGAAGGCGTCGAGTGGAGCGAAAGCTAGAGCCCGCGGAAGCGGGCCCTGGCGATCGAGGCCGGCAAAAACAAGGGTGATCACCTTCAGGCGATTGCCCTGCGCAGCATCGGCCCGAGGATACGGGCGAAGCGCTGCGCCCATTCCTCCTGACCCTCCGGGCCGCCGATGAGATCCTGGCGGATCTCGATCAGGGCGTTGGGCAGGCCGCGAGCCGTGGCGTGCCGGTCGATCGTGTCACCCGGCAATCCGCCGCCGTAGGGCTGGTTGTCGCCGACGCACAAACCCGCCGGATCGGCCTTCAGCGCCTCGATGATCAGGCGGCTCAAGCCGGTATCCCGGTCGTAGAGCACCCCGACCTGCCACGGCCGGGCGATGGTGCGCCAGAACGGCGTGAAGCTGTGCATTGTCACGATCATCGGCCGCACGTTGGCGGCCTCCGCATCGGCGACCGCCGCGTCCACGGCACGGTCGAACGGCACGTAGAAGCGCCGGATCCGTTCGGCGATGCCGGCCGCATCGATGCGGGCGTTGCCCGGCACGATCGCGCCATCGGAGAGACGCATCACCAGGGTGGGGTCGAGGCGTCCCCGGTTCGGGTCGATGATGAGGCGCGAGAACTGCGTGAGCACGGCCGGCACGCCGAGCCGGGCCGCGAGCCGGCGGGTGACCTCGGCAGCGCCGATATCGTAGGCGATGTGGCGGGAGAATTCCCGCTCGGGCACGCCGAGCCGCCCGAGATCCTCCGGCACCGCATTCGAGGCGTGTTCGCAGATGAGCAGGAGACCGCGGGACGGATCGCCCTCGATGCGTTCCACAGGATGTTCGGGGCGTGTTCGGATCTCGGGTTCGACGGAGAGCATAGGCACCTATCTGGGCCGGTGTGGCCGGATCGGAAGGGGCAGGCCCGGTATGGCAGGCTTGCGGGCGGGATAGATCGCTCCGCGGTCAAAAAGAATGCTCGGCGGCACGAAAGTTTTGTGAAATCGCTGAGGCTTGCCGACACGGCAGCGCTCGGGCAAGCAAACGCTCAAACAAGAACCGTGCGAGGACGCCCATGACCGCCCCCATGACCGCCCCTGGCCCGACCGATCCGGCCAACGCGGAGCGTCGCGCCCTCCTCTCGTCGATCCTCGATGAGGCGATCGCCGCCGCGCACCCGCGCAAGTGCCTCGTGGGACACCTGCCGGCGCCGACGCCGGGTCGGTTGATCATCCTCGGCGCGGGCAAGGCCGGCGGCAGCATGGCCGCGGTGGCGAGCCGGTTCTACCGCCAGGAGCACGGCGTGCCGGAGGACCGGATCGTCGGCCTCGCGGTGGCGCGGCACGGTTACGGCGAGGACGCGCCCGGCATTCGCATGGTCGAGGCGGGCCACCCGGTGCCGGATGCCGCGGGCATCGAGGCCACCAAGGAAGCGCTTGCCATCGCCGCGAGCGCCGGCCCGGAAGACGAGGTTCTGGTGCTGCTCTCCGGCGGCGGCTCGGCGAACTGGATCGCGCCGGCCGGCAACCTGACCCTGGCGGAGAAGCAAGCGATCACCAAGGCGCTGCTGCGCTCGGGCGCCCCGATCAACGAGATCAACGCCGTGCGCAAGCACCTCTCGCGCATCAAGGGCGGTCGCCTCGCGGTCGCCGCGCGGAATGCGAAGTCGATCCTGACGCTGGCCATCTCGGACGTGCCGCACGACGATCCGTCGGTGATCGCCTCCGGCCCGACGGTGCCGGACCCCTCGACGCTGGCCGACGCGCGGGCGATCTGCGAGCGCCGCGGCATCACCCTGCCCGACTCCGCCCTGGCCCTCCTGAACGACCCGGCCAACGAGACGCCCAAGGCGGGCGATCCGGCTTTTGCGCGCGCCGAGTACCGCATCATCGCCCGGCCGATCGATGCCCTCGAAGCGGCGGCCGAAGCCGCGCGGCGCGCCGGCTACGAGCCGGTGATGCTGGGGGCCGACCTTGAGGGCGAGGCCCGCGAGGTCGCGGCCGACCATGCTCGCCTCGCTCTGGAGGCGAAGCGGGCCGGCCGGCGCGTCGCGCTCATTTCGGGCGGCGAACTTACCGTCACCATCCGTGGTGAGGGTGATGGTGGGCCGAACCAGGAATACGCGCTCGCTCTCGCTCTTGCTCTGGACGGCGCCGAGGGGATTGCCGGCATTGCCGCCGACACCGACGGCACCGATGGCGGGCGCGGCGCGGCGACCGACCCGGCGGGCGGCCTCGTCGATGAGACGACGCTGGCGCGGGCGCGCTCGGCCGGGCTCGATCCGCAGGCGATGCTGACGGACAACGATTCGACGCGATTCTTCGCGACAATCGGCGATCTCGTTCAGCCGGGCCCCACCCGAACCAATGTCAACGATTGCCGCGTCATCCTTGTGGGCTGAGACCCGATCCAAAGTCCGCCGCCGATCGCGGCGGGCTCTTCCGGCTCTGAGCCTTGCGGTGGGACTGGCCGCCCTCCCCGTCTCCGCTCGCGCCGACTTGCGCCTGTGCAACCGGACCGCCAGCAAGGTCGGCGTGACGCTGGGCTATCGCGATGCGCAGGGCTGGGTGACGGAGGGCTGGTGGGAGCTGAAACCGCGCAATTGCGAGACTCTGCTTCGCGGGTCCCTGGCGGCGCAGTTCTATTACATCTACGCCGTCGATTACACGCGCGGCGGCGAGTGGAGCGGTCGCGCGATGATGTGCACACGCGATACCGCCTTCACGATCCGCGGTGTCGAGGATTGCCTCGCGCGTGGTTTCGACCGCAACGGCTTCATCGAGGTCGACACCGGCCAGCAGCGGAACTGGACGATCCAGCTTTCCGATCCCGGACAGCCACTCGCCGGCGGACCGTGAAGCGGGCGCCGAAGTGCCTCTCACAAAACTTGCGCTGCGCTGTCGTCTCCAGAGCGAGAACGGCCGGTGATATCGGGAGCTTTGTGAGGCACTCTAAGCTCGCAATGAAAGCAGCTTCGATCATCGCCCGATTGCTGCGCTCTGCCCGATAGAGTGAGACGAGGCCGAAGCTATTCCGGGCGTGATCCGTCCGAGGAACTCGCGCTGCGGATCGCTACGCGAGGGCATCGTGCAAGGTTGAGCATCGAGCGCAATTCATCGAATTCCATTTCGCATCGCCTCTTCCGAAAGCCTGCGGCGCCCTTCGGTAACCATGGAGCATCCGTTGAAACGAAAACGGGCGCCCCGAAGGGCGCCCGCTTGGCTCGGTCAGCGTCAGAGTAAGACTCAGAGACCGCTGAACTTGTAGTTGAAGCCGGCGCGGATCAGGCTGCCCTCGGTGGAGAAGCGCGAGGTGTAGGAGCCGGCGGGGACGGGAGCGGTCTGGTTGATCAGCACGTTGCGGCTGCCGAGATCGTAGCGGATGTACTCCGCCTTGATCGTCACGTCCGACTTGATGCCGAGCCAGCGGCCGATGGAGAAGTAGTTCAGGAAGCTGTCGACCGGGATGGCGTACTCGATGCCGCCGCCGTAGTTGTAGCCGGTCTCGAAAATCTTGCGACCGCCGCCGGTGTACTGCAGCACGGTGGCGCCCGGGTTGTAGAAGTCGGCGCCGTAGCTGACATGGCCGAAGGCGAGACCGCCGGTGCCGTAGACGAAGAACCGGTCGAAGGCGTAGCCGAGCTTGCCGTTGACGGTGCCGAGGAAGTCGAGGTCCTGCGTGTAGACGCTGGCATTGCCAACGGCCGGGTTCGGCGTGCCGTAGAAGCCGGTCCGCTTGTCGAGGTCGAGCCAAGTGGCGTCGAAGGCGATACCCGCCACGAAGCCGGAGCCGGGCGTGAACTGAACGTTGTAGCCGAAGCCGCCACCGATACGGGAGAATCCATCGACCTCGCTCTTGATCGAGGCGGCGCGGCGGCCGAGCACCACGTTGGCGCCCGTGAAGGGATCATTGCCGCGGGTCTGGATGTTCGGGTTGTCGGTGAAGGCGTAGCCGGTGTGCAGGCCGGCATAGAACCCGGTCCAGGTGAACACGGGGACCGGAGCGAAGGCGACCGGCGGAGCCTCGCGGCGGGGCAGGTCGGCGGCAAGGGCCGCGGTGGTCGCGAGCGCTGCGGCGCTGCCCAGGAGGAGTGCTCTGATCACGGTGTAGATCGCCTTTGGAAGGTGCTGATTTCAACGCTGACGTTAGCAGCGGTGCGGCCAAGCTGCCTATGACTTTCCAGCAACACGCAGCGCAGATGCCGCTCCGGTTGCGTTCACGAAACATTAAAGCTGCAAGTACCGCGAAGTTAAACGGCGGTGACAATGAGGTTTGGAATCAAAGGTTCCGTCGGTCGGAAAATTCCTGACACGTGTTCGGGATGCGGCCTTGACCTGTGAGGCTGAGCGATGCTTGTGGCCCACAAGCCCCCGTCCGGCCATCGGCACCGCTTCATCAGGTGCCGCACATCTGCCGGGCCGTTCCCGCGCGCGATGTCCGCGATCGGCGGGTCCAGCGGGTGTTGGAGGCTCCATTGAAGCGCTCGCGCCGCACCAAGATTGTCGCTACCCTCGGCCCGGCATCCGACACGCCGGAGATGATCGAGAAGTTGTTCCACGCCGGTGCGGACGTTTTCCGCATCAACATGAGTCACTTGGCCCGCGAAAAGCTGCCGGAGCGGATCGAGGTGATTCGCACCATCGAGCGCGAGGCCAAGCGCCCGATCGGCATCCTCGTCGACCTCCAGGGTCCGAAGCTGCGTCTGGGCACCTTCGTCGGCGATGCCGCCGAACTGGAGAACGGTCAGACCTTCGTGCTCGATTCGGATCCGACGCCCGGCGACACGGATCGGGTGTTCCTGCCCCATCCGGAAATCTTGTCCGCGCTGGAGCCCGATCACGGCATTCTGATCGATGACGGCAAGCTTCGGCTTGTCGTCACGGAGGTGAGCGAGGGCCGTGCGGTCACTCGCGTCGAGGTCGGTGGGCGCATCTCGAACCGCAAGGGCGTGTCGCTGCCCCACACCGTGCTGCCGCTGCCGGCGATGACGGAGAAGGACCGGGGCGATCTCGAAGCCGGTCTGGCCGCCGGTGCGGACTGGATCGCCGTTTCCTTCGTGCAGCGGCCCGAGGACGTGGCCGAGGTGAAGAAGGTCGCCGCCGGGCGCGCCCAGGTGATGGCCAAGATCGAGAAGCCGCAAGCGCTCTCGCGCCTCGACGAGATCATCGAGATCTCCGACGGCATCATGGTCGCCCGCGGCGATCTCGGCGTCGAGATGCCGCTCGAGCAGGTTCCGGGCGTGCAGAAGCGGATCACCCGCGGCGCGCGCCGGCTCGGCAAGCCGGTCGTCGTGGCGACGCAGATGCTCGAATCGATGATCACCGCGCCGGTGCCGACCCGCGCCGAGGTGTCGGACGTCGCGACTGCCGTCTACGAGGGTGCGGACGCGGTCATGCTCTCGGCGGAGAGCGCCGCCGGCCAGTTCCCAGTCGAGGCGATCAGCACCATGAGCCGGATCGCCGAGCAGGTGGAGCGCGACGCGCTCTACTGGTCGATCCTGATGGCGCAGCGCTCCGAGCCCGAGCCGACCGCCTCCGATGCCATCGCCGCGGCGGCGCACCAGATCGTCGAGGCGCTCGGCCTGCGCTCGATCATGGCCTGGACCCATTCCGGCTCAACGGTGCTGCGTCTGGCGCGTGCGCGGCCCGATGCCAGCGTCATCGCCCTGACGCCGAAGCGCGAGACGGCGCGGCGCCTGACCATGGCCTGGGGTGTGCACCCCATCGTCACCAAGGATGCCAGCGACGTGGACGACATGGCGTTCCGCGCGGCAAAATTCGCGGTGCGCGAGCGCTTCGCCGAGATCGGCGACCGCGTGATCGTCGTGGCGGGCGTGCCGTTCGGCATTCCGGGCGCGACGAACATGGTGCGCATCGCCTTCGTCACCCGCGAGCACGCCGAGCGAGCCTGAAGCATCGTCCCGAATGCTGGCCGCCAGCTTCCGGGACAAGACGACGCTCTAACGAGCCATCGTCTCCGCCAAGCCCTCGACTTCGCGCACCAGCCGGTCGGGGGCGGTATAGGTGATCATATGTCCGGCGCCCGGCAGCACGACGTGCCGGGCGTGCGGCATCGCCCGGCTCAGCGGATCGGCCTGCAGGCGCGTCTGAACGATCGGGTCGGCTTCACCGGCAACGATCACGCTCGGCACGCGGAGGCTTTCGTAGCGCGGCGCCTGCTCGGCGAGGGCGGCGGGAAGGCCGGCCAGATCCTGGATGTTGGCGAGCGCCGGGCCCGGCCGCAGGATCAGCGGCGCGCGGCTCGCCTCGATGTAATTCTCGACGGCCTGCTCCGGTCGAAAGACACCGACCGCGACCGAGGGCAGGTAGGACAGGCCGAGCGGCACGGCGATGGTCCGGGTCAGCAGCCACGTCACGGGCGGCGTGAGCGCGAGCCCCGCCCACCAGGGCAGCGGTCGCGGCGGGAGCGGCATCGCCACGGGCGCGACGAGGATGAGCCCCGCCACCTGTTCCGGCCGGTCGAGGGCGATCCGCAGGGCGAGCGCACCCGACCAGGAATGGCCGAGGAGGATGACCGGTCCGACGCCGAGGCGGTCGAGGGCCTGTCCGAGCGCCCTTCCCTGGAAGGCCGGCGAGGCAGCGTCCGCGCCGGCGATTCGGTCGCTGTTGCCGTAGCCCGGCCGATCGAAGGCGATGACGCGGAAGCCCGCCCGAGCGAGAGGACGCCCGACGCCCTCCATCGGGTCGTAGGCGTTGGCCGAGGCACCGTGGAGGAGAACGACCGTAGCCCTCGCTCCGGTCGTGGGACCGTCTTCGAGATAGGCGATGCGCCCGCCCTCGACATCGATGCTGCGGTCGGCGGCCGGATAGCGGGCCTCGACGCGCCAAGCGATCAGCCGCGTCGCGACGGCTGCGCAGGTCAGCGCCAGCGCGACAAGCCCGACGGCCGCAGTGATGCAGCCGAGGGCGAAGCGGACAAGATCGGCGAGGCCCACGACCGGTGGCTCAGAGGTCGCGACCGTCAACGTCGGGTTTCAGCCGCTCGATCGCCTTCTTCAGCACGTCCCATTGCGGGTAGAGCGCCTCGGCCCGGCGGAAGGCGTCGAGGGCGCGACCCTTGTCGTCCTGAGCGAGGTAGAGCTTTCCGAGCGCCGCCCAAGCCTCGAAATGCCGCGGCTCCAGCACCAGGGCGCGCTGCAGGTCGGCAATGGCGGTCGAAGAATCGGACAGGCGCCAGAATAGGGTCGCCCGCCGGCTCCAGCCCTCGGACCAGTTCGGCTCCAGGGCAACGGCCCGGTCCATCAGTTCGACGGCGAGCGGCAGATCGTTGCCGCTCATCGCCTGCCGGGCGCGGTCGGAGAGAAGATCGGCGGTCGCGCTGCCGGATCGGCCGAGACGGCGCTCGATCAGGGTGGCGATCGCCTTCGCCTCGGTCTCGTCCCCCGCCTGCTTGAGGCGGGTGTAGAGGTCTTCGAGGCTGACCGGCGGGTGCGCCTTGCGCTCCTTCTCAGGTCGCGCCTTTTCCGCCGCTGCTGCCGGATGGCCGCCGCTCGCGAGCGCGAGGCCGAAGCAGAGAGCGGTCAGGAAGGGAATGCGGCGAGCGTCCATGGGTCCGGAGCTTCCACCCCGAACCCGGCTTCCGTCAACGCGCTTCGGTGCCGCGCATGATTCGCGGCCAAACCGATCGGCGCCGGGGATCAGCCCTGGCGGGCCTTGAAGCGCTTCTGGGTCTTGTTGATGACGTAGACGCGGCCCTTGCGGCGCACGAGCTGGTTGTCGCGGTGACGGGCGCGGAGCGACTTGAGCGAATTGCGAATCTTCATCGGTCTCACATCGGCACGGATTCGAGACCGGCCGCCTGTTGTTCAAGGTGTCTCGAAGGGACGGAGCGTCACAAGGACGCTCCGGCGATGACGTCGGCGACATCGCGGGGAGGCGGTCGCCTTATCAGACAACCCGCCTGCGAGGCAAGATTGTCAGCGTTCCCGCCACGCTTTGGCGATCTGATCGGTCAGGGGCTTGGTGAGGTAGGACAGCACCGAGCGCTCGCCGATCTGCGTGAAGGACTCGACCGGCATGCCCGGCACCAGCCGAAGCCCCGCGAGGCGCTCCTTCTGATCCTCGCGGATGCGGATGCGCGCGGTGTAGTAGCTCTGCCCGGTCTTCACGTCCTGGGTCACATCGGCCGAGACCCGCACCACCTCACCGTCGATCTCCGGCGTGGTGCGCGTGTTGAAGGCGGGAAAGCGCAGCACCGCCTTCTGCCCGACCCGGACGTTGTCGATGTCCTGCGGCTGCACCCGTACTTCGACGAGGAGCTGGTCGGAGGCCGGCACGATCAGCATCGCCGGCTCGCTCGGCACGACGAGGCCGCCGATCGTGTGCACGCTCATCTGGTGCACGAAGCCGTCCTGCGGCGCGCGCAGCTCCACCCGCTTGAGCTGGTCCTCGGCCGCCACCCGCTTCTCGCGCAGCTCCGACCACTTGCCGCGGATCTCGGCCAGATCCTTGCCGGTCTCCGTGCGCATCTCGCCGTCGATCTGGAGGATCTGCAGCTCGGTCTCGGCGACCTTGCCGCGCGCGGAGGCCGTCGAGGCGATGAGCTGGCCGCGCTCGCCCTCGAGCCGGGCGGCGTCGCGCTCCAGCGCCGTCACGCGGGAGAGCGGTACGAGGTTCTTGGCGTAGAGGTCGCGCACGCCGGTCAGTTCGTGGCCGATCAGGCCGATCTCACGGTCCTTGGCGGCGGCCTGCTTGGTGAGCCCATCGATCTCCTGGCGGAGCTGGTCGATGCGCTCGCGCAACTGTGCCTTCTGGCCCTCGCGGCCGGCGACGCGGGCGGCGAACAGGCGCGATTCGCCGTCGATCAACCGCGCCACCGTGGGATCGGTGTCGATGCGCGACACGAGATCGGGCGGGAAGGCGATGGTCTTGAGGCCGTCGCGCTCGGCCTCGTCGCGGGCGCGACGGGCGGAGAGCTCGTCCATGGCCTTGAGCACGATGTCGAGACTGGCCCGCGTCTGCGTCTCGTCGAGGCGGATCAGCACGTCGCCGGCGGCGACCCGTTGGCCCTCACGGGCGAGGAGTTGGCCGACGACGCCGCCGGTGGGGTGCTGGACCTTTTTCACGTCGGTCTCGACCACGAGCTGGCCCGGCGCGATTACTGCGGCCGAAATGTCGGTGAAGACAGCCCAGCCGCCGACGCCGAAGACCAGGGCGACCGAGAGCCCGATGGCAACGGCGAGATGGCGCCGGATCGAGCTTTGGGCAACCGGCCGCGGCAGCGCCGGGGCGAGGCCATTCAGGGGGACAAGCGTCGAGGACATCAGGCACTCTCACGAATCGCGGGCGCGGCCACCTGCGCGGCCGGAGCCTCGGCAGCGACCGGAACGGGGGTCGGCGCCGGGCGCAGCACGCGCTTGAGGATCTCGTCCTTGGGCCCGAAGGCCTGGGCGCGGCCGTCGGCCATCATCAGGATCAGGTCGAGGGCGGCGAGCGCGCTCGGCCGGTGGGCGACGACGACGCAGATGCCACCGCGTTGGCGCACGCCGAGGATCGCCTGCGTCAGCGCGTTCTCGCCCTCACTGTCGAGATTGGCATTGGGCTCGTCGAGCACCACGAGGAAGGGCTCACGGTAGAGCGCGCGGGCCAGCCCGACGCGCTGGCGCTGCCCGGCGGAGAGGCCGGTACCGCCCTCGCCGATGCGGGTGTCGTAGCCCTCAGGCAGCCGCAGGATCAGCTCGTGCACGCCGGCCGCCTTGGCCGCCGCGATGATCGCCTCGGCCGGGGCGTCCGGCTCGAAGCGGGCGATGTTCTCGGCCACGCTGCCGGCGAACAGCTCCACCTCCTGCGGCAGGAAGCCGATATGCGGCCCGAGGTCGCCGCTCGTCCACTGGTCGAGGGCGGCGCCGTCGAAGCGAACCTTTCCGCGCACCGGCGGCCAGACGCCGACGAGGGCGCGCACCAGTGAGGATTTGCCGGACGCCGAGGGACCGATGATGCCGAGCCCCTGCCCCGCGCGCAGGCCGAAGCTCACATCCTGCACCACAAGGCGCGGCGTGCCGGGCGGGGCGACGTTGGCGCCCTCGACGGTGATGGTCTCGGAGGGCGCCGGCAGCGCGTGTGGCCGCTCAGCCTGCGGCATCCGGGCCAGCAACTCGGACAGCCGGAACCAGCTCTGGCGCGCGGCCACGAAACCCTTCCAGTTGGCGATGGTGAGTTCCGCCGGTGCGAGCGCGCGGGAGACGAGGATCGAGGAGGCAATGATGACGCCGGCGCTGGCCTCGTTGTGGATGACGAGCCAGGCGCCGAGCGCGAGCACGCCCGATTGAAGCGCCATGCGAAACACCTTGGAGCCGGCGCCGAAGCCGCTGCCGGCATCCGCCACGGCCTGGTGCGCGTTCATGTAGTCGCGGTTGGCCCCGGCCCAGCGCGCGGCGAGGCGCTCCTGCATGCCCATGGCGGCCAGCACCTCGGCGTTTCGGCGTCCGGCCTCGGCGAGGCCGTTGCGCCGCATGCCGTGGCCCGTCGCATCCCGCGTCGGGCCTTTGCTGGCGCGATCGGTGAGGAAGGTCAGGGCGATCAGGATGCCCATGCCGACGAGGGCGGCGACACCGATCAGCGGATGAAACAGAAAGCAGATCGCGAGGTAGAACGGCATCCACGGCAGGTCGAAGAAGGCCGAAGGGCCGGAGCCGGACAGGAAGGCGCGGATCTGGTCGAGGTCGCGCAGGGGCAGAAGGCCGTCGCCCTGGGTCACGCCCTTCAGCGGGGCGCGCACCACGAGGTCGAACACCCGCCCGCTCAGAGACTCGTCCAGTGACGCACCGATGCGGGCGAGGATGCGGCCGCGGATGGCTTCGAGCACGCCCTGAAAGGCGTAGAGCGCCAGCGCGAGAGCCGCCAGGCCGATCAGGGTCGGCACCGAGCGGCTCGGAATCACCCGATCGTAGACTTCGAGCATGAAGAACGAGCCGGTGAGATAGAGGATGTTCACCAGGCCGCTCATCACGGCCACACCCACGAAGGCCGTCTTGCACTGTCGGAGTGCGGCGGCAATCTCGTTCCTGTCGCGCCTGTCGCTCACCGTCTCATCCCCTAAGCTCAACGGCCCTCGAGCGAGCCACCGGTCCATGCGTCTCGTGGCCCCTTATCGAAAGGGCAGGTGATAGCGCGAAATGCGACCAAATTTCAGCATATCGCCACTAATCACAATGGTTTACGCCATTAGAACTACGGATATCTTGAAGAAAAATTAATGTATATTGACTAGGTTCGAGGATCGACTGAATACGATGACTCAGCCAAGCGATAGGTCTGGCGAGTATCGGACTGCTTGCGATTACAGGCTTTCAAAAAAGTTGTTATGACATCGCGAGCCAAAAAAAGAGCCGCCAGCCCGATGGACCAGCGGCTCTCGACGAGGGATCTCGCCAAACCGGCAGCAGTTCCCGCTCCTGCCTCAGGGTGAGGGCGCCGGTGACTGCGGCGCCGGATCGGCCGGGGGCACGGGCACCGCCATCTCGGCCGTCGATTTCGCCAGTTCGGGGTAGGTCTCGATCACGTGCGCGCCTGCCAGCGGCTTGCTCTGGCCGTTGTGGCAGGTGGCACAGTTCAGCTTCGGCGCATCACCGGTCGGGCCGAGGCGGTTGGGCGGGAAAGTCGAGGTCAGCGGTTCGATGTAGTCGCCGTTGAGGTCGCGCACCATGCGGATGGCGTGCCAGGCCAGCGTGCGCTGCGGCGTGCTCTGCTCCCAATTCGAGATTGCTCGGGTGTTGTGGCAGTAGGTGCAGTTGACGCCGAGCGACGACGACATGTGCATCATCAGGCCATAGGTCTTCTCCGCGGCCTGGATCGGCTTGCCCTTGCTCTCCGGCAGAGCCGTCGTCGCGTTCACGCGGATCAGGTTCTCGTCGGCATCCTTCTTGCCGAAGAATTCGCTCAGCGTGTCATAGGGCAGCGAGGCGAGACCGACGGAGGGCGAGGCCATGTTCTGCCCGTTGTTGCGGGCGATGAAGCCGGTCTTGTAGTTCGGTCCCGGATTCTGGAACCAGATGTTTGTCGGCACGGGCTGGCCCCGGTGGCAGGTATAGCAATTCACCCCCGCCTCGCCGACATGCTTCTCCTTCCAAGTGGTGTTAATGTGCTGCACCATCTGGATCATCCGGCGGGCGACCTGCTTCTGATAGAGGCTGTCATCGGCCATGTTCTCGGTGTTGTGGCAGTAGGTGCAACCCTGCTCCGGACTGACCCACTCCGTCATCGAGGTCATCAGGCGGTTGAACTCCTCGACGCTCAGATCTTTCAGAACCTTCACGTTCTCGTAGACGGCGCCGGCCTTCTCGGTGCCGGGCTCGACCGGATCGGCCGGGGCCGGCGGCAGGTTGGCGGCCTTCAGCGCCGCCGCGCCGGATTTCGTCTGGATCTGATCCATGCCGGTGCCGCGGAAGCCGTGCTGCTGGGCGAGGATCGGGGGCTTGGTCCAGCCGGCCGTACCGAACTGGGCGATGGTGAGAAACAGGGCGACGACGGCGCCCGCGACCACGAGCAGCGTCTTCATGGCGTCCCCCCTGCGGTTCCGCCCGGCACGGCGAGCGGATCGGTGATCGGACCGTAGATCTGCGGGTAGGCCGGTGCGACGCCGTGCTTGACCGCCCAGAGGTACCAGTTGTCCACCACGGTGCCGGTCAGCAGGATGCCGATACCACCGGTCAGCGTCGTGAGCACCGCGAACCACCACGCCCAGCGGTGGACCGATTCCATCGTGGCGTTGAAGCCCATGGTCCAGCGCCAGAACAGAGCGGCGCGCTCGGTGGCGGTGCCGCGATCGACGATCTGGTCGATCTCACGCTCGGCGCCGTAGCGGCTGGTGGCGAGGATCGTGCCCCCGTGCATCGCGAACAGCAGCGTCGATCCGTACAGGAAGACGATCGAGAGCATGTGGAAGGGATTGTAGAACAGGTTGCCGTAGCGCAGCGAGAACGCGGCGGTCCAATCGAGGTGCGGGAAGAGGCCGAAGGGCACCGCCTCGCTCCACGAGCCCATCAGCAGCGGGCGGATGAAGCCGAGCACGAGGTAGAGCCAGATGGCGCTCGCGAAGGCCCAGGGCACGTGCGTGCCCATGCCGAGTGCGCGGGCGCGGCGGTACATCCGCACCCACCACAGCAGGATCGAGGCGGTGAGGAAGAAGCCGGCGATCAGCCACCAGCCGCCCTCGTTGAGTGGCGGCAGCACCTTGAGCCCGTATTTGGGCAGCGGCGGCTCCAGCGCCAGCCAGGGCAACTGGCGCACGAACTGGATCGGATCCCAGTTCACGCTGGCCCACATGTTGAGGCCGATGATCTCGAAGGCGATCAGGCCGCAGGCGAAGGACAGGGCGCCAAGATAGCCGCCGTAGATCGGTCCGACCTGGGAATTGCCGATCAGCCCGAACAGGTAGCTGTTGAACGGCCGGCCGATACGGGAATCGACCGAGATCGGGATGCCGTGTTCCGGCTCGACCGGGCGCACCTGCACCTGGGTGAAGATGTTCTGATAATAGGCCACGGCGTCTCCCTCCATGGACCTGCGGTCGTTCGAGGCTCACGCCGTCGGCGGAGATCCCCGCGTCCGAAGATCTGACTTGGCCCCAGATCGGACTTGCGCCCTCGAGCCGGCCGGCGCGGACGCCGGTCGGCGTATCGGTTCACCGCCACACGGGCAGGTTGAGCCACCAGCCCCACCATTCCGGCCACCCTTGCGTCCAGAAGGGGCCCGAGATGACGATGCAGACCGCGCTCCAGAATCCTGCGGACAGCGCGAGGAACAGCCCGAGCCGATGGATGCCGAGGGTTCCGATCGAGTAACCGATCGTGTCGCGGAAATAGGTGTCCTCGTGCTCGGGCGTCTTCACCGTCTCGCCCTTGGCCGGGTTAGTCGAGGACAGGATCAGCGAGCCGTGGAGCGCCAGCGCGAACGTCGTCGTGAAGAAGAAGCTCACGGCGAGCATGTGCGCGGGATTGTAGTGGAAGTGCAGATACTGGTAGCCGGTGTTCGACACCCAATCGAGATGGGAGAGGATGCCGTAGGGGAAGCCGTAGCCCCAGGCGCCCATCAGGAACGGGCGGATCACCACCAGCGAAACGTAGGCGAAGATCGCCACTGCGAAGGCGAACGGCACGTGGTAGCCGATGCCGAGCTTGCGGCAGATCTCGACCTCGCGCAGGGCCCAGGACGAGAACGCGCCGATCGCGCAGAAGGTGATGATCTGCCATAGGCCCCCTTCCTTCAGGGGCGCCAGAGCCAGCCCGTATTTCAGGTCGGGCGGAGCGATGTTGATCTGCCAGATGTTCCAGGTCGGTCCGATCGCGGCGCCGTAGAGGATCAGCGCGGTGCCGAGCACCGAGAAGAAGATCGTCGTGACGCCGAAGAAGCCGACGTAGAACGGGCCGACCCAGAAATCGAACAGGTCTCCGCCCAGCAGGGTGCCGCCGCGGACCCTGTATTTGCGCTCGAAGCTCAGCATTGCCATGGCGGAGATCCCCGGAATGAGGATGGAGGGTGCCGGGGCAGGTGTGCCCGCCCGCGGCAGGACCGGATGAGGCCGATCAGCCCGGCATCGTCGGGAGGACGAGGCTGTGCGCGGCGGCGGCCTTGGCGGCCTTCGGGCCTTCCAGCCAGTTGAACCGGTCGGTGCTGAGCAGGATGAAGTGGATCAGCAGCGCCAGGACGAAGAGGAAGGTGAAGAGCGCGACGAGGGTGCGCCTCGGATCGAACAGAAGCCAGATCTTGTGCATCGCGCGTCTCCTCAGCCGATCATCGTCACGAGGCCGTGGGCGGCGTTCGTCACGCCGTCGAGGAGGGCGTAGCCCTTCTCTCCGGGGAGCCAGGGCCGCCAGAGCCAGACGAGGATGTGGGCGACCACAGCGATCGCCGTGAAGATGATGAAGCTCGTGAGGAAGATCGCGTGAAATTCCTTGGCTTCGGGTTCCGTCAGCCCGGACAGGCTGCTCGGTCTTTCAGTGATACCGTTCGCCATCGATCGAACCTCCGCTGGTTATGCCGCGCGTTGACAGGCGTGGCGGGTGTCGCCGTGACTCGATGACATCACGGCGCAGGGATCCCCCGTGTCACCGCACGGAAGTTCTGAGTCTCGTCAGCCCATGAAGGCGAAGGGGATGGCCGACACGGCCATGGCCTTGGCCTCGCCGAACACCGAGCGCCTGACGGCCGGCAGGCCGCGCCGCGGCGCCTGCGCCGGCAGCACGCGCTGCACCATCGCCGCGGCGAGAAAGAATGGGTAGGTCGCGGCGAGGATGATCCGGAACTGGATCGCCTCGCTGTGCAGGCGCGACGCGGGCATCGATCGTTGCATGACGACTCCCATGGCAAGTCTCTCCGCAGGCTTTCCGGCACCGCGCGGGGCCGGAGGGTGAAGGGGATGGAAGAGCGCGCTCATGCGGCCGCTCCCGTGGTCAGATCGCGCTGCGCCCGCTCGACATGGGCGGTCGCCACACGCTCGGCGGCGGCCCGGCGCGCGGCGCGCTCGGCGGCGTCGCGCAGGCGCTTGGCGGCCGAGATCCGAGTCAGGACGGGATGCCGCTCGACCAGCGCATCGAGCCGGGCGCGGGCCGCCTCGTCCCAGGGCAGTTCGCGGTGGGTCCGGGCGGGGGTCGCCTCCACCGCATCCATGTCGCGCGCGAGCGGAAGGATGTGGAAGAGCATGTCGAACAGGGCGTTACAGACCTCCTGAACGAGGTAGGTCGCGCCGGCGTAGCCCATGAACGGCGTGCCGGTGTGCCGCCGGATGATGGCGCCGGGGAAGGAGGCCGGGACGTAGGCCGCCCGACCGCCGCTCTCGGCGAGATACATGCGCTCGTTGAAGGAGCCGAACAGGACGAGCGGCGGGTTGACCTTGATCGCCTCGCGCACCGCCGTGTTGTCGGGCTTGGTGCCGGCACTGCGCGCGAAGGCGAAGTGGCAGGGCAGGCCCATCTCCTCTTCGAGGAAATGGCGCACGCCGCGGGCATAGGTCTCGGTGGCGACGATGCCGAAGCTCGCGGTGCCGAAGAAGTCCTGCGTCACCGAGCGCCACAGATCCCAGACCGGCTTGATCGTGGTGTGGCGCTCGCGCTCGATGAAGGGCTCGGGATCGATCCCGAGGATCTCGCCAAAAGTGCGCAGGAACTTGGTGGTCGAAAGCACGCCGATCGGCGCCTGGAGGTAGGGCCGTTCCAGGTTCTCGCAGAGCAGGCGGCCGCACTCGCGGTAGAGGCAGATATTGGCATCGGCGTTGACGAGTTTCGGCACGTCGGCGAGATGCGCGCCGAGCGGGAAGGTGAGGTTCACCTCGGCGCCGATCCCTTCCACGAGGCGGCGGATCTCGGCGAGGTCGGACGCCATGTTGAAGGTGCCGTAGGCCGGGCCGATGATGTTGACCCGCGGCTTCTCTCCGGCCTTGCGCTCGGGCCGGGCCGGAATGCCCTTCTTGGCGAAGCGCCGGGCGCCGTATTCCTGCCAGAGCCAGCTCATCGCCCGGTCGGCGGATTGCCACTGGTCCTCGTCGATGGTGCGCGGCAGGAAGCGCTGGAGCCCAGTGCCCTCCGGCGTGACACCGCCGCCGATCATCTCGGCGATGGAGCCCGTCACCACGACGCTGGGCTGGCCGGGATCGAGCGTGGCGTGCGCCCGCTTCATTGCGCCTTCGGTGCCGTGGCGGCCGAGTTCCTCTTCCGCCAGCCCCGTGACGACGATCGGCAATTCGTGCGGCGGCAGCGCATCGGTGTAGTGCAGCACCGAGGTGACCGGCAGGTTCTCGCAGCCCACGGGACCGTCGATGACCACCTGCAGGCCCTTGATCGCCGTGAAGACGTAGACCGCCCCCCAGTAGCCGCCGGCGCGGTCGTGATCGATGACGAGCATCAGACCATCTCCCCGATCGGCTTCAGGGGAGCTGCCGCTTTCGGCGCCGTCTTGAGCACCGGCACCTCCTGCCAGATGCCGGCGGCATGGCCGGTGCCCACCCCCTCGAAGAAGGCGCGCATGGCGTCGAAGCGCGGACGGTTGGCGAGCGCGGCGTTGACGACCTTCGCCAGCGAACCGGCTCCGGCGGCGCCCATCAGCGGGCGCGCCGAGATCAGGTTGGTGAAGTAGAGTGCCGGCGTGCCGGCCTCCTTGGCCTTCTGCACCACCGGCGTCGTACCGATAGCAAGATCCGGCCGGAAGTCGTGGAACGCGGCGAGGTCGTCTTCCAGCGAGGCGCGGTAGCGGACGCTGACGCCGCGCTCTTCCAACCAGACCCGGTCCGGCTCGGACCAGGGGGTGCGCGGGCAGGCGGTGCCGACATAAGGCACTTCGGCGCCGCTCTCGACGAGAAGGCGCGCAACCAAAAGTTCCGAGCCCTCGTAACCGGAGAGCGTGATGCGCCCGCGGATCGGCGCCGCGGCCAGCTCCCCCCGGATCGCCGGCAGAAGCCGGTTCTGCGCCGCCGCGATGGTGTCCGGCGGGACGTCGCTGGCATTGCCGATCGCGGCGAGCCACTCGGCGGTGCCATCGTGGCCGACGGGGGCGGAACCCACCACCGGCCGCCCGGCGGCCTCGAACTCGCGCACGCTCGCGGTGTAGAACGGGTGGATCGCCGCCACCGCCGCGGCGTCGAGGGCGCCGTAGAGTTCGCGCCATTCCCGCGTTGGCACGACCGGGCCGGCGCTGAGGCCGAGCGGTTCGAGGAGCGCCCCGATCACCACGGGATCGGCCGGGAACATCTCGCCGAGCAGCGCGACCGCCGGGCGCTCCGAGCGGCCGCCGCGCGGGGCCTGGACCGGGCCGGTCTCGGCCTCGGTGCGGGCGAACTTCAACATGGCGCCGGCCAGCACGTCCTTGGCCTCGGCATGGGTCGGCACGCCGAAGCCCGGCACGTCGATGCCGATGACGCGCACCCCGTCGATCTGCTTGGGAAGCAGCCGCAGCGGCACGCCCGAGGCGGTCGGAACGCAGAGGTTGATGACGACGATCGCGTCGTAGTCTTGCGGATTGGCCGAGGCATGGACCGCCTCGCGGATGTCTTCGAACAGCTTGCCGGTGACCAACGTCTCGGAATTGAACGGCACGTAGCCGACACTCCGACGCGCGCCGTAGAAATGCGACGTGAAGGTCAGGCCGTAGACGCAGCAGGCGCTTCCCGAGAGGATCGTCATCGTGCGCCGCATGCGCAGGCCGACGCGCAGGGAGCCGAAGGCCGGACACATGCTCTGCGGCTGATCGTGCGCCCCGGCCGGATAGTCCCGCTGGTACTGCTCCAGCGTTCCGGACAGGCCGGCGGCCTCGGCAGCCGCGCGCATCGTGTCCTTGCCGGCGTGGCAGCCGAGCCCGTCGCCTTGCGTCGCGGCAAGATCGAGGCCCTCGGGGCGGCGGGCGCGGAGCGCGGTGATGTCGAGGCTGACCGCCATGGCTCAGACCTCGTCGTAGAGGACTTCGAGGGACGGCTTGGCGAGGGTGGTGCGCCCGCACATGTCCTCGAGGGTGGCGGGCTCCAGCACCACGTCGCGTCCGGTGGCTTCGCTGGAGAACAGGCCGAGCAGCGCGTCCTGGCTCAGCGGCGTCGGCTGGTGCGGCGCGGCCTCCGCCACGTTCTGCGCGAGCTCGGCGAAGAGCGATCCCCAGCGCCCGTCGGGCTTGCCGATGATCTCGTAATTCGCGCTCTTGCGGCGGATGTCGTCGTCGGCCGGGATCGAGGCCAGCACCGGAATGCCCGCGGCGTCGGCGAAGGCCTGCGCCTCGCCCGTGCCGTCATCCTTGTTGATGACGAGGCCGCCGACGCCGACATTGCCGCCCATCTTGCGGAAGTATTCGACCGCCGAGCAGACGTTGTTGGCGACGTAGAGCGATTGCAGATCGTTGGAGCCGACGACGATGACCTTCTGGCACATGTCGCGGGCGATCGGCAGGCCGAAGCCGCCGCAGACCACATCGCCCAGGAAGTCGAGCAGGACGTAGTCGAAGCCCCATTCGTGGAAGCCGAGCTTTTCCAGCAGTTCGAAGCCGTGGATGATCCCGCGTCCGCCGCAGCCGCGTCCGACCTCCGGCCCGCCGAGTTCCATCGCGTAGACGCCGTCGCGCTTGAAGCAGACATCGCCGATGGCAACCGACTCACCCGCGAGCTTCTTCTTCGTCGAAGTCTCGATGATGGTCGGGCAGGCGCGCCCGCCGAACAGGAGCGAGGTGGTGTCGCTCTTCGGGTCGCAACCGATCAGCAGCACTTTATTGCCCTGCTGGGCCATCATGTAGCTGAGATTGGCCAGGGTGAACGACTTGCCGATGCCGCCCTTGCCGTAGATCGCGATCACCTGCGTCTCGCGCTTGACCTCGCCGGTGGCGACCGGATCAGGCTCGATCGCGGCCTCGGCCCGCAGCGTCGTCGCGGCGTTCAACGCCGCTTTGTTGAGCTGAAGGTTCATGAGCAGGTCCTCCAATCGAGGATCATCTTCAGGCAGGCCGGATCGGCGAAGGCCGTGCGGTAGGCCTCCCCCGCGTCCAATGCCGGCACCCGGTGGGTGATCAGTCCGTCGAGCGACAAGCGTCCGGCCTCGATCAAAGCCCGGACGGCGGCGAGGTCGCCCGGCCGCCACTCCGCCGAGACTCGGATGCGGGCCTCGCGCAGGAAGGCGGGCGGGAAGGCGAAGGCCAGCGGCGCCTCGTAGAAGCCGGCGAGCACGATCTCGCCGCCGGGGGCGAGACGGCCGATCAGCGTGTCGAGCCCGCTCGAATCGCCGCTGACATCGGTGATGGTGGAATAGTCGCGCGCCGGATCGTCCTCGGGCGCGAGCACGGAATAGCCGAAGCTGCCCTCGGCCCGCAGCGTCTCGCGCTCCCAGACCACCGGTTCGCCGCCTGCGAGCAAAGTTAGCCGGGCGAGCAACCGCCCGAGCACGCCGTGGCCGACGATCAGGCTGCGCTCACCGGGAACGATGCCGGACAGGGCGTGGTAGGCGGTCGCTGCCAGGGCAATGAGGCAGGCCCGGTCGCCGAGCGCAGCATCCACGGGTACGAGGCGAGAGGCCGGGGCGATCAGCTGCGAGGCTGCGCCGCCGAACAGGCCGTTGACCTCGCCGAAACAGCGGGCGCCGGGGACGAACACGGTCTGCCCGACGCGAAGTCCACTGCCGGCCACCGTCTCGATCACCGTCCCGACCGACTCGTAGCCCGGCACCAGCGGATAGCCCATGCCTGGAAAAGGCGGCATCCGGCCGGACCAGAGCAATCGCTCGGTGCCCGTGCTGATCCCGCTCCAAGAGACGGCAATGACCGCGTCACCCTCGACCGCGGGCGTCAGAGCAAGGCGGTTGAGCGCCAAGTGCTCCGGTCGTTCAAGGACGACGGCCAATGCCTCCATGTCCCTGTCTCCGCCCTGTTCAGATTGCGACTCCACAGGCTGCGGGATCGCTTTGTGTCATCCTAGATAGACACTAAAGAACGTCAAGCGTTGATTACGGTCGGATCAGCGTGAGGCTGTGATCAGTCGCGCCAGAAGGGGGCGACGGGTTGAATGCTCACGGATTCCGATGAAGCCGGCCTGCGTCAGCATCGCGGAGATCTCTCCGGCGGTGCGAGGCCGGCCACTGCCCATCGCCAGGAGATAGAAGCCGAAATAGGCGTCGCCGACGGGCTCGGCGCCGGCCGTGCCGGCGAGCGGTTCGGCGATCGCGAGGCCGCCGCCCGGTGGCAATACCGCGTGCACCGCGCGCAGGAGCAGCATGGCCCTGGCATCGTCGTGGTCGTGAAGCACTCTCACAAGCGTGATGATGTCGGCGCCCACCGGCAGGGGAGCGTCGAGGAAGGTCTGGCCGAAGCAGGTCACGCGGTCGCCGAGACCTTCGGCCGAGAGCCGCGCCTCCGCCCGTTCGGCGACCGGTGGGAGATCGAGCAGACGGAGCGCGAGGTTCGGGTGGCGGCGGGCGGCGTGGGCCAGGAAGATGCCCTCGCCTCCCCCGACATCCATCAGGCAGGCGCGGCCGGCGAGCGGCAGCGCATCGAGCACGTCGCCCGCGATCAGCGCCTGAGAGGCCGCCATCAGCCCGCTATAGGCAGCGACCGAATCAGGACCGATCGGCGCGGTGATCCCGTCATTGGCATAGGGCCAATAGCCTGCGAGGCGGGTGGGTCCTACCTCGCCCCGCAGCAGCGCGACCGGATCGGCCAGATCGGCATAGAGCATCGCATGGTGCTCGATCATCAGGGCGATCGAGGGATTGCCGATCAGGGCCGCGCCGAGATCGGCGAGGGCGAAACGGCCGTCGGGCAGGCGCGCGATCAACTCGAGCGAGACTGCGGCCCGCAGCAAGGTCAGGCATCGCTCCGGAGGCAGGCCGAGCCGGCGGGCGATGGTCTCGGCGGGGAGTGGAGCGTCCCGCAGCAATCCGAACAGATCGAGTCGGACGCAGGCGAACAGAACCTGAGCGTAGACGAAGCCGGCGCAAAGGTCGAACAGAGCCCGCGTGTTGCGGTGCGCGGTCCGGCGGGTGAGCGGAAACCCGGCCGCCCAGCGCTGAAAGCGGGGGGAGGCCACCAGCCGATTGCGGAGGCCGAGCCAGCGCTCGCGCCACCCGGGATGCCGGGGCGGCCGCCCGATCTCCGTCATCACGGCCGGCGGCACGGCAGACTCAAGCCGCTTCGCGCAGGGAAGCGGGCAGGAACAGGCGCGTCTGCGCCTCGATCTCGGCACGCATCAAGGCCTGACCGGGACAGGTTGGGATCACCTCGATCGCCTCCCGTGTCAGCCGCCTGAGCCGCTCCAGGGCGCCGCTCATCCCCAGCAGGGCGGCGGCGTTCGGGCGCCCGAGGGTCGCGTCGCGGCCGGCGGGCTTGCCGATCTCCTCCTGTCGGCAGGCCACGTCGCGCAGGTCATCGGCGACTTGGTAGGCCTCGCCGAGGCACTCGCCGAGGAGCCGCCAGGGCAAGGGCGCCGCGCCCGCCGCCGCCGCGCCCGCGACGGTGGCGGCGGCGAACAGTGCGCCGGTCTTGGCCTGCTGATACTCGACCAGATCGACATGCGGCTCGGATTCCCAGGCCTGCCCCGCGACGATGCCCGATGGGGAGCCGACGGCGCGGGCCACGAGCCCGACCAGGGAAGCGAGCCGGGCGGGCGAGCGGGCGCCCCCTCGCGCCAGTGTCTCGAAAGCCGCAACGATCAGCGCATCGCCGGTGAGAACGGCGAGCGGCACGCCGAAGGCGGCGTGGACCGAGGGCTTCTGGCGCCGCATCGGCGCGTCGTCGAAACAGGGCAGGTCATCGTGGACGAGGGAGGCGCAGTGCAGCAGCTCGATCGCCGCCGCCGCGGCGTCGGAGGCGGCGGGGTCGTCGTCGCCGCAGGCCTGGGCGACGGCCAGGCAGAGGCGTGGACGGATCCGGTGGCCACCGGGAAACACCGCGTAGCGGATCGCCTCGGCGAGGAGCGGCGGGGCGTCCGGCGCCTCCGCGTGCGATACCGCAACGTCGAGCACCGCCTCGATCCGCCGACCGACATCCATCGCGACCTCCCGAGTCAATTCATGTTGTCTTGCTCATGTGTCAATTATGATTGACACTAATCGCGGATCGGATCAACGCCGATCATGGGTCGGAGCGAGCATCTTCGATGGAGAGGCGCATCATCGTCATCGGCGCCGGGATCGGCGGGCTTGCTGCGGCAGCGAGCCTCGCCGCGAAGGGTTTTGATGTGACGGTGCTGGAGCGGGCACCTTCCGTCGGCGGCAAGATGCGGTCCGTCCCCGTCGGCGGCATCCCCGTCGAGGCGGGCCCGACCGTCTTCACCATGCGCTGGGTCTTCGACGAACTCTTCGCCGAGGCCGGCACCAGTCTCGGGGCGGAGATCGGGCTGCGGCCAGCCTCCTTGCTCGCCCGTCACGCCTGGAACGGGCGCGAGCGACTCGATCTGTTCGCCGATATCGACGCCTCCGCCCAGGCCATCAGCAGCTTCGCGGGCGCGCGGGAGGCGGACGGCTATCGCCGGTTCTGCGCCCGCGCCTCGGAGGTCTACCGGACGCTGGAAGGGCCGTTCATCCGCGCCGACCGGCCGAGCCCCGTCGACCTCGCCCAGCGCGTCGGCCTGTCGGGAATCGGCAGCCTCTGGCGCATCCAGCCCTTCGCGACCCTATGGGCGGCGCTCGGCGAGTATTTTCGCGATCTGCGCCTGCGCCAGCTCTTCGGGCGCTACGCCACCTATTGCGGCGCCTCGCCGTTCGAGGCGCCGGCCACCCTGATGCTGGTCGCCCATGTCGAGCAGGCCGGCGTCTGGACCGTCGAGGGCGGGTTGAGCCGGCTCGCGGGCGCCGTCGCCAGCTTGGTCGAGCGGCAGGGCGGCACGATCCGCGCCGGCGCGCAGGTGGCGCGCATCCTGACCGAGGGCGGCCGCGTCGCCGGGGTCGAGCTGGCCGATGGCGAGCGCATCGATGCCGACGCGGTGATCGCCAATGCGGACGTGGCCGCGCTGGGTACCGGATTGCTCGGCCCCGACGCGACCGTTGTCGGCGACCGCATTCCGCCGCGCGAACGCTCGCTCTCGGCGGCGACCTTCTGCCTGACGGCGCAGGCAAGGGGCTTCGACCTCGCCCACCACAGCGTGTTCTTCTCGGCCGATTACCGGGCGGAGTTCGACACAATCCTGCGCGGACGCCGCCTGCCGTCGGACCCGACCGTCTACGTCTGCGCCCAGGACCGGGACAGCGACGGCGGATCGGCGCCGAACGGTCCGGAACGCCTGCTGCTTCTCGTCAACGCCCCGGCCGATGGCGGGGAACGCCCACTTGCCTCTCGGGAGATCGCCGCATGCGAGACGAACATCCTTCGCAAGCTCTCGGCCTGCGGACTGACCCTCGAACCGACGCACTCGGCGAGGATCACGACACCGGAGGACTTCGCGAGGCTGTTTCCGGGGACGGCGGGGGCGCTCTACGGCCGGGCCTCGCACGGCTGGACGGCGACCTTCAAGCGGCCGGGAGCGCGGACGCGGGTGCCGGGGCTCTACCTCGCGGGGGGGAGCGTGCATCCGGGGCCGGGGGTCCCGATGGCGGCGCAATCGGGCCGGCTCGCGGCGGCGGCACTGTGCGCGGACCTCGATTCGACGGCGCGGTCGCGCAGGGCGGCTATGTCTGGTGGTACGTCGATGCGGTGAGCGAGGACGGGCGCCAGGGGCTCACGATCATCGCCTTCATCGGCAGCGTATTCTCGCCCTACTACGCCTGGGATGCGCAGCGCGACCCGTTCGCCCATTGCGCCGTCAACGTCGTGCTGTACGGCGAACGGGCGAATCGCTTTGCCATGACCGAGCGCAACGCGGCCGCCCTCACCCGCGGTGCTGCAAGCTTCAGCCTGGGACCGTCCTCACTCGACTGGGATGGCAGCGTGCTCACCATCCGCCTCGATGAGCGTGGTGCGCCGTTGCCGCAGGCGGTGCGCGGCACCGTGCGGGTGCGGCCGAGGGCACTGACCGCCCAGCCCTTCATCCTCGACGCCCATGGCCTGCACCGCTGGTGGCCGATGGCGCCCGATTGCGAGGTCGAGGCCGCGTTTTCCGCGCCCGCGATCGCGTGGCGCGGCAACGGCTACCACGATACGAATGACGGCGATGGCGCGCTGGAAGATGCTTTCACGGACTGGACGTGGTGCCGCGCGCCGCTCAAGCGCGGCTCGGCGATCCTCTACGACGTGCGCCGGACCGACGGCAGCGGCCAGAACCTGACGCTGCGCTTCGATGCCGACGGTACCCTCCGCGAGATGCGCCCGCCGCTCGCAGCCGGTCTGCCGCCGACCGGCCTATGGCGGATGCCGCGCACAACCCGCAGCGACGATGCGCGGGCGCAGGTCTTGCGCACCTTCGAGGATACGCCGTTCTACGCCCGCTCGCTCCTGGCCTCGACGCTCGACGGCGAGGCCGTGCAGCCGGTGCACGAGAGCCTCTCGCTCACGCGCTTCCGCAATCCGCTGGTGCGGCTGATGCTGCCGTTCCGGATGCCGCGACGGATCCATTAGAGCACCGTGCTGGATATCGGATCCACTACGATGCTCTCACCTCTTGCTTTGGCATCGTCCTTTTCCGGAAGTCGGCGGCCACCTTTCGGGACGATGCTCTAAGGTCGATCAGCCGATCTTCGCCCCCGCCTCGTCCTTGCGCTCGTGGCGCAGCAGCAGCGGCGTCTGCGCGAGCGCGAAGGCGATGGTGATCGGCATGATGCCGAACACCTTGAAATTCACCCAAAAATCCTCGGTCTGCGTGCGCCAGACGACCTCGTTGAGGACCGCGAGCGCGAGGAAGAACAGGCCCCAGCGAAAGGTGAGCTTACGCCAGCCCTCGTCCGTCAAGGCGAACATGCTGTCGAGGACCACCGACAGCAGCGACTTGTTGAAGGCGAGCCCGCCGAGCAGGACGAGACCGAACAGTGTGTTCACGATGGTCGGCTTCATCATGATGAAGGTCTTGTCCTGAAGCGCCAGCGTCAGGCCGCCGAACACGAGAACCACGACCCCGGAGACGAGCGGCATGATCGGCAGCCGCCGCAACAGCGCGAAATGCACGCCGAGCGCGATCATCGTGGCGAGGATGAACACGCCGGTCGCCACGAACAGCTTGCTGTCGGCGGTGACGCCGAAGCGCTCGGCATAGGCGTTGCTGAAGAAGAACACCGCGAGCGGGCCCACCTCCAGCGCCAGCTTGAGGAGCGGCGGCAGATGCCGGCGCGGCGGAACGCTCTCGACCTTCATGCTGAGGTTCTCACACGGCTCGGAGGGGGCAGCGGGCAATCGGTTACTCCTTGGGAAGACCGGTGATCGCCCGGGCGAAATCCCGCGCGGCGAACGGCTCCAGATCCTCCACACCCTCGCCGACCCCAATGAAATGCACGGGCAGGCCGAACTTCGCGGCGAGTGCGACCAGAATACCGCCTCGGGCGGTTCCGTCGAGCTTCGTCATCACTAAACCCGACACCGGTGCGGCCTGGGAGAACAGTTCGACCTGGCTCAGCGCGTTCTGGCCCACGGTCGCGTCGAGCACCAGCAGGGTGGCGTGGGGCGCTTCCGGGTCGAGCTTGCGAATGACGCGGACGATCTTTTCCAGCTCGGCCATCAGCCCGGCCTTGTTCTGCAGGCGGCCGGCGGTGTCGATGAGCAGCACGTCCGTGCCGTTTTCCCGCGCCTCCTTGAAGGCGTCGAAGGCGAGCCCGGCCGCATCCGATCCCTGTTCGCGGCTGATGACGGGCGTTCCGGTGCGATCGCCCCAGACGCGGAGCTGCTCGATCGCCGCCGCGCGGAACGTGTCGCCTGCCGCCAGCATCACGCTGCGCCCCTCGGCCTTGAACTTCAGCGAGAGCTTGCCGATCGTCGTCGTCTTGCCGGCGCCGTTCACGCCGACCGTCAGGATCACGTACGGCTTCTTGGCCGAGTCGATCTCGATCGGCTTGGCCACCGGCTCTAGCGCCCGTTCGATCTCGCTGGCGAGGATCGCGCGCACCTCGTCCGGCGAGATGCCCTTCTCGTAGCGGCCCTTACCGACCGCCTCCGACATGCGCATCGCCGTCTCCACGCCGAAATCGGCCTGGATCAGTGCGTCCTCCAGATCCTCCAGGGTGGTCGCGTCGAGCTTGCGCTTGGTGAACAAGCCCGTCACCCGGTCCGACAGCGCGGACGACGTACGGCGCATCCCGGCGGTGAGCCGCGACCACCAGCCCCGCTTCTCCGTACCCTCGACGGCGCTGGAGATCGCATCGCTGGCAAGCGCCGCGGCGGCATCGACGGGCTGGATGTCGGCTTCGGCGGGCGTTTGGGCCTCTTCAGGCGTCTGACCTTCGGTAGGCAGTTGGGCCGCCGGGGTGGCCTCCGCCGCGTCATCGCCGGTCAGGCGCGACCACCAGTTCCGCTTCTCCGACGGCGCGGCCATGGGCGCCGGGTTCTCCGCCACGGATTCTGTCTCGGGCTCGTCCGGCTGCGGCGCCTCTCCCGATGGCGGCTGCGGCTCCGGCTGGAGGTCGGCCCCCTCCACCTCATCCGGGATGCGATTCTTGTCGGGATCGTCCGGCGCCGGCTCGCTGGCGGGCGGCGGCACGTGAGAGACGTCGTCTGCCGCTGTCGTGAAGTCCGGCAATCCCTCCGATTCGGAGGCCGGCGACAGCGGATCCGGCGTGACCGGCTCGTCGGTCGGCTCCCGAGCCGTCTCCTGAGCCAGCTCGGCCTCGGCGGGCACAGACTCGGCGGGCTTCGTCTCGGGCGTGCCCTTGCGCCCGAACAGGCGTCCGAACCAGCCGGGCTTCTCGTCGTCGCTCATCCCCGTTCCTTGCTCGAAACTTGCCTGTCTCAGTCTTGCCCGCGACGATCCGGCATCTTAGCCCGTGAGGCATGAACGCGCGTGTTTCAGTGCCGGATCGCACCGTCGGACCGGAAATAGGGCTTTCCCTGCTCTACCGCGATGCCCTGATGCTCGTCATCGACAAGCCGGCGGGTTTGCCGGTGCATCCGGGCCCAAAGGGCGGGCCAACCCTGACCGACCGTCTCGACGCCCTCCGCTTCGGCTTGCCGCGCCGGCCCGAGGCGGCGCACCGGCTCGATCGCGACACGTCGGGCTGTCTCGTGCTCGGCCGCCACGCCAAGGCGCTCGCGCGTTTGAACCGCCTGTTCGCCGAGAGCAAGGTGGACAAGACCTACTGGGCCCTGGTCGAGGGTGGTCCCGCGGAGACGGAGGGGCGCATCGACCTGCCGCTCGCCAAGCGCTCGGACGATCCGCGCAGCTGGTGGATGAAGACCGACCCGGCCGGGGCGCCGTCGCTGACGCTGTACCGGGTGCTCGGGCGGACTGAGGGGATGGCGTGGCTCGAATTGAAGCCGGTGAGCGGGCGCACGCACCAGCTCCGGGTCCATTGCGCGGCGATGGGCTGGCCGATTCGCGGGGATGCGATCTACGGGGATGCCCCGCGGGATGGGCCTGGGCTGCAGCTGCATGCGCGGGGCTTGAGCCTGCCGCTCTATCCGAAGCGCGAGGCGATCACCGTGGAAGCGCCGGCGCCGGCGCATATGCGGGCGGGTCTGGAGGCGTGCGGGCTGGCGGCGTGATCACCGAAACTTTTTCCGTCGCGGCAGAGGGATGGCCGGGCTTCTCTCACGCCGCGAGCAGCGCCTGCCCGTCATGTCCTGTCACGAGGACGTCGCGGATCTCTCCGGCCGGCACCGCCTCCGGGAAGCGCACCGGCGTGAACGCCTCGGTCCGCCCGGTACCACCCCGCTCGGTCAGAACACGATGGCGCGCGCCGACTTCGGCATCGAGGTGACGGGCCAGCGCGACTGCGCCCGCCTCTCGGAGACGGGCAGCCCGCGCGCGGATCACGTCGCCGGCCACCGCCGGCATCCGCGCAGCCGGCGTGCCGGGGCGCGGCGAGTAGGGAAAGACGTGGAGATGCGTCAGCCCGCATTCCGTCACGAGATCGAGCGAACGGGCGAACTGCGCCTCGGTCTCGGTCGGGAATCCGGCGATCAGGTCGGCGCCGAAGACGAGGCCGGGACGTAGGGCGCGCAGGGTCTTACAGAGGCGGATCGCGTCGGCGCGAGTATGGCGCCGCTTCATCCGCTTGAGGATCAGGTCGTCGCCGGCCTGAAGCGAGAGGTGGACATGCGGCATCAGCCGCGCTTCCTCGGCAAAGGCCGCGATCAAGGCGGCATCGGCCTCCACCGAATCGATCGAGGAGAGACGCAGGCGGGGGAGATCCGGCACCTCGGCAAGAACCGTGCGGACGAGGCGCCCGAGGCTCAGATCCGGATCGAGATCGCGGCCATAGGCGGTGAGATCGACCCCGGTCAGCACCACCTCGCGGCCGCCATGCTCGACGATGCGGCGCACCTGCGCCACCGCCTCGGCGACCGGCACCGAGCGCGAGTTGCCGCGGCCGAACGGAATGACGCAGAAGGTACAGCGATGGTCGCAGCCGTTCTGCACCGGCACGAAGGCGCGGGTGTGCCCGCTCATCGCAGCGATGCGCGTCGGCTCGGCGCGACGCACCGCCATGATGTCCTCAGGTGGAGGCACGGCGCCGTCGCGCCAGCTTTCCGGCCGTAGCTTCGCCGCGTTGCCGACGAGGCGCGACACCTCCGGCATCCCGGCGTAATCCGCGCGCTCGACCTCGGCGCCGCAGCCGGTCACGACGATCTCGGCGCCCGGCCGCTCGCGGGCGAGGCGACGGATCGCCTTGCGGGCCTGCCGCCCGGCCTCGGCCGTGACGGCGCAGGTGTTGACCACGACGAGGTCGCGCCCCTCGGCGCCGCCCTCGGCATGGCCGCGCATCACCTCCGATTCGACGGTGTTGAGCCGGCAGCCGAAGGTGAGCGTCTCGACGCTCATCCGTCGAGCCCGGCGAAGAGATCGGGCGCGAAGGTGCCCTCCCCTTCGAGGAAAACGGGCCCGGTCATCAGCACGTGATCGTCGGCGCGCCATTCGATCGAGAGTTCGCCGCCCGGCAGCGCCACGCGGGCGGCGCGGCCGATCATCCGCAGGCGCGCGGCCGCCACCACCGTGGCGCAGGCCGCGGTGCCGCAGGCAAGCGTCAGCCCGGCGCCGCGCTCCCACACCCGGAGCTTGATCGTGTCGCGGCCGGTCACCTGGGCGATGGAAATGTTGGCACGCTCCGGGAAGATCGGGTGCGCTTCGAGCAGCGGACCGATGCGACCGAGATCGTAGCTGTCGGGGTCGCGCTCGACGAAAAAGATCGCGTGCGGGTTGCCCATGCTGACGGCGGCGGGCGAGTGCAGGATCGGATCGTCGATCGGCCCGACCTGCAGCTCGATGCGGCGGGTATCGGGGAAGGGTTCGGCCAGCGGGATCTCGTCCCAGCGCAGGCGCGGCTGGCCCATATCGACGGTGAAGGAGCGCTCGGTGACGCGCTTGACCGCGATCAGCCCGGCCTTCGTTTCCAGTGTCAGGGCACCGTTCTCGGCCGGCCGCGCCATGGCCGGATCGTCGAGCAGCGCGTAGCCGACGCAGCGGGTGCCGTTGCCGCAGGCGCCCGATTCCGAGCCGTCGGTGTTGTAGATGCGCATGAAGGCATCGGTGCCGGGTGTGACGGGATCGTGCACGACCATGAGCTGATCAAAGCGCGAATGTGCGTCGGCGGCGATCGCCCGCGCCTCGGCCGGGGTGACGCGCACCGGTGTGCCGCGCAGGTCGAGCACGACGATGGCGTTGCCGGCGCCGTGCATCTTCAGGAAGCGGCGATTGGCGAGAGGGCTCATCGGACCTCTGACGACCTTGTCTGCGATATGGGGATGGCGCGGCGTATAGGCCAAAAGCCGGCCGCCCGCGAGTCGGGAGGTATGGCCCGCATCGTCGCGCCGCAACGGTCTCGCGCGGGGCGCGTTTCGGCCCTACCCTGTCGGCATCGGCCACTCGGAGCCTCACCGCCTTGACCCGTCTCGCCACCCTCGCGGGCGTTCTCGCTCTCGTCCCCGCCCTGACCTCCGCGGCGCTCGCCCAGAACGCACCGCCGCCCAGCACCGCCCCCTCCCCTGCCGAGACGAACCCGCTGCCGACGACCACCGTGCCGGATACCTCGAAATCTGGCCCCGATCCGGCGTCGCCCGCGCCGCAGCAGGTACCGATCCCCCGCCCGGCGCAATCCGGCGCGGCGCAGACGGTCACGCCGCCGCCCTCGACGCTGCCGACGTTGGTGACGACGCCGGGCGAGCCGAACGACGTCGATGAGGTGACGCTGCCGGCCAAGCCCGTGGCGATCCTCACCGGATCGACCAAGTGGGACGATGCGCGGGCGAACTTGCGTAGGGCGTTCAAAACCATCGGCGAGACGCTGACCAAGCTGAACCTGAAGCCGGCAGGCCGGCCGATCGCCCTCTTCACCAAGACCGAGGATGACGGGTTCCAGTTCGAGGCGATGATCCCGATCGAGACCGTTCCGACGCAAAGCCCGGACGGCAGCGAGGTGAAGTTCGGCTCGAGCCCGAGCGGGAAGGCCCTGCGCTATCGGCACAGCGGCACCTACGAGGAGATCGACGGCACCTACGAGACCCTCACCGCCTATCTCGACGCGAAGGAGATCCCGGTCCAGGACCGCTTTCTCGAGGAATACGTGACCGATCTCGGCGAGGGTGCGGAGGACAAGCTCGACATCAACATCTACGCGCTCGCCAAGTAGTGTTGTCGCGGGCCCGGAACTGCCGAATCCCCTCGCGGATTCGGCTTTCATGCCGCTGTTTCCCGATCCCGCCCTTCCGGCCGCCCCCCGTCGCCGACGCCTCGAAGCGCCGGCCACAGCCTCCGAGACCCTCAAGGACAAGGCGCTGGAGGTCCATCGCCGTCTCTGCGGCGTCTACGGGTGCCCGATCCCATACTTCCACAGCCTCGATCCGTTCTCGGAGCTGATCTCCTCGCTGCTGTCGCACCGGACCCGCAACGCCGATTCCGGACGTGCCTTCAAGGCGCTGCGGGCGCGCTGGCCCGATTGGGCCGCGGTCGAGGCGGTCGATGTGGCGGAGATCGAGGAGACGATCCGCGGCGTCACCTGGCCGGAACTCAAGGCACCGCGCATCAAGGCGGTGCTGAGTGCCGTGCGGGAACGGACGGGTGCGCTGTCTCTCGATTTCCTAGAGGATCTGAGCGTCGATGACGCGCGTGGATGGCTTGAAGCCATTCCCGGCATTGGTCCTAAGACGAGTGCCGCGGTGCTTTCCTTCTCGACGTTGCGGATGCCGGCCCTTCCGGTGGACAGCCACCATCATCGCGTCGCCCAGCGCACCGGGCTGATCGGTCTGAGGATCGATGTCGGGCCAAGCCACGCCGTGCTGCGGGCGCAATTGCCTGCCGACTGGTCGGCGCAGGCGCTCTACGACAATCACGAAGTGCTGATGCTGCACGGGCAGCAGGTGTGCTTCCACCGCTCGCCGGCCTGCGGACGCTGCGTGCTGCTCGACATCTGCCCGACGGGGCAGGCGCGCGAGGCCCGTTCTCCGACCACATCCTCCTGATCGCATCGGCCTGTCGCCGTCATTGCGAGGTGAGGCCGACGCTCCACAACGCCGAGCGCGCTCTCACGTGCCGAGAGATGCTGCTTCGCTTCCTTCGTATCGGGGACGGTGCAGAGGGCGCCGGCCTGGATGAAGGTGTGCTCGATCGCTCGGGCGAGTCCCGGCGCCTGCAACCCGGCATTCCCGAAGGATTCGGTGAGTGCAGCCCGTGTCAGCTCCTGTGACGCCCGCCCCAGGGCGAAAGCGGAAATGCCGGCTCCGACGAGACCGAGAAGAGCGACGACCGCGGCCAGCTTCACGTCAAGGACACATGCATGGAAAAGCCCGCCGCTCCGTAGAGTCGGCGGGCTTCGAGTATGGTCGTCTTGCCCGAAGTTCAAATGGTCCGGGCTACTCTTGAGGACTTTCGATGAGCACGTTGTGACGATCTTGCCTGTTTGCCCGTTTTTAATCGGGCGCGCCGGAAGACCCGCTTTAGTTTCTCTGCGGCGCCGTTCCACCGAGATGGAACACGCGGTGCGGCACCAACTCGCCGCGCTCCACATCGCCGACGGCGACGAGCACACCGCCGCAGGTGGCGTAGGCCTTGCCGCCGATCGGCGCGTCGTGACCGCGCAGGATCACCGGCTGGCCACGCATCAGGCGAAGGCCCATGTCGCGGCTAACCACCACCGAGGGGATTTCCTCCAGTGCCGTTTCGACCGGGTGGAGATGCAGTTCCGTGCTCTCCTCCAGGGCGGCGACGGTGCAGGCCGTCGCTTCCTCGAACGGGCCGACGCGGGTCCGGCGCAGGGCCGAGACGTGGCCGTAGCATCCGAGCACCCGCCCGAGGTCGCGGGCCAGCGCGCGGACATAGGTGCCCTTGCCGCACTCGGCGGCGATGATGGTGCGGTCGCCGTGATGCTCGATGACGGAGAGGTGGTCGATGCGGACCTGCCGGGCCACCAGTTCCACCACCTCGCCGTCACGGGCGAGATCGTAGGCGCGCTCGCCCTGGATCTTGATGGCGGAAAAGCGCGGCGGGACCTGCTCGATCTCGCCGACGAAGGCCGGCAGCGCTGCCTCGACCGCCTCGCGGGTCGGCCGGTTCTGGGAGGTCTCGACCGGACGTCCCTCCGCGTCGTCGGTATCGGTCTCGATGCCCCACGTCACCTCGAACCGATAGGCCTTGCGCCCGTCCATCACGAAGGGGACGGTTTTGGTCGCCTCGCCGAGCGCGATCGGCAGGATGCCGGAGGCCAGCGGATCGAGCGTGCCGGCATGGCCCGCCTTCTTGGCATTGAACAGGCGCTTCACCACCGCAACCGCCTGGGTCGAGGTGATGCCGACGCCCTTGTCGAGCACCACCCAGCCGCTCACGTCGTTCTTCTTCGGGCGGTCATGCCGCGGCCGGCCCCGCTGAGGGCGGCGAGCGCCCCGCGGCGGCCCGTCCCGGCCCATGTCGCCGCGCGGACCCTGCGGGGCTTCGCTCGCGCGTTCGGAAGAAATCTCGTCCTGCATCCTGTCCTCGATCGACGGGCTTTCTTGAGGGGCTTGTCCCGTCATGGGGTCTGTCACAGGGCCGCCACGCGGCCCGATGGATAGGCGGGCGGCACGAACGGCCCGCCCGGATCAACGTCAATCGCGCGAGGACGAATCCGGTTCGGCCTCGTCGTCCGCGCCGGGGGCGCTTTCCAGATCCCGCTGGACCTTCTCGCTCCGCAGGAGCTGGTCGATGCGAGCCGCCTCGTCGAAGGTCTCGTCGCGACGGAAGCGCAGGTCGGGGGCGTATTTCAGATTCACGCGCCGGGCCACCTCCTGGCGGAGGATCTTCTTGTGCCGCTCCAACGCGGCGATCACCGGCGCCTCGTCCTGGCCGCCGAGCGGCATGACGTAGGCGGTGGCGAGCTTCAGATCCGGCGACATCCGCACCTCGGGCACGGTGACGACGTGCGAACCGAGCACCGGGTCCTGGATGTCGCCGCGCTGGAGCACCTCGGCCAAAGCGTGGCGGATGAGTTCGGCCACGCGCTGCTGGCGCTGCGAGGGGCCGGAGGGATTTTGCTTTTGGGCCATCGGCTGATCGACGTCGCTGAACCGTCAGGCTGGTGCCTGGAAACAAAGGGGGCCGCAGCTTTCGCCGCGGCCCCGCTTGAACAAGAGCGGAAGGGAAGGGCCGCTCAGAGCGTGCGCTTGATTTCCTCGACGTTGAAGCACTCGATGAAATCGCCCACGCGCATGTCCTGGTAGTTCTGGAAGGACATACCGCACTCGTAGCCGGCGGTGACCTCCTTGGCGTCGTCCTTGAGACGCTTGAGCTGGGACAGCCTGCCCTCGTGGATCACCACGTCGTTGCGCAGCAGGCGGACATGAGCGCCGCGCTGGACCACGCCCTCCATGACGCGGCAACCGGCGATCTTGCCGACCTTCGACACGTCGAAGATCTGCAGGATCTGCGCCTCGCCGAGACGCTCCTCGCGCAGCGTCGGCGGCAGCATGCCCGACAGCGTGGCTTTGATGTCGTCCACGAGGTCGTAGATGATGCTGTAGTAGCGGATCTCGGTGCCGTCCCGCTCGGCCGCGTTGCGCGCTTCCTTGTGAGCGCGCACGTTGAAGCCGATCACCACCGCCTTCGAGGCGTTGGCGAGGGTGATGTCCGACTCGGTGATACCGCCCACGCCCGAGAGCAGGATGCGCACGCCGACCTCGTCGTTGCCGAGCGCGGTGAGCGCACCGTTGATGGCCTCGACCGAACCCTGCACGTCACCCTTGATGATGATCGGCAGTTCCTTGCGGTTGGCGCCTTCCTTGGCCTCGCGCATCATGTCGACGAGCGAGCGGTTGGCACCACCCGTGCGGGCGTTCAGGCGCTCGCGCTTGATCCGGGCGCGGTACTCGGTGACCTCGCGGGCGCGGGCCTCGTTCGGCACGACGATCACGCGGTCGCCGGCATCCGGCGTGCCGTTGAAGCCCAGCACCTCGACCGGCACCGACGGGCCGGCATAGGGGATGTGCTTGCCGGTGTCATCGATGAGAGCGCGAATGCGGCCCCACTCGGCGCCGGCGACGATGATGTCGCCGGTGAACAGCGTGCCGCGCTGAACGAGCACCGTGGCCACGGGGCCGCGACCGCGGTCGAGCTGCGCCTCGATGACCGTACCCTCACCGTCGCGCTTCTCGTTGGCGCGCAGGTTCATGATCTCGGCCTGAAGTTGCAGACCCTCGAGAAGCTCCGGCAGACCGTCGCCGGTCTTGGCGGACACTTCGAATTCCAGGGTCTCGCCGCCCATCGACTCGACCTGGATGTCGTGCTGCAGCAGCTCGGTGCGCACCCGCTGCGGGTTCGCGTCCGCCTTGTCGATCTTGTTGATCGCGATGATCATCGGCACGCCGGCCGCCTTGGCGTGCTGAATCGCCTCGATGGTCTGAGGCATCACGCCGTCATCGGCCGCCACCACGATCACGACGATGTCCGTCACCTTGGCGCCGCGGGCGCGCATGGAGGTGAAGGCCGCGTGGCCGGGCGTGTCGATGAAGGTGATGAGATCACCCGACGGCGCCGCCACCTGGTAGGCGCCGATATGCTGGGTGATGCCGCCGGCTTCGCCCTCGACCACGTTGGCCCGACGGATCGCGTCGAGCAGCGATGTCTTGCCGTGGTCGACATGACCCATGATCGTCACGACCGGCGGACGCGGCTCCAGATCCTCCTCCAGATCCGGCTCGTCGGAGGTCAGACCCTCCTCGACGTCCGACTCGGCGACGCGGCGGACCGTGTGGCCGAGTTCCTCGGCGATGAGCTGGGCGGTGTCCGAGTCGATCACGTCGGTGATCTTGTGGATCTGGCCCTGCTTCATCAGCAGGCGGATGACATCCACGGCTCGCTCCGACATGCGGTTGGCGAGTTCCTGGATCGTGATGGTCTCGGGGATAATCACGTCGCGGGCGATCTTCTCCTTGGCTTCCTCGTGCCGGTGACCACTCATCCGCTGCTGACGGCGGCGGAAGGAGGCCACGGAACGGGTGCGCTCGTCCTCGCCGGCCGTGGCGTTGGCGATGGTGAGGCGGCCGCGGTTACGGTCGCCGCCCGGCGATTTCGGCGTCTTGGGCGGCGTGATGATCTTCAGCGGCATGCCGGGACGACGGATCACCCGCTTGGTGTCCGACTCTTCCTCTGCGGCGGCCGCACCGGGACGCCCGGCCGGACGCGCCGCCGCACCCGCGCCCGCAGGACGGGCGGCGGTGGTCGGGCTCGGCGCCTTCTCCGGCTCCGGCGCAGGCGCCGGGCGGGCCATGAAGTTGAGGTCGCGCGGCTTCTTCACGTCCGCGGTGATGGTGCGACGCGGCTCGGCCGGCGGCTGCGGCGCCGGCGGACGGGCTGCCGTCGATGCCGGGCGCGCTCCGGCCATGCCGGGACGCGCACCGGTGGCGGCCGGACGCTGCGGCGCGGCGCTCGGGCGAGAAGCCGGAGCAGCTGCCGCCGGGCGGGCCGGCGCGGGTGTCGGATGAGCTGCCGGGGCAGGCGTCGGCGCGGCGACGGGCGCTGCGTCCGAAGCCTGAGCAGCCGGCGCGGCGGATGCCTGAGCCGGCGCTTCGGGCGCGGCGGCGGCACGAGCCGCTTCTTCCTCGGCGGCGCGTCGACGGGAATCCTCGGCGGCCTTGCGGCGGAGTTCGTCCTCCTGGCGGCGACGATCCTCCTCCTCGCGGCGGCGCGCCTCGGCGGCCTCGCGCTCGCGGCGCTCGGCTTCCTCGCGGTCGCGGCGGGCTTTCGCCTCGGCCTCGGCGCGGGCACGGGCCTCGGCCTCGCGGCGCTGCGCATCGGCCAGCGCGGCGGCGCGGGCATCGCGCTCCTGCTCGCTCAGGGTGCGCAGCACGACGCCGGAGGCGCTGCGGCCGGACGGACGCGCGGGCGCGGCGGGAGCCGGTGCAACGGAGGCGGGACGCGGCGGAGGCGCAGCGGTGGGCTCACGGGGCGCGACCGCTCCGGGGGCGGCGCCGATCGTGCGCCGCTTCACCGTCTCGACCACGACGGACTTCGACCGCCCGTGGGAGAAGCTCTGACGGACCGTCCCCTGCTCGACCGGGCGCTTCAGCGTCAACGGCTTCGAGGGAGCTCTGGTCTGCGTCTTGTCACCCGGATTGTTCGTATCGCTCATTCAGTCTGAACCCTGAGGGTTTCCATCGTCCCATCGGCCGGCGGCGGGCATGCCCGGCCGAGTGTCATGTCAATTCGTCGTCGTGCGAATCGAAGGCGGTCGCGCCAGCAGCAAGCGGGGCGTCCTCTTCAGACGCCGACGCCATACCCTCGAAGGTGCGGAACCGACGCCAACGCGCGAGATAGCCGGTAGTGCCGGCTCCCGCGATAAGGGCAGCGTGTATCACATGATCCCGGCCCAATGCCATGTCCAATTCGGCGTTGGACAGGTCATCGGCAACGGGAATAACCGATATGGCATCGCCGTAGCGCCGCCGCAAGGCGGCGGCCAGCTTGCGCCGGCCGTCCGGTGCGGCATCGCTAGCGTGAATCAGTCCCCTGACGCCCTCGGCGCCGAGGATCGCCGACTCGACCTTGCCGAAGCCGGTCACCACGCAGCCCGCCTTGTTGGCCAGAGCCAGCGCCTGACGCAGATCGGTGCGCAGCCCCTCGGCGACCTGATCGGCGAGATCGGGCGCGGCCTTCACCTCGCCGGTCTTGAAGGCGCGGTGGAAGGCGCGGCGCTTCACCGCCGCCTCGACCGTGGCGCGGGTCGCCGTCACCCAGGCGCCGCGGCCCGGGAGACGCGCGCGCAGGTCCGGCACCACCGCGCCGTCCGGTCCCAGCACGAAGCGAATCATCGCGGTCGGCGATTGCGCGGTCCGGGTGACGATGCAGGTGCGCACGGGCTCCCGGCCGCGGCCGGGGCCGCGGTCGAGTTCCGGACCGGGTTCGGCCGTCTCGCCCTGCGTGATCATGTCCTGCACCGCCTCGCGTCGCTCCCGGCTCAGGCCTGCTGCGGCTCTGCAGCCGCCGCCTCGGTCGGTTCGCCTTCCGCGGTCTCAGCCTCGTCCGCTTCCCCCTCCGCCGCCTCGCCCTCCGGCTCCGGCAGCGACTCGATCCAGCCGGCCTTCAGGCGGGCGGCCATGATCAGGGCCTCGGCCTCGGCCCGCGACAGCTCGAAACCGTCGAGGTAGCCGGCGTGGCGCACGGCCTCGGGGCCGCGGCCCTCGGTGTAGCCGACGAGGTCGTCGGTGGCGCAGCCAGCGAGATCCTCGACGGTTTTCACCTCGTTCTCTCCCAGCGCCACCATCATCGCCGTGGTGATGCCATCGATCTCGCGCAGCTCGTCCTCGACGCCGAGTTCGCGGCGGCGGTCGTCCTGCTCCTGCTCGATGCGGGCGAGGTAGTCCTGGGCGCGGGCCTGGATCTCGGCACCGGTCTCCTCGTCGAGGCCCTGGATATTCGAGAGTTCGGCAACATCGACGAAAGCGATTTCCTCGACGTTGCGGAAGCCCTCGGCCGCGAGGAGCTGGCCGACGGTCTCGTCCACATCGAGCGCTTCCATGAACACCTGGGTGCGCTCGGCGAATTCCTTCTGGCGGCGCTCCGATTCCTCGGCCTCGGTCAGGATGTCGATGTCCCAGCCGGTGAGCTGCGAGGCAAGACGCACGTTCTGGCCGCGGCGGCCGATGGCGAGCGAAAGCTGGTCGTCGGGCACGACGACCTCGATGCGGTCGGCCTCCTCGTCGAGCACCACCTTCACGACCTCGGCCGGCTGGAGCGCGTTGACGATGAAGGTCGCCTGATCTTCCGACCACGGGATGATGTCGATCTTCTCGCCCTGAAGCTCGCCGACCACTGCCTGGACGCGGGAACCGCGCATGCCGACGCAGGCGCCGACCGGATCGATCGAGGAATCGCGGGAGATGACGGCGATCTTGGCGCGCGAGCCGGGATCGCGGGCAACCGCCTTCACCTCGACGATGCCGTCGTAGATTTCCGGCACTTCCTGACCGAACAACTTGGCCATGAATTGCGGGTGGGAGCGCGAGAGGAAGATCTGCGGCCCGCGCACTTCGGAGCGGACATCGAACAGATAGGCGCGGATACGGTCGCCGGGGCGGAAGGTCTCGCGCGGGATCATCTCGTCGCGGCGCACGATGCCCTCGCCGCGACCGAGATCGACGATGACGTTTCCGTACTCGACGCGTTTGACCACGCCGTTGAGGATCTCGCCGATACGGTCCTTGTACTCGTCGTACTGGCGGGCGCGCTCGGCGTCGCGCACCTTCTGCACGATGACCTGCTTGGCGGATTGCGCGGCGACGCGGCCGAAATCGAAGGGGGGCAGAGTGTCGGAGATCACGTCGCCGACGAGCGCGCCGGGATTGTAGCGGCGGGCCTGATCGAGGGTGATCTCGCGGGCATCGTTCTCGACCTGATCGACGACGAGCAGGTGGCGCGACAGGCGCAGCGCGCCGCTCTTCGGGTCGATCTCGGCGTGGACGTCGGTCTCGGCGCCGTAGCGGGAGCGGGCGGCCTTGGCGATCGCCTCTTCCATCGCCTCGATGACGATCTGGCGGTCGATCACCTTCTCGCGGGCCACCGCGTCGGCGATCTGCAGGAGTTCGAGCCGGTTGGCGCTGACGACGGCCATGGTTCCTGGTCCTTCCTTCAGGGCGTGCATCCGTCCCTCGGGACGGGAAAACGCGAAAAAATCAGTGGAGGGTGTCGCGGTTCTTCAGGCGGGCGGCCTTGGTGACGATGCCGCCGCCGGGCTTGGGCTTCTTCGCCTTCACCGGCTTGCCGGCATTCTTGTCGACCTTGGGCTTGGGTCGCTTCGGCTGCGGGATGAAGCGGATCTGCGGCGCCTCGTCCTCGGCCTCCTCGCCCTCTTCCTCTTCGGCCGCGTCGCCGTCCTGCGGCGGGGCGGAGCCGCGGCGCAGCGACTCGCGAATCAGGTCGTCGGTGAGGACGAGATGCGCCTCGCCGAGATCGCGCAGCGGCAGCTCGATGCGGCTCGGCAGGCCGGGCTTCACGTCGGGCAGGTCGATCGGCACCGTGGCGCCGTCCGCGCTCGGAACCCCGATGATGCCGCGGAAACGCTTACGCCCGTCCATCGGTACGGCCAGTTCCACCTTGGCCTCGTAGCCGGCCCAGCGCTCGAAATCCGAGACGCGCACCAGCGGCCGGTCGATGCCGGGCGAGGAGATCTCGAGGTAGTAGGCGCCACCGACCGGATCTTCGAGATCGAGGATCGGCGAGATCGCCCGACTCACCGTCTCGCACTCGTCGACGCCCATCGTGCCGTCGGGCCGCTCGGCCATGATCTGCACGGTGCAGCCATTGGTGTTCGAGATCTTCACCCGCACCAGGCGAAAGCCGAGGCCCTCGATCGGTCCCTCGACGATCTGGGCGACGCGCGCGGCGACGCCAGTCTCGCTGACAAGACGTTTCTCGGTGGGCTCCGCCATGCTGTCGTTTTCCGAAAGTCTCAGTCGAGTGGTTAAGCTTGGCAAATCCGGCACAGGAGGCGCTTGCGGAAATAAAAAAGAGCGGACCCCGGGGGGCCCACTCCCGCAAGCAGCCTATCGACTGCACCAGAAATGTTGAGCCGTGACTTAACCCCGGCGCGCGGCGAATTCAAGCGCGTCGACGCGCTGTTCCCGGTCTGTCGCGCCGCGATATGGCCATTCCCGGTTGCGAACAGCGTTGCGTGCGATAGGGAGGAGAGAGGCATGCAGGCGACCATGACCGGACCGGATCCGGACAGGCTTCATCCAATGCCGGGGCACGCGCGCGTCACCTTCATCCGCAACCTCGATTTGCCGGAGAATGTCGAAGTCGGCGCCTATACGTATTACGACGATCCGGCCGGTCCGCAGGCCTTTCTCGACGCGATCCTCTACCACTTCCCCTTCATCGGCGACCGCTTAGTGATCGGGAAGTTCTGTGCCATCGCCGCGGGTACGCGCTTTCTGATGAACGGTGGCAACCATCGCCTCGACGGGCTCTCAACCTATCCGTTCCCGATCTTCGGCGGCGACTGGATCGGCCGCTACGAGGGTGAACTGAGTTTTCCCAATCGCGGCGACACGATCATCGGTAATGACGTCTGGCTCGGCTACCGCAGCACGGTGATGCCGGGCGTCACGATCGGCGACGGGGCGGTGGTGGCCGCACACGCGGTGGTGAGCGCCGACGTGCCGCCCTACGCGATCGTGGCCGGCAACCCGGCCCGCGTGGTGCGCCACCGCTTCTCGGAGGACGATGCGGCTCGGTTTCAGCGAATCGCGTGGTGGGACTGGCCGGTGGAGCGGATCACCGCGCATCTGCCGCTGATCGGCGGCGGGGATGTGGGAGCGCTGGAGGCGGTGGCGCGGGCCGAGCGATCGGCTAGGCCATAGGTAATCGGCGGCGCGACCAGTCAGATCGGCGCTTGCTCGGCTCTATCGCTGGCAGCGCCTCGCCTATCGGCGGACTGACTAGGCAGGTCGATTCCTGCATGGCTGGAAGGCAACTGCGCAGCCTGCACTTTGGGTCTCCTTGATCGACGTTGTCCGCCTCGTAGACGACGGCAGCACTGCGTAAACGAGAACGCCGCCCAGAGGGGCGGCGCTTCGCAACGTCAAAGATGATGGTCAGTCGAGAATCAGGCCGCCTGACGCGCCTTGTTCAGCAGCTTGCGGTTCACCAGCACTTCGGCGATCTGCACGGCGTTGAGCGCCGCGCCCTTGCGCAGGTTGTCCGAGACGCACCAGAAATTCAGGCCGTTCTCGACGGTCGCGTCCTCGCGGATGCGGGAGATGTAGGTGGCGTCCTCGCCCGCCGCCTCGTGCGGGGTCATGTAGCCGCCGTTCTCGCGCTTATCGATCACCAGCACGCCGGGCGCCGAGCGCAGGATCTCGGTCGCCTGTTCAGGCGAAAGCGGACGCTCGAACTCGACGTTCACCGCCTCGGCATGGCCGATGAAGACCGGCACGCGCACCGCGGTCGCCGTGAGCTTGATCTTGGGATCAAGCATCTTCTTGGTCTCGGCGACCATCTTCCACTCTTCCTTCGTGTAGCCGTCCTCCATGAACACATCGATGTGCGGGATGACGTTGAAGGCGATGCGCTTGGTGAACTTCTTCTGCACGACTTCGCCGGCGGTGAAGACAGCGCGGGTCTGGCTGAACAGCTCGTCCATGGCGTCCTTGCCGGCGCCGGAGACGGACTGGTAGGTCGAGACCACGACGCGCTTGATCGTCGCCGCCTCGTGGAGCGGCTTGAGCGCGACGACGAGCTGCGCGGTCGAGCAGTTCGGGTTGGCGATGATGTTGCGCTTGGTGAAACCCGTGACCGCGTCGGCATTCACCTCGGGCACGATCAGCGGCACATCGGCGTCGTAGCGGAAGGCGGACGAGTTATCGATCACCACGCAGCCCTGCTGGCCGATGCGCGGGCTCCATTCCTTCGACGCGTCGCCGCCCGCCGACATCAGGCAGATGTCGGTGTCGGAAAAATCGTAGGTGTCGAGCGCTTTGACCTTCAGAATCTTGTCGCCGAAGGAGACTTCCTGGCCCAGGCTGCGGCTCGAAGCCAGAGCCACGACCTCGTCGGCCGGAAAGGCGCGCTCGGCCAGAATGTCGAGCATCTCGCGGCCCACATTGCCCGTGGCTCCGACGACGGCGACCTTGTAACCCATCTCACCAAACTCCGCTGCGCGGGCGGGATGCCACCGGCCCGCCTCTTCCCCTGGCCGGCGGACGCACCGCGCAAGCCCTTCGTCGAGGAAGATTCCATAGGCTAACGAGCCCGCCCCGATTCGGTGTCGAGGTGGGCCCGTCAGGCGCCGGGAGCAAGATGCCTGCCGCGCCGGGCTGTCAAGAGGTGGGTGCGTGCCAGAGCAACAGTGACGTGACAGCCCCCTGCAATCGGCGGCCGCGGATTCACCATAGGGCGAGAATTGCGAGGATGGGCGGCACGCGCGCAACCTGCTGGTGGCCGGCGGCAAGGCAGAGGTTGGAGAACGGCGAGGGCTCATCGAGCCCCGCGGACCCGACGAAGGCCTGCGCATGCTCCCCCATCCGGACGACGCCCCCGACAGATTCGACGATCTCCACGCCTTGTCCGCCACATACCCGCGCCGCCGCGGCCCGCTGGCAGCCAAGCTTGTGCTGAGCGCGGCCCTGATCGCCGGCCTCTCCCTTGTCGCCCGCGACCGGGCCACCCTCCCCGAGCCGCAGCGTGCCTGGAGCGAGCCGCCCCGAGCCGCTGAGGGCGCGCGGCGGGCCATCGCCGCGACGGAACCGCTCCTGACCCTGCGTGAGGATGCGGCCGAGCTGCCGCCGCAGGTCGAGCCGACGCGCTGGAACTCCGGCAACGGGCAGCGCGAGGACAGTGTCAGCCAGGGCGCGTTCGACCTCATCGAAGCGCCCTATCTCCTCGTCACCGCCACCGATGCGGGCGGCCGGATCGAACCCGGTTCGAGCCTGTTCGTGACCCTGGTGCGTCGAGCGGCGGACGGGCGCGGCCTGTCGGTCCTCCGAACCGGCGAGCGCGGCGTCGTGGCGACCCGCCTGGGCGGTTTCGAGACCGTCGAGACGACGCTCTCGTCCATGGGAAAGCGCGGCTGCATCGGCTTTCGCAGCCTGGACCTAAAAACCGTGTCCATCGACGGCTGGCTGTGCGGCATCCTCGGCCAGCCGCCCGAGCCCCGCACCGTTGCCTGCGCCATCGATCGGGTTACGCTCGCCGGCCGCGTGACGGCGACGCTCGGCACCGATCTCTTCCCCGGAGCGAGCGCCTGCCGGAGCGAGGAAGTGGCCGCTTCGGGACCCGGCGACAGCACCGGATCGATTGCGGTCGCCGAGGCCACGGAGCCAGCGAAAAACAATGCGGCGAAATCGCGGCGAAAATGACGAAGCGCGGCCATAGTTCGGGAACAACGGCCACGCCAGAACGTCTACTCTGCAACAAGCGGGATTCTTAACGAACGGCCCGTACAGTCGCCTCTCACACGACAAGGTACGCCATGCGCTTTTCCAAGCTCGCCCTGTTGGGCGCCATGACCCTCACCGCGATCGGCTTCGGAACAAGTGCTGAGGCGCAGGGCCCCTACGGAAATCCCGGCTACGTGCGCGTGAGTCAGCCGCTGCCGATCCGCATCCGTCCGCGCTCCTGGCTCGATGCCGGCAACGTGGTCGAGCCCGGCAACGGCTCGGTGTCGAATCCGGCCACCAACCCGGCCTTCATCGCCGCCTCGAACGCGCTTCTGCCGGCCTACGGCCCGACCGACCGTTACGGCCGTGGCGTCCTCCCCGATCCGATCACCAACGGCCCGTTCATCGGCGCCCGCTCGACGGCGATCCGCAACGTCGATTTCTCGGCCATCGACGCGATCGACCCCACCTCTTACGTCGCGCGCTACGGCAACCCCTACCGGTAGGATCGTCTCGCTCTCTCCGGCGACGGAAGCGGGCCCTTCGGGGCCCGTTTTCGTTGCGGGACCGGATCAGGTCTTGAGCACCGGCTCAGCCACGTCGCCCGCGCCGCGCTCGGCGAGATAATCGGGCTGGAACAGGCACATGCGCACCGCGTCGCGGTAGCGGCCGTTGACGAAGAACTCGTCTCTCAGGATGCCCTCGGGACGAAACCCGCAGCTTTCATAGATACCGGCGGCGCGCTTGTTGTCCTTGTCCACGTGCAGGTAGAGCTTGTGGATGTTGAGCACCTTGAAAGCGTAGTCGATGGCGATGCGGGTGGCGCGCTTGGCGTAGCCCTTCCCCTGATAATCGGGGTGAATCGCGATCTGGAACTCGCAGCGCCGGTGCAGGTGGTTGATCTCCACCAGCTCGACCATCCCCGCCGGCTCGCCGCGCTCCGTGGCGATGATGAAGCGCCGCTCGGTCTGGTTGTGGATGTTGCGCTCGTAGAGCTGTGCCAGTTCGGCGAAGGACTCGTAGGCCTCCTCGAACCAGTAGCGCATGATGCTGTCGTTGTTGTTGAGCTGGTGCACGAAGAGGAGGTCTTCGCGCTCCAGCGGTCGCAGTATGATACTCATATCCGCACTCGGCCGGAGCTGAACGGGTTTGCCGTGAGGCCTACTCCCACGCCGACCAAGACGGAATGATGAAAGCCGGCTTCAAGTCTCGCGGAGCCGGACCTCCTCCACCGCCAGGACGCGGGCGGCGGCTTCATCCAAGTCATCGAGCGGGCCGCGGAAGCGCAGCGCCCGCGTCGGCTCGCCGGCCCGCATCACCAGCACCACCGTCTCCTTGTCGGGACAGCCGGGATCGGCGCAGGCGATCTCGTTGACGGAAAGGGCATCCGCCTCCGTGAGTGCCAACGCCGGGCGCAGAAGGGATTTGGCCCGTGCCGCCGCCTGCGCCAGCCCGGCCGAACGGGCACGCCAATCCTTCAGGCTGATAAAGCCCATCGGGATCAGGCGGCCGCGCGGCGCCAGGCCGGGAAGGGATCGGGCAAGTCGCGATAGGCGTCCGGATCAAAGCGCCGGATCTCGGCTGAGCCGACGAGGCAGGCATCGAGCGCGGCGGTGATCGCGTCGCGATCCATCCCGCGGCCGATGAACACGAGTTCCTGGCGCCGGTCGCCCCAGACTTCGCTCCAGACCGAGTGGAGACGCTCGCGAAAGACCTCCTCCGCCGGCCAGCGCTGGCGCGGCACCGCCGCCCACCAGAACCCCATCGCACCGATATGCGCGACGGCACCGGCGAGCGAGAACTCGCCGACCCATTCAGGCCGGGTCGCGAGCCAGAAATGGCCCTTCGCCCGGATCAGGCCCGGCCAGGTCGTGTTGACGAAGCCTTGAAACGCCTGCGGATCGAATGGGCGCCGCGCCCGGTAGACGAAGGAACCGATGCCGTATTCCTCGGTCTCCGGCACATGCTCGTGCGCGCCGTAGAGTTCCTTGAACCAGAGGGGGTGTTCCTGCGCCTTCTCTTCGTCGAACAGGCCGGTATCGAGGATCGCCTCCGAGGCGACCTGTCCGTGCGAGGCTTCGATGATGCGCGCATCCGCGTTCAATCCCCGAACCACCGAGCGGACGAGGTCGAGCGTCTCCGGCGCGACGTCGCGGGCCTTGTTGATCACCACAACGTCGGCGAATTCGATCTGCTCGACGAGAAGATCGACCAGGGTTCGGGTGTCCTCGGCGCCCGCCGTCTCGCCACGCTGGCGCAGGAAGTCGTTCGAGCCATAATCCTTCAGCAGGTTCACCGCATCGACCACGGTCACCATCGTGTCGAGCCGGGCAACGTCGCTCAGGGCCGCGCCGGCCTCGTCGCGGAAGGAGAAGGTGCTCGCCACCGGCAAAGGCTCGGCGATGCCGGTGCCCTCGATCAGCAGGTAGTCGAAGCGGCGCTCGGCGGCGAGGCGGCGAACCTCGGCGAGCAGATCGTCGCGCAGGGTGCAGCAGATGCAGCCGTTGGTCATCTCGACCAGCCGATCGTCGGTGCGTGACAGGCCCGCGCCGCCCTCGCGAACGAGGGCGGCATCGATGTTCACTTCGCTCATGTCGTTCACGATCACCGCGACGCGCCGACCCTCACGGTTGTTGAGAACGTGGTTGAGCAGCGTCGTCTTGCCGGCGCCGAGGAAGCCGGACAGCACGGTGACAGGAAGGCGAGCATCGGTCTGAGGCATAGTCGTCCAAAGGATCGGCTGATTGATGTTACTTTATAACGTTTCATTTGGTGCATGCCGTCAAGCCTGGTCGGCGGAAAAGATGGTCGACTCGTCGACCGACTCGGCGGAAAAGGCTGAAGCGGGTTCAAACCGAGCGAATGATGGTGGCGGCGTGCGACCGGCGCAGGGTTCGATCGGTTACAGACACGCGATCGGGCAGCGTGGAGGGATGGACGGGTGCGACCCTGGCGCGAGGGACCGGGAGACCGGCGCAGCTACCATCACGGCAACCTCAAGGAGGCCCTGATCGAGGCCGCACGCCGCTTCATTGCCGAGCGCGGCATCGGCGGCTTCACTCTGGTCGATGCCGCCCGGCTAGTCGGCGTCACGCCCGCAGCACTCTACCGCCATTTCCGCGGTCGGGAGGCGCTGCTGGAAGAGGTGGCCGGCCGCGGCTTCGCCGATTTGGCCGATCGTTTGGCGCGGGCGCTGGCAGGCCGCGGCACGCCATTGGAGCGTTTCACCCGCATGGGCGAGGCCTATCTCTCCTTCGCCGAGGAGGAACCGGGCTATTACGCGGCGATCTTCGAGGTGCGCGGTCAGGCGGTACCCGCCCCGGCCTCCGCGCGGCCGAACCCATTCGACCTTCTGGTCGAGGCCTTGCGCTCGACCTTTCCCGACGGGTTCGACGGTGTCGATCCGCGCTTTCTTGCCCTGGAAGTCTGGGCCCTCTCACACGGTATCGCCACTCTCGCCGCCGCCGGCCAACTGCCGAAGCCCGGCCCGGACAAGTACGAATTACTGCGTGCGGGCGTTCTGGCGCTGGTTCACGGAGCCGGCCAACGCCCGCGCGAAATGCCGTGAGGCCAGCCCCTTGAAACGATGGGGGCGCACCCGCATGTGAATGTTGTTCACATTCACACCCGGAGCCCTCAGCCGTGAACACGTCCTCCACCACGTCTCCCTGGTCCTCCGGCGCGTCTCGCCGAAGCGGCCCGTTTCCCAAGCGTTCGCTCGAAATCGGCGCGATCGTCGTCGCTTTCGTCTATTGGTGGCCAATCGCGGTCGCCTACGTCGCGTGGAAGATCGCGGGCTATCCCGCGCTCAGCCAGATGAAGGATTTCGCCAACAGCGGCAGCTTCAGCTTCGCGGGCGGTGATGGCCGGTCGCGCTTTGCCCGCGCCTTCGAGGCGGCCAAGGGGTATTCCGGCACTGCTGCCACCTCCGGCAACTGGGCCTTCGAGGAGTACCGCAGGGCCGAGCTGGAGCGACTGGAGGCGCGCCGCCGCGCACTTCAGGAAGAGAGCCAGGCCTTCGCCGAGTTCGTCGAGGAGCTGAAGCGGGCCAAGGATCGCGAGCAGTTCGACGCCTTCATGGCCAAGCGTCGCTCCGAAGGCGGCGGTCCGACCATCAACGCCTGATCCTACATCAAGCCGGAAGACGATCGTTAGAAGGGCTCCCCGCCGACCTGGGCGGGGAGCCCTTCGCATGTCCGGACGGTTTTGCGTGCAGTGCAGCGATTCCGTCACGCCGCGAGGTTGTCGCAGCCCTTCGCCGCCATAACTGCCGCGGCTGGGAACAAGCGGGCGCCGGGCGCCTTGTGAGACACAGAAACGGCCGCCCAGCCTGAGCGACGATCGATTTTGACTCCAGTGGAGAGCGGTGGCCTGATGCGGCGCGCCCATGCAATGCGGTTCGGCAGCGAGTTTGCCGACGACGGTGTGCGGTTCGCCCTGTGGGCGCCGACCGCCAAGGACGTGACTCTCGTCGTGGATGGGACCGACCATCCGATCCCGGATGTCGGCGAGGGCTGGCGCCGGACCACACTGCCCGGCGTGAAGGCGGGCGCCCGCTACGGCTTCCGCATCGACGGCGATCTCGTGGTGCCCGATCCGGCCTCGCGTTTCCAGCCGGAGGACGTTTCCGCACCGTCCGAGGTGATCGACCCGAAGGCCTACACGTGGTCGGACGGCGAGTGGACCGGGCGGCCCTGGGAAGAAGCGATCGTCTACGAGGTGCATGTCGGGACCGCGACGCCCGAGGGCACTTATGCCGGCCTCGAGAAGCGGCTCGACGATCTGGTCGATCTCGGCGTGACGGCGATCGAGCTGCTGCCGCTCGCCGACTTCAAGGGGACCCGCAACTGGGGCTACGATGGCGTGCTGCCCTACGCCCCGGACTCGGCCTACGGGCGCCCGGACGACCTCAAGCGCCTGATCGACACCGCCCATGCCAAGGGCCTGATGGTGCTGATCGATTGCGTCTACAACCACTTCGGCCCGGCCGGAAACTACCTGCACGCCTACGCCAAGACATTCTTCACCGAGCGTCACCAAACTCCGTGGGGCGCCGGTATCAATTTCGACGGAACGGAATCCGGCCCGGTCGTGCGCGATTACTTTATCGAGAACGCGCTCTACTGGCTGAAGGAGTATCACTTCGATGGCATCCGCTTCGACGCGGTGCACGCGATCCTCGACGACTCCGAGACGCATTTTCTCGCCGAACTCGGCGAGACGATCCGGAAGACCTTTCCGGATCGGCACGTCCACCTGATCCTGGAGAACGAGGCCAATCAGGCCCGCTGGCTGGAGCGTGACGACAAGGGCCAGCCCCTGCAGCACAGTGCGCAATGGGCGGACGACCTTCACCATTGTTGGCACGTGCTGCTGACCGGCGAGGATGCCGGCTATTACGAGAGCTTCGCCGACAAGCCGGTGGAGCATCTGGCCCGCTGCCTCGCGGAGGGGTTCGCCTATCAGGGCGAGCCGTTCCCGACCCTCGACAATCACCCTCGCGGCGAGCCCTCGGGTCACCTGCCGCCCTCGGCTTTCGTCACCTTCCTCCAGAACCACGATCAGGTCGGAAACCGCGCGCTCGGCGAACGGCTGAGCCACCTCGCGGACCCGAAAAAGCTGGCGCTGGCCCGCGCCGGCCTGCTGCTGGCGCCGCAGATTCCGATGCTGTGGATGGGCGAGGAATGGTCGGCCTCGGCGCCGTTCCTGTTCTTTGTGGATTTCGCGCCGGACGAGGAGCTGAACAAGGCCGTGCGCGAGGGGCGCCGCCGCGAGTTCAAGAGCTTCGCGGCCTTCGCCGACGACACCTCCGTGATTCCCGATCCGACGGACGCCAAGACCTTCGAGGATTCGAAGATCGATTGGGACGAAGCCGAGACCGAGCCGCACCGCGCCGTCTGGGCCGATACCCGCAACCTTCTCCAGATCCGCCGGCAGAGTGTCGTGCCGTTGACCAAGAGCCGCTTTCTCGGCGCCAAGGCCACGATCCCGGCGCCGGGCGTGGTGGACTGCACCTGGCTCTACGAGGACGGTTGGCTGCGCTTCGTCGCCAATGTCGGCGACGACGAGTACGCGGCGGATGCCGACGGCGGTCAGGTGATCTGGTCGAACGGCAGCGCCCGGCAGGCGATGCAGCTTCCGTTCTGGACCGGCGTGTTCCTGATCGGGGGCAGCAAGTGAGCAGCTCGGACGTGAGTGTTTCGGACGTGAATGCCCTCGAACGCCTCGCCGACCTCGTCGGGATCGCTGACGGTTTCACCGACGCCTTCGGGCAGCGGGTTGATACGCCGCTGGATGTCCGCCGCGGCATGCTGGAAGCCCTCGGTTTCTCCGCCGGCGACGACGATGCGGTGCGCCACAGCCTCGCCGCCGTCGAGGCCGTGCGCGCCAACGTCGTTCCGCCTCTGCTGGCGGCCGAGGCGCGCCGCGGCCTGCGCGTGCCGGTACGAATGGGCGTGACCACGGGTGCCGTCGCGTGGCGGCTCGTCGACGAGCACGACCGTTCCCGCGAGGGGCGCGCCACACTCACGGCCTCGGAGGAGGGTGCCGGTTTCGACCTGCCGCCGCTGACGCCGGGCTACCACCAACTCACGGTAACGGTCGGCGACCGCCGGGCTCAGGCCTGGATCGTCGCTGCCCCGCAAAAGTGCTGGCGCCCGCGCGCCTATGCCGAGGACGGCGCCCGCGACTGGGGCCTTGCCGCCCAGCTCTACGGTCTTCGCTCGCCTGCCAATCTCGGCATCGGCACCTACGCTGATGCCGGCCGCGCTGCCCGCGATGCGGCCCTGCGCGGTGCCTCGTTCCTGGGGCTCAGCCCGGCCCACGCCCTGTTCCCGACCGACCGGGCGAAGATCTCGCCCTACTCCCCGTCCTCGCGGCTGTTCCTCGAAACCCTCTACATCGAGCCGGGGGCTCTGCCGGGTTTTGCCGGCAGCCGCGCCGAGGCGCTTCTGGAGAGTCACCGCGCTCGCATCGAGGCGCTACGCGACACCTCGCTCGTCGATCATGCCGGCGTGTGGGAGGTTTTGTCTCCCCTTCTCGAAGCCTATTGGGACACCTCCGAGGCGAAGGCGGGCAAGGATGCCGGCTTCGCCGCGTTCCGCGAGGAGGGGGGTGAGAACCTCGAATCGCACGCGACCTTCGATGCCCTCTCGGAGCACTTCCGGGCCAAGGGCGCCCACTGGCTCGGCGATTGGCCAGAGGCGTATCGCCGCGCCGGCACCGACGCCGTCCGAGCCTTCGCTGAAGAACACGCGGAGCGCATCGCCTACCACGTCTTCCTGCAATACCTCGCCGACAGCCAGCTCAAGGCCTCGTCCGAGCTGGCGCTCAAGGCCGGCATGCGCCTCGGGCTCTACCGCGATCTCGCGGTCGGCGCCGACCGGGGCGGCTCCGAGATCTGGTCGCATCCCGAGCGTTTCGCCGATGGCGTCTCCATTGGCGCACCGCCGGACCTGCTCGCACCCAAGGGCCAGGATTGGGGCCTGCCGGCCTTCGATCCGCTGGAGATGGAGCGCGACGGCCTCAAGGCGTTCCGCGCGCTGGTGAAGGCAAACATGCGCCATGCCGGCGCGATCCGCATCGATCATGCCTTCCAGCTCGCTCGCCTGTTCCTGATCCCGCTCGGCCGTTCGGCCCGCGAGGGTGCCTACGTAGCGATGCCGTTCGAGCCGATGCTGGCGGTGCTCCGTCTCGAAAGCCACCGCGCCAAATGCCTCGTCATCGCTGAGGATCTCGGCACGGCGCCGGAGGGCTTCTCCGATGCGCTGATGCAATCGGGCATTCTCAGCTACCGCATTCTCGCCTTCGAGCGGGAGAACGGCGGTGCCTTCAAGGCGCCCGACGCGTATCCGAAGGACGCGCTCACGGCGATCACCACACATGACCTGCCGACCTTCGTCGGGTGGTGGCGCGGTGTCGATACCGACACCCGGCAATCACTCGGCCTCTACGATGCCGATCGGGCCGAGGCCGAGCGCACGGAGCGCGTCAGCGAGCGCTGGCGCCTGTCGGAGGCTCTGGCCGCCCAGCAGCTCCTGCCGAGTTCCGAGCCGCCGGAGCAAGCGCCCTTCGAGGCCGCCGCCCGATACCTCGCCCGTGCGCCCTCGATCCTGACCGCCGTGCAGTATGAGGACGTGGTCGGCGAACTCAGCCAAGCCAACGTGCCCGGCTCGACCGAGGGCTACCCGAACTGGCGGCGCAAGCTCGACCGCAATCTCGAGGCGATCGCCGCGCCGGGTGGCCCGCTCGCCAAGCTCGCCGCCGCCCTCTCGGCGGAGGAGCGCGGTCCGCGCTCGGGCGCCGCGCGCCTCGCCTCGGCCCCGCCGCGCGCGACCTACCGCCTGCAGTTCCACGAAGGTTTCACCTTCGCGGATGCGGAGAAGGTCGTCCCCTACCTCGCGCGGCTCGGGGTGAGTCACGTCTACGCCTCGCCGCTCCAGCGGGCGCGGCCGGGCTCGACCCACGGCTACGACATCGTCGACCACTCGCAGATCAATCCCGAAATTGGCGGCGAGGAGGGATTCTGCAGCTTCACCGACGCGCTTCACGCGCACGGGCTGAAGCTTCTGCTCGATATCGTGCCCAACCATATGGGCGTGGGTGGTGCCGACAATCCGTGGTGGCTCTCGGTGCTCGAATGGGGCGGTCTCTCACCCGCGGCCAATGCTTTCGACATCGACTGGGAGCGGCTTGGCGCCAACGGCAAACTCGTCATCCCCTTCCTCGGCGAGCGCTACGGCGAGGCGCTGGAGAAGGGCACGCTTGAGCTGAAGTTCGACGAGGCGGCCGGTGCCTTCAGCGTCTGGCACTACGAGCACCAGTTCCCAATCTGCCCGCTGCAATACCCGACGATCCTCAACCGGGCGCTCGCGGCGCTGGGCGAGATCGGCGACGACATGTCGGCGGAAGTGCTCTCGATCACCGAGCGCCTGCGCGCCATGGGCGAGGAGACGAACTCCGAGCGCCGCCGGGCCATGCCCCAGGCGGCCGAGGCGTTGAAGCGCCAGCTCGCGGGCGCCGTGCGGGCCTCGCCGCAGATGGCGGCGTCGATCTACCGGGCGCTGCACCTGCTCAACGGCAACCGCGACTATCCCGATAGCTTCGGACCGCTGCACCGGCTGCTCGAACAGCAATCCTACCGGCTCGCCCATTGGCGGATTGCGTCGAGCGACATCAACTATCGCCGCTTCTTCGACGTGAACTCGCTCGCGGGCCTGCGCGTCGAGCTGTCGGACGTCTTCGTCCGCTCGCACGACCTTCTCTTCCGCCTGATCGGCGAGGGCCGCATCGACGGCCTGCGCATCGATCACATCGACGGTCTCGCCGACCCGCTCGGCTATGCCCGCGCGCTTCAGGCCGCGGTCGGGCCGGGTTTCTACATCGTGGTCGAGAAGATCCTCGAGCCCGGTGAGAAGCTGCGCGACTGGCCGGTCGCTGGCACCACCGGCTACGACGTGCTGAACCAGCTCGACGGCATACTGGTGGATCGTGCTCTCAAGCCGCGTATCGAAAAGTTCTATCGGTGGGCCACCGATATGGACGAGCCCTACGGTTTCCAGTTCCGGGCGGCCAAGGCGGAAATCCTCGAGATCAGCTTCGCCTCGGAACTCGAGGTGATGACGGGCGACCTGAAGCAGATCGCCGATTCCGACCGGCGGACCCGCGACTTCTCCACCAACGCCATCCGCCGGGCGCTGATCGAGATCGTCGCGCGCTTTCCCGTCTACCGCTCCTACCTCCCAGGCGATCTCGATGAGACCGAGATCGAGCTGGAAGATGTGCGGTTGATCGAGGGAGCCGTTCGCAAGGCCAAGCGCTGGAGCGCCCTGCCGGATCGATCGGTCCACGACTTCGCCGCCGATGCTCTGCTCGGGCGTATCGATGTCGGCGGCGCCGGACATCCGGATCAGCAGGTGGTGCTGCGCTTCCGCCGCCGCTTCCAGCAGCTCACCGGCCCGGTGATGGCCAAGAGCCTGGAAGACACGCTGTTCTACCGGTTCGTCGAGTTGCTCGCCCTCAACGAAGTCGGCGGCGATCCCGGCGAGTACGGCATCGATGCGGAGCACTTCCACGCGCTTCAGGCGGCGCGGGCCCGCGACTGGCCGAACGCGATGATCACCACGGCCACCCACGACACCAAGCGCGGCGAGGATGCCCGCTCGCGCCAGCTCGCCCTCTCCGAACTCCCGGAGGAATGGGCGCGCGCCTGGGACACGTGGCGCCGTGCCTCGGAAGCCCACATCAGGCAAGTCGAGGGCGAGCCCGCCCCCGATCCCAACGATCAGTGGATGTTCCTCCAAGCGATTCTCGGCGCGTGGCCGCTGGAGCTTCTCGAGCGCGACGATCCCGACGCGATCGAGGACTTCCGCAAACGCCTCGACGCCTATGCCGAGAAGGCATTGCGCGAGAGCAAGCGCCGGTCGAGCTGGGTCAACGTGGACGAGGGCTACGAGAGCGCCGTCCACGCGCTCTTCGCTGCCCTCATCACCCCCGGCTCGGATTGCCTCCAGCGCCTCCGGCCGCTGGTGCGGCGGCTCGCCTTCCTCGGCATGATCGCCGGTCTCGGACGCACCGTGCTCAAATGCACCCTGCCGGGCATCCCCGACACCTATCAGGGCACCGAGTTCTGGGACTTCTCCTTCGTCGATCCCGACAATCGTCGGCCGGTCGATTACGAGGAGCGGGCGCGTGCCCTGGAAGCCGGCGGTGCTCCGGCTGCGCTGATCGGTGCTTGGTCCGACGGCCGTGTGAAGCAGGCGACGCTCGCGCGCCTGCTCGCCGACCGGGCAGAGCGCCCGGCCTTCTACGCCGATGCCGATTACCGGCCGCTACCAGCCGAGGGCCCGCGTGCTGAGCACGTCATCGCTTTCACCCGCTCTGCGGCGACCTCCGGTGCCGACGATCTACTGGTGGCGGTGCCCCGCCTTGTCGCACGCCTGACGCCCGAATCAGGTTGGTCGGGCGAGGCTTTCGCCGGAACCGTCCTCCCGGTGCCGGAGGGCAGCCGGTGGACCGACGTGATCGGCGGCAGCGAGATCGATGCCGAGGGCGATCGCCTCGACCTCGGTCTGCTCTTCGCGGCGCTGCCCTATGTGGTGCTGCGACGGACCGCTTGAGGGCGGTGCACGATTGTCCGGTCATCGGCCCTGACGCGGTGACCGAACCGGAGCCGCGGGCGTTTCCGGACGGCCACCCTGCGGCTCAAGACCCATCAGAACGCGCCAAGGCGTGAAGCGACAAGACGGAGGCGATCGATGAACGCACCGAACACCGCGATGGCGCCCGCGACCCGGACTGGGGCGGAGACCGTGGCCCTGCCGGCCGCCTTCGCGCCCCGCGCCCAGGGTCCGCGCATCTACAACCTGTTCCCGCTCCTCGTCGGTACGGTCTCGGCCTGGACGACGGAACTGCCGCGCATCGCCGGTCTCGGCTTCGACTGGGTCTATCTCAACCCGTTCCACCAGACCGGCGGCTCACGCAGCCTCTACGCCGTGGCCGATCTCGACGCGCTGGATGAGCGGTTCCGCGATCCCGACGGCACGCCCGACGACGAGCAGATCACCCGCTTCTGCCGGGCGGCGGCGTCGCACGGCCTTTCGGTGATGAGCGACCTCGTCATCAATCACACCGCCGACAACGCCCGCCTGTTCCACGAGCGGCCCAACTTGTTCGTGCGGGACGCCGACGGCAAGCCGGTGAGCCCGGCAGCGATCGATCCGGACGATCCGTCGAAGCGCACGGTCTGGGGGGACCTGATCGAGCTCGACTACCATTCCGAACATGCGCGGGACGAGCTGACCCGAATCTTCGACGGCTACATCGCCCGGCTGCAGCGCCTCGGCGTACGTGGCTTCCGCTGCGATGCGGCTTACAAGGTGCCGCCGGATGTCTGGCGGGCTCTGATCCAGGCCGCCAAGCAGCGTGAGCCGGACACGCTGTTCGCCGCCGAAACCCTCGGCTGCACCTTCGAGGAGGCGCAGGCGACGGCCGGTGCGGGCTTCGACTATCTGTTCAACTCCTTCGCGTGGTGGAATCTCAAAGCACCTTGGGCTCTGGAGCAGTACGAGCGGCTGCGGATAGTCGCCCCCTCCATCGCCTTCCCCGAGAATCACGACATGAGCCGGCTCGCCGCCGACATCCCCGGCGGCGCGGAGGCGGTCGCCCAGCGGCTGAAGACGCGATACGCGCTGGCGGCCTTCTTTTCGGCCGGCGTGCTGATGCCGATCGGCTACGAGTGGGGCTATGCCCGAGCGCTCCACGTCGTCGAGACCCATCCCGGCTCGCGCGAGCACGAAACCGGCATCGACATCTCGGGCTATGTGGCGGCGATCAACGCGCTGAAGGCTGAGATCCCGGCCGCCAATGTCGAGGGCGCGCAGATGCGCCTTTCGGCGCCCGACGCACCCTTCACCGCCCTGTTCCGCACCGATACGGGCCATCCGGCCTCGGCGCATTCGGCCACGCTGATCCTGTTCAATCCGGGTGAGACACCGGCCCCGGTCGATGCCGGCCGCCTCATCGAGCGGACCGGCGGCCAGCTCGGCACCTTCATCGACCGGACCCCCGAAGCCGAGCCCATCGCCTTCCATCCGGGTGCCAGCATCGATCTGCAGCCAGGCGAGATCCGCATCCTCGTGGCCGAGCGCGCCAAGGTCGCCGCCCCGCCACCGCCGACGACACCGGAAGGCAAGGGCCGCGTCGTCATCGAGGCGGTGACGCCGGAGATCGACGGCGGCCGCTCGGCGGTGAAGCGTGTCGTCGGCGAGCAGGTCCGTGTCGAGGCCGATATCTTCTCCGACGGCCATGAGATCATCAACGCGGCGATCCTTTCCCGCGTCGTCGGCGAGGAGACGTGGCGACGCGACCCGATGGTGTTCGTCGACAACGACCGCTGGGCCGGCCATTTCCCACTCGAGAGGAACGCCCGCTACGAGTTCACCATCGAAGCGTGGCGCGACGGCTTCTCCTCCTGGGTCCGCGACACTCTGAAGAAGCGCGATGCCGGCATCGATGTGCGCCTGGAGACGATCGAGGGCGTCGAGTTGATCCAGATCGCCGAGGATCTGGCGAGCGGCGCCGACAAGCAGCGGCTCGATGCGCTGATCCGCTCGCTCGCCGCCGAGCCCGAGGGCTCGCCCGTGATCCTCGAAAAGATCCTGGCCCCCGAATCGACCGCGCTGATCCGGCGCAACGCCGAGCGGGTGAACCTCTCGCGCTATCCGGTGAACATCCCGGTCATCGCCGACCGCCTCGCCGCCCGCTTCTCGGCTTGGTACGAGATCTTCCCGCGTTCGCAATCCGGCGATCCGAACCGCCACGGTACCTTCGCGGACGTGATCCGGCGCCTGCCCGAGATCCGCGAACTCGGCTTCGACGTGCTCTATTTCACCCCGATCCACCCGATCGGGAAGACGAACCGCAAGGGCAAGAACAACACGCTCAAGGCGCAGCCCGGCGATGTCGGCTCGGTCTACGCGGTGGGCTCGGAAGAAGGCGGCCACGAGGCCGTGCATCCCGAACTCGGCACGCTTGCAGATTTCCGCCAGCTCGTTGCCGCGAGCCACGCGCACGGCATGGAAGTCGCCATCGACTTCGCGATCCAGTGCTCGCCGGACCATCCGTGGATCAAGAACCACCCGGAATGGTTTGAGTGGCGCCCCGACGGCACGCTGAAATTCGCCGAGAACCCGCCGAAGAAGTACGAGGACATCTCCAACGTCCATTTCTACGGCGGGGCTTTGCCCTCGCTCTGGATCGAGCTGCGCGACATCGTCCTCGGCTGGTGCGCGCATGGCGCTCGCATCTTCCGGGTCGACAACCCGCACACCAAGCCGATCCCGTTCTGGGAGTGGATGCTGCGCGAGGTGAATGCCCAGTACCCCGACGCCATCTTCCTGGCGGAGGCCTTCACCCGGCCGAAGATGATGAAGAAGCTGGCCAAGGCCGGCTACCAGCAGAGCTACACCTACTTCACGTGGCGCAACACGAAGCAGGAGCTGACCGAGTACGCCCTGGAATTGGCCGGCGAGATGGGCGAGTACTATCGCCCGAACTTCTTCGCCAACACGCCCGATATCAATCCGTACTATCTCCAGACCAGCGGCCGGCCGGGCTTCATCGTGCGCGCGACACTGGCCGCGACGCTCTCGTCGATCTACGGCATCTACAACGGCTTCGAACTGTGCGAGGCCGCGCCGTATCCCGGCAAGGAAGAGTACCTCGATTCGGAGAAATATGAGCTGAAGGCGTGGGACTATCACCGCCCGGGCAATATCCGCGAGCACATCATCAAGCTCAATCAGGCACGCCGGGACAACCCGGCCTTGTGGGACTTCCGGAACATCCACTTCACGGGGGCCTGGAACGACAACATCATCGCCTACGCGAAGGTCACGCCGGAGCGCGACAACTGCGTGTTCGTGATGGTCAACCTCGATCCGAAGAACCGCCAGGAATGCACCTACGAGGTGCCGCTGCATCTTCTCGGTCTGCCCGATGACGGGGCGGTCGAGGTCGAGGATCTGCTCGCGGGCTACAAGTTCGAGCTCTACGGCAAGAACCACCGGATCGCCCTCGACCCCGCCGACCGTTCGGCGATCGTCTGGCGGCTGCGGCCTCGGCGCTCCTGACACGCGCTCCCGCGCCGAGCCGGCCTCCACTTTCGGCGCGGGGCGCTCTAGTTCCGGCGGAATACGGCGCTCACCGTCGTCTTCTTGCCAAGAAGCGGGCCGAGGAGGCTCGCAGCCCGGTGCCGCACGGCCCGGTTCCGCTCTCGAAAGTGACGTGAGGCAGCGACGGGATGATCGATCGCAGCGATCCGCAGTGGTACCGTGACGCCATCATCTACCAGATCCACGTCAAGTCGTTCTTCGACTCGTCGAACGATGGGATCGGGGACTTCGAGGGCCTGACGCAGAAGCTCGACTATGTCCGCGACCTCGGGGTCACGGCGATCTGGCTGATGCCGTTCTATCCCTCGCCGCTGCGCGACGACGGCTACGACATCGCCGACTACCGCGACATCAACCCGTCCTACGGGACGATGGAGGATTTCAGGGCCTTCGTGGCGGCGGCGCACGAGCGGGGCCTGCGCGTCATCACCGAGCTGGTCATCAACCACACCTCGGACCAGCATCCCTGGTTCCAGCGCGCTCGCGAGGCACCTCCCGGATCACCCGAACGGAACTTCTACGTCTGGTCGGACACCGACGAGCCGTACAGCGACACGCGTATCATCTTCCTCGACACGGAAGTCTCGAACTGGACCTGGGACCCGGTCGCGAAGCAGTATTTCTGGCACCGTTTCTACTCGCACCAGCCCGACCTGAACTTCGACAACCCGGCTGTGCTGGAAGCCGTGATCGAGGTGATGCGCTACTGGCTCGACATGGGCGTGGACGGGCTTCGCCTCGACGCGATCCCCTACCTGATCGAGCGCGACGGAACGAACTGCGAGAACCTCGCGGAGACGCACGACGTCATCAAGAAGATACGCGCGGCGCTCGACGAGAGCTATCCCGACCGGATGCTGCTGGCCGAGGCCAACCAGTGGCCGGAAGAAACGGCCCAGTATTTCGGTGACGGCGACGAATGCCACATGGCGTTCCACTTCCCGCTGATGCCGCGGATGTACATGGCGATCGCCCGCGAGGATCGGCACCCGATCACCGACATCATGCGCCAGACCCCGGAGATCCCGGAAGGCTGCCAGTGGGCGATCTTCCTGCGCAACCACGACGAGCTGACGCTCGAAATGGTGACGGCCGAAGAGCGTGACTATCTCTGGTCGTTCTACGCCGCCGAGCGGCGCGCCCGCATCAATCTCGGCATCCGCCGCCGCCTCGCGCCGCTGCTGGAGAACGACCGGCGCAAGATCGAGCTGATGAAGTCCCTCGTTCTGTCGATGCCCGGCACGCCGGTGCTCTATTACGGCGACGAGATCGGCATGGGCGACAACATCTATCTCGGCGACCGCGACGGTGTGCGCACGCCAATGCAGTGGTCACCGGACCGGAACGGCGGCTTCTCGCGCGCCAACCCGCAGCGGCTGTTCCTGCCCTCGATCCAAGACCCGATCTACGGTTACGACGCGATCAACGTCGAAGCGCAGATCCAGGCGCAGACCTCACTGCTGAACTGGACGCGGCGCATGATCGCGATCCGCAACAACTCCGTCGCGCTCGGGCGCGGCGCGATCCAGTTCCTCTATCCGGCCAACCGCAAGGTGCTCGCCTGGATCCGCGAACACGAGAACGAGCGCATCCTCTGCGTCGCCAATCTATCGCGGGCGCCGCAGGCGGTGCAGCTCGACCTGTCCGACCTGCGCGGCGCGATCCCGATCGAGCTGACCGGCGGCACCGCCTTCCCGGCCATCGGCGAGCTGCCCTACCTGCTGACGCTGCCGGCCTACGGCTTCTACTGGTTCTCGCTGTCGGTCGCGAATACCGGCGAGATCGGCCCGCAGCCGCAGAGCCCCGAACTGTTCACGCTGGTGCTCACCGGCGGCATCGAGACCCTGATCAAGGGCCGCGAGCGCACCGCCTTCGAGCGCACCGTGGCGCCGCCCTTCATCGGCTCGCGCCGCTGGTTCGGCGCCAAGGGCTCGCGCATCAAGTCGGTGCAGGTCGATGACAGCGCCATCGTCAAGGATGCCACCGGCGAGGGCAAGTTCCTGCTGCCGCGGGTGGCGGTGACGCTCGCTAACGGCGAGCGGCAGGATTATTTCGTGCCGCTCGCGGTCGAGGAAGGCCGTGAGGACGAGGCGCTGCTGGACCACGCGGTCGCCCGCGTGCGCCGCGGCCCGCGCACCGGCCTGCTCTACGAGGCCGCCGCCGCGGCCCCCTTCACGGTCGCCCTGATCGAAGCGATGCGCGACGACGTGACGATCCCGTCCGAGCGCGGCAGTATCGTCTTCTCGACGACCTCGGCCTACGATCCGGAGGTGCCATTCGAGGCCGCCGACGTGCGCCGCCTCTCGGCCGAACAGAGCAACACCTCGATCGCCATCGGCGCCCGGATGATGCTCAAGCTGCTGCGCCGCCTCCAGCCCGGCACGCATCCGGAAATCGAGATCGGGCGCTTCCTCACCGAGCAGGCGCATTTCGCCAACACGCCCGCTCTGCTCGGCGTGGTCGAGCACGTGGCCGAAGACGGCACCCGCACGGCGCTGGCGCTCCTCCAGAAGTTCGTCCTGAACCAGGGCGATGCCTGGACGCTGATGCTGGAGGGCCTGCGGCGCGACTTCGAGACCGTGGTGCTCGCCCCCGAGAGCGAGGCGCCGACGCCGGAGGACGCCTTCAACGCGCATCTGCGCTGGGCGATTCTGCTCGGCCAGCGCACGGCCGAGCTGCATCGGGCCTTCTCGATCGAGACCGATGACCCGGCCTTCGCGGTCGAGCCCTTCGAGGCCGACGATCTCGCCGCGCTGGTGAACGATGCCCGCCATCAGGCAGCCCGGGCCTTCAAGGGCCTCGATGCGATCACGGCGTGGTCGCCGGGGTCGGCCAGCGAGGCGCTGGCCGCCCGCCGTGGCGAGGTCGAGACCCTCATCGACGAGCTGGCCGCCGGCCCGCTGCGGGGCGCCACTAAGACGCGTATCCACGGCGACTATCACCTCGGCCAGGTGCTGGCCTCCGAGGGCGATCTCATCATCGTCGATTTCGAGGGCGAGCCCTCGCGCCCTGTCGAGCAGCGCCGGGCCAAATCGACGCCGCTGCGCGACGTCGCCGGCATGCTGCGCTCTTTCGCCTACGGGGCCGAGACCGTGGTGCGCGAGATCACCGCCCGCTTCGGCGACAGCGAGGAGCGCGCCCGCAACGCGGCGATCGCGTGGCGCGGCATGATCGATGCAGCGTTCCTCGACGGCTACGGACAAGCCGTGGCCGGCAGCCGGGCGGCGGTGGAGGATGCGGAGACGCATCGCGGCCTGCTGCGCCTGAGCCTGCTGACCAAGGCGCTCTACGAGGTCGATTACGAGGTCAACAACCGCCCCGACTGGATCGAAATCCCGGCACGGGGTGTTCTCAACATACTGGATGAGGCCAAGCGCGACCGCGCTTCGGTCTGACGATCACGCCCTCGCGCCGGGCTCGATCCCCGCGCCGGCCCGAGGGCGAATCCCTGGAAGAGGTGACTGGATGACGGCTCTGGACGAGAAGGCCGCGGCTCGAAACGAGGGGCAGGCGGCCGCCAACGTCCCGAACAGGTCAGGTTCGACCGAGGCGCCTCGCGCGCCCCGGCCGGCGGATTCGTTGGGCGGAGATGGGGGAGCGCCGCGCGTCGGCCGTCCTGCGTCGCAACCCCGCGACGGCCATCTCCACCCCGATGCGGTTGCCGCCGTCATGGCGGCCGATCACGGGGATGCTTTCGGCGTGCTCGGTCCGCATCAGGTCGGGCCCGGTGCTTGGGAAGTCCGTGCGATCCTGCCCGAGGCCAAGTCGGCTCGGCTCGTGACCGGCGGTCAGAGCATCCCGTTCGAGCGCGTCCACCCGGATGGATTCTACGTCGCCAGCGTGAAGAGCGAGGGCCGTCCGCTCTACGAGATCGAGGTCGAGGCCTGGGACGGCACCAGCGCCCGCCGCCACGATCCCTACGGCTTCGGCCCCTCGCTGGAGCAGAGCGAGATCGACGGCCTTCGCCAGATCGGCAGCAACCTCGTCTACCGCGTGCTCGGCGCCCATGCGGGTGAACTCGACGGCATTTCCGGCTTCCGCTTCGCGGTCTGGGCCCCGAACGCCCGCCGGGTCAGCGTGGTCGGCGACTTCAACGATTGGGACGGCCGGCGCCACCCGATGCGGCTGTGGCTCAACGGCGGCGTCTGGGAGCTGTTCGTGCCCGGTCTCAAGGCCGGCCAGAACTACAAATTCGAGATCCGCGGCCCCGACGGGACGTTGCAGCCGCTCAAGGCCGACCCGGTCGCTTTCCGGGCCCAACACCCGCCGCAGACAGCCTCCGTGCTGCAGGGCCTCAACGAGCCGCAATGGCACGACAGCGCCTGGATGGACTCACGCGGCGAGAAGGACCCGCGCCACGCCGCCATGTCGGTCTACGAGGTCCATCTCGGCTCCTGGGCGCGGGTGCCGGGCGAGGGCAACCGCTACCTCACCTACAAGGAGCTGTCCGACCGGCTGATCCCCTATGTCAAGGAGCTCGGCTTCACCCATATCGAGCTTCTGCCGATCACAGAGTACCCGTTCGACGGTTCCTGGGGCTACCAGCCGGTCTCGCTGTTCGCACCGACCAGCCGCTTCGGCACGCCCGACGACTTCGTCGCCTTCGTCAACGCCGCCCACGCGGCCGGTATCGGTATCCTTCTCGATTGGGTGCCCGGCCACTTCCCCCTCGACGCACACGGTCTCGGCCTGTTCGACGGCACGCATCTCTACGAGCACGCCGACCCGCGCCAGGGCTTCCACCAGGATTGGGGCACCTACATCTACAATTTCGGCCGCACCGAAGTGTCGGCCTTCCTCACGGCCAACGCCCGCTTCTGGCTGGAGCACTACCATCTCGACGGCCTGCGGGTGGATGCGGTGGCTTCGATGCTCTACCTCGACTACTCGCGGCGCGCGGGCGAGTGGATCCCGAACCAGTACGGTGGCAACGAGAATCTCGACGCCATCAACTTCATGCGCAAGACCAACGAGGCGACCTACAGCCACGCTCCGGGCACGATCACGGTGGCCGAGGAATCGACCTCGTGGCCGGGCGTCTCGCACCCGACCTATACCGGCGGCCTCGGCTTCGGCTTCAAGTGGAACATGGGGTGGATGCACGACACCCTGAAATACATGTCGGAGGATCCGATCCACCGGCGCTACCACCACCACAACCTGACCTTCGGCCTGCTCTACGCCTTCTCGGAAAACTTCGTGCTGCCGCTCTCCCACGACGAGGTGGTGCACGGGAAGGGCTCGCTGCTCGGCAAGATGCCGGGCGACCGCTGGCAGAAATTCGCGAATCTGCGCGCCTATTTCGGCTTCATGTGGGGCCACCCCGGCAAGAAGCTGCTCTTCATGGGCGGCGAGTTCGGCCAGGAGCGCGAGTGGAACCACAATCAGTCGCTCGACTGGCACCTCCTCGACGATTCCCTGCACGCAGGCGTCAAGGATCTGATCCGGGATCTGAACCACGTCTACACCTCGACGCCGGCACTCTATGTCCGCGACGTCGAGCCCGGCGGCTTCCAGTGGCTGGTGGCGGACGACTCCGACAACTCGGTCATTGCCTGGGCCCGCAAGGGCAAGGCGGAGGGGGAGGTCGCCATCGTCGTCTCGAACTTCACGCCGGTGCCGCGTGAGGGTTACCGTGTCGGCGTTCCGGCGGCGGGCTATTACCGCGAGGCGATCAACTCCGACGCCGAGCGCTACGGCGGCTCGAATGTCGGCAATATGGGTGGCGTGCAGAGCCAGCCGGAGCAGAGCCACGGCCAGCCGCACTCGCTGAGCCTGACGCTGCCGCCGCTCTCGACCCTGATCCTGATCCGCGAGGGTTGACCGTCGAACCGGGGCGGCTCAGCCGCCCCGCGGACCGAACAGGATGACCGCCATCCCGGCGAGGCAGATCGCCCCGCCGGCCATGTCCCAGCGGTCGGGCCGGTGCCCCTCGATCCCCCAGAGCCAGAGGATCGAGGCGACGATGTAGACGCCGCCATAGGCAGCGTAGGTGCGCCCGGCGGCATCGCTCTCCACCAAGGTGAGAAGCCACGCGAACAGCGCCAGCGAAGCCATCCCCGGTGCAACCCACCAGGCCGTCCGCTCCAGCCGCAGCCACGCCCAGAAGGCGAAGCACCCGGCGATCTCGGCCAGTGCGGCTCCCGAATAGGCGAGAAGGGTTCTGCTCATCGGCAACGCTTGGCCCGGTTCGGGCCCGGCGCCAAGGCGTTTTGAGCAGTTGTTGAGGCGGGAGGCTGGGGCTGTCCCCCCGGCTACGCATCATCCTCCGGTGCGAACACCTCGCCCTTCTCTGCCAGCCGCACATTGGCACGGTCGGCTGGCAGATCCCGTAAATCACGGTAATCCCTCAGAAGCCGATGGAGATCGGCGCGCGCCGGATCGGTGGGTTCGGGGGCTCCGGGATCGAAGCCCTCCACCGCCCTCTCGACCCGCTGGTCCAAGATGGCGCGGTTCTGTGGGTCGAGCCCCTCGATGCGCGCCAGTAGGTCGGCAACAGCCGCACGCTTCGTCTCCAGCTCCGTCATCGCTCACCTCGTCTTCAACGCGCGAGACCATCGCCCGAATCCGGTCGCAGTTCCGCAACGAGGCAGCCTCGGACCTCCAACCGATGGAGCGGATTGCTACGGTATGACCCTGCTCGTCACCGAGGAAGCTGAAGCTCCAGCCGCGAGGTTCGGCGGAAGCGCGCGGCTCCGGATTGCCAGGGCCATGCCGCGTCAGGCAGCGAAAGGCGCCGAAGCCATCGAACGGAAACCGTGTCACTCCCGTGGCGGCAACCCCGTCTCGATGATCCGCGCCCAGAGGGACGCGCCGTAGGGGATGGCCGCGTCGTTGAAGTCGTATTCCGGGTGGTGAAGGCCGGCGGAATCGCCGTTGCCCATGAAGATGTAGGCGCCCGGCCGATGGGCGAGCATGTAGGAGAAATCCTCCGCCGCCATCATCGGCGCCACGTCGCGCTCGACCCGCTCTTCGCCGACGACCTGTGCGGCGATGTCGGCCATGAAGTCAGTCTCGGCTGGATGATTCTCGGTCGCTGGGTAGCCGCTGGCGAAGTCGATGCTCGCCCGCGCACCGAAGGCCGCCGCGACGTTCTCGGCGATCGCGGCGAGACGGGTGTGCATCAGGCCGCGAACGTCCGGGGTCAGCGCCCGCATGGTACCGCGCAGTTCCGCCGTCTGCGGCAGTACGTTGAAGGCCTCGCCCGCCTCGAAGGCGCAGACGGAGACGACGCTCGAGTCGAGCGGATCGATGTTGCGGGCGACGATGGATTGCAGGGCCACCACGATGTGGCTCGCCACCACCACGGTATCGACCGCGGCCTGTGGCAGGGCTGCGTGCCCTCCCCGGCCCTCGATGAGGATCGTGAAGCGGTCGGTCGAAGCCATGATCGGGCCGGGGCGGATGGCGAAGGTGCCGAGCGGCTGGCCGGGGATGTTGTGCAGGCCGTAGACCGCCTCGACGCCGAAGCGCTCCATCATCCCGTCCTGCACCATCGCCTCGCCGCCGCCGCCGCCCTCTTCCGCCGGTTGGAAGATCAGGACGGCACGACCGTCGAAATCGCGTGTCTCGGCGAGGTACTTGGCAGCCCCGAGCAGCATGGCGGTGTGCCCGTCATGGCCGCAGGCGTGCATTTTGCCGGGCGCGGTCGAGCGATAGGGAAGGTCGCGGATCTCCTGGATCGGCAGGGCATCCATGTCGGCGCGCAGGCCGATTGCTCGGTTCGAGCCATGCGCTCGCCCGCGGATCACCCCGATGACGCCGGTCCGACCAATACCGGTGACGACCTCGTCGCAACCGAAGGCGCGCAGCTTGTCCGCCACGAACCCCGCCGTGCGATGCACGTCGTACTGAAGCTCGGGATGGGCGTGGAGATCGTGCCGCCAGGCGGTGATCTCCTCCGAGAGATCGACGATGCGGTCGATGACGGGCATGGATCCAACCTTTCCGGAGGGTCCCAGCAAGCAGAAGGCCAACCGCGGGTCAACGGCCAAGCCTCAGCGCGCCACCTCCCCTCCCGCCAGATCGTCGAGGATCGGGCAGTCTGGCCGGTCGTCGCCGCAGCAGCGCTCGGCCAGGTGTTCGAGGGTGCGGGCCATGGCCTCCAATTCGGCGATGCGGCGCCGCAGGTCGGCGACATGGTCGAGCGCCACCGCCTTGACCGCCGCGCTGGCGCGGGAGCGATCCTGCCAGAGCGCGAGAAGATCGGCGATCTCCCGCATCGAGAAGCCGAGATCGCGGGCGCGGCGGACGAAGCGGAGGGCGTGCAGGTCGCCCTCACTGTAGACGCGGTAGCCGGACGCGGTCCGGCCCGCGGGGCCGAGCAGGCCCGTCTCCTCGTAGTAGCGGATCATCTTGGCCGAGACGCCCGTGGCACGGGCTGCCTCGCCGATGGTGACGGATCGTTCGCTCATGCAGCCGCTCCCGCCCGGCGCAGACGCAGCGCATTGCCGACGACGAAGACGCTGGACAACGCCATGGCCCCAGCCGCGAGCACCGGCGAGAGCTGCGGCCCGCCGAAGGCGGCGAGCCCACCGGCGGCGATCGGGATCAGAGCCGCGTTGTAGGCGAACGCCCAGAACAGGTTCTGGCGGATGTTGGCCAGTGTCGCCCGCGACAGGACCACCGCCTCGACCAGCCCGCCGAGCGCACCCGACATCAGAACCACGTCGGCGCTCTCGACCGCAATGTCGGTGCCCGTGCCGATGGCGATACCGATATCGGCCTCGGCCAGGGCAGGCGCGTCGTTGATGCCGTCGCCGACGAAGGCGACCGGTCCATGGGCCTCGCGCAGGCGGCGCAGGGCCGCCACCTTGCCCTCGGGCAGCACCTCGGCCTCGACCGCGTCGATATCGAGCGCGCGTGCGACTGCTTCGGCGGTGGCGCGGGCATCGCCCGTCAGCATCGCCACCGTCAGGCCGCGGGCGCGCAGGGCCTCGATGACCGTCCGCGCTTCCGGCTTGATCGGATCGGCCACGGCGACGAGCGCAGCGAGCCGGCCGTCGATGCTGGCGAAGATTGGGCTCTTGCCCTCACCCGCGAGCCGGGCAGCCTCACCATCGAGTTCATCGGTCGCGATTCCGAGCCGCTTCATGTAGCGGCGGTTGCCGAGGGCGACGCTCCGCCCCTCGACCCGCGCCGAGACCCCGTGGCCCGGCACCGCCGTGAAGGCTTCGGCCTCGGGCAGGGCCGTGGCTTCCCGGGCCGCGTCGGCGATGGCGCGGGCGACCGGATGCTCCGAGCGCGCCTCGACGGCGCCTGCCAGGGCCAGCACGCTTTCGCGAGCGAAGCCGGACGCAGTGACGAGATCGGTCAGGCGGGGGCGGCCCTCGGTGAGCGTACCGGTCTTGTCGAGGGCGATGACGCGGGCATCCCGCAGGGCCTGGAGTGCGGCGCCCTGGCGGAACAGCACGCCGCGCTCCGCGGCCCGGCCGGTACCGACCATGATTGAGACCGGCGTCGCCAGACCCATGGCGCAGGGGCAGGCGATGATGAGCACGGAGATCGCCGCGACCAGCGCATGGCCGAACGCCGGCGCGGGCCCGAAAGCGAGCCAAGCGAGGAAGGTCAGAACGGCGATGGCGATGACGGCGGGCACGAACCACAGGGTCACCCGGTCCACCAGCGCCTGGATCGGCAGCTTGCCGCCTTGCGCCTCCTCGACCATCCGCACGATCCGCGCCAACGCGGTGTCGGCTCCGGTGCGGTCCACGGTGAGGTCGAAGCTGCCGGTGGTGTTGAGGGTGCCGCCGACCACGCGGGCGCCCTCCTCCTTCTTCACGGGAACCGGTTCGCCGGTGATCATGCTCTCATCGACGAAGGAGGCACCGGACGCGACGGTGCCGTCCGCCGGCACGCGCTCCCCGGGTCGCACCCGCACCCGATCACCGACCCGAAGGTCGGAGGCCGGCACTTCGCGCTCGTTCGCGCCCTCTACCCGCCGCGCGGTCTTGGGCGAAAGATCGATCAGCCGGGCGATCGCTGCGCCGGCTCGCCCCTTGGCGCGGGCCTCAAGGGTACGCCCGAGCAGGATCAGCGTGATGATGAGGACGCTCGCCTCGAAGTAAAGATGCGCCGACCCTTCCGGCAGCCAGGACGGGGCCGCAGTCGAGACCAGCGAAAACAGATAGGCCGCCCCGGACCCCAGGGCGACGAGGGCGTTCATGTCGGGATGGCCGCGCAGCAGGTTCGGCACGCCGATCCGGAAGAAGCGGCGGCCGGGCCCGGCCAGCACCAGGGTCGCGAGCACAGCCTGCAACCACGCATAGCCGGCGCCGAGCATGCTCGTCGCTGCGTGGTGGAAGCCCGGCAGGACGTGGCCGCCCATGTCGAGGACGACGATGGGACTCGACAGCACCGCCGCGAGGATCAGGTCGCGGCGGAGCGCGGCCGCCTCCCGCTCCTGTCTTTCCTCGGGAGAGGCCGCTTGCGGCGCATCGAGCCGGCGCGGCTCGTAGCCGGCCTGCCGCACGGCCGTCTCGACATCACCCAGGATGACCGCACCGACGGCGTGGCGCAGCTCGGCCCGGCCGGTGGCGAGATTGACGCTCGCCGACGTCGCGCCGGGCATCGCCAGAAGCGCGCGCTCGACGCGCCCGACGCAGGAGGCGCAGTTCATCCCCTCGACGGCGACGGCCGTGACCGTCTCGGGCACATCGTAACCGGCCTCGCGGATCGCCTCGACGGCGCGGGAAGGCGGCGTGCCCTCCGGCAATTCGAGGCTGGCGCGTCCCGTGGCGAGGTTGACGGAGACATCCGCCACCCCGGGAAGGGCGGCGAGAGCCCGTTCGACACGGCCGACGCAGGAGGCGCAGCTCATGCCCTCCACGGGCAGGGTGATGCGGGCTGAGGCCTTGGCGCCTGCGGGCGCAGGCGGCATGGCAGGGGGGGCGAGATGAGATTCCATGCCGCCTCAGATGGTCCTTCCCATCGTGGGAAGGTCAAGGGGCCGGTCGCGTCAGGCCGCCGCTTTCGGCGATGCAGCACCGCATCTCGAACGATGGACCGTTCAAAGGCGGCGCTCGCGCCGTGCCGGTGAGATCTCATCCTGCAACCAAAACGGGAGAACACTGTTCCCACATCCATTGGGGAAAGACGGCGTTACGGCCCCGCCGGAGGCTCCGGCAACGCCGCTTCTGCCGCTTCAGGCCGATGCTCCGGCAGGCTCACGTGCACGGTGGTACCTCGGCCCGGCTCGCTCTCGATGACGAGCTTGCCGCGATGGCGGTTGAGCGTGTGCTTGACGATGGCGAGCCCAAGGCCGGTGCCGCCTTGCTGGCGGCTCGATGCCGTATCGACCCGGTAGAACCGCTCGGTGAGCCGCGGGATGTGCTCGGCCGGGATACCCGGCCCCTCGTCGCGCACCCGCAGCTCGATCCGCGCCCCGCGTCCGTTGGGATCCTCGACACGATGGAGAGAGACGACGACCACGCCGCCGCTGCCGCCATACTTCACCGCGTTCTCGACGAGGTTCTCGACGACGCGCAGCAGCTCGTCGCGATCTCCGAGAACCGGAAGCGGCCCCTCCGGCCGCTCGACGCTCAGCACGACGCCGCGCTCCCCGGCGAGCGGCGCCTGCATATCCACCATCTGCCGGGCGATGCGGCCGAGATCGACGATGCGGGTCGGCACGACGTGCTCGTGCAACTCGATGCGGGAGAGCGAGAGCAGATCGTCGATGAGGCCGGTCATGCGCTGGGCCTGGGTGCGCATGATGCCGAGGAACTGTTCGCGGGCGCGGGAATCGTCTCTGGCCGGACCCTGAAGCGTTTCGATGAAGCCGAGGAGGGCCGCGAGCGGCGTGCGCAGTTCGTGGCTGGCATTGGCGACGAAATCGACCCGCATCGCCTCCAGGCGGCGCGCCTCGGTGAGATCGCGCAGGAACAGCACGATGTTGGGCTCGCCGCCGCCCGGCATGTCGGGTAGCGGCAGGGCGCCGATCTGCACCTCGAAGGCACGCTCGGTCGGTACGCGCGTGGCGTACTCGGTCCTCACCGGTGTGCCGGTGCGCAGAACCTCATCGATGCCGTCGAGCACGTCGGGTGCCCGCAGGGAGAAGGAGAGCGGGTGGCGCAGCTTCAGCCCCGGCAGGAGCCGACGCGCGGCGGGGTTGGCCTCGATCACCACCACGCGGCGATCGACCAGGATGACGGGGTCGGGGATGTTGGCGAGTAGGGCCTCGGCGATGGCGTGGCGCTGCGGAGTCGTGGACTCGGCCGGGGGCAAGAGCGCGACCTGCCCCCCGCGTCCGAGCAACGCACCGATGAGAAGCGCCAGGCTTGCTGAGATCATCAGGGCGACATCGACGGTGCCGCCGACCGCCTCCGCGACAACGATGACCGCCACGGCGATCGTCACGCCGAGCCACATCGGGCGGGCCGATTTCGCGGGCATGGCGCCTCAGGCCGTCGGACGGGTCAAGGATCGTTCGCCGCCTGATGCCGCCGCAGCCGCTGAAAGCCCTCGTAGACGCCGAGCATCACGAGGGCCAGGACGAAGGGGACGACGTAGTAGCAGACCCGGAACAGCAGCAGCGATCCCAGCACCGACTCGCGCGGCAGGTAGGACAGGGCGAGCAGAATGGTGGCCTCGAACACACCGATGCCGCCCGGCGCATTCGAGGCGATGCCAAGCATGGCGGCGAGCACGTAGATCGCCAGGAAGGTGGTGAAGGCGAGGTTCATGCCCTCGGGCATCAGCATGTAGAGCACCGCCGCCGCGGCGCAGACGTCGCCGATGCCGACCACCATCTGGCTGAACGAAACCGTGGCGCCGGGCAGTTCGAGCTGCCAGTGGCGAACCTTGATGTAGCGCCGCTTCACCGAGACCCAGGCGAGATAACCGAGCACGAGGCCGAGCGTGCCAAAGCCGAGGATCTGGTTGAGGCGCGCGGTGGTGTTGACGCCGATACTCTGGAAGGTGAGACTCGCAAGCTGGCCCGCCTCGATAATGAGGCTGAAGCCCAGCACCACGCCCATCCCGAGCCAGAAGGTGAAGCCGGCGATCACCGTCAGAGCGGCGATCTTGGCTGCGGACAGGCCGCGCTTCGAGTAGATCCAGTAGCGGATCGTCGCCGCAGTGATGAGCGGGAAGCCGAGGGTGAAGCTCACGGCGTAGCTCGTGAAGGAGGCGAGTGCCGTGATGCGGTAGGGCATCTTGAGCCGGAGCTGGCGCAGGGCGAGCGCGTCGTAGCAAGTCAGGAACAGGTAGCTGACCGCTACGAAAAAGAAGGCCTCGCCGAGCCGGCCGGCCGCGACGGCGGTGAAGGCCGTCTGCAATTCGGCCCAACTGATCTCGCCCGAGAGCTTCCACAGGACGCCGAGTGAGACGAGGATGAGAACGAGGCTCGCGGCCGTCCCGATCCAGGCAAAGCGCCCGCGCCGCGATGCCGGCTTCGACCCGGCGTCAGCCTCGCGGCCCGCATCGGCCGGCTCGGCCTCCACGACCGTCCTGTGCTTCCCGGCAGCTTTCATGTGAGAACGGCGTCCGCCTCCGCTGGTCGACCGCAGGATGCATGGGGCGCGGGTCGTCCCGGGCGGCATCGGTCCCGAACCGCCCCCGCGCATTTAGGTGCTTCGATCGCCAAAGGCCAGCGAAGGACAGTCGCCACAGGACTGCCCTGCACCGGGAATGCGGCTGAAATCACGCGATCTTGGCCGTCAGGGCGCACCGGCGAGATGGCGCGCCGCCTGCGTCAGACCTGCAAGGATGCGTTCGCGGACCGACGGCGAGGTGCAGACATAGGTCGGGCTCGGATGCGGGATCGGTACCACCGGCAGATCGGGCCGGAGGGCTGCCAGCGGGGCCGCCGCCTCTTGCGCGAAGCGCCCCGCCGGGACGACCACAACGAGCCGCGGTAGAAGCGCGAGTAGCGGCGCGAAGTAGGGCGCGGCGGCGGCGGCTTCCGAGCGGCGCGGGGCACGATTGAGGGCGCCCGGCTCGTGGATCACCCAAGGCACCGCGTTCCAGATCAACGTGTCCCGCCGCGCGATGCCGGCCTCGGCGAGGAAGCGGAACAGGTTGGCGGCGGTGCCGGTGGCGTTGTCGCGGGAGACGAAGCCTGTGCGGCCGATCGAGGGACCGGGCGTCTCCAAGAGAAGCAGCAGGCGCGCCTCCACACCGCCATCGAGGGGATCGGGATCGGGCACTTCGGCGCCGCGCTCCGCGGCGATCGTCCGGGCGAAAGCGCGCAGCGGCCGCACATGCGGGGCGTCCGCCAGCGCACGGCGCGCATCGAGGACGGCGGGATCGCGCAGGCTCTTGGGTGCGTCAGGCGAAGCCGGCATCGCGCAGGTCGGGCGGGAGCCGGCCCTGAAGACGGAAGCGCTCGACGCCGTCTTCCGCCGCCAGACGCGCCTTCAGTCCCTCCAATCCGCCGAACTGGAAGCCGATCTGCGAGGCGTAGGCCGCGCAGGCCTCCGCCTTGCACCGCTCGGCTTGCCCATCGAGCCGTACCACCTGCTCGGGGAACGGCGCGAAGATCGCCCGCAGCGGCTCCTTCGGCGCGGCGCTGCGGACGGTGTAGGGGAAGTCGCGCCACCACAGCACCGGCAGCGGCGGCTGCGCGCCGCGAAAGGCGCGCACCACCTGCACGTGATCGACATGGCCGCCGACCGCCTGCGGCGCCAGGATCAGGTCGGGGCCCGTATCGGCCACGAGGCGCTCGAAGGCGTCGGCGAGATTGGCGCCGATCCGGTCGTCGGGGCGAAGCTCGGCGAAGAGTTCGGGTGCCGAGCCGTAGCCGCGATGCGGCGCCTCGCGGAACGGCAGGTGGACCGGTTCGATGCCAAGCGCCCCGGCCGCATCGCGATCCTCGCCGCGGCGCAGGGCCATGTAATCGACCTCCGGCGCGAGCCCCTTGTCGAGCTGGCAGGCCAGCGCGAAGCCGCGCGGGTTCGCCACCGAGGCGGTGAAGACCGTCGCCATCACGACCTGCCATCCCCGCGCGGCGAGCCGCGCCAGCGTGCCGCCGGCCGAGAAGACTGCGTCGTCGAGATGCGGCGAGATGGCGAGTGCGGTGCGCGTCACAGCAGGTGCGGCTCCTTGCGGAAGCGGCAATCCGGATCGACGGGCAATGTGTCCGGAATGTCGGTGTGCGGTCGCTCGCGGGTGACCCGCTCATAGACCTCCATGATCTGGCGGCCGACCGCCGTCCACGAATAGACCCGGCGGCACTCTTCAAGTCCGCTCTCGGCGAGGCGCTCACGCAGTTCCGCGTCCTCGATCATCCGCCGCAGCGCCTGAGTCAGCCCCCGTACATCGCCGGGTTCGACCAGAAGGCCGTTCTCGCCGTCGCGCAGGCAGTCCGAAACGCCGACTGAGTGGGTCGAGACCACCGCGTGCCCGGCGGCCATCGCCTCCAGGATCGTGTTGGAGAACCCTTCCGCGTAGGTCGGTGAGACGAACACGTCCGCTTCGCGGTAGAGGTCAGGCACCGTGTCGTAATCGGCGTAGCCGGTGAAGCGGACCTGGGCCGAGGTGAAGCCGATGGCGTCGGCCTTCTCGCGGGCAGCCTCGACATCCGGTCCGATGCCGGAAATCGCCGCATCGAACGGCACGCCGGCCTCCCACAGACGCTCCAGAGCGTCGAGGAAATCGAGCACGCCTTTCCGGCGGTCGACGCGGCCATGATAGAGCAGCCGCACTGGCTCCTCGTCCTCAAGCTCGGCCCCGAAGCGCGCACCGGGGGTGAAGCGCGCAGTATCGACGGCGCCGGGGACGATGGTGAAGCGAGCCGGATCGGAGCCGAGCCGGTCGCAGACCTCTTTCACGAAGGATGGCCCGCCGATCAGCAGGGCGTTGGCATGGGCGAGCACCTCGACCATCGCCCGGCGGTGGGTCTCGCAGCAGGAGCCGATCCAGTGGCCATCCCCGCCCTGGATCGAGACCACGGTCGGCAGGCCGAGGCGCTTGCCGGCGAGAAGCACCGCCCAGCCGGTCGGGTAGCCGTACTGCGCGTGCAGCACGTCGAACGGCTTCTTCGCGTGCTCGGCGCAAATCGTCTCGACGATCTCGTCGATGTCGCGCTCGAAGTCGCCGTTCTCCTGCTCGCCTTTCTGTTCGAGGCCGATGACGTGGACGCCCGGCACCGGCGGCGGCGGGCCGCCGCCATAGACCCGCGTGCCGAACTCATCGCCGCGATACTGCGAGATCATCGTCACGTCGTGGCCGGCACCCGCCACCTCCCGCAGGAGGTTCTGGGCATAGACGCTCATGCCGGAGATCGCCGGGAAGTAGCGGCGGCTGACAAAGCAGATTCTCATGGATGGGACGGCCCCGGAATCACGGTTTCGCGCGGCGCGGTGTCGGGTGTCGGCAGGCCGGGGCCTGGACGGCGGCAGGTGCGCAGATATGCGAGCGCTTGGCCCACCATCACGTCGGCCCGGTGCGAATCGCGCGACAGCTCCACGCAGACGAGTTTCGGGAAGGCGATCGCGTCGAGGGCGTCGAGCACGGCCGGCACATCCATGTCGCCTTCGCCGAAGGGCAGATGGATGTGCTCGCCCCGCTTCATGTCCTCGATCGCCACCGTGCCGAGGCGGGGGGCGAATTCGTGCACGGCCGCGGCCGGGTCACGCTCCTGCGTCACCAGACAGTGGCCGGTATCGAGGGCCAGCGACAGGCCCGGCACGTCGAGGCCGGCAAAATCGTCGAGGGTCTCGATCAGCATACCCGGCTCGGGTTCGAGGGCGGCGACGACGCCCTTCCCGGCTGCGAAATCGGCCACCTCGCGCAGGCCCTCGACGAGCCAGCCGCGTGCGTCCTGGTGATCGACTCCCGGCTTCGGCACGCCGGCCCAGAACGAGACAGCCTCGGAATTCAGGATCTTGCCGATCTCGATGGCGCGCTTGAGGAAGCCGACGCGCCGGGCGCGTCCGGCTGCGTCGGCGGTCACCAGCGTCGGCTCGTGTTTCGCGGTCGGATCGAGCAGGAAGCGTGCGCCGGTCTCGATCACCGATCCGAGTTCGAGCCGGTTCAGGAGGCTGGCGATGCGGTCGGCCTCGACCACCCAGTTCTCGGCGAAGGGATCGAGGTGGTGGATGTCGAGCGTCAGCGCCACGCCGTCGTAGCCCGCATCCTTGATGAGGCGGATCGCGTCCTCGATGCGGTGATTGGCGGTCCCGTTGGTGTTGTAGGCGAAGCGCAGGGTCATGCCGGCCTCCGCTCGGCCCGGCGGCCCTGGCGCTCGTAGCGGAACGGCGCGTGGTGCGATTCCGGCTCGCGGTAGAGCGGGTAGTGCGAGCCGACGATCTTCTCCGCCAAAGCGACATCGAAGAGCGGCTGTCCGCCGAAGCGCTCGACCGCCTCGGGTGTCAGGCGCACGGGCAGGAGCGTGTCGCTCGGGGTGCCGAAGCGAATGAGCGGATGCTCGCGCTCGATCAGCTTGCGCGTGTTGCGCTCGCCGATGCGGTAGTAGCTCATGGTCTCGACTTCGAGCCCCGGCACGATTGCCTTGACCACGCCGATCCCGCCGCCGGGCGGTGAGCAATCGACGAAGAGCACGTCGAAGCCCGCCTCCTCCAGCCGCTCGCGGGCGATGTTTCCACGCGCATGCCCGTCTGGCGCCGGTGTCGTCGGCAGCTCCGAAAAGGCTTTGGTGCTCTTCTCGGAATAGACCGTGTTGCTCAGAACCTCGCGCAGTTCGGCCGCCGGCAGATCGATCCAGGCGAGCATGGCTTGAAGCGCACGGCTCTCCTCGAGGTCGAGGCTCGGCAGCGCCTTCTGGATGAAGGACTCGACGTAGCCCGCTGGCGCCACCGTGTCGGCGAGCGCCAGCGGGCCGTGCCCGAAGGTCTTTCGCACCCGCGCCGCCTGGAATTCGAGGAGCGCCTTACGCAGGGCCCGCTCGCGATCCGGGTCGCAGGCCTCGCCGCAGGCCGAGAGCGCGATCGGCGCGGGCGTACGGGCCGGATCGAGGTCGTAGCCGACGACGTAGAGGTTGGTGAGGCCGAACTGATCGGTGGCGAATTTCGGCAGCGCCCGGATGCCGAGGCTCTCCAGTCGGTCGAGCATGCCGCGCGTCTCGGGGCCGATGCCGTCGAGGTCGAGCATCACGCCCTGATCGAGAGCGCGGAACAGCAGACCGTTGCCGTCGCGCTGCAGCAGTTCGAGCAGGCCGTGACCGAGGGCGAAGTCCACATCGGGACCGGCGCCGAGGCCGTTGGTGATGAGGTTGGTGAAGGGCTGATAGCCCTGGCGCAGCTCGAAATAATCAGTCGCGGCGATGTCGAGCGGCATCCAGACGGATTCGCCCGTGCGCGCCCGGATGGCCTTGGTCCAGTCGAGCGGGGTATCGCGTCCGACGGGGGAACCTGCGGGCAGGCACAGCGTCAGCGGGTCGGCGACGGAGGATGCGCCGTAGACGCGCACAAGATCGGTGTAGGAAACGGCGGCCTGATTGTCCCCCTTTCGCGGCAGCAGGGCGACCGAGGGCATCAGGTTCTCGGCAATCTCGGCCACCGCGCCGATCAGCGCCTCGTCGTCGGTGGCGCCGTAGCCGATGCCTGAAGGCATGGCGCCGACATAGAACGGGTCGTCGAGGAAGAGCGCGACGAACCAGACGGGGATGCCGGTGCGGTCGAGCCCGGCGAGGTTGAAGCCGACGACGCGACCCTCGGGCAGCACGTCGAGATAGGCGCGCACCGCCTCCGGCAACCGCTCCGGCAGTCCCTCGATCCGGCGCGGCGCACCGCGGCGATAAGGGCGCGGCGCCGCGAGGCTGGGGTGGTGGGCGCGGTCGTCCCGGTCGAGGGCATCGGTCGCTGTCATGTCCGTCCCATCAGCAGCGGTGGACCGGGCCTTCTCCAACCTGGACCCCCATCCTGAGGTACCGCGAAGCCGCTTTGAGCGATCCTCCACAAATCGCGCGGGATCTGGAGGATCGCTCAAAGCTGCGCTCCGCACCTCGGGATGAGGGCTTTGGTCGGACGGCCCGGTCTCCTCAGAAATGTCGTCAGGCCGCGTCGCGGCCGGCAGGTGTACCCGCCGCCGCGTAGGCACGAGCGATCAGGCGCATGGTGTGAAGGTCGCGCTCGGCGTCCCAGGCCCGGCGGGCCTCGGGGTCGCGCAGGGCACGGCCGAAGGCGCGCACCTGTTCGAGAAAAGGCGAAGCCATCTCGTCGAAGGCGATCGGCTCGACCCGGCCGTCGGCTCCGTCGGTGAAGGTGACGCGCCCGCCCGCGGTCTGCCCCATCGTATCGATGGCGGTGAGCAGCCCCTTCGTGCCGACCACTTCGAGGCGGCGACGGGGCAGCGCGTCGGGGCAGTTATAGGCGACGTTGAGCTGGGCAAGCGCGCCCGACCCGGTACGGCCGATCAGCACGGCGCCGTCATCGACGGCATAATCCTGGGCGCGGGCCTGGGTCATGGCGGCCATGTCTTCGATCGGCTCGCCGAGCAGGAAATCGACGAGATCGATTCCGTGGGGCGCCAGATCCATCAGCGCGCCGCCGCCCGCCTGGGCCGGGTCGATGCGCCAGTTGTCCTGGCCCCGAAACGAGGTCCAGGCCCGGTCGAGCCAGCAGGCATAAACGATGCGGATCGCCGTGACGGTGCCGAGCCGGCCCTCGCGGATCAGCTCGCGCATGGCGCGATGGCCGGGATGATGGCGCTGATCGAAGGCGGTGCCGTAGAAGGCACCCGACCGGCGCACTGCCGCCGCCATCGCCTCCGCATCGGTGAGCGAGGCCGCCATGGGTTTCTCGCACAGCACCGCCTTGCCGGAGGCGCAAAGCGCCTCGACGGCACCGCGATGCAGGTGGTTCGGGGTCGCGACGTAGACGGCGTCGACCTCAGGCTCGGCGATGAGGCCGGCGAGATCAGGGTGCGCCCGCGCGCCCTCGGCCTCCGCCGCCGCGCGCGACTCCGCGCCCGGATCGGCCACGGCGATGAGACGGTGCCCGGCGGCGCGGATGCCGGGCGCCATGTAGTCCCGGGCGACCCAGCCGTAGCCGACGATGCCCCAGCCGATGCTCTCCGCCATCACCAGCGCTCCGGCAGATCGACGTATTCGCGGCGGCGCACCCGGTCCGTCTCGGGCGCATCCAGCTTGCCGGCCCAGTCGATGGCTTCCGGGCCGTCCGAATGAAGGGGGTAGGTCGCCAGCGATGCGTATTCCGCCTCGTAGCGCTCCGACGGCCAACGGATGGCAAAACCCCCATCATCGGGCGCGTAGAGCGGATTGAGATGCAGGGCGGCATTGGGCGGCGGCAGGGTGATGCCGTCGACGAGCGCTCGGGGCGCGGGGCGCATGCCGGGGCCGGCCACGACGGAGAAGGCCTCGCAGGCCAGCAGATGGCGCGGTTCGCGCGGCTGCGGCGCGCGGGCCTCGACGAGGGCGCGGGTCAGCTCGGCGTCGTCGTAGACGAGCCCGTCGGGGAACAACTCCTCGATTTCGGCCGAGGAGATCGCCTTGCCGGCCGAGAAGCCGGGCTGGCCGCTGTTGTGGATGTGACTGAGAGCGAGCCAGCCCTCTTCTCCGGCCGTCTGGCGCAGGCAGGCGAGGATGCCGGGCTTGTCGTCGAGGAAGTAGAAGGCGTCGTTGCAGATCACGAGATCGACCGGCGATTCCGGAATTGGCCAATTCGGAGATGCGGCGTCGAAGCAGACGAGCTGCGCCTTTTCGCCGACCACCCAGTGGCGGGCGACCCACAGCTTGGCGAAGACGACGTCGGCACCCGCGACTTTGACGCCGCGGCGCTTCAGCTCACGCAGGTAATGGCCGATGCCGCAGGCGAGCTCGAACGCGCAGACCGGGCTGTTCCAGTGCGCCTCGAGCAGGCTCAGGCCCGCCAGGAAGGTCGGATCGGTCCAGCGGTTGACGAAGTAATCGCCAACCCGGCCCCAGCCGAGCCACTCCACGGCTTCGCGAAGCGAGGCGCTCTCGCGCTCGCGCACGAGCCGGCGCAGGGCTTCGGGATCGGCCGGCGGGCCGGTCCACCAATCGTCCTGATCGGCGAGCAAGAGGACGAGGGCATCTTCGGTCCAATCATGATCGAGATGATCGAGGACGGCCGCGATGAGGCTGTCGCGACCGGTGCGGAGATAGGGGATGCCGTCGATGACCGGCCAGCGCGCCCCGGTCTCGACGTCACGCAAAGCATGCGCCCCGTCGGGTTTGAGCCGGTGGCCGGTCTCCGGCGAGAGGAGATCGAAGGGGATCATGATCCTGGATTCTGCCGGACAGCGCGAGACGTCACGGGATGCGCATATCGATCAGAACGCGATCCTGGAAAGCCTTGACCGGTCCGGCATGGACCAGTTCCATCTCGCCGAGCACCGTGTCCATGGTCAGCGAGGCCGCCCGCAGGTGCTGGGCGATCTGCAGGACACGGTCGATGGAGTCGGCGGCATGGAAGGCGCGGCCCTCCGCCGTCGCATCGTCCGGCAGGACGAGGCGCGCGGCACGGACGGTTTCGCGCAGCGGCGGCTCCAACTGGTCCAGAGCCCATTCCGAGCAGCGCCCGACGATCGGCCAGAGGTGGTCGCCGAGCAGCATCTCGCCGGTGAAGCCCGCATCCGGCATCGCCGCGTTGTGGAAGTGGTGCGCCATGGCCGCGAGAAAAACGGTCGTCGCATCGGCCCGGTAGAACGGGCTGAGCAGCACACCGTAGACCGCCACGACGAGGCAATGCTCGGCATGGTTCTCCGGCGGTTCCAGCAGAATGCGTGGTTTGCCGGGACAGGTCACGCCGGCACGCGGCTGTTGTGCCAGGGCCGAGACGAAGCCGGGCACCGGCCCCGCCGGCAAGGCGGCAGGGTTTCGAAGGCACGCCGCCAGCTGCTCGCGCAGGACGACATCGACCGGACCTGAGACGGCATCGAGCCCCGCGACCAGAACCTCCGACGCCTGCGCCGCGTCGAGACCCGCCGCCGCGAGGAAGGCGGCATCGAGGTCGCACAGCCGTGAAGCGGCGAGCGCCTTGGCGGTGATGTCGAGGGCGACCGTTTCCGGTGCGGCGCCACCAGTCAGCGCCGACCAGCCCTGCGCGAACAGGCGCTCGGCGATCGAGCCCGCGCGCCCGGCCGAGCGGACGCGCTTGAGATCGCCGAGTTCGACCAGCAACGCCCGCATCGCGACGGGAGCGGCCGGTCCGGCTTCAGAGAAACCCGTCACGGGCGAAGGCCTTACTGCTGCACGCCCAGCCAGTCGAACAGCATGCGCTGCTGCTTGCCGAAATCGTGCTCCGGGCCGTGGCCGTTCTTCACCATGGGGGCCTTGAAGAAGGTCGAGAGCTGCTCCTGTACGCCGCCGTCGCCGCGGCTCTTGGCGAGGTCAAGAACGCGGGCAATCTCGATGACGAGGGGCGCGGCCAGGATCGAATCCTTGCAGAGGAAATTCACCTTGATCTGCATCCGCTGGCCCATGAAGCCGGTGACGTCGATGTTGTCCCAGGCTTCCTTGTCGTCGCCGCGCGGGCGGTAGTAGTGGATGTGGACCAGGTGATCCTCGACCGGATAGCCGAGGATCGAATCGAGCACCGTACCCTTGGTGTTGAGCTTCGACTGCAGCGAGTTCGGGTCGTTCAGCGCGAGGCCGTCGCGGTTGCCGAGGATGTTGGTCGAGAACCAGCCGTCCACGTGCAGCTGGCGCGCCTTCAGGGCGGGGGCCAGCACCGTCTTCATCATGGTCTGGCCGGTCTTGCCGTCCTTGCCCGCTACCGGGACGTTGAGTTCGCGTGCGAGGTCCATCAGCGCCGGCACGTCGGCGGCGACGGAGGGCGTGAAGTTGGCGTAAGGCACGCCGCTCTTGATGGCGGCGTAGGCGTAGAGCATCGCGGGCGAGATCGACTCGTCGCTGGCATCAAGCCCCTTCTCGAAGGCCTCGGCCGAGTTGAGGACCGGGTCGGCAAGGTCGGGCCACCGCTCCGTCGAGGCGAGGTTGATCACCACGACGTCGTCGAGGTTGCTCTCCTTGCGGAAGCGGTTGAGGTCGTTGGCGATGACGGAGACGGTCTCGCGGTGGTCCTTGGCGACGATGCGGTTGCCGCCGTCGATGTTCTTGCAGAACTTGGCCGAGCCGACCGCCGGCCAGGGGGTGATGCCCTTGAGGGCCTGGGCGCCGTTCTCGATGTCCTCGCGGGTCAGCACACCGTGACCAGTAGCGGCGGAGGCAAGGTCGTCGCCGTTCAGGTCCCAGCCGCCGAAGACGAGATCCTTATAGTCGGCCATGCCGGCGACGGGGACACCCGCGAGCGGCAGTCCGTCCAGACGGTTCGAACCCGATTTGATGGTTTCGATGCCGGCGATGGCTGTCGTCGCGACCGCACCGCCCATGCCAACGAACGCCACTCCGACGCGTCGACCGGTCTGAATGCCCATGGGAACTCGATCTTTCTGCTCTGTGGCGCTGACGCCTTAGGTTGTGCCCTAACTGGTCGCCGCGCGGCCCATGACAACTGTGACCGACCTGGAGCGTTCCAGCACCAACCCTGCCATCTTTGCCGCAGGCCAGCCGTCGACCGACCTGCATCGGTTGGTTAAAATATCGTAAACACAATGGCTTAACGCAGCATTAACGGGATCACGTTTGGATCACGCGGTGGTCCCATTGTGGTCACACCCGGCGGCGAAACCTCCGCCGGTCAAAACGAAGCCTGGCACCCAAGAACGCCGAGGCATCAACAAGGAAGACCGATGGGGGTTTACCCGGAGCCGGCGCTCTGCGCCGACGACGTGAGCCGACTCGTGCCGTGCGGGTCGAATGTCACCAACGAGGCCGCCCCGCGCCCGTCGCGCGGTCGTTCGCCCTTCGTGCGCAGCCTCGCTGCCGTGACCGCCAGCGTCACCCTGCTGATGTCCGCGCCGCAGGCGGTGTCGGCCTACGAGAACGCAAAAGTCTCCGCATCGATCCCGATGATGGTGCGTGCCGATCTCCGCCCCGCCGGTGCGGATCCGGAATGGGGCGGCACGGCGCTGCTCGGCCAGGATGGCGGAGTGACGGCTCCGATCGAGCGCCTGCAGGCGTCGTTCACCGCTCCGCGCTCGGACAACGACGACGAGATCCTGCGCTTCGGCGCCATGAGCGTGCCGCGTCCCCTGGTGGAGACGATCCTGAAGGCGTCCGAAGTCACCGGCGTCGATCCGGTCTACATGATGGCGCTCGCCGACAAGGAGTCGAGCTTCGACACGAGCGTGAAGTCGTCAGCCTCCTCGGCGCAGGGCCTGTTCCAATTCGTCACCGGCACGTGGCTTGAAATGATCCGCCAGTACGGCGCCAAGCACGGGCTCGCCGACGAGGCCGCCGCGGTGAAGGGCCACGGCACCGGCATCACCATCGCTGACGCCGGCCTGCGCAAGCGGGTGCTCGACCTGCGCAACGACCCCTACGTTTCGGGCCTGATGGCGGGTGAGCTGATCAAGCGCGACCGCAGCCGGATCGAGGCCCGGATCGGCCGCGAGCTGAAGACCACCGAACTCTACCTCGCGCATTTCCTCGGGACCGCCAGCGCCGGCAAGTTCCTCTCGCTCAGCGCCGAGGATCCGGACAAGGTCGCCAAGGCCGCCTTCGGCCGCGCCGCGCGCGCCAACCGCGCCATCTTCACGGCCAAGGACGGTGCCAAGCGCCGCAGCCTCACCGTGGCGGAAGTCCACGAGAAGCTCGACGGCATGATCGACCAGCGCATGAGCCAGTATCAGGCTATCGCCGACCTCGCCGCGCAGCAGCAGGCCGACGAACCCGCCGAGCCGATCCTCGACGCCCGCCTGCGCCTCAACGAGTCCGTGGCACCCTCGCTCGCGCTCCACACGGTGCAGTAGGCGCGTCCGGTTTCACCCCCACAGCTCAGGCAGCGGCGGATAGACGGTGCTGCCTTCGTAGCGCAAGGCCGGCTCGCGATCCTGGGCGAGCAGGAGCGGCCCGTCGAGATCGACATAGGCCGCGTGATGCGCAAGCAGCATCGCGGGTGCCATGGCGAGCGACGAGCCGACCATGCAGCCGACCATGATTTCGAAGCCGCGCGCGCGCGCTTCGTGCGCAAGTTTCAGCGCCTCCGTCAGGCCGCCGGCCTTGTCGAGCTTGATGTTGATCGCGTCGTAGCGGCGGGCCAGGGCATCGAGCCCGGCACGGTCGTGCAGGCTCTCGTCGGCGCAGATCGGAATCGTGCGATCGATCTCGGCGAGCAGATCGTCCTCTCCTGCCGGCAAGGGCTGCTCGATCAGGTCGACACCGGCCGCCGCGCAGGCCGTGAGGTTGTCGCGGATCGTCTCGGGACGCCACGCCTCGTTGGCATCGACGATGAGACGGGATTCGGGTGCGCCGCGACGAACCGCGGCGATCCGCTCCGGATCGCCCTCGCCGCCGAGCTTTACCTTCAAGAGCGGCCGGTGCGCCGCCGTGCGGGCTGCCTCCTCCATCGCCTCCGGATCACCAAGGCTCAGGGTGTAGGCCGTGGTGACCGGCATCGGCGCGGCCAGACCGGCGAGTTCGTAGGCGGGCAGGCCGGTGCGCTTCGCCTCGAGATCCCACAGGGCGCAATCCAGCGCATTGCGAGCGGCGCCCGGCTTCATGCGTTCGGTGAGATCGAAGCGCCCTCCCCCGTCGGCGATCCATCCCGCCTGCTGTTCGAGCGCAGCGGCGACGCTCTCGACCGTCTCATCGTAGCGGGCGTAGGGCACGCACTCGCCCCGGCCCCGAAACGGACCGTCCTCGATGGTCGCGACGACGACGACCGCCTCAGTGCGGCTGCCGCGGGCGATCGTGAACGATCCGGCGATGGGGAAGCGCTCGACGGCAACGGTCAGACGCGGCATCGACATCTCTCCCTCAGGCCGGGAATTCGGCAGCGATCCGATCCACGATCCGTTCGACGCCGAAGCGCACGGGGTCGGTGGCAGGCAGGCCGTGAGCAGCCTCGGTCTCACGCAACAGAGTGCGGGCCTGCGGTTCGGTGAGTGCCTGCGTGTTCACGGCGATGCCCACGGGACGGATGCCGGGATTGGTCAGCGCGCCGCAACGAATCGTCAGATCGATCACCTCTTGGATCGTCGGCAGGCTTGCCTCGACGCCGCGCATCCGCGTGCGCGTCGGCTCATGGCAGATCACGAAGGCATCGGCCTGCGCTCCGTGCAACAGGCCGAGGCTGACGCCGGCGAAAGAGGGATGGAACAGCGAGCCCTGCCCCTCGATCAGATCCCAATGGTTCGGATCGGCAGCCGGCGCCACCCACTCGACGGCCCCGGAGATGAAATCGGCCACGACGGCGTCGATGGCCACACCGCGGCCGGAGATGAACACGCCGGTCTGGCCCGTGGCGCGGAAGTCGGCATCGAAGCTGCGCTCGCGCATGCCGCGCTCTAGGGCGAGCGCGGTGTATTTCTTGCCGACGGAGCAATCGGTGCCGACGGTGAGCAGGCGACGGCCCGGACGCTTCGTGCCCTTGCCGGTGGGGAAGGTCTCGGTGGTGTGGCGGACATCGTGCAGGGCGCGGCCATTGCGTGTCGCGGCCTCGGCGATCTGAGGGATCGAGCCGAGCCGCACGTGTAGCCCACTGGCCACGTCAAGGCCCGCATCGAGGGCGGCGACGATCTCCTTCACCCAGTGCTCGGGCAGAACGCCGCCGGCATTGACTACGCCGACGACCATGGTCTTGCAGCCCTTGGCGACCGCCTCCGCCAGCGTCAGGTCGGGAATGCCGAGATCGGCGGCGCAGTCCTCCATCCGAAGCTGGCCGACGCACCATTCGGGACGCCAATCGTTGATGCCGTAAGCGGTCTTGGCGGCGAGCCGGTCCGGCACGTCGCCGAGGAACATCAGGTAGGGCGTGGCGATCTGCATGGGTCCGACGTCTCTCCCATCCGGTGCGAAGCACGGCCTGAGAACGCGTCTATGCGTGATCCGTGCCCGATGCGCGAGTGCGAGCCGCTGCAACCCGCCGAATCGCGCCCTTCCTCTGGCTGCGGCGCTCGCGGCACGCGAGCCTCGAAGCACGCGCCACCGGCTCTCCATCACTTTCAGCGATGCGGCGGCCCTGGATCAACCGCGCGCCGTGCTTCAAGGCCCGCATTCGCGGGCACCTCAGCATAAGGGGCGTGGTATGATCGAGAGCCGCTGTCGGGGCGCCTAATGCTCGATCTTCCTCACCGCGCCCTTGGCGGCGCTGGTGGCGAGCATCGCGTAGGCGCGAAGCGCCGTACTGACCTTGCGCTTGCGGGGGCTGGCCGGGCGCCAGCCCTCCGCGTCGCGGGCGGCGCGGCGCTCGGCCAGCATCGCCTCGTCCACGGCGAGATGGATGCGCCGGTTCGGGATGTCGATCTCGATCCGGTCACCTTGCTCCACGAGACCGATCAGCCCGCCCTCAGCGGCTTCGGGCGAGACGTGGCCGATCGAGAGGCCCGAGGAGCCGCCGGAGAAGCGGCCGTCAGTGACCAGCGCGCAGGCTTTCCCGAGCCCCTTCGATTTCAGGTAGCTCGTAGGATAGAGCATCTCCTGCATGCCGGGACCGCCGCGGGGACCCTCGTAGCGGATCAGCACCACCTCGCCCGCCTTCACACGGCCGTTGAGGATGCCATCCACCGCCGCGTCCTGGCTCTCGAAGACATGGGCCGTGCCGGTGAAGGTGAGGATCGAGGCGTCGACGCCCGCCGTCTTCACGATGCACCCGTCTTCCGCCAAGTTGCCGTAGAGTACGGCCAGCCCGCCATCTTTGGAATAGGCATGCTCGGCATCGCGGATCACGCCCTTTTCCCGGTCGAGGTCGAGCTCGTCCCAGCGCGAGGCTTGGCTGAAGGCGACCTGGGTCGGTACGCCGCCGGGTGCGGCGCGGAAGAATTCCTGCACCGAGGGGCTCTGGGTCTTTGTCACGTCCCAGCGGTCGAGCGCCTCACCGAGCGTGCCCGAGCCGACATTGCCCACGGAGCGGTCGATCAGGCCGGCGCGATCGAGTTCGCCGAGGATGCCCATGATGCCACCGGCCCGGTGCACGTCCTCCATGTGGATGTCGGCCACGGCGGGCGCGACCTTGCACAGCACCGGCACCCGGCGCGACAGGCGGTCGATGTCGGCCATGGTGAAGGGCACTTCGCCCTCGTGCGCGGCGGCGAGCAGGTGCAGCACCGTATTGGTCGAGCCGCCCATGGCGATGTCGAGGGTCATCGCGTTCTCGAACGCGGCCATGGTCGCGATCGCACGCGGCAGCACGCTGGCATCGTCCTGCTCGTAGTGGCGGCGGGCCAGATCGACGATGAGGTGCCCGGCCTCGACGAAGAGGCGCTTGCGGTCGGCATGCGTCGCCAGCGTCGAGCCGTTGCCGGGCAGCGACAGGCCGAGCGCTTCGGTCAGGCAGTTCATCGAGTTGGCCGTGAACATACCGGAGCACGAGCCGCAGGTCGGGCAGGCCGAGCGCTCGATGACCGCGACGTCCTCGTCGGAAACGCGGTCGTCGGCCGCCGCCACCATGGCGTCGACGAGGTCGAACTTGCGGGTGACGCCGTTCATCACGACCTTGCCGGCCTCCATTGGCCCGCCGGAGACGAACACCGCCGGGATGTTGAGGCGGAGCGCCGCCATCAGCATGCCGGGGGTGATCTTGTCGCAGTTCGAGATGCAGACCATGGCGTCGGCGCAATGCGCGTTGACCATGTACTCGACGGAATCGGCGATGAGTTCGCGCGAGGGGAGCGAGTAGAGCATCCCGTCATGGCCCATGGCGATGCCGTCATCGACGGCGATGGTGTTGAATTCCTTCGCGACACCACCGGCCTGCTCGATCTCGCGGGCGACGAGCTGGCCAAGATCCTTCAGGTGGACGTGGCCGGGCACGAACTGCGTGAACGAGTTCACCACCGCGATGATCGGCTTGCCGAAGTCCGAATCCTTCATGCCCGTGGCGCGCCACAGGCCGCGGGCGCCGGCCATGTTGCGGCCGTGGGTGGTGGTGCGGGAGCGATAGGCGGGCATTCTTTTGGGACTTTTTTCTATTCTTCAAAATTTGAGCGGCGGCATCAACTTTACGGCGTCAGTGCGAGGTGAAGCCGAAGCAATCCAGCGCTCCGCACTCTCCGGAAAGGTCGCGCTGCCGGATTGCTTCGCTGCCGCTCGCAATGACGCAGAGTGCGCTCACACCACTGCTGCGTGCTGGGCATGCAGCCGCACGGAGGCCGCCGAGAGTTTGTTCAAGGCCGACAGGTACGCTTTGGCCGAGGCGACCAGCGTGTCCGGGTCGGCGCCGCGGGCGGTCACCGAGCGCTCGCCGGCCTTCAGGCGCACCGAGACCTCGGCCTGCGCGTCGGTCCCCTCGGTCACGGCGTGGACCTGATAGAGTTCCAGCACCGCATCGTGCGGGACGATGGCGTGGATCGCGTTGAACACCGCATCCACCGGCCCGTTGCCGTCGGCCTCCTCGGTGAAGGTGCGGCCGTCCATCTCGATCTTCATCGTGGCGCGCTGCGGCCCGCGCGTACCCGCAATCACCGAGAGCGAGACGAGCTTGATGCGGTCGTGGGCGGTGGCGAGGTTCTGATCGACCAGCGCCTCGATGTCCTCGTCGTAGACGTGCTTCTTGCGATCGGCGAGATCCTTGAAGCGCTCGAACACGTCCTGGAACTGGTTGTCGGACAGCGAGATGCCGAGCTCGCCGAGCTTCGACTTGAACGCGGCTCGGCCCGAATGCTTGCCCATCACCAGCGAGGTCTTGGCCAGTCCGACGGAGGCCGGGGTCATGATCTCGTAGGTCTCGGAATGCTTGAGCATGCCGTCCTGGTGGATGCCGCTCTCGTGGGCGAAGGCATTCCGGCCGACGATGGCCTTGTTGTACTGAACGGGGAAGTTCGCCGCGTGGCTGACGAGCTTCGAGGCGCGGGTCAGCATCGTCGTGTCGATGCCGGTATCGTAGGGCATCACGTCGGCCCGCGTGCGGATCGCCATGACGATTTCTTCGAGCGCGGCGTTGCCGGCCCGCTCGCCGATGCCGTTGACCGTGCACTCGATCTGCCGGGCACCGCCTTCCAGGCCGGCGAGCGAGTTCGCCACCGCCAAGCCGAGATCGTTGTGGCAATGCACGGAAAAGATCGCCTTGTCGGCGTTCGGGACGCGCTCGCGGACCTGGCGGAACATCGCGCCGTATTCCAGCGGCGTGGCGTAGCCCACCGTGTCGGGCAGGTTGATGGTGGTGGCGCCCGAGCGGATCGCCGCCTCGACGCAGCGGCAGAGATAGTCGATGTCGGTCCGCGTCGCATCCATGGCCGACCATTCCACGTCCTCGACGAGGTCGCGGGCCTGGGCCACGGTCTTGAGGATGATCTCGATTACCTCGTCCTGCGTCTTGCGCATCTGGTGGGCGAGGTGGATCGCCGAGGTCGAGACGAAGGTGTGGATGCGGCCGCGCTCAGCGTGGCGCACCGCTTCCCCTGCGCGGGCGATGTCCGCGGGGATGGCTCGGGCGAGACCGGCCACGGTCGCGCGCTTGGTACGCCGGGCGATCTCGGAGACGGCCTCGAAATCACCGTTGGAGGCGATGGGGAAGCCCGCCTCGATGATATCGACGCCCATCCCATCGAGCAGCTCGGCCACCGCCAGCTTCTCGTCCAGCGTCATGGTGGCGCCGGGGCACTGTTCGCCGTCGCGCAGCGTCGTGTCGAAGATGACGACGCGGTCCTTCGCGCTCTGAGTGGTGTTCGCCATGGGTCTTCGTTCCTCGCAGCCGGCGCGCTCGACTCCTCGGGAGCGGCGCCGGAAAACCTGTCTTCCGGTGGACGAGCGGCATCCCCTGAGAGCCCAGGCGGTCGCGCCCGGACGGCCCTCAGGGGCGGCTAAGAAGCAGGCCTACGAGAATGAGCGCGCAGGACGACGCGGCCGCAAAAGCGGCGCCCTCGTTCGTCTGCACGGAGCGGCCAGGGGCCACGCTCGATTCTCCTGAAAGGCTGACTCGCCGGCAAACCGCCTGCGACCAGGGTGTCGGTATGTATCGGTTGGCGGGGATCGTGACAAGCACATGAGGGCAATCGCCTGAACGCGATCACCCTGGCTTTTGCTGCCATCAGGCGCTGGCGCCCGCCTCCGCGCACGCTTTTCGCGCCGTGAAGGCGCGCAAGCGGCTTCGAGCGATGGCACTGTACCGCGTCACCGTTACAATTGACCGACCCGAGCACGAAAGGCACAACCCGCCGGCCAAGCTTGGCTGCAGCGTACCTCCTCTTGCAACCGGAGAGACCCGTCGTGCCCGCGCCGCTTCACCGTGCTGTTTCCCTCGTTCTCCTCGGCTGTGCTCTGAGCGCCTGCCAGTCGAACGCACCGCCGCCGGTCGCGGCTGTCGCCGCAGCACCCGCGGCCGTCGTCGCGCCGCTACCGACCGGCGCCGGCTGCGGCCCCACCATCGCCCGCACTCAGGCCATCGTCGATGGCGACGTGAAGACCGGCGATCTCTCTGCGGCGGTCGGCACCCGCTTCAGCGCCGACCTGTCCAAGGCCGCGGGCGCCTGCGCCGCGGGCCGCGAGGGCGAGGCGATGAACCTGCTCGCGGTGGCCAAGACGCGCTACGGCTACCGGTAACCGCCGGCCTCCCGGTCTTCACTCAGGGAAGACGCTTGCGAGATAGGCCTGTACGAAGCCCGGCATCCGGGCGGCGTCGATATCGGTGCGTGAGCGGGCGATGACGGAGTGGGCGAGTTCCGGCTCGTCCTCACCGCCGCGATGGGCTTCGATGCAGGCTTTCAAGGTCTCGGCATCGCTGTCGAAGCGAACCGGGCGCAGGAAGGCGAGCTGCCCATCACCGCGCAGGAGCACCCACTCTTCCTCAGAGCCGTCCGGCAGCGTCAGGCCGGTTTCCTCCCGGAATTCGCGCACGGCGCTCCCGGCGAGATCGACCGTGCCGTCCTCGCGCAGATCGTCCGGATCGGGCGTACCGCAGGGAAAGTAGATCTGGCCGGCATTGGCGGTGTGGGCGCCCATCACGCCGAGAAGCACGGCGCCGTCGCGGCTATGGGGCACGATCGCCGCGAAGGCGTTCGCCACCAGCGCGTCGGGCACGCCCGCATCGCGAAAGGCGATGAAGCGCGAGTAGGGCACCTCGAACAGGCTCGCCTCGCAGGCGCCATCCGTGACGGCGCAACCGCTGGCGAGATAGACCGGTCCGTCGAACAGACCCGGCGTCTTCGCCTTGCGCCGCTGCCAATTGCGGTCGATCGCCTCGGCATTGTCCCGTGCCCAGGCCCAATCGTGGTCGACCCGCCGCGCCGAGACGCGTTCGAGGTGGGTGAGGCTGAAGCCGGGGGCCGCCTCCGCCGCGATCTCAACCGACACGCAGCACGCCCTCGCTCACCACCACCGCCTGGCCGCCGATCTCGACGGAGCGGAGCGCGCCTCCGTCGATAACGAGCTGGAGGTCGATCGTGCTTGGCCGCCCCATGGCGAGACCCTGGCGGATCACCACGTCGTGCGTTCCCTCGCCCAGGGGCTCGAACTGCATCAGCGCGCCCGCGAAGGCGGCCGCGGCACTACCCGTCGCCGGATCTTCCGCCACCCCGAGATGAGGCGCGAACATCCGCGTCTGGTAGCGGTGCCCGAGCCCCTCCGGATCGAGGGCATAGAGATAGACGGCGTCGGCCTGCGCCTGGGGAAACAGCCGCTCGAACCGGCCGACATCGAGCCGGGCGCGTGCCAGCGCCTCGCCGGAGGCGAGCGGCACGAAGGTAAAGAGCGGACCGGCCCCGTGCCGGCTCGGCTGATGGCGGTTGAAGCCGATCTCGTTCGGCTTCAATCCCAGGGCAGTGGCCAGGGCGTCCTTTGCGGCCGCCTCGCCGAGATAGGTCGGCAGGACGGGCAGCTTGAAGCGGGCGCGGCCGCTGCGGCCGTCCGAGCCTGCCTCGACGGCGCAGGAGAGGTTGCCGATCTCTGCCTCCAGCCCGAAGGCGGCGGCATCGGCGAGAGCCGCCGCCTGCCGCTCGGCGCGGTCGCGGAGCGCCAGCAGCACCGCCGAACCGACGGTCGGATGTCCGGCGAAGGGCAGTTCGCGGGCCGGCGTGAAGATGCGCAGGCGCGCCCGGTGGCGCGGCTCTTCGGGGGGTAGGACGAACACCGTCTCCGATAGGTTGAACTCGCGGGCGATACCCTGCATCGCCTCGCCGCTCAGCCCCTCGGCGTCGAGCACCACCGCGAGCGGGTTTCCGGCGAGCGGCGTGTCGGTGAACACGTCGAGGGTGGCGAAGCGGCGTTCCAGCATCACGGTTCCTTGCAGCGTCAGACGATCTCGACCGGGAAGGCCGCACTCGGCGCAACGAATTCCTCCTGCGCCGCCACCGTCAGCAGCTCCTCCGAGCCGGCCTCGGCGGTGCGCCGCAGCAGGCCATGGATCGAGGCCGCCGCCATGCCGAGCGCCAGGGCGGCCGAACGAGTGCGCAGGTAATGCACCAGATAGAGCGCGGCGACGGCATCGCCCGCCCCCGAGACCGCCTTCAGATCGAGCCGGGGCGTGCGCACGCGCCAGAACGAGCCCCCCTCCGCCGCCATCATGTCGATGGCGTCCGGCGGCGTCTCGGCCGTTGCGAGGGAGGTCACGAGCAGGACGCGCGGCCCGAGCGCCATCACCGAGGCCGCCGCCGCCTTGGCGGCCTCCAGCGTGTCGCTCGGTGCGTCCGAGATCAGGTCGAGTTCGAACTGGTTCGGCGTGAGGATGTCGGCCGCCGGCACCGCCTGCGTACGCATGAAGTCGGCGATGCCGGGGCGGACATAGACGCCGGAATAGGTGTCGCCGATCACCGGATCACAGCAATAGAGCGCCTCGCGGTTGGCCGCGCGCACGGCCGCGACCGTGCGCAGGATGGCGGTGCCGATATCGGCCGAGCCCATATAGCCGGAGAGGACCGCGTCGCACGCCTTCAGCGCGCCGCGCTCGGCCACGCCCTGCACCACCTCCTCCACCGCCGGCCCGTCGAAGACGCGCCCGCGCCACTGCCCGTAGCCGGTATGGTTGGAGAACTGCACCGTATGCACCGGCCAGACCTCGACCCCGAGGCGCTGCATCGGAAAGACGGCCGAGGAATTCCCGACATGACCGTAGGCGACGTGCGATTGGATCGACAGTACCTTCATGGTGCTCCGATATCCGCTTCCGCGCCGTGATAGCGCGGCAGACCGCCGCGCGCATCCGATCGATGCGGCGACGCGTTACGGCTCAGCCAGACACGACCCGCCCTCCGGAGTGAGTATGGATTTCGACGCCATCCGCCAATCCGTGCTCACCTTCATCGAGACCCACAAGGCCTGGGCGCCGGTGGTGACGGGCGTCATCGCCTTCTGCGAATCGCTCGCGGTGCTGTCGCTGCTCGTGCCGGCGACCGTGATCCTGCTCGGCATCGGCGCCCTGATCGGCGGCAGCGACCTGCCGTTCTGGCCGATGGTGATCGGCGCCGGAATCGGTGCGGGGCTGGGGGACTGGATCTCCTATGAGGTCGGCTTTTACTACAAGGACGGGATCAAACGCCTCTGGCCGATGAGCCGGCACCCGGAGATGACGGCCAAGGCCGAAGCCTTTCTCCGGCGCTGGGGCGCGGGCGCCATCGTCATCGGCCGCTTTATCGGTCCGGCGCGGGCGGTGGTGCCGCTGGTCGCCGGCAGCTTCGGCCTCCGGCGCATCCCGTTCCAGCTCGCGAACTGGAGTTCGGGCTTCGTCTGGGCGTTCGTGATGCTCGCCCCCGGTGCCGGGCTGCTGACATGGCTGCATTATTGAGACGCCATGCGCCGCTTTCCGCCCGAACGCATCGTCTGCCTCACGGAAGAGACCGTCGAGACGCTCTACCTGCTCGGCGAGGATCAGCGCATCGTCGGCGTATCGGGCTACGCGGTGCGCCCGCCGCAGGTGCGCCGCGAGAAGCCGCGGATCTCGGCCTTCACCAGCGCGGACCTGCCCAAGATCCTCGCGCTCGAGCCGGACCTCGTCCTCGCCTTTTCCGACCTTCAGGCGGAGATTGTCGCCAACCTCGCTCGGGCGGGGGTGGCGGTCCACCTGTTCAACCAGCGCGACGTGGCCGGCTGCCTCGCGATGATCCGCACCGTGGGCGCCCTCGTCGGCGCGGCGGAGCGGGCCGAGGCGCTGGCCCGCGGATACGAGGCGTGCCTTGCGGACGCCGCCGCCGAGACCGCTGGGCGGCCGCGACCGAGGGTGTATTTCGAGGAATGGGACGAGCCAATGATTTCCGGCATCGGCTGGGTCTCGGACCTAATCGGCTTTGCCGGCGGACAGGATGTCTTTCCGGAGCTGAGCCGGGCTCAGGCCGCGAAGGACCGGATCGTCACGAGCGAGCAGGTGATCGCGGCGGCGCCCGACGTGATCCTCGCTTCCTGGTGCGGCAAGCGGGTCAACGTGGAGCGCATCCGCGGCCGGCCCGGATGGCAGGCCATACCCGCTGTGGCCGCAGGGCGCATCCATGAGATCAAGTCGCCGCTGATCCTCCAGCCGGGACCGGCGGCGCTGACGGATGGATTCGCGGCGATCCGGGCGGCCCTGGCGCTGTGACAAAGCGGCCGGTGACACCGATGGGATTCGGCTGACAGGATGGGTCGACTCGATTCGGCCGCATCCGCAAGCCACCAGCCCGGCATGTCCACAGCGCTAGCCCACATCGTCCTGCCGCCCGACCGCCGCCAGTCGCCCACCGCGCTGAACATCCAGCGCGGGGTGCGGCGTCTGCTCGCCGAGATGGGCTGCGTGAGCCTGCCGGAATTCTCGCTCGCTAACGGGCGCCGCGCCGACGTGATCGCGCTCTGCGCGGCGGGTCGGCTCACCATCGTCGAGATCAAGTCGAGCGTCGCCGATTTCCGCGCCGACCGGAAATGGCCGAATTACCGCGACTATTGCGACCGCTTCTTCTTCGCGATCCCCGAGACGGTGCCGGAGACGCTGATTCCGGAAGAATGCGGTCTGATCGTCGCCGATTCCTTCGGCGCGGCGATCCTGCGCGAGCCGCCGGACCACCCGCTGAGCCCGGCTCGACGCAAAGCGGTCACCCTACGCTTCGCCCACTCCGCTGCCGGGCTCCTGCACGCCCTAGCCGATCCCGGCGCGATCCGTGAAGGGGCTCTCTGACACTTCGGAGGTGCGACGAAAGGCGCTCAGCACGAACACCCGGATCGCCGAGGACAGGTTGCGCTCGCCGCGCCCCGAATCGATCGCACCGATCAGCGCCTGAACCGAGTGCCCGCGCCCCCGCGCGATCTCCTGAAGCGCCTCCCAGAACTCCGCCTCCAGCGAGACGCTGGTGCGGTGCCCCGCGATCATCACGGAGCGCTTCGCGGTCTCCCGCTGAGGCGCCCGCGTCATTCCTTGTCGGGATCAGCGAGGCGGTGGCCCTCGTGGCGGGCTTGCTCGATCGCCTTGCGCGTCTCGGCCAGCGTCTTCGCTTTCTTCGGCCGGCCGAACAGGATGCGGTTCTCCGCAGCCTTGGCCTCTTTCGCCGCCTTCTCACGGTCCTTGCGCACCTGGCGCAGGTTGATGATCTCGGCCATCGCGTCAGCCCCTCCGACGACCCGGCGCGGAAGGCCCGCGCCGGGAAGCGAGTCTAGCGCTTATTCCGCGCTCGGCGCCAGCATGGTTTCGGGGCGTACGACCCGTTCGAACTCCTCATCCGTGACGTAGCCGAGCCGCAGCGCCTCCTCCTTGAGGGTGGTGCCGTTCTTGTGCGCAGTCTTGGCGATCTCGGCGGCCTTGTCGTAGCCGATCGAGGGGGCAAGCGCGGTCACCAGCATCAGCGAGCGGCTCATCAGGTCGCTGATCCGGTCGGTGTTGGCCTTGATGCCGACGACGCAGTTGTCGGTGAAGCTCACCGAGCTGTCGGCGAGCAGCCGCACCGATTGCAGCACCGCGTTGGCGATCACCGGCTTGAACACGTTGAGCTCGAAATGGCCCTGGCTGCCGGCGAAGCTCACCGTGGTGCCGTTGCCGACGACCTGGGCGCAGACCATCGTCAGCGCCTCACACTGGGTCGGGTTGACCTTGCCCGGCATGATCGAGGAACCCGGCTCGTTCTCGGGCAGCGAGAGTTCGCCGAGACCCGAGCGCGGGCCCGAGCCGAGCAGGCGGATATCGTTGGCGATCTTGAACAGGCCGGTGGCCAGCGCCGTCAGCGCGCCCTGCGTGAAGACGAGCGCGTCATGGGTGGCGAGCGCCTCGAACTTGTTCTCGGCCGAGGTGAAGGGCAGACCGGTCAGCTCCGCGACCTTGGCCGCGAACCGCTCGGCGAATTCCGGATGCGCGTTGAGGCCGGTCCCGACGGCGGTGCCGCCCTGGGCCAGCGCCAGCACGCCGGGCAGCGTCGCGGCGATGCGGGCGCCGCCCAGCGCGACCTGCGCCGCGTAGCCGGAAAATTCCTGGCCGAGCGAGACCGGGGTCGCGTCCTGCAGGTGGGTGCGGCCGATCTTGACGATGCTCTCGAACTCCTTCGCCTTGGCGTCGAGCGCCGCGTGCAGGTGGGAGAGCGCCGGCAGAAGCCGCTCCTGCACCTCGCGGGCGACCGCAATGTGCATCGCGGTGGGGAAGGTGTCGTTCGAGGACTGGCCGCGATTGCAGTGATCGTTGGGGTGAACCGGCGACTTGCCGCCGCGCTTGCCCCCGAGCCGCTCGTTGGCGAGGCTCGCGATCACCTCGTTGGCGTTCATGTTCGACTGGGTGCCCGAACCGGTCTGCCAGACCACCAGCGGGAACTCGTCGTCGTGCTTGCCGGCGACGACTTCCGCCGCGGATTCGGCGATGGCGTCGGCGACCTTCGGGTCGAGACCGCCGAGATCCTTGTTCACCAGGGCGGCGGCCTGCTTGACGATGCCGAGCGCGTGGACGAGCGGCGCCGGCTGGCGCTCGGTGCCGATCTTGAAGTTCTGGATCGAGCGCTGGGTCTGGGCGCCCCAGTAGCGGTGGGCGGGCACCTGGATCGGACCGAAGGTGTCGGATTCGGTGCGTGTCTCGACGGCAGGGTTCTCGTGCGGCGACATCGTGGCCTCTTCGTTGGCTCGGATGCGGCCCTACTTAACGAAGCATGATGCCAAGCGCGATGCCGGCCCGAAACCGAGCATGACGCATCGCGCACTCCGTCACCGCCGAGGTTCTCCCCTCTTCATGCTGGATCTGCCGACCCGCCCGGCCCGCATCACGCAAGCCGGGCCGTTCCGTCCGAAGGTGCCGCCGCCGCTGACGCAGCCGCTCGGCCTGTTCGCCTTCCTGAAGAAGGTGCGTGAGAATCCGATCGCGACCTGGATGGACGCGCATTTCGAGGAATTCGTCGTTGCCGGCGAGACGGCGATGGGTCGGATCACCGTCGTCAGCGATCCGGCCCTGGTACGCTACCTGCTGGTGGAGCGGGCCGCCCACTACCGCAAGGACGACCTCCAGAAGCGGGTGCTGGCGCCGGGCCTCGGCGACGGGCTGCTCACGGCCGAGGGCGAGGAGTGGCGCCTGCAGCGGCGCACGCTGGCGCCCATCTTTTCCGCCCGCCATGTTTCGGGCTTCGTCGCGCAGATGGATGCGGCGGGCGCACGCCTCGGCCGGCGATTGGCGCGGCGGGACGGGGCCACCGTCGACGTCGCCCTTGAGACGACCCGCGCCACCCTCGACGTGCTGGAGCGGACGATCTTCACACAAGGGCTGCCGGGTGATCCCGACGCGCTCGGGCGTGCCATTACCCGGCTGCTCGAATCGATCGGCCCGATCGACCCCCTCGACGTGTTCGGCTTCCCCGCTTTCGTGCCGCGGCTCGGCCGCCTGCGGGCTCGGCCGGCCCTGCGCTTCTTCGCCGAGGTGGTGGATACGCTGCTGGATCAGCGCAAGGCGGCGCTCGCCCGCGGCGAGGCGCCCCACGATCTGATGACCCTGCTGTTGGCGGCTCAGGACCCGGAGACCGGCCGCGGCCTCTCCGACATCGAAGTGAAGGCCAACATCGTCACCTTCATCGCCGCCGGGCACGAGACGACGGCCAACGCCCTGACCTGGGCACTCTATTGCCTGTCGCAGGACGAGGCCGCGCAGGAACGCGTCGAGGCGGAGGCCGATGCCGCGGCCGGCGAGGACGGCGCGCTGCGACTCGACCGGCTGCCCTTCACCAAGGCTGTGATGGAGGAGACCATGCGGCTCTTCCCGCCGGTGCCGTTCCTCAGCCGTCAGGCCCTGCGCGAGGATCGGATCGGGCGGGTCAAGATTCCTCGCAACTCGACCGTCATCATCGCCCCCTGGGTGATGCACCGGCATCGCAAGCTGTGGGACGAGCCGGATGCGTTCATTCCCGAGCGCTTCCTCGGGGAGCGGCGCGAGCGCATCGAGCGCTTCGCCTACCTGCCGTTCGGCGCCGGACCGCGCGTCTGCATCGGCCAGAGTTTTTCGGTTCAGGAGGCGACGTTGGTTCTCGCGCAGGTCGCGCGGTCAGTGCGGCTCACTCTGCCCGCGGACCATCCGCCGGTCACGCCGCTGCACCGGGTGACGCTGCGGCCGAAAGAGGGCCTGCGCATGGTGGCACAGCGCCGCTCCTAAGACACCCGCCCGCGTCTCCGGACGAGGCGCGGGATCAGCGGAACAATCAGTTCTTCTTACGGAAGGCGTCGAGGCTCACGACCTCGGCGGTGCCGTCGCGATCGGTCTTCTCGGCGGCCTCCGGCTTGGCCTCACCGTCCTCGGACTTGTCGTCCGGCTTTGCCTCGGCCTTGGCCTTGCCCGCGGCAGGAAGTGCCGGGACGATCTTCGGGCCGCCCTGAACCGTCGCGAGGCCGGTGCCCTTCGGCTTGATCTCGGCAGGCTCGGATGCCGCGCCACGCGGACCGGCCTTGATCGGCGCGCTCGGCTGCGCTTCCTCCGGCTGCTCGCCCTCGGCCCCCTCGTTGAGATCGAACTTCAGGCCGAACTGCACCGAGGGGTCGAAGAAGCCCGACAGCGCATCGAACGGGATCAGCAGCCGCTCCGGCACGCCGGAGAACGACAGGCCGACCTCGAAGCTGTGCTCGGAGACGCCGAGATCCCAGAACTGGTGCTGCAGGACGATCGTCATGTCCTGCGGGTATTTCTCGCGCAGGCGCTGCGACATCCGCACGCCCGGCGCCTCGGTGCGGAACGAGATGTAGAAGTGGTGCTCGCCGGAGAGACCCTCGCGGGCGGCATCAGTCAGCACCTTGCGCACGACGCCGCGCAGGGCGTCCTGAACCAGGAGATCGTAACGGATCAGATCTTCGGCCATCGGCGCTCGCTTGACCGGTCACGGCCGGGATTGGGCTGCGCCGGGTCGTGGAAATGAGTGGAGGTTTCTGTTGCCAGGTACCTCCGAACCCCGCCTATGCGGTGCTACCCGCTAGGACTTTAGGTCGGTTTTTGGCACCGCTTACGCGGCGACAGCCACCGGAGCAAAGTTGTCGTTGGCAACTATTGCAAAGGCCCGATAACGGCGGAACCATGCCGAGCGAAAGCTCTACCTTTACGCCCTCGTCGATCCTATTTCGCCCCCGCCGGAACCCAACACCTGAGGCCGTGCGGCCATCGGTCCTGGGTTCGGGTGGAGGCGCCGGGTACCGCCCCCGGGTCCGATAGGTTTATTTCGAAGAACGTTTATCGCCATAGCCGGCCTTGCGACCGGCAAGGCGAATATAGAGAGGCCGACGGCGGTTTTGAAGAGCGATCTGCGCTCAGACCCGCTCCGCGTTGCGAGCGTGGCCGATATGCCGCCCGCCTCCGCCGACGCGCGCCCGTCGAAGCCGCCGCTCGCCCGCCTCGAAGCGGGCCTTCTGTGGCTCGGCCGTGTGCTGCTGCTCATTGCGGTCCCGCTCTTCATCCTGGTTCTGGCGAGCGGGCTGGCCATCGCCATCATCCGGATCGGCGGCGACCTGCGCCTCGGGATCGACCCGCTCCTCGACACCGCCGCACGCCCGCGCTTGCCCCTCTCCGAACTTGCCGGCCGAGCCGTCGCGGTGGATGCCCTGCGGCAGGTGTTGATGGCCGGTCTCGTCGTCTCGCTGGCCGCCTGGGTGGCGGGCGGAGCATGGCGCCGACGCCTCGGCCTGGCACGGCCCGATGAAGCGCGGGCGCCGATGCGGCGGCTCTGGCTGCTGCTGCCACTCTGGCCGTTGATCCACATCGCCTGGGTGACGACCAGTGCCGCCGCGCTCAACATGAATTTCGGCAACGGCGTTCGCCTCTCGCCCTTCCTCAGCCCGTCGATGCTCGCCCTGTGGTTCGCCTTCGTCGTGGTGCTTGCACCGATCACGGAGGAATTGCTGCTGCGGGGCGAGACGTTCGCCCGCGCCAGCGCCTTCATGGGGCCGGCCGGGACGATCGTGGCGACGGCGCTGCTGTTCTGCCTCGCCCACGTCTCTCTCGATCCCGGCGCCAAGAGTGCGCTCGCTCGTCCGCTGACCCTGCTCCCGCTCGCGCTCACCCTCGGCTGGCTGCGCTGGCGCACGGGGCGGCTCTGGCCCTGCATCCTGCTTCACGGTTGGAGCAATTTCTGTCTGGTCGCCTACCAGATCGGGCCGAGCCTCCTGCGTTAGCGGCGATCCTGCGTAACCAAGACGTCGGGAAAGACGGGACGGCGGGAAAGCCCCACTCGACATCGGCCGGGGCGCCCGCCAGATCTGAGGAGCCATGCGCGCCTATCACGATCTGCTCACCCGCATCCTGTCCGAGGGCGTCCGCAAGGAGGACCGCACCGGCACGGGCACGCTCTCCGTGTTCGGCCACCAGATGCGGTTCGATCTCTCCGACGGCTTCCCGCTGGTGACGACCAAGCAGCTCCACCTGCGCTCGATCATCCACGAGTTGCTGTGGTTCCTGAAGGGCGAGACCAACATCGCCTACCTGAAGCAGAACGGCGTCACGATCTGGGACGAGTGGGCCGACGCCGACGGCGATCTCGGCCCCGTCTACGGCAAGCAATGGCGGAGCTGGGCCAAGCCCGACGGCGGCACGGTCGATCAGATCGCCTGGATCCTCGACCAGATAGCCCGCAACCCGGATTCGCGTCGCCTGATCGTCTCGGCCTGGAACCCGGCCGATCTCGACCGGATGGCGCTCGCGCCCTGCCATTGCCTGTTCCAGTTCTACGTCGCGGAGGGCCGGCTTTCCTGCCAACTCTACCAGCGCTCGGCCGACGCCTTCCTCGGCGTGCCGTTCAACATCGCGAGCTACGCCCTGCTCACCGCGATGATGGCGCAGGTGACGGGGCTCCGAGCCGGTGACTTCGTCCACACCTTCGGCGACGCGCATCTCTACGCCAACCACTTGGAGCAGACCCGCCTCCTCCTCTCGCGCGCGCCGCGGCCCCTGCCCCGGCTGCGCCTGAATCCGGAGGTGCGCTCGCTGTTCGATTTCCGCTTCGAGGACATTGTGATCGAGGGCTACGAACCGCATCCCGCCATCAAGGCGCCGGTGGCCGTCTGATGGAAAATCCCCGCATCGCCCTCGTCGTCGCGATTGCCCGCAACGGCGTGATCGGCCGCGACAACGATCTCGCTTGGCGGATCTCGAGTGACCTCGCGCGCTTCAAGGCGCTCACCATGGGCAAGCCGATCTTGATGGGCCGCAAGACCTGGGATTCGATCGGCCGCCCGCTGCCCGGCCGGCGCAGCCTCGTCCTGACCCGCGACCGCAGCCTCGCCATTCCCGGCGCGACCGTCGTGCACGATTGGGACGCCGCGCTCGCGGCCGCCGAAAGCGAAACGCTGATGGTGGTGGGAGGTGCCGAGATCTACCGGCTCGCCCTGCCACATGCCGACCGGCTGCACCTCACCGAGGTCGATGCCGCGCCGGAGGGCGATGCGTACTTTCCGCCCTTCGACCGAGCCGCCTTCCGTGAAACCTTCCGCGAGGCGCACGGGGCGGGTGAGCGCGACGAATTCGCCTTTGAATTCGTGGATTTGGAGCGGATCACCGATCGTTGACCGGGGAATTGGCGCTTTGGCCGCAGGGGCGGGAACAGATTCGCGGCTCGATCAGCCGTTGCGGTTGACGCGGTGCGGGCCCACCTGCCAGCCTTGACAGGACGGCGCGGCGCCACTCAGGTGCGCGGCGTCCTTGCGGCACCGCAAACGCGTTCTGGCGCTTGGGAAAACCGGTTCTCTCCGCACTCAGGCAGAGAAGCGGCAGGGCGGTGGATCGAGTTTTAGGGCAAGGGCCTGCCGCATCCGCGGGGGCCGGCTTCAGCAGGAGTTCACGTCGAGAATGCCTTGGAGCAATCAGAGCGGCGGCGGAGGGGGCCCTTGGGGCCGTCCCGGCGGCGGCAATGGCGGCGGCCCCTGGGGTGGCGGGGGCGGCGGCAAGACGCCCCCCGATCTCGAGGATCTGCTCCGGCGCGGCCAGGATCGGCTCCGCGGCGTGATGCCGGGCGGAGGTTTCGGCGGCGGCAAGGGAATCCTCGTGGCGGCAGGCCTCGTGCTCGGCGCGTGGCTGCTGACCGGCTTCTACATCGTGAAGCCCAACGAGGTCGGCATCAACACGATCTTCGGGCGCTATACCGGCCAGTCCGGTGAAGGTCTGCGCTACAACTTCCCCTACCCGATCGGGTCGGTGCAGAAGCCCAACGTCGGCATCGTGAACTCGATTCCGATCGGCTACATCCCCACCGGCGGCACCACGCGCCAGCGCGACGTGGCGGAAGAGAGCCTGATGCTCACCGGCGACGAGAACATCGTCGACATCGATTTCGAGGTGCAGTGGCGCGTCAATCCGCTCAAGGCGGAGGATTACGTCTTCAACCTCGCCAATCCGGAGGGGACCATCAAGGCGATCTCCGAGAGCGCGATGCGCGAGGTCATCGGCCGCCGCAACATCCAGGCGATCCTGACCAACGAGCAGTCCAGCATCGCCCAGGAGGTCAAGGAGATCGTCCAGAGCGCGCTCGACGAGTACGGTGCCGGCGTGCGCATCGAGGTCGTGCAGCTCACCAGCGTCACCCCTCCCCCGGAGGTGCGGCCGGCCTTCATCGACGTGAACGCGGCGCAACAATACGCCCAGCAGGTGCGCAACGAGGCCGAGACCTATGCCAGCCGCGTCGTCCCCGACGCCCGAGGCAACGCGAGTAAGGTCGTGCAGGCCGCTGAGGCCTATCGGTCGCAGGCGACGGCCGAGGCGACGGGTCAAGCGTCCCGCTTCCGTCAAGTCTACGATTCCTACAAGGTCGCCCCTGAGGTGATCCGTGAGCGGATCTTCCTGGAAACCATGGAGAAAGTGCTCGGCTCCGTGAACAAGGTCATCATCGATCAGAACGGCGGCGTGGCCGGCGGCGCCAGCGCTGCGGGCGTGCTCCCGGTGCTTCCGCTGCTCGACAGCGGCCGCGCACAGTCGAATGGAGCGGCGGGCCGATGAACAATCCAGCGATCCGAACCGGCCTGCTCCTTATCGTCGCCGTGGTGGGGATCGGGCTCTACGCTTCGGTCTTCACCGTGGGGCAGATGCAGCAGGCGCTCGTGCTTCAGCTCGGCCGCGTGCGCGACGTGCTGAATCCGGTGGGCCAGAACAAGCCCGGCCTCTACTTCAAGGTGCCGTTCACCGACAGCGTCGTGCTGTTCGACAAGCGGGTGCTCGATCTCGACCTGCCGGTCCAGACCCTGCTCACCGCCGACCGGCAGAACCTCGAGGTGGACGCCTTCGCCCGCTACCGCATCGTCGATCCGCTGAAGTTCTATCAGTCGGTCGGCACGATCGCGCTGGCGAACCAGCGTCTGGCGAGCTTCACCAACTCGGCGCTGCGTAACGTGCTGGCCCGCACCAGTCGCGACGCCATCGTGCGCACCGAGCGCTCCGACCTGATGAACACGATCCAGGAGGACGTGAACCGGCAGGCCAAGGGGCTCGGCGTCGAGATCGTCGATCTGCGCATGACCCGCGTCGACCTTCCCGCCAAGAACAGTCAGGCGGTCTACGACCGCATGACCTCCGAGCGGAAGAAGGAGGCGACCGACATCCGCGCCAACGGCGATCAGGCGGCCACCCTGATCCGCGCCAAGGCCGACCGCGACGTCGTCGTGATCCTGGCCGAGGCCAATCAGAAGCAGGAAGAGCTGCGCGGTCAGGGCGATGCGGACAAGAACCGCATCCTCGCAGAGGCTTTCGGGCAGGACGCGGACTTCTTCGCCTTCTACCGCTCGATGCAGGCCTACGAGCACGCGCTGAAGGGTCAGGACACGCGGCTGGTCGTGAGCCCCGGCTCGGACTTCTTCCGCTACTTCAACGATCCGCAGGGCCGCCGCCCGCAGGGTGCCCGGAACGGTGCTGCCCAGCCGACGGCCTCCGGCAACAGCGAGACCACCGGCGCCGTGCGCTGAGCGGCCTGCGACCGATCCGACCGATGCGGCCGGCGCCCTTGATCGAGGGTGCCGGCCGCCGAATTTATATGCCGGCCTGAATCAGGCACCGTTTATGAGCTTGGGGAAACGTCCATGAGACTCGCCGCGAACGCCGCCCGGGGCCGAACGCCGTCTCTTGCCCGGCGCGCCTCTTCGGCCCTGGCCGCCGCGGTGCTGGGCGTCACCATCACGGTCACCGCCCTGCCACTCCCCGCGTTCGCCCGCGGCCCGGAATCGCTCGCCGACCTCGCCGAGAAGGTGACGGATGCGGTGGTGAACATCTCGGCCTCGACCACGGTCGAGGCGAGCAACCGGGGCGGCCGCTCCATGCCGCAACTGCCTCAGGGCACGCCGTTCGAGGATCTCTTCGAAGAATTCTTCAAGCGGCGCGGCCAGGGCACCCCGAAGGGCGACGACGACAGCCCGCGCGGGCCGTCGCGCAAGTCGAACTCGCTCGGCTCCGGCTTCATCATCGACGCATCCGGCATCGTGGTGACGAACAACCACGTCATCGGCGACGCCAACGACATCCAGGTCATCCTGAGCGACGGCACCAAGCTGAAGGCGGAGATCATCGGCAAGGATCCGAAGATCGATCTCGCCCTGTTGCGGGTGAAGCCGACGGCGGAGCGCCCGCTCAAGGCGGTGCCCTTCGGCGATTCCGACAAGATGCGCCCCGGCGACTGGGTGATGGCGATCGGCAACCCGTTCGGCCTCGGCGGTTCCGTCTCCGCCGGCATCGTTTCGGCCCGCGGTCGCAACATCGAGTCCGGTCCCTACGACAACTACATTCAGACGGATGCGGCCATCAACAAGGGCAATTCGGGCGGACCGCTGTTCAACATGGATGGCGAGGTGATCGGCATCAACACCGCGATCCTTTCCCCCTCGGGCGGATCGGTCGGCATCGGCTTCGCGGTTCCGTCGGGAACGGCGAGCCAGGTCGTTGATCAGCTGCGGCAGTTCGGCGAGGTGCGCCGCGGCTGGCTCGGCGTGCGCATCCAGAACGTCGATGAGGCCACCGCCGAGGCGCTCGGCCTGAAGGGCGGCGCCAAGGGCGCGCTGGTGGCTGGCGTCGATGAGAAGGGCCCGGCCAAGACGGCGGGGCTCGAAGTCGGCGACGTCATCGTCAAGTTCAACGGCGTGCCGGTGAAGTCGTCGAGCGAGCTGCCGCGCATCGTCGCCGCCACCCCGGTCGGCAAGACGGTGGACGTGCAGATCGTGCGCAAGGGCGAGGAGCAGACCAAGGCGGTCCTGCTCGGCCGCCTGGAGGACGGCGAGAAGACCCAGGTCGCCAACGTCAAGCAGCCGGAGCCGGAAGCGGTCAACCGCCAGATCCTCGGTCTCAACCTGTCCGGCCTCAGCGACGAGGCGCGCCGCCGCTACAACATCAAGGAGAGCGTCAAGAACGGCGTGGTCGTGACCAAGGTCGATCCGAACTCGACCGCCGCCGACAAGCGAATCCAGCCGGGTGAGGTCATCGTCGAGGTCGGCCAGGAGGCAGTGTCGAACCCCGCCGACGTGACGAAGCGAGTCGAGGCCCTCAAGAAGGAAGGCCGCAAGTCGGTGCTGCTGCTGGTCGCCAGCGCCAGCGGCGACGTGCGCTTCGTGGCGATCGGACTGGAATGAGCCGCCGATCTGGGAAGGGCGCGCGTTGCGCCCTTCCCCTCTGATCTACTTCGCGAACTCCGCCGCCGAGAATCCCTGCAGGTAGAGCAAAGCCGTCAGGTCACCGTGCTCGATCCGAACGCGGGCGGCCTCGGCCACCTTCGGCTTCGCCCGGAATGCGACGCCGATGCCAGCCTCTCCGAGCATCGGCAGATCGTTGGCGCCGTCGCCCACAGCGATCGTCTCGCCCGCGCTCAGGCCTAGACGCTCCCGCAATTCGATGAGGCTCGCCCGCTTAGCCTCCGCTCCGACGATCGGCTCGACCACCTGCCCGGTCAGATGCCCGTCCGCGACGTCGAGACGGTTGGCGCGGGTCTCGTCGAAGCCGAGCTTCGCTCCGATCGGCCCGGTGAACAGGGTGAAGCCGCCGGAGACGAGGCAGGTGAAGGCGCCGTGCGCCCGCATCGTCGCAACGAGAGTGCCGCCGCCCGGCGTCAGGCGGATCGCATCGCGGATCAGGCCGTCGATCACGCTGACCGACAGTCCCTTCAGCAGCCCCACCCGCTCCCGCAGGGCCGGCTCGAAGGCGACCTCTCCGCGCATCGCTCGCTCGGTGATCGCCGCCACCTGATCCTTGATCCCGACGACATCGGCGAGTTCGTCGATGCATTCCTGCTCGATCATGGTCGAGTCCATGTCCGCCAGGAACAGCCGCTTGCGGCGGTGCTGATCGTGGGGAAGCACGGCCACGTCGATCGGCTCTGACCCGAGCGCCCCGCGCAGGGCCTCGGTCAGGGCTGGCGCCCCTTCGAGCGTACCCGGAACCAGGAGTTCCGCTGCCACTTCGCCGTGGAGAATCCGCGGCTGATGCTCCGTGCGGGTCACCCGGCGCGCCTCGGCGAGCACCGCATCCGTGATGGCGGGCCGGGCCGGGTTTGCTATCAGCGTCGCAACGAGGGTCATGGAGGTCAGCCGTGCAAAGTTCGGACGGGCAGGAGACGGGGCGCCCGGCCGCCATCCTCATTGCAGGGCCCACCGCCTCGGGCAAGTCGGCACTAGGATCGCGGATCGCCCGCGCCTTCGGCGGCGCGGTGATCAACACGGATTCGATGCAGGTCTATGCCGACCTGCGCGTGCTCTCGGCCCGGCCAACCCCGCAGGAAGAGGCGTTGGCACCCCACCACCTCTACGGCAGCGTGGACGGTGCGGTAAATTTTTCGGTCGGTCACTTCCAGCGGCAGGCCGCCGCGATCCTCTCAGGCGTCGAGGCCGGAACCCTGCCGATCTTCGTCGGCGGCACCGGCCTGTATTTCCGCTCCCTCGACGAGGGGATCTCGGACCTGCCCGCGGTGCCGGAGCCGGTTCGCGCACGAATCCGGGCCGAGGCGGAAGGGCAGCCGACCGAGGCGCTGCACGCCGCCCTCGCGTCCCGCGACCCCGAGAGCGCAGGGCGCCTGCGGCCCTCGGACCGGATGCGGGTGATGCGGGCCTTGGAGATCTTCGAGGCGACCGGCCGTTCCATCGGCTCGTTCCACGAGGCCCGTGAACCGGGTCCCCTCGCGGGGAGGCCGCTCCTGAAGATCTTCCTGGCAGCCGAGCGCGAGACCCTGCGCCGCCGCATCGACGCGCGCTTTCTGACGATGATGGAGGAAGGCGCCCTCGACGAGGTCGCCGCTTTACGAGACCGGCACCTCGACCCGCTGCTGCCGGTGATGCGCGCCCACGGCGTGCCCGGCCTGATCGCCCATCTCGACGGGACGATCTCCCGCGACGAGGCGATCCGGCGAGGCCAGGGCGATACCCGCCGCTACGCCAAGCGCCAGTTCACGTGGTTCCGCCACCAGATGGGCGAGGACTGGCACTGGACCATGCCGGAGGCGGCGTGGTCCCTCGCACAAGGCCGGCTCAGCGCTCCAGCCGGGCGATGAGGGACGAGGTATCCCAGCGCTCGCCGCCCATGGCCTCGACCTCGGCATAGAACTGATCGACCAGGGCCGTCACGGGGAGCCGGGCGCCGTTGCGACGGGATTCGGCGAGTAGGATGCCGAGATCCTTGCGCATCCACTCCACGGCGAAGCCGAAATCGAACTTGTCCGCGTTCATGGTGCGGCCCCGGTTCTCCATCTGCCACGAGCCGGCCGCGCCCTTCGAGATCACGTCGAGCACCGCCTCCACGTCGAGCCCGGCGCGCTTGCCGAAGTGGATCGCCTCGGACAGGCCCTGCACCAGCCCGGCAATGGCGATCTGGTTGACCATCTTGGTGAGCTGGCCCGAGCCCGAAGGCCCGAGCAGACGGCACGACTTGGCGTAGGCCATGATGACGGACTCGACCTCGGCATAGGTCGCCGCCTCGCCGCCGCACATCACGGTGAGCACGCCATTCTCCGCACCCGCCTGACCGCCGGAGACCGGCGCATCGACGAAGCGGAGTCCAGCCGCGTCGGCAGCCGCGGACAGCTCGCGAGCGACCTCGGCCGACGCCGTGGTGTGATCGACGAAGACCGCGCCTTTCTCCATGCCGGCGAAGGCCCCGTCCGCGCCGAGCACCACCGAGCGCAGATCGTCGTCGTTGCCGACGCAGGCGAAGACGATGGCGCATCCGGCCGCCGCCTCGCGCGGTGTCGCGGCGGCCCGGCCGCCGTTCGCGGCGACCCAGGCCTCTGCCTTCGCGCCGGTGCGGTTGAAGACGGTGACGTCGTGGCCCTTCTTCGCGAGGTGACCCGCCATCGGCGAGCCCATCACGCCGAGGCCTAGAAACGCGACTTTCGCCATGGGACTCCGTTCTCCGTCATCCAACTGGAATACAGGCGGCCGGCTCAATTCCGGCGAGCAGATTGTTCAAAACGATGTTTGCGTCGGTAAACGGTGCCACGCTCACCGGCGTCGGATCACCCACACATCCTGAGGATGCCATGCACCCCGCTCGTAGCTGACGATGACATCGTCCGAAGCAGATCTGATTTGCCGGACGACATATTCGAAGTCGACCGCCATCGTTCCGTAGACGGCGGTCGACAAATCCGGCTGGTCGGAATCATTCCCGAAGTAGCCATATCCCTTCTTCTTATCGTAATTCACTGCGATATGGGGCTGATGCTCCATCGAGTTCTCACCCGATGTGGTGAACAGCAGCACGCCGTTCGGCTGCAACAGACTCAGGAGCGCCCTCAGCCAGCGACTGAACGAGGCGTGAGGCAGATGGGAAAACAGCGATAGGACGAAGATAAAATCGAAGGTGTTCTTCGGGATGTCGAGCTGTTCGGGCTCGAAAGAGGAGAGCTCGGCCTTCATGGCCAGCCGCTCCCGCATGAATGCGATCGCCGCAGGATGAATGTCGGACGCGGTAAAATCCAGATCCGGTCGCTTGGACGTCATGAACCGCCCGACGCGACCAAAGCCCGATGCGAATTCCAGAACTTTGGGACTTGGATTCTGCACATACTTTCCGAGAACGCCGAGCATCCAGTCTGCGTCGTAATTTCCGCTCACGAAATAATGTCGTACGCCCTCAAAGTTTCCGATGTACTTGATGTACGCCCGGAGGAGCATGTCTTTGTCATCGAAAAGCGGATCGACCCCGGAGGAGCTGCGATAAGACTCCATCCATTCCCGCGTTTCAGGATCGAGATGGATCGGATCGAGCGACAATTCCTCGACGCCATTAACTCGTGAAGCTGGCCCGCGACGTCCCGCACCGAAGAATTTGTGCTTTATTTCACTCAGAAACTCCGGCATCGGCAGTCTTTCTATCAGTATCTTTGCTTCGAAAGGATAGGATGGTCGTCTTCGACGTTCGAGCGTGCCGGTAAGACGTTCGATCCGAGGGGCGTATCATCGATCATCGCTCGATTGAAGCGGACAAGGCCCTCTTGCCGACGATTGCAGTCCGGACATTGCTATGCTGAAGGCCGGCAGACACCGTAACGATTTGGAACAAAACTCAATCGATCAAACAAAATAGGCAAGACAAAATATGATTACCGCGATTTTTGACAAGGCAGGTATCTTAGATAAAGGTGTTTTCGAAGAGTTGGATCGCTCGATTCATCCGCACAATACCAGCCGCCTTACCGTGCGGCGACACCCGATCGCAGGATTGCGCCGCGATCGAGTGTCGCCGAGGCCTTGCAGCACCGGCAATTGGCGTCGGCGTCTCTCCCGCTTTGGATGACGGCGATCAGCCGCCGGTCACGCTCATGTGCCGCGGCACGGCGGCCGGGCGGGCACGCTCGATGACGAAGTCGTGGCCCTTGGGCTTGCGGGAGATTGCCTCGACGACGGCCTGCGTCACCAGTGCGTCGTCGGGCGAGGCGCGCAGGGCCGCCCGCAGGTCCGCCGCATCCTCCTGGCCGAGGCACATGTAGAGCTTGCCGGTGCAGGTGAGGCGCACGCGGTTGCAGCTTTCGCAGAAATTATGCGTCAGAGGAGTGATGAAGCCGAGCCGTCCGCCGGTCTCTTCGATCCGCACGTAGCGGGCCGGTCCGCCGGTACGGTCGGGCAGAGGGGTCAGGGTAAAGCGCTGTTCCAGGCGCTCGCGCGCGACCGAGAGCGGCAGGAACTGGTCGGTGCGATCGCCCTCGATCTCGCCGAGCGGCATCACCTCGATCAGGGTCATGTCCATGCCGAGGCCGTGGGCCCAGGCAATCATGTCGGCGATCTCGTCCTCGTTGACGCCCTTGAGCGCCACCGCGTTGATCTTGACTTTGATGCCGGCGGCCCGCGCCGCCTCGATGCCGGCCAGCACCACCGCGAGGTCACCACGCCGGGTGATGTCCCGGAATTTCTGCGGGTCGAGGGTATCGAGCGAAACATTGATCCGGCGCACGCCGAGATCGGCGAGTTCGGGCGCGAAGCGCGCGAGCTGCGAGCCGTTAGTCGTCAGCGTGAGTTCGTCGAGTGCGCCGCTCTTCAGATGGCGCGAGAGCCGGCGGAACAGGTGCATAATATCCCGGCGCACCAGCGGCTCGCCGCCGGTAATCCGCAGCTTGCGCACGCCGCGATCAATGAAGACGCCGCAGAGCCGGTCGAGCTCTTCGAGGGTCAGCAGATCGCGTTTAGGCAGGAACTGCATGTCCTCCGCCATGCAATAGGCACAGCGGAAATCGCAGCGATCCGTCACCGAGATGCGCAGGTAAGTGATCGCCCGCTGGAATGGGTCGATCAGGGGCGCCGGGCGCACAGGCGCAGGCGCGTCTTCGGCGGGACCCCACATGCGCGCCTCTGACCCTGACTCGTTTCCGGCGTTGACGGTTTTGTCGGCTGACAGATCCAACATCGCCATCCATATGAGGGCGGTGGCATTTTCCGGCAAGCACATGGGTGCAACGCCGGCATGAGAGCGTGGAACAGACCGTCATGAGTGAGCGCTGGCCCACAGAAATCCGCCTGTCCGGCGACAAGCGGATCCTGACCGTGGCTTTCGACGGGGGCGGCCGCTTCGAACTGCCCGCCGAATACTTGCGCGTGTCGAGTCCCTCCGCGGAGGTTCAAGGCCATTCTCCGGCAGAACGCAAGGTGCTGGGCGGCAAGCGCGACGTCGCCATTCTCTCGGTCGAGCCGGTCGGCAACTACGCCGTGAAGCTCTTCTTCGACGACATGCACGATACCGGCATCTACGGCTGGGACTACCTGTTCGACCTCGGCCGTGAGTACCGGAGCCGCTGGTCGACCTACCTTCGCGAGCTGGAGGAGCGCGGCCTGACGCGCGACCGCGTGGCCAGCGCACCGGCGAAGACGAGCCACGGCGCTGGTGGTTGCGGCAGCGGAAGCTGCGGGTGCCACTGATTTTTCAGGCCGGTGCGGGTCGTCTCATGAGACGACCCGTAAAATATATCAGCTCGGCTGTTCCTCGACCTCTTCGAGATCCTCCTCGGGGATCGCATCCGGCCGCGGCGCCGGAGGATCCCCGGCCGGCGCCTGAGATGCAGGAGGCGGATCGCCGACGGGCTTCGGCTCCGTCTCGGATTGCGGCCGATCGTTGTGTGCGGTCACATTATTCTCCTTGCGTCGGTCGCCGACCGCGACAACGTGATGCCGCTGCGGCCCATGAAATCAGGTGAGGTCTCTGCTGTCCGATCAGGAAACGGCAGACATACCGGTCAAGCGGCGCCCGACGTGCTCCACTCCTTCTTCACCTCGTCGGCGCTCCGGTTGAGCCGGACTTGATCGCCCTCGACGGCGATGACGAAGTCGAGCGGGATGTAGTGGTGAAGACCGCCCGCTTCGGCGTCCTTCTTCGTCAGCTTGATCTCGCCCTTGGCGACGTGATCGACGGTGCCGACATGGCCGCCGTCCGAACCGACGACGGTGGCGTGCTCGCGGATTTGGCTGGCATCGACCATGGCTGTCCTCCTGCGTTAAGCGGGGCCAACCGACTGATCGGATGCAGGTTCCGCTCGTCGCCTCGTCCGCGGCCGGATGCGGCCCCGCGACAGCGTGGCATTGAACCATCCGCCTGCATCGCCGTTGGCGTGCGAGATCAACCGCATCGACAGGAAGCAACGCATGGCGGCGACAGATTCCCGGCACCGCATCGGTCAGGACGTGAACACCGTCGATCAACTCAGCAGCGTCGTCATCCTCGGCCTTGCCGTCGCTGGCGGTGCCGCTGCCATCGTGCTCAGCTTGCTCTTGATCGGCTGAGGCGGGCCCGCATCGACGGTCAAAAGAAAAGGGCCGGCATCCCTCCCGGCCCTTTCTCATCGTGCCTCGAATAGGCGATTAGCGCTGGACGACGACCCGAGCGCCGACCTTCACGCGGCTGTAGAGGTCCGTCACGTCCTCGTTGGTCATGCGGATGCAGCCCGAGGAGACGGCGGTGCCGATCGTCTCCGGCTCATTGGAGCCGTGGATGCGGTAGATCGTGTTGCCGAGATACATGGCGCGGGCGCCGAGCGGATTCTCGATGCCGCCCTTCATGTAGCGCGGAAGATCGGGGCGGCGGCGCAGCATCTCGGCGGGCGGGCGCCAATCGGGCCACTCACGCTTCATCGTGACGGTTTGGGTGCCGCCCCAGGTGAAGCCGGGCCGGCCGACGCCGACACCGTAGCGCAGGGCTTCGCCGCCGGGCTGGACGAGGTAGAGCCGGCGCTCGGTGGTCGAGACGATGATGGTGCCGGGCGCGTACGGGCCGGCATAGGACACTGTCTCGCGCGGGATCGCGGTCATCTGCGGCACGGTCGAGGCAAGCGGATCGGCTGCGGCGCCCGGCACGTCGGCGGGGAGAGCCGCGTTCTGCGGGCGCACGCGAACCGTCAGCACCTCGGTCAGCGGCTGGCGGGTGAGCGGGTCGATCTCATAGGCGGCAGCGGGGCTTGCAAGCGCGACCGTCGCGCAGGCAAGCCCGCCCAGGGCAACGACGAAACGGCGCATCAGGGCCTCTCGGGGCAGGCGAAAAATAGGGGACGCGGTGGAAACACCGCCGCACGATGCCGTGCGGACCCTCGCCAACGCGTAAACGCTCGCCGCTTAAAGCCAAGCTTGATTTGTGCTCCGCAACCGGTTCAACCGTCCTCGTGACACGGTGGCCACACTGTGGCAGCTTGGCCTTACGAGCAAGGATTATCGTCGGCGGATGGAACCGGTCAAAGCATCGGGCTGGGGACGGATCGATTGTCGCCCCTATCACGCAAGCGATCTCGAAGCCGTCATTGGCATCTTCCATTCCGCCCTGCGCGAGACTGCTTCAGCCGATTACGATCCGGCGCAGATCGAGGCTTGGTCGCGAATCGATCGGGCCGTCTGGACGGAGCGGCGGATGCGGGGGCATTGCCGGGTCGCCTGGATCGGCACGGAAGCGGCAGGGTTCGCGGATCTCGAACCGGACGGCCGCCTCGACATGCTCTACGTCCATCCCGCACACGGACGCCGAGGCGTCGCGCGGGCGCTGCTGCGAGCTGTCGAGACGATGGCGCTGGATCTCGGCGTCGGCGTGCTACGAACCGAGGCAAGCCTGACCGCCCGACCGTTTTTCGGAGCGGCCGGCTTTCACGTCGTCGAGGCGGAAACGGTGACGCGGAACGGGCAGGCCTTCCGGCGCTACCGGATGCGGAGGGACGGGCTCGGCGCCTGACGGCCTACGCCGCGTCGAGGCCCAGATCGATGATCGCCGAACTGTGTGTGATCCAGCCGACCGAGATCAGATCGACTCCCGAGGCGGCGACCGCTCCGACGGTCTCCCGGTTGATCCGGCCCGAAGCCTCGGTCACGGCGCGCCCATCGACCGTGGCCACGGCCTGCCGAAGGGTGTCGGGGCTCATGTTGTCGAGAAGGACCGCGTCGGCACCGACCGAGAGCGCCTGCTCAAGCTGCGCCAGAGTATCGACCTCGACCTCGATCTTGACGAGGTGGCCGGTCTTCGCCCGCGCCCGCTCGATGGCCGGGATGATGCCGCCCGCGACCGCGACGTGATTGTCCTTGATCAGCACCGCATCGTCGAGGCCGAAGCGGTGATTCGAGCCCCCACCCGCCCGCACGGCGTGCTTCTCCAGCGCCCGCAGGCCCGGCGTGGTCTTGCGGGTGCAGACGATCCGCGCCTTGCCGTGAGGCCGGGCCGCGTCGACCAGGGAGGCTGTCGCCGTGGCGACCCCGCTCAGGCGGCAGAGCAGGTTGAGGGCGACACGCTCGGCCGTCAGCACGGCGCGGGCCGGGCCGGAGAGGCGAATCACCGTATCGCCCGGCGCGACGCGGCTGCCGTCCGGCCGCTCGACCGAGACCGAGAGGCTGGGGTCGATCAGCGCGAAGGCGATAGCCGCGGCGTCCGTACCGGCGATCACGCCGTCCTGCCGGGAGGCGATGACCGCCTCCATGCGCTCGCCCGCCGGAATGATGGCATCCGTGGTAATGTCGCCGGCCCGGCCGAGATCTTCGAGGAGGGCTGCCCGCACCACCGGCTCGACGAGGAGGCGCGGGAGCGGCAGCAGGACGTCGTCAGGCATCGGTGAGTTCCTGAAGCGCGGGAGCCTCCGCCGCGGCGGGCGTAAGCACGGAGTGCCGGGCCGGAAGCTGACCCGGGTAGTCGCTGCGCCAATGGGCGCCGCGGCTCTCGCACCGGTCGAGCGCGGACCGGGCGATCATCAAGCCAGTCGCGGCCGCATCGGAGCCGCGCTCGGAAAGATTGGTGAGATGCGCCACGGCCTGCGACAGCCCCACCTCGTCGCGCACGACGCCGACGCTGCGTTCCATGAGGCTGCGAATCTCGGTCAGTACCGCCGGGACCTCCGGTCGGATCTCAGGCAGAGGCGCCGGCCGGTCGACTCCCACGAGCGCCGACGCGTCGCCGATCGACGCCGCGATGCGGGGCGCGAAGGCCAGAGCTTCGAGGAGCGAGTTGCTGGCAAGCCGGTTGGCGCCGTGCAGCCCGGTCGAGGAGACCTCGCCGCAGGCCCAGAGGCCCGGCACGGTGCTGCGGCCGGCCTCGTCCACGAGGATGCCGCCCATATGGTAGTGTGCCGCCGGACGGACCGGAATCGGCTGCACGGCCGGGTCGATCCCGGCCTCGGCGCAGAGCGCGGCGACCGTCGGGAAGCGCTGCGGCATGCGCTCGCCGAGACGGCCGGTCGTGTCGAGATAGACGGTGCGACCGCGGCCGAGCGCCTGGAAGATGCCGCGGGCGACCACGTCGCGCGGGGCGAGATCCCCGCCCTCGATGCCGGCCATGACCGGCGCGCCGAATTCGTCGATCAGCCGCGCGCCCTCGCCCCGGAGGGCCTCGGTCGCGAGCGGCATGGGATCGCGGCCAGCCGCGATGGCGGTCGGGTGGAACTGCACGAATTCCAGATCGCGCAGGGCCGCGCCGGCCCGCGCGGCGGCGAGCAGACCGCGTCCCAGAGCGCCGCGGGGGTTGGTGGTCGAGGCGTAGAGCGCGCCGACGCCGCCGGTCGCCAGCACCACCGCGCGGGCGGGCAAGCGGAAGGCGACGCCGTCGCGCTCGCACAGGACGCCACGCACGCAGCCATCGGCATCCTGCATCAGGCCGTGAAGGCCGGCGACGAGGATCTCGATCGAGGGCGTCGCCTGAGCCGCGCAGACCAGCGCGTCGAGCACGGTGCGGCCGGTCGAGTCGCCCCGCGCCCGCACGATGCGGCGGCGGCTATGGGCCGCCTCCAGCCCGAGCGCCAGCGCACCGTCGGCTTCGCGGTCGAAGCCGGTGCCGAGGCCGACGAGCCAGTCGATCAGACCGGGCCCGGCCTCGGCGACGCGCAAAGCCACCTCAGGTTCGGTGAGCCCGGCCCCCGCCGCACACGTGTCATCGGCGTGGAGGGAAGGCGCATCGTCGGCGGCAACCGCGGCGGCGATGCCGCCCTGTGCCCAACCCGTCGCCGTGCCGGTGCCCAGGGGGGCCGCGGTGATGAGGGTGACCGGCCGCGGCGCGAGCCGCAGGGCCGTGGCGAGCCCCGCCACCCCGGCGCCGACCACGATCACCCGGTCGGCCGGACTCCGGGCGAAGACGCTCATCAGGCGGCCTGCCGCGGTGAGACGGTCTGGGTCGGCTTGACGGCGAGCATCCGCTCCACGGCGAGCCGCGCCCGTTCGGCAAGTCCTTCCTCGACGATGATCTCGTGCGTCATCGTCTCGAGCGAGCGGCGGATGTTGCTGAGCGTGATCCGCTTCATGTGCGGGCAAAGATTGCAAGGCTTGATGAACTCGATGTCCGGGTTAGCCACCGCAATGTTGTCAGCCATCGAGCACTCGGTCACGAGCACGACCTGCGAGGGCCGCTTCTCGGTGACGTAGTTCATCATCATCGCCGTCGAGCCGGAGAAGTCCGAGGCCTCGACCACCTCCGGCGGGCATTCCGGGTGGGCGATGACGGTGATGCCGGGATAGCTGTCCCGCACGTCGGCGATGTCGGCTGGCGTGAAGCGCTCGTGCACTTCGCAGTGACCCGCCCAAGTCAGCAACTCTACTTCGGGGACTTGGCTCTGGACGTTGCGGGCGAGAAACTCGTCGGGGATCATCAGAACCCGCGGGACGCCGAGCGCACGCACTACGTCGGCGGCGTTGCCGGAGGTGCAGCACACGTCCGATTCCGCCTTCACCGCGGCGGACGTGTTGACGTAGGTCACCACCGGCACGCCGGGATACTTCGCCCGCAAGGCCCGCACGTCGGCGGCGGTAATCGAATCGGCGAGCGAGCAACCGGCGGCCATATCGGGCATCAGCACGGTCTTGCCCGGGTTCAAGAGCTTGGCGGTCTCGGCCATGAAGTGAACGCCGGCCAGGACAATGACGTCCGCATCCACTCGCGCCGCCTCGCGCGCTAGCGCCAGGCTGTCGCCGACGATGTCGGCCACGGTGTGGAAGATCTCCGGCGCCTGGTAATTATGGGCCAGAACCACCGCGTTGCGCTCGCGTTTCAGGCGGAGGATCGCCTCGACGTCCGGGGCGAGCGCCGGCCACTCGATGGCCGGCACATGGCGGCTCACCCGCTCGTAGAGGTCGGGGAGCGGGAAGGCCCGTCCGGCGGGCTCGCGAAAGGCGGTTCCTGCCTCGGACATCGCGGTCTCCTTTATGCTCAAAATGAGCATTGCGCCGCCTAACTTAGGGGTGGCAATCCTCGTTGTCCAGATATGCTGAGAGTGAGCATAACGTTTTTGCGACGCAACACTTTCGCTGCATCCGCACATCTCACGTCCGAGCTCGGGGCCGATCTTCGCAGCCGCACGAAGCATAAGAGTTTCAAAAGCCCATGGGCCGGCCTAATCGGTAAGCCATTCGCCACCTAAGCGATCATTGAAAGCCGGTGTTAACTCCCGCCGAGTCATCATCCTGGTCATCGCTACGAAAGGCTTTCTACCTATCCGAGATTCAACCGGCGGGTGAGCAACGATTACCAAGAACAACGATCTTGGGTCCGCCGTTCGCAATAAGTGACAAAGAAGAACGTGGGGGTCCTCTAACGCCATGCTGTCTTTCAAGCTCGGCCGCAATGCCGGACCGTCCGCATCTGTCACACCCGACGTTCCGCCCGCCGGAACGTCTGATGAGGCGCGCCTGATCGGCGCGCTCAAGCGCTTGGCGGATCGTGCTGCGCTCGATGTGTCCACCGCACCGGGGGGTGCGTTGGACGTCGCCCTGAGCGAGCTCGAGCGTGCTCAGAATCACGGGCTGCGTGCCGAGCGGAGTCATATCGCCGCCATCGCCCGGGAAGCCTCGGAAGGCGCCATCAACATCGGCTGGACGACCTACGATGTCGGCGAGGTCGCGCAGGCCACGCAGACGATCGCGAGCGCCATCGAGGAGATGGGGGCATCCATCGCGGAGGTCGCCGAGACGTCGGAGGCTGCCGGCTCTAGCGCCGCGCAGGCGCGCGAGGCGATGGCCGCCTGCATGTCCGACGTTGGTAATGCCCGCTCGGCAATGGATTCGATCCGCGATCGCACGCATCAGATCGATGAGCGGCTTCAGTTGCTCCAGAACGCCATCGCCGAGATCGGCACGATGGCGGGCACCATCGCCACGATCTCCAGTCAGACGAACCTGCTGGCGCTCAACGCCACCATCGAGGCGGCGCGCGCCGGCGAGGCGGGCCGCGGCTTCTCGGTCGTCGCGGCCGAGGTGAAGTCGCTCTCCGGGCAGACCGCCCGCTCGACCGAGCAGATCCGCACCTGGCTCCACACGCTTCAGGGCGAGATGAGCCAGATCGCCCGTGCCGTCGAAGAGAGCCGTTCGGCGGTCTCGACCGGCAGCTCCGTGGTCGACAGCCTGGGAACCCGCGTCGAGGGCGCGGCCGAGCAGATCGCGCGCACGAGCGAGATGACCACGGCGCTGGCCGCAGCCATCACGCAGCAGAGCAGCGCGACGGCGGAGATTTCGAGCAGCGTTCAGAACATCGCCGCGAAGGCGGCCAAGACCCGCACCGAGATCGACAGCATCACCAAGCGCCTGGTCAAAGCCGAGACTCTGGCACAGACGGCGCTGGCGGATGCGAGCGGGCTTGGCCACTACGAGTTGGTGCGCCTGCCTGCCGATCTCGGTCTTTGGAAGCGCGGGCTCGCGACGATCCTCCTCGGCGCCGGGCCCGCCGATCCGGCCGCCGCCGTGCTTCGCAACCGCGCCGCCCGGCAGGTTGCACAGGGTCTCACCGCCGACCCCGTCCGCCGACAATGGGTGGACGCGTTCCTGAAGGCCGAGGCCACGGCCCACGAAGAGGCCGAGCGGATGGTCAAGGCGATCGCCCAGAACAACTGGGATGTCGGAACGCCGGCCTACCAAGCCGCGAATGCGGCGATGAAGGACATGGCCGAGGCCGCGGCACGGATCATCGAAGCGGCCTGAGCCGCGAGCGTCCGTTCAAACCGAAACCGTGAGGCCGCCCCTGCCGATCCGGCAGGGGCGGCCTCGTCAGCGATCAGGCGGCCTCGTCGTCATCAAGCGTCGGATCGCCGGTCCAGGCGGTGGCGAAGGCGGCCAGATGACGTGCGTCGGAGAAAGCGAGCACCGTCACGGTGCGCTCCGTCGGTGCGGCGCCGGGATAGGGCGCGAGCAACACCGTCTCCTGCGACAGGCGGGCATCGGGCGCCTTTGCATCGAGCCACGCCTTCGCCTCCGGCGTCAGGGTCGCCGGATCGGCGAGCGCCCGCGAGTCGGAGCGCAGCACGATGATCGTCGTGCCGAGTGCCGGATTGGCGTCCTGAATCTGCTTGATGATGTCGATCATCAGCCTCTCACTTCCGATGCCGCGAAGTCGCTGAGCTGCACCGCCGGCTGCGTGTCGGTGAAGTTCGGGATGTCCCCGAAGATCTCCGGTCCGTCCGCCGTCGCGGCGGCCTTGAACGCCTCGGCGGATTCGAAACGCAGCAGCGCCATCACCTGATAGGGCGGCGTGCCGCCGTCCGGGGTGCCGACGCCCTTCACGACCGTGTAGTCGTGCAGGCCCTTGGAGGTCCAACGCTCGCTGACCAGCGGCATGTGCTTGTTGAGATAGTAGTCCATGTCGAAGCGGGTGCCGGCGCCGCTCGGATACATCACGCTGACGAGGATCATGGCGTCTCCTTACGCCGGCTTTTTCTTCAGGCCGGCGGAACGGGAACATGACGCACCCCTCCGCCGGATCAAGCCGAACCTTTCGTCAGTGCAGCTTTACGCGCGGTTCGGTGCGCCGGGTCAGAGCGCGTGCCAGGGCGTCGAGGCTGGTCTTCCACCAACCGTTCACCGCCGTCTCGTGCATCTTGTAGAGCGAACGGTACATCAAGCGGGCGAAGAGCCCGGCGATGAACATGTTCCTTCCCTGAATGAAGCCCATCAGGTTGCCGACCGCAGTGTACTCGCCAAGCGAGACGAGCGAACCGAAGTCGCGGTACTTGAATGGCTTCAGCGGTCGGCCCGCGAGACGGTTCGCCATCTGCCCGTACAGGTGCGAGGCCTGCTGGTGGGCCGCCTGGGCCCGCGGCGGGATCGGCGTCTGCGAGCCCTCCTCCACGAGGTAGGCGCAATCGCCGATGGCGAAGATGTCCGGATCGCGGGAGGTCTGCAGCGTCGGCGTGACGACGAGTTGATTGTTGCGGGTGCTCTCGAGACCGCCGAGATCCTTCAGGAAGGCAGGACCCTTCACGCCGGCAGCCCAGACCACCAGTTCGGACGGGATGAAGCCGCCGTCGGCAAGCTGAACGCCGTCGGCCCGCACCTCGGTGACACGGGCCTGCACCCGCACCTCGACGCCGATCTTGGCGAGCTGCCCCATCACTTCCGCGGCCAGGCGCTGCGGCACCGCGGGCAGGATGCGGTCGGCGGCTTCCACCAGGGTGATCTTGAGATCCTTGGCCGGATCGATCCGGTCGAGGCCGGTGCGGGCGACCTCGCGGGTGGTGCGGTGCAGTTCCGCCGCCAGTTCCGTCCCGGTTGCGCCCGCGCCGATCACCGTCACGTGGAGCTGGCCGGGACGCACCGGCCCCTCCTGCGTGTGCGCCCGCAGCATGCCGTTGACGAGGCGCTGGTGAAAGCGCAGCGCCTGCTCCTTGGTGTCGAGGGCGATGGCGTACTCGGCGACGCCCGGCGTGCCGAAATCGTTGGTGGTGGAGCCCACCGCCAGGATCAGCGTATCGTAGGAAATCGCTCGCACAGGCGTGACCTCACGCCCCTCGCTGTCGCGGCTGGCGGCGAGATGGATCACCCGCTTCTCACGGTCGAGCCCCGTCATCTCGCCGATTCGGTAGCGGAAGTGGTTGGCGTGGGCGTGGTGCAGGTAATCGACGGCGTGATGGCCGACATCGAGTGAACCAGCGGCAACCTCGTGCAGCAACGGCTTCCAGATGTGCGTGCGGGCGCGATCCACCAGCGTGACGTGGGCCTTGCCGCGCTTGCCGTATTTGTTGCCGAGCTTGGTCACCAACTCCAGGCCGGCCGCCCCTCCTCCCACCACGACGATCTTGTGCAGATCCGTGACCGTTTCGCTCGGAACCATCCTCGCCCCACCTCGAAGAAAAAGGGCCGCCTCGATCGGCGGCGCTTCAGTTTGGAATGATCTTACAACAGCAACCCTTCAAGAACCCACCCGTTCGCAGCGGAGGTGGGGTGCAAGTTTGACAAGACACAGAGGCGTGATTGCAAAAATATTTTTGACGTACCGGTCACTTGATTCTAGCTGGTCGGTGCGCCCGGTTGCCGGAGGGGATGGGCGCGGACCACGGCGTCGAGGGCCAACACCGTTTCGGCGATGCGGCGGACCGTGGGATAGGGATCGGTCTCGATCCCGAAGATGCCGGTGCCGACCCAAAGGCTGACGAGACAGAGGTCGGCGTGACTCACCGCGTCGCCCTGGCAGAAGCGGCCGGTGCCCTCCTCCGTCGAGAGCCGGGTCTCCAGCACCTTCAGGCCCGAGGTGAAGGCGTTGCGCAGGAATTCGAGCATTCTCTCGCGCGGCAGGCCATAATTCTCCATCAGGAACGTGCGCACCCGCGGTACGTAGAGGGGGTGGGTGTCGCACGCCACCACCTGGGCCAGGGAGCGGGCACGGGCGCGCGCCCGAGGCTCTGTGGGAAGCAGCTTCACGCCTGCCTGCGTCTCCTCGAGATAGTCGAGGATCGCCAACGACTGGGTCAGGGGCGGCCCGTCGCCGTCGAACAAGGCAGGCACGGCCCCCTGCGGATTGATCGCCAGGAAGTCCGGCTTGAACTGGTCACCGGCATCGAGGTCGAGGAAGATCTCCTCGTAGGCGATCCCCTTGAGGTTCATCGCGATGCGCACGCGGAAGGCCGCTGCAGAGCGCCAGTTGCCGTACATCTTCATGGCCGGATCGTCCCTCTCTCGGCTCAGAAGCCGTTGAGCGTCAGTTCGGTGTGCTCGACTTGGGGCGCGCTCTCGAACGTGTCCGAGACCAGCGACCGGTATGCCTTCCAGGCGTCGGAGCCTGTGAAGTCCCGCGTATGCGCTTCAAGGGTCTCCCATTCGATCAGCAGGCGATAGCGCTGCGGCTTCTCGATCGAGCGGCGCACAGCGAAGCTGCGGCACCCTGCGGCAGCGCGGAAGATTTCAGCAGCCTGGGCGATGCCGCTCTCGAACGCGGCCTCCGAACCGGGCTTTACGTCGATCTGCGCGATTTCCAGAATCATGGCCGTCGTCTCCAGGGCGAGCACCCGGTCCGGGATCAGGGCTGGGGCTCGATCACTCGGCTATAGCGGCGGTGCCGGAGCCGGCAAAGCCTGTGGGGATACCAGACGTCTCAGAGGCAAACCGCATCGTGATTCGCCTTTATCTTCGGCAATCCGACCCTCGTTGTCCGCGATCCAGTCGATGCTCCAAGTATGCTGGCAGGGAAATGCCTGCTGGACGAAACTTGATCGTCGCCCCTCGATGCCGCGGCCCCGGAGACCTTGCGCGTCGCGGGTCCGAAGAAGATCGGCCTCCGGCGATCCGACCGGGAAGGCTGTCAGGACACGCTTGGCGAAGGCTCGATCCGTCGATCGCAGTTCTTGCGGCAACCCATCGGCCAAGGGCGGACGCGAAGCGGGATTCGGCCTCATCACGGAGGGGACCGCCAGCAGGAGTCCGCCTGCCGGAGTGAGGATCACGAGAACGGTGAAGCCGATGCCCAGGAGGATACGCTCGGAAGGCGTCTTCCTCGCCTCGCGCCCCCGCATCTCGATGAAACGACGAAAAAAGCCCCTCCCTTGCGGGAGAGGCTCTTCGGTCGCCGAAACGACGGATGGTTAGGCTGCGAGCGAGCGCAGCACGTAGGGCAGGATGCCACCGTTGCGGAAGTATTCCAGCTCGTCGAGGGTATCGATCCGGCAGGTCAGCGGAACCTCCTGCTTCGAGCCGTCCGCCGCGGTGACCTCGGCAATCAGCGTCTGGCGCGGCTTCAGCTCGCCCGCCAGCCCCTTGATCGTCACGGTCTCGTCGCCCTTCAGGCCCAGCGACTGCCAGGACGTGTCGCCCTGGAACACCAGCGGCACCACGCCCATGCCAACGAGATTCGAGCGGTGGATGCGCTCGAAGCTCTCGGCGATCACAGCGCGCACGCCGAGCAGCTTCGTGCCCTTGGCCGCCCAGTCGCGCGACGAACCGGTGCCGTACTCCTTGCCGGCGAAGACGACGAGCGGCGTGCCCTCCTCCGCGTATTTCTGCGCGGCATCGTAGATATACATCCGCTCACCGTCGGGCTGATGCAGGGTGAGGCCGCCCTCGACGACGTTGCCGCTCTCGTCCCGCACCATCTGGTTCTTGATGCGGATGTTGGCGAACGTGCCCCGCATCATCACCTCGTGGTTGCCGCGCCGCGTGCCGTATTGGTTGAAGTCCTGCACCCGCACCTGATGCGACTGCAGGTACTCGCCGGCGGGCGAGGCCGCGCGGATGTTGCCCGCAGGCGAGATGTGGTCCGTCGTGATCGAGTCGAGGAACAGGCCGAGGATGCGCGCGCCCTCGATGTCGGTGATCGGGTCGGGCGTCTTGGTCATGCCCTCGAAATAGGGCGGGTTCTGCACGTAAGTGGAGCCGGCATCCCAGGCGAAGGTCTCCGCCTCGGTGACCTCGACGCCCTTCCAGTTGGCGTCGCCGCCAAACACGTCGGCGTAGCGGCTCTTGAACAGCTCCGAGGTGATATTCTCCTCGATGAAGCGGTTCACCTCTTCCGAGGACGGCCAGATGTCCTTCAGGTAGACCGGCTTGCCGTCCGAGCCCTGGCCGAGCGGCTCGCGGGTGATGTCGATCTGGAGCGAGCCGGCCAGCGCGTAGGCCACGACGAGCGGCGGCGAGGCGAGGTAGTTGGCCCGCACGTCCGGGTTCACGCGACCCTCGAAGTTGCGGTTGCCCGACAGCACGGCCGCGGCGACCACGTCGTTGTCATTGATCGCCTTCGAGATCGGGGCCGGAAGCGGGCCCGAATTGCCGATGCAGGTGGTGCAGCCGAAGCCGACGAGATTGAAGCCGAGTGCGTCGAGGCTCGCCTGCAGGCCGGACTTGTCCAAGTACTCACCGACGACCTGCGAACCGGGGGCGAGCGAGGTCTTCACCCACGGCTTCGACGAGAGGCCCTTGGCGACCGCGTTGCGGGCGAGCAGGCCCGCGCCGATCATCACGCTCGGGTTCGAGGTGTTGGTGCAGGAGGTGATCGCCGCGATCACCACGTCGCCGTGGCCGATGTCGAAGTTCGCACCCTCGACCGCGTAGCGGCTGGCGATGTCGGCGGCCTTCTTGAACTCCTTCTCCATGGAATCGGCGAAGCCGGCCTTGGCGGCATCGAGCAGAACCCGGTCCTGCGGGCGCTTCGGGCCGGCGAGCGACGGACGCACCGTGCCCATGTCGAGTTCGAGCGTGTCGGTGAAGACCGGATCGGGCGTCTTGGCGTCGCGCCACATGCCCTGCGCCTTGGCGTAGGCCTCGACCAGCGCGATGCGATCGTCCTGTCGGCCAGTGACCTTCAGGAAGTCGATGGTCTTCTGGTCGATCGGGAAGAAGCCGCAGGTCGCGCCGTATTCGGGCGCCATGTTCGAAATGGTCGCGCGGTCGGCCACCGGCATGTCGTCGAGACCGGGACCGTAGAACTCCACGAACTTGCCGACTACGCCCTTCTTACGCAGCATCTGCGTGACGGTGAGCACGAGGTCGGTCGCGGTGGTTCCCTCGGGGAGCTTGCCCGACAGCTTGAAGCCGACGACCTCGGGGATCAGCATCGACAGCGGCTGACCGAGCATGGCCGCCTCGGCCTCGATCCCGCCGACACCCCAGCCGAGCACGGCAAGGCCATTGACCATGGTGGTGTGCGAATCGGTGCCGACAAGGCTGTCCGGATAGGCACACGGGAAGGGATCTCCATCTTCACCCGCCCCGGTCCATACCGTCTGCGACAGGTATTCGAGATTCACCTGATGGCAGATGCCGGTGCCGGGAGGCACGACGGAGAAGTTATCGAACGCCGACTGGCCCCATTTCAGGAAGGTGTAGCGCTCGCCGTTGCGGGCGTATTCGAGGGCGACGTTGTCGCCGAGCGCCTTCGGGGTGCCGAACTCGTCGACGATCACCGAGTGGTCGATGACGAGATCGACCGGCACCAGCGGGTTGATCTTCTGGGGGTCGCCGCCGAGCGCGACCATGGCGTCGCGCATGGCGGCGAGGTCCACCACCGCGGGCACGCCCGTGAAATCCTGCATCAGCACGCGGGAGGGGCGGAAGGCGATCTCGGTCTCGGCCTTGCCCTTGTTGCCGAGCCACGCCACGGCGGCCTCGATGTCGCCCTTGCGGACCGAGCGGTCGTCCTCGAAGCGGAGAAGGTTCTCAAGGATCACCTTCATCGAGAACGGCAGCGCGGTCGCGTCGGCCAAGCCGTTCTTCTGTGCCTCGGGGATCGAGTAGTAGGCGTAGGTCTTGCCCCCTGCCTCAAGCGTCTGGCGGGACTTGAAACTATCGAGCGATGCCACGGCGAGTCGGATCCTGAGCTGGCGTTAGCGAACACGGAGCAGGCATAACCTGCACCACGAGAGGTGTTCGGCCGGATGCGCTCCAAGGAGCGCGCGCCGCCCCGGGGGTGCCCGGGTAGCGAGTGCCCTCGGGGATCTCCCGGCGGCCGGGAGGCCCGCGAATGACACTCAGGATGGTGCGCGAGGGGCGGTTTGGACGCCCTTGAATGATCGCGCGGCGCAGCCTGAACCGGTCTATAGAACGTTTCGAAATTGGCCGCTACTGGCCCGATGACACAGCCGCGCGCCTGACATTCCAGCTCCGAGTGCCGTGCAAAAGCCGCTCGGTCAGCCACCCCGGCGAAGGCACCGCATCGGCGCAAAGCCGCCCGGAATGCGTCGCGCCGATGGAGCGTGAGGTGGGCGAGCCGGGCCTCCAACCACCCGCGGCCGGCCAGAGCGGCGGGATCGCGGGTCGCTTCCTCCTCGATCGACCGGCGGCTGCTCGGAAGCTCTGACAATCAGTCCTGCGAATCCGCCACCGGGAACCGCGAAACCCTTGCGCCGGAGAGGCGTACGGTTCGCGCGCCGCGAAACGATCGGCTATAGGCCGCAAGCCGTCGGATCGCCGAAGCGATCCGGCCTCGAACCGCCTCTCGTATCGCGGGCGGTCTATCCAGCTTTCCTCGGGACGAAGACGAGACGTGCGGACCCTCCCCTCACCCAAGGCCGATCCGTGCGGTTGATCGTCGAGAATCTCGCCTGCCGCCGTTCGGGGCGCCGGATCTTCGCCGGGCTCTCCTTCGCCGTCGGCCCCGGCGAAGGGCTGATGGTGACCGGACGAAACGGCGCCGGCAAATCGAGCCTGCTGACGATGCTGTCCGGCCGCCTCAAACCCGATGCCGGCGCGATCCGCGGCGAGGGCATCGGCGAGGCCACCCTGCCGGAATGCCTTCACGTCGTCGGTCACCGAGACGGGCTGAAATCGGCACTGACGGCTGCGGAGAACCTTGAATTTGCCCGCGACCTTCTCGGTCACCCAGCCGCCTCTCCAGTGCAGGCTCTGGCGGCGATGGGCCTGCCGCACGTGGCGCGGTTGCCGGTGGGCTACCTCTCCGCGGGACAAAGGCGACGGGTGGCGCTGGCTCGGCTCCTTGTCTGTCGCCGCCCGCTCTGGCTTCTCGACGAGCCGACCGCCGCCCTCGACCTCGCCTCGCAAGGCGTGCTCGCCGGCCTGATGCAGCACCACCGCGCGGAGGGCGGCCTCGTGATTGCTGCAACGCACCAAGCCCTCGGCCTCGAAGATGCCCGCGAGCTGCGCATCGGACCCGTCACCGCTCCGGCCGCGGTCGAGGACGCGTTCGCTGCAGAGGAGTGGCTGTGATTCGCGCATTCTCCGCCCTGCTTGCCCGTGATCTGAAGCTCGCCGCCCGTGTCGGCGGCTCGGGCGCACTGTCGCTGGTCTTCTTCCTGATGATCGTGGTGCTGGTGCCCTTCGCCCTCGGGCCGGATCTGAAGCTGCTCTCGCGGATCGGCCCAGCGATCCTGTGGCTCTCGGCCGTGCTCGCCACCCTGATCGGGCTCGACCGATTGTTTCAATCGGACGAGGAGGACGGCTCCCTCGACCTGATGACCGGTGCCGCCGTTCCCCTGGAACTGGTGGTGCTGGCCAAGGTGCTCGCCTCCTGGCTCACCACCGGGCTGCCGCTGGCGCTCGCCTCTCCGCTGTTCGGATTGCTGGTCGCCCTTTCGCCGAAAGCTATGGGCGCCACGGCACTGACGCTCGCGCTGGGCACGCCGGCCCTGGCCTTCATCGGGGCGGTCGGCGCGGCCCTCACGGCCACCATCCGCCGCGGTGGCCTGATCCTGGCGATCATCGTGCTACCGCTGATGATTCCGACCCTGATCTTCGGCGTCTCGTCGGCCGAGGCCGCCCTCGGCGGCACGGTGCCCTTCGCGACACCGCTCGCGGTGCTGGCCGCTTTAAGCCTGATCGCGGCGGTGGTCGGCACCCTGGCTGCCGCCGCCGCCCTGCGCTGGTCGGAGTGACAACGGCACCGCCTGCAGCCGCTCGCGGGCTTCGCCTACTTGTCGCAACCGATGCAGATGCCGGTGTCGATCTTGTCGTCCTTCCGCTCCATGGCGGTCTCGCGGTCGGGATTGTTTGAATCCCGGCGCGCTCCTCCGGCCCCGGCCGGCGGCATAGTCCGGCCGACGGGCGAGGTGTTGGGCGCGTAGATGGTCGAGGCCGGATCACCACCGGTGCCGGTCTGGGCCGGTCCCTGCGCGAGGGCCGGAACAACGAGCAGGGCGGTGAGGCCCGCTGCGGAGATGAGACGTGCGATCATCGGTAAACTCCCTAGAAGTTCCAACGCCGTAAGCCTTCGACGGTTCACCCGTGGGCTCATGCCCATTCCCTGCCCAGGGACACCGCCACGCTCCGGCCGTCGGCATCATCTCCATCCGTCAGTCAGGCCAGCGGATCGCCGCCTCGCGCAGACCGATCAGACGCGCCTCACCCAATCCGAAGGAGCGGGCGGCATCGTAGACCTCACCCGACACGTTCACTTCGCAGCTTCCGTTGAGGGCGCCTCCGGCGCAGTGGGCGAGAGCCCGCTTATGGCTCGACATCTCCGCGGGACCGACGCGGATCAGAAGCTTGCCGGCCATCCGCACCTCGCCTGCGGCATCCTTCGGCAGAAGTCCGACGCAGGTGATCTCCTCCTCGGTCGTGTAGACGAGGTGGCAATGTTCGAGGGTGACGCGCTCGCCGATATGGTGCTGGGCGGTCTCGATAAAGGTGGCAACATCCGATCGCGCCTCCAGGCCCCTCGATGCGGAAGGGATCAGCAAACCGATCAGCACCACCGCGCAGCCGACCCGCATGACAGCCCCCCCTCCAACGTTCCTGCAACTCGGTTTTGCAATTTGCAGGCCGAGCAGGATCGAGGGGTTCACCGGCGGGAAAAGGAGAGCGTGCGAGGTGGTGGTGTCAGCGCGTCTGGCCGGTTTGCGGCGCGTGAGTGTTCTGATTGTCCGTCGGACCGGTGCGCGTGAAGGCAAACACGACAAGCGCCGCCATCAGCAGCAGCACGATGGGGAAGGCAAACATCCAGCGAGGCATCTCAGGCATCCGAAAACGGCGTCAGGCGGACCGGAACTCGTGAGCGGGCCTTTGGCTCCGTCGAATGAAGCGTTGCCAACATATGCAGTCAGCGCATGCCCCTTCCGACGCTTCGCCAATTGCATTGTGCAGTGCAACGTGAGAAATATTGGGCATGCCGGATCGCGATGGCGTCGCGGTTCTGCAGCCCTTCTTGGGCGTTTCCTCCCTAGACTTCGGGCCGTCCTTCGGGGCGGCCTTTTTTGTTTTTGTTGACCACCCTTACTCGGGCATTCCCCAATACAGGCTGTTGCTCGGATTTGCTGATACGGTTGCACCCTGTGCGGAGTCAGCCACGGAAATCCCGCCTCGGATGTCATCCACGGCGGGTGTCGTCATCAGGCCGCAGGGGCGCCAGGAAACCGAGCAGCCGTTGAGAGACTTGCATGCGGATAGCGGCCCTTCCTGCGTCGTTCAGGAGTTCTCGGGGCACTCGTTCAGGAGTTTCATATGCGCCGCACCGCTCTCACCCTTGCCGCCTTGAGCTGTCTCGGCTCGGGCGCGGCGACCGCCCAAGTCCAACCTCCCGGTCCGTTGGCAGGTCCATTTCCGCCGGGCACGATCATCCAGCGCCAGACCAACACAACCGGCAACACCGTCGATTACATTATCGCGCCCGGCGCCACCGGAGCTGACACCATCACCACCAATTCTGCGGCAGGCGGCAATGCCGGCCAACCGGAGCGCGCGATCCCGCAAGGCAGCGCCGGCGGCGGCAATGGCGGCGGAAGCTCTCGCTAAAGGCAGCTTCGGTGTAGGCAGACCGGCCGCCAGGAGCTTCTGGTGGCGGGTCGACCTTTCTCACGGGACAGTTTCCGGCAGCGCCCGAAGCAGATAAATCTCTGAGAAACAACTTAAATTTCGCATCTCACGCAACATCGAAGAACGCACCGTATTGCGTCTGTCGGATCTGCAGATCATGAGGCGGCATCCGACAACGCAACGGGGAGCAAAGCGATGGGACGAGCGGCAGCGATCGGGTTGTTGGCCATGTTCTGCCTCGTCGATCCATCTCTGGCGGCAGGCCGGCTGAAGATGGACGACAAAGCCTCCCTATGGCCGCGCGCCGGAGCCGGCGAGAAGATCGATTTCGCCAATCGCGTCGGCAAAGCGATGAGCACGCTCTCGCCCGGCCT